>MEEK01000010.1 GCA_001724425.1 Microbacterium sp. SCN 70-27
CATCGGCCACATAGCACCCGAAGCGGTGGACGCAGGTCCCATCGCCTTCGTGCGCGATGGTGATCTGATACGGGTCGATATCGCGGCTCGCACTCTCGATCTACTCGTCGACGAGGCAGAGCTGAACTCCCGCCGTGACGGCTGGGAGCCCCTTCCCCCGCGCTATACCCGTGGCGTTCTGGCCAAGTACTCGAAGCTCGTGCGCTCCGCTGCGGAGGGCGCGACGACGGGCTAGGCCCCGCACAACCGCTCACTCGATCACCCGAGGTCTCACACATGTCCTTCGACACCGCTGCGGCCGTCCCTCGGCCGCCCGCCCGCGGCGCCTCGGCACCGGTTCTGACCGGAGCCGAAGCCGTCGTCCGCTCCCTCGAACTGCTGGGGGTGACCGACGTGTTCGGCCTCCCCGGCGGCGCGATCCTCCCCGTCTACGACCCGCTCATGGACTCGACGGCGCTTCGCCACATCCTCGTCCGCCACGAGCAGGGCGCCGGCCACGCTGCCGAGGGCTACGCCGCGGCATCCGGCAAGGTCGGCGTCGCCATCGCGACGTCCGGCCCCGGCGCGACGAACCTCGTCACGGCGATCGCCGACGCCTACATGGACTCCGTGCCGATGCTCGCGATCACCGGTCAGGTCTTCTCGACGCTCATGGGCACGGATGCCTTCCAGGAGGCCGACATCGTCGGCATCACCATGCCGGTGACGAAGCACTCCTTCCTCGTGAAGGATGCCTCCGAGATCCCCGGCGCTATCGCCGCCGCCTTCGAGATCGCCTCGACGGGCCGCCCCGGCCCCGTGCTCGTGGACATCACGAAGGACGCGCAGCAGGCGGAGGTGCCGTTCGTGTGGCCGCCGCGCTACGACCTGCCCGGCTACCGGCCCGTCACGAAGGCGCACGGCAAGCAGATCCAGGCCGCCGCGAGCCTCCTCGCCTCGGCCAAGAAGCCCGTCCTGTACGTCGGTGGCGGTGTCATCCGCTCGGGCGCCTCGGCGGAGCTGCTGACCCTCGCCGAGACGACCGGAGCGCCGGTCGTGACGACGCTGATGGCGCGCGGCGCCTTCCCCGATTCGCATCCGCAGCACCTCGGCATGCCGGGCATGCACGGCACGGTGCCCGCCGTCCTCGCGCTGCAGGAGGCTGACCTCATCGTCGCCCTGGGTGCGCGGTTCGACGACCGCGTGACCGGCAAGGCGGCGCTGTTCGCCCCGAACGCGCAGGTCGTGCACGTCGACATCGACCCCGCCGAGATCTCCAAGATCCGGACGGCCGACGTGCCGATCGTGGGTGACGTACGCGAGGTGCTCATCGATCTCGACGCGGCGTTCCGCGGCGCGTCGGAGGGGGTGAAGCCCGACACGGCCGAGTGGTGGTCGTACCTCGACGGCCTGCGCGATGAGTTCCCCCTCGGCTACACGCAGCCGAGCGACGGCCTCATGTCGCCGCAGTACGTCATCTCGCGCATCGGCGAGCTGACCGGTCCCGAGGGCGTGTTCGCCGCGGGCGTCGGTCAGCACCAGATGTGGGCCGCGCAGTTCATCAAGTACGAGCGTCCGAACGCGTGGCTCAACTCCGGCGGCGCCGGCACGATGGGCTACTCCGTCCCGGCGGCGATGGGCGCGAAGGTCGCCGAGCCCGAGCGCGACGTGTGGGCGATCGACGGCGACGGCTGCTTCCAGATGACGAACCAGGAGCTCGCCACCTGCGTCATCAACAACATCCCGATCAAGGTCGCGATCATCAACAACTCGTCGCTCGGCATGGTCCGCCAGTGGCAGACCCTGTTCTACAACGGCCGGTACTCCAATACCGACCTCAACACGGGCCACGACACGATCCGCATCCCCGACTTCGTGAAGCTCGCCGAGGCATACGGATGCCTCGCGATCCGCGTCGAGAAGGAAGAGGACGTGGATGCCGCGATCCGCACGGCGCTCGAGACGAACGACCGCCCCGTCGTGATCGACTTCGTCGTCTCCGCCGACGCGATGGTCTGGCCGATGGTCCCGCAGGGGGTCAGCAACAGCTACATCCAGTACGCGCGTGACCACGCGCCGAGCTTCGATCAGGAGGACTGAGCATGAGCAAGCACGTTCTGAGCCTCCTCGTCGAGGACAAGCCGGGCCTTCTGACCCGCGTCGCGGGGCTGTTCGCCCGTCGCGGGTTCAACATCGAGTCCCTCGCCGTGGGGGTCACCGAGGTGCCGGGACTCTCCCGCATCACGGTCGTTGTCGACGTCGAGGGTCTGCCCCTCGAACAGGTGACGAAGCAGCTGAACAAGCTCGTCAACGTCATCAAGATCGTCGAGCTCGAGCCGGCGGCGTCGGTCCAGCGTGAGCACATGCTCATCAAGGTCCGCGCCGACAACCAGTCGCGCTCGAACGTCATCGAGGTCGTGAACCTCTTCCGGGCATCCGTCGTCGACTATGCGACCGACGCGCTCGTCGTGGAGGTCACGGGTGACCGCGGCAAGGTCGACGCCATCCTGCGCGCCCTCGAGCCCTTCGGCATCAAGGAGCTCGCCCAGTCCGGCATGGTCGCCATCGGCCGTGGCGGGAAGTCCATCACCGAGCGCGTGCTGCGCGGCTGACTCCCTCGCGGGCGTTTCGACTCGCTGCGCTCGCTCAACGACCGGAAAGAAATCAAGGAGAAACACACACCATGGCTGAGATCTTCTACGACTCCGACGCCGACCTGTCCATCATCCAGCAGAAGAAGGTCGCGATCGTCGGCTACGGCTCGCAGGGCCACGCGCACGCGCAGAACCTGCGTGACTCGGGTGTCGAGGTCGTCATCGCTCTCAAGGAGGGGTCGAAGTCCGCGCCCAAGGCGCAGGAGGACGGCTTCGAGGTCAAGAGCGTCGCCGACGCGACCGCGTGGGCCGACCTCATCATGATCCTCGCGCCCGACCAGCACCAGCGGGGCATCTACAACAACGAGATCAAGCCGAACCTCACCGCCGGCAAGACCCTCGCCTTCGCGCACGGCTTCAACATCCGCTTCGGCTACATCGACGCGCCCGAGGGCGTCGACGTCATACTCGTCGCCCCGAAAGCGCCCGGTCACACGGTGCGCCGCGAGTTCGTCGCCGGCCGTGGCATCCCCGACATCATCGCCGTGGAGCGGGATGCCTCGGGCCACGCCTGGGCGACGGCGCTGGCGTACGCGAAGGCCATCGGTGGCACCCGTGCCGGTGTCATCAAGACGACGTTCACCGAGGAGACCGAGACCGACCTGTTCGGTGAGCAGGCGGTGCTCTGCGGCGGCGTCTCGCAGCTCGTGCAGTACGGGTTCGAGACCCTCACCGAGGCCGGGTACCAGCCGCAGATCGCCTACTTCGAGGTGCTGCACGAGCTGAAGCTCATCGTCGACCTCATGTGGGAGGGCGGCATCGCCAAGCAGCGCTGGTCGGTCTCCGACACGGCCGAGTACGGCGACTACGTCTCGGGCCCGCGCGTCATCGACCCGCACGTCAAGGAGAACATGTCCGCCGTTCTCGCCGACATCCAGTCGGGAGCGTTCGCGGAGCGCTTCATCGGCGACCAGGATGCCGGCGCGCCGGAGTTCCAGGAGCTGCGCGCGAAGGCCGCCGCCCACCCGATCGAGGCCGTCGGCAAGGACCTGCGCGCCCTGTTCGCGTGGAAGCAGCAGGACGCCGACTACACGGAGGGCTCGGCCGCGCGCTGAGTTCCCGCAGACCCTCGGCGCACCCGCCGGGACAGGCTGTCACAAGCCACGAGGCCCGACCCCGCACCCGGGGTCGGGCCTTCGGCCTTTGCTAGCGTGTCCTCCATGGTCATCGCCGTCGAGATCGCCGTTCAGGACGCCGCCGGAGCGCGCGCCGCCATGGCAGCGGGGGCGGACCGGCTGGAGCTGTGTCAGGCGCTCGGCATCGGCGGGCTCACTCCGTCGATCGGGCTCGTCGAGGCGGCCTGCCGTGCGGTCGGCGGAGAGCGCGTGAACGTCCTCGTGCGCCCCCGCGGCGGTGGCTTCGTCTACGACGCGGACGAAGTCGACCTCGTGGCGGCGGACATCGTCGCGGCGGTCGCGGCCGGCGCCGAGGGAGTCGTCGTCGGCGCCCTGCGCCCCGATGGCAGCGCCGACCTCGAGGCCCTCCGGCGATGGCGGGATGCCGCGGGCGCGGCGACCCTCGTGTTCCACCGTGCGATCGATGCGACGCCCGACCCCGTGGCGGTGCTCGACGCCGTGCGCGCGGTCGGCGTCGGACGAGTGCTCACCTCCGGGGGAGCGGCGCGCTCCGTGGACGGTCTCGCCATGCTGGCGCGGTTGGTCCGCGAGCGCGGCGACATCGAGATCATGGCCGGAGGCGGCATCCGCACCGAGGACATCCCCGCGATCGCGGCGACCGGCGTCGACGCCGTGCACCTGTCGGCGCGCGCCGTCGCGGGTGCGGAGGCGCCGCCGGGACCGGGCGGAGGCACCCCCGGGCACGATGTGACGGATGCCTCGCTCGTGCGCGCCGCCCGGGAAGCCGCGCAGGTCGCGCGCGATACGCTGGGCGCGTGAGCACAGGACGCGACGACGACGCCCTCCGCTGGGACGGCGACGACGATCCCACCCTCGACGACGGCGTGCGCGCCGCCGCCGAGGAACCACTGGCGTTGCCCGACGGCTTCACCGCTGTCGGCAAGGACAGCGACAGGGTCGGTCGCATCGAGAAGGACGGCACCGTCGTCATGCCCGGCGATCACGCGCCGATGAGCAATGCGACGCTCGTCACGCTCGGGATCATCGGCGGCGCGTACCTGCTGTTCACGATCGGCTGGATCGTCGGCGGCCTGCGACTGCAGGGCACCGCGCAGTTCCTCGTGAGCCCCGTCGGCTATCGGGTGTCCTTCTGGCTCGCCGTTCTCGCGCCCGCGCTCTGGTTCGGGACGACGTACCTCCTGACGCGTGCGTCGAAGGCGTGGCTCCGGATCGTGTGGCTCGTCGGAGGGCTGGCGCTCCTCGTGCCCTGGCCGTTCGTGATGGTGGGGGCGGTGGGGCAGTGAGCACCTCGGCATCCCCGGCGGCGGTCACGAAGCCGCGCGCCATGCCCACGTGGCTGATCGTGACGATCGCCGGGCTGTTCGGCCTCTTCTACGCCTACTTCGTGTGGAACGCGATCGACTACTCCGTCTTGCTCAGCCATGGTGAGAGGCCACTCAACGGATACGGGTGGTTCGTTCTGGTGTTCGCCGCCGTTGCCCCTGTCATCGCCTTCAGCGCAGCGTTCGCGATCGGGTGGCGGCGATCCTGGTGGGAGTTCTCCCTGGTCAAAATGACGGGTCTGGCACTGGTGGCTGTCTTCTGGCTGGACATCCTTGCGTACACGACGGGACCCGCCGGCGCATCGATGCTCGGCTGACGTCGCTCGTCACACGGTCAGGAGGCCCCCGCGCGGGCCGGTAGGCTGGGCACGTCCCGCCCCGATGGCGTGCGGCGGGGCATCCCACCCGCCTGCGCTCGCGCGAAGCCCCGAAGGTCTGCTGCTGTGTCCAAGCCTGTCGTCCTGATTGCCGAAGAACTCTCTCCCGCCACGATCGACGCGCTCGGTCCCGATTTCGACGTCCGCTCCGTCGACGGCACCGACCGTCCGGCGCTGCTCGCCGCGATCGCCGACGCCGACGCGATCCTCATCCGCTCCGCCACGAAGGTGGATGCCGAGGCGATCGCCGCGGCCACGCGGCTGAAGGTCGTCGCGCGCGCCGGTGTCGGGCTCGACAACGTCGACATCAAGGCCGCGACGGCCGCCGGCGTCATGGTCGTGAACGCGCCGACCTCGAACATCATCTCGGCCGCCGAGCTCACCGTCGGCCACATCCTGAGCCTCGCCCGCCACATCCCGGCGGCGCACGCCTCGCTCGCGGCGGGCGCCTGGAAGCGCAGCTCGTTCACGGGCACGGAGCTCTTCGAGAAGACCGTCGGCATCATCGGCCTCGGGCGCATCGGCGCCCTGATCGCCGCGCGCCTGCAGGGCTTCGGCGTGACGGTCGTCGCGTACGACCCGTATGTCACCCCCACGCGTGCGCAGCAGCTCGGCGTGACCCTCCTCGGGCTCGACGAGGTCCTCGCGCAGAGCGACTTCGTCACGATCCACATGCCGAAGACGCCCGAGACGACCGGCATGATCGGTGCCGAGCAGTTCGCGCTCATGAAGCCGACCGCCTACGTCGTCAACGTCGCGCGCGGCGGCCTCATCGACGAAGAGGCCCTCTACACGGCGCTGACCTCAGGCGAGATCGCCGGCGCGGGGCTCGACGTCTTCACGTCCGAGCCGCCCAAGGAGGACGGCACGGCGTTCCCGCTGCTGTCGCTGCCGAACGTCGTCGTGACCCCGCACCTCGGGGCATCCACCGACGAGGCGCAGGAGAAGGCGGGCATCTCGGTCGCGCGCTCCGTGAAGCTCGCCCTCGAGGGAGACCTCGTCCCCGACGCGGTCAACGTCGCCGGTGGCGTCATCGACCCGTTCGTCCGCCCCGGCATCGCCCTCGTCGAGCAGCTCGGCCAGGTGTTCTCGGGCCTCGCGACGAGCGCCGTCGAGAGCCTCGACATCGAGGTGCGCGGCGAGCTCGCCGCCTACGACGTGAGCGTGTACCGGCTCGCGGCGCTCAAGGGCATCCTCACGAAGATCGTCAGCGAGAACGTCTCGTACGTCAACGCGCCGCTGTTCGCCGAGCAGCGCGGCATCGAGACGCGCCTCATCGTCGAGGCCGAGAGCCCGCTGTACCGCAACATCACGATCCTCCGCGGCACGCTCGCCGACGGCACCGTGCTGACGGTCGCGGGGACGCTCGCCGGCACCCGCATGGTGCCGAAGATCGTCGGCGTCAACGGCTACGAGATCGAAGTGCCGATCGAGAAGCACCACATCGTGATGCGCTATGCCGACCGTCCGGGCATCGTCGCGATCTACGGCCAGAACCTCGGCAGCGCCGGCATCAACATCGAGGGACTGTTCGTCGCACGTCCGGATGCCTCGGGGCGCGCTCTGTCGGTGCTCACCGTCGACCAGCCCGTTCCCGAGGAGATCCTCGAGCAGATGCGCGCCTCCGTCGGCGCTGACCTGTTCCGTCAGATCGAGATCACCGAGGCCTGATCAGCGCACGGCGGCCTCGACGAGAGCGATGAGCTCGTCGAGGCCCGTGCCCTGGGGGACAGGGCCCGCCACGGCCGTCCCCGACAGGGCGTTGTTGTAGTACAGTCCGTCGCTGACGAGGAGCACGAGGTCGAGCGCCGCCGCGTCACGTACGTGGGGGCGGAGGGCCTCCTCCCACCGGGTGCGCACATCGCGCAGGGCGGCCGCGGCATCGGCGTGCCCCGCCTGGGCGAGGCGCGACGTGGCGATCAGGGCGCGATCGAGCGGGTCATCGTCCATGACCGAGGTGCGCACGAAGAACGCGACGGGTCCTTCAGGGGCCGACGCCATGGCGGCGACGTCCTCGTCGACGAGGACCGTGAGCCGTTCGATGAGCGCGGCTTCGAGCGCGTCCTTCGAGGCGAAGTGGTAGAGCAGGCCGCCCTTCGACACTCCGGCGGCACGGGCTGCGGCATCCATCGTCGCGGCGCGCTCGCCCTCGTCGACGAGCAGCCGCTCGAACGCGTCGAGCACGCTCTCGCGGGCGCGGGGAGGTCTGGCCATGTCTCGGTCCTTTCTGTCGCGGTCCGCTTCTGTTACTATACCGGCTGGACGGTACAGAAATGACTTTGACAGAAGAACTCCGCGTCGCCGACGCCCAGGGCCGCAAGGTCGGCTGGCGCGGCTGGGCTGCCCTCGTTGTGCTCATGCTCCCCGTGCTGCTCGTCGCCGTGGACAACACGGTGCTGAGCTTCGCGCTCCCCGACATCGCCCGCGACCTCGGCCCGTCGAGCGCGGAGCAGCTCTGGATCATCGACGCCTACCCGCTCGTTCTGGCGGGCCTTCTCGTCACGATGGGGACCCTCGGTGACCGGTTCGGCCGGCGCCGGATGCTCCTCATCGGTGCGAGCGGGTTCGCCGCGATCTCCGCTCTCGCCGCGTTCGCGCCGAGTGCCGGCTGGCTCATCGCCGCGCGTGCGGGCATGGGTGTGTTCGGTGCGATGCTCATGCCCTCGACCCTTTCGCTGCTGCGCTCGATCTTCACGCATCGCGACCAGCGTCGCCTCGCGATCGCGGTGTGGGCGGCGATGTTCTCCGCCGGCGCTGCGCTCGGCCCGATCGTCGGCGGCATCCTGCTCGAGCACTTCTCGTGGGGTTCGGTGTTCCTCATGGCCGTGCCCGTGCTGGTGCCCCTCCTCGTGTTCGCACCCCTCCTCCTGCCCGAAAGCCGCGACCCGCACCCCGGCCGCATCGACCCGCTCTCGATCGTGCTGTCGATGGCGACGATGGTCCCGATCGTGTTCGCCATCAAAGAGGCGGCCGTGCACGGGTTCGGTGTGACGGTGCCGCTGCTCGTCGTGCTCGGTCTCGGTTTCGGGGTCCTCTTCGTGCGTCGGCAACTGCGCCTCGAGACGCCGATGCTCGACATGCGGCTGTTCTCCCTCGGCTCGTTCACGGGGGCGCTCCTCGTGAACCTCCTGAGCGTCATCGCGCTCGTCGGGTTCCTTTTCTTCGTCGCGCAGCACCTGCAGCTGATCGTGGGGCTCACGCCGATGGATGCCGGGCTCGCGCTCGTCCCCGGCATGGTGGCGATGATCATCGCGGGCCTCGCGGTCGTGCCGGTCGCGCAGCGCGTCGACGCGCGCATCGTCGTCCCCGTCGGCCTCGCGTTCTCGACGGCCGGGTATGTGATGGTCGCGCTGTCGGCGACCGACGCCGACCTCACCCTGCTGATCTGGGCGTTCGTCCTCCTCGGCATCGGGATCGGCGCGGCCGAGACCGTGTCGAACGACCTCATCCTCTCGAGTGCCCCGCCGCAGAAGGCCGGCGCCGCGAGTGCCGTCTCGGAGACGGCGTACGAGTTGGGCGCCGTCCTCGGCACGGCCGTGCTCGGTGGCATCCTCACGTCGCTCTTCCGTACCGGCATGGAGCTGCCCGACGGCGTCACCGGGTCGCTGGCGGATGCCGCGCGCGAGACGCTCGCGGGTGCGATGAACGTGGCCGATCAGCTCGGCGGCACCGTCGGTGACCAGCTGCGCGCCGCCGCTGCGCACGCGTTCGACTCGGGTGTCGTCGTGACGGCGCTCGTGGGAGCGGGTCTCGTCGTGATCGCCGCGGTCATCGCGGCCACTACGCTGAGAACGACCCCCACGAACGAGGAGAGCGATGTCGCGCGTCATCAGACTGGCCCTGATCCCCGGTGACGGAATAGGTCCCGAGGTCGTCGCCGAAGCGGAGAAGGTGCTGGATGCCGTCACCGCGGGCTCCGACGTCGTGTTCGAGAAGACGCGGTTCTCCCTCGGTGCGGCGCGCTACCTCGAAACCGGTGACACCCTCACCGACGACGACCTCGCGGCCATCGCCGGTCATGACGCGATCATCCTCGGCGCCGTCGGGGGAGTGCCCGGCGACCCGCGCCTGAAGGACGCGAACATCGAGCGCGGGCTGCTGCTGAAGCTTCGCTTCGCGCTCGACCACTACGTCAACCTCCGCCCGTCGAAGCTCTACCCCGGAGCCCCCGGCCCCCTCGCCGACCCCGGCGAGATCGACTTCGTCGTCGTGCGCGAGGGCACGGAAGGCCCCTATGTCGGCAACGGCGGGTCGATCCGCACCGGCACGCCGCACGAGGTCGCGAACGAGACGAGCGTCAACACGGCGTACGGCATCGAACGCGTCGTCCGCTACGCCTTCGACCTCGCCGAGAAGCGCCGCAAGAAGCTCACGCTCGTGCACAAGACGAACGTGCTCGTGCATGCGGGCGGCATGTGGAAGCGGATCGTCGATGCCGTGGCATCCGAGCACCCTGACGTCGCCGTAGACTATGTGCACATCGACGCGGCCACCATCTATCTGGTCACGAACCCGGGCCGCTTCGACGTGATCGTCACCGACAACCTCTTCGGCGACATCCTCACCGACTTGGCCGGCGCCGTCACCGGAGGCATCGGCCTCGCCGCTTCGGGAAACATCAATCCCGACGGCGCGTTCCCCTCGATGTTCGAGCCCGTGCACGGCTCGGCGCCGGACATCGCGGGCAAGCAACTGGCCGATCCCACGGCCGCGATCCTGTCCGTCGCCCTTCTGCTCGATCACCTCGGGCTCGCAGGCGAAGCGCAGCGCGTCACCCGCGCTGTCGAGGACGACATCGCCGCCCGCGGGTCGGCGCCCCGCACGACCGCAGAGGTCGGCGACGCCATCGCGCAGACACTCCAGGCGTAGCCTGGAACCGCGACCAGAGACAGAGGAAAGACCATGAGCCTCACCTACGACCCCGACGCCGGACTCGCACCGCTCGAGTTCGCCGTCACGAAGAACCTCGCCGCGCGCACGGATGCCGAGCGCGCCGAACTCCTCGTCGACCCCGCCTTCGGCACGACCTTCACCGACCACATGGTCGACATCTGCTGGTCGGTGCGCGGCGGGTGGCACCGTCCGCGTGTGCAGCCGTACGGCCCGCTGTCGCTCGACCCCGCCGCCGCAGTCCTCCACTACGGCCAGGAGATCTTCGAGGGGATCAAGGCCTACCGCCACGCCGACGGCTCGATCCACACCTTCCGGCCGGCGGAGAACGGCAAGCGGCTGCAGCGCAGTGCGCGTCGCCTCGCCCTTCCCGAGCTTCCCGTCGAGTACTTCGTCGAGTCGCTCAAGGCGCTCATCGCCGTCGACGGTGCCTGGGTGCCCTCCGGGGCCGACCAGAGCCTGTACCTGCGTCCGTTCATGTTCGCGAAGGAGGCGTTCCTCGGGGTGCGCCCTGCGAACAAGGTCGGCTACTACGTGATCGCCTCGCCGGTCGGCGCCTACTTCAAGGGCGGCGCGAAGCCCGTCTCGATCTGGCTCAGCGAGGACTACGCCCGCGCCGGCAAGGGCGGCACGGGTGCGGCGAAGACCGGCGGCAACTACGCGGCGAGCCTCCTGCCGCAGGCCGAGGCATACGAGCAGGGCTGCGACCAGGTCGTCTTCCTCGATCAGAACCGCAACGTCGAGGAACTCGGCGGGATGAACATCGTGTTCGTCTATAAGGACGGCACGATCGTCACCCCGCAGTCCGACTCGATCCTCGAGGGCATCACGCGCGAGTCGATCCTGCAGCTCGCCGCCGACCGCGGCCATAAGGTCGAGGGGCGGCACGTCTCGATCGACGAGTGGCGGCAGGGCGTGGCGTCCGGCGACATCGTCGAGGTGTTCGCGTGCGGCACCGCGGCGGTCGTCGCGCCGATCGGCGTGCTCAAGGGTGCGGATTTCGTCGACGAGCAGCCTCTCGGGCCGCTCGCCCTGTCGCTGCGCGAAGAGCTCACCGACATCCAGTACGGCCGTCGCGAGGACGTGCACGGCTGGCTCGAGCGCCTGGACGGCTGATGCGGGTCGTACGCTTCAGCCACCAGGAGGCGATCCGCTACGGGATCGTCGACGAGGGCGAGATCGTCGTCCTTGCCGGCGACCCCATGTTCGCGGGGTTCGAGACGACGGGGGAGCGCGTCGCGCTCGGCGACATCGCGCTGCTCGCTCCTGTCATCCCGCGCTCCAAGGTCGTGTGCGTCGGCAAGAACTACCGCGACCACGCCGCCGAGATGGGCGGCGAGGCACCCGCGGCGCCGCTGCTGTTCCTGAAGCCGAACACCGCCGTCATCGGCCCGGGCGACGCGATCGTGCGCCCGCCGCAGTCCGCGCGCACCGACTTCGAGGGCGAGCTCGCCGTCGTGATCGGCCGCGTCGCGAAGAACGTGCCGGCAGCGGATGCCCTGGACTACGTCTTCGGATACACGATCGGCAACGACGTCACGGCGCGTGACCTGCAGCAGTCCGACGGGCAGTGGGCGAGGGCGAAGGGGTTCGACACGTTCTGCCCGCTCGGCCCCGCGATCGAGACCGAGTTCGACCTCGCCGGTGGGGCGCGGATCGTGACGCGCGTCGACGGCGAGGTGCGCCAGGACGGCCCGATCTCCGACATGGTGCACTCGGTGCCCGACATCATCGCGTACGCCTCGGCGGCGTTCACGCTCCTGCCCGGAGACGTGATCCTCACCGGCACGCCGGCGGGCATCGGCCCGTTCGAGGCGGGGCAGACGGTCGAGGTCGAGATCACCGGGCTCGGAACACTCCGCAACCCCGTACGCAACGCGTGAGCGTCGAGGCCGCCGCGGCGACCCCCGACGAGGTCGCCGCGATCCAGCGGCGGACCGTCCGCGTCCTCGCTGTCGGGCAGGTGCTCGGTGGCATCGCGTTCGGGGCCACCGTGTCGCTCGGGGCGCTGCTCGCCGCCGACCTGTCCGGGCAGGACTCCCTGTCGGGCCTCGCGACGGCATCCGTCACGCTCGGTGCGTCGTTCTGCGCGATTCCCCTCGCGCGGCTCGCGGCCCGTCGCGGCCGGCGCGTCGCGCTGACCCTCGGAAACCTCTTCGCCCTCGTCGGCATCGCCGTCGTGATCACGGCGGCCGCGCTGCGGCTGTTCCCGCTGCTGCTCGTCGGGGTCATCCTCATCGGGGCGGGGAACGCCGGCAACCTCCAGTCGCGCTTCGCGGCGACCGACCTCGCCGTCTCCGATCGGCGTGCGCGCGACCTCGGCACGGTGGTGTGGGCCACGACCGTCGGCGGTGTCGTCGGCCCCCTGATGCTGACTCCGGGGGAGGCGCTCGGGCAGGCGATCGGCATGCCGCCGCTCACGGGCGCCTACGCGTTCTCGATCGTCGCCCAGATCGCGGCGTTCATCCTCTACATCGTTGCGCTGCGGCCCGACCCGCTGCTCATCGCGCAGCGGCTGACGTCGACCGGTGAAGCGCGCCGCGAGCACATCGTCGACACGGATCGCCCGCTCGTCGCACGGTATGCCATCTTCGCCGTCGCGGGATCGCACGTCGTCATGGCATCCGTCATGGCGATGACCCCCGTGCATCTCGCTCACCTCGCCCCCGAGCACGTGACGGTCGTCGTCGGGACGACGATCGCACTCCATGTGTTCGGGATGTACGGGCTGTCGCCCCTCTTCGGTGCGCTGGCGGACCGGGCGGGGCGGATCGCGACGATCCTCGTCGGGCAGGGGCTGCTGGCGGCGTCCCTCGTGCTCGCCGCCGTCGCTCCCGACTCGCAGTGGACCGTCCTCGTCGCGCTGTTCCTTCTCGGAGCCGGCTGGAGCGCGGCGACGGTCGCGGGCGCGGCGCTGCTCACCGAGTCGACCCTCACGGCGATGCGTCCGCGCCGACAGGGGCTCTCCGACACGATCATGACCTTCAGCGCGGCGGTCGGGTCGGTGCTCGCCGGCCTCATCCTCGGTGCGATCGGCTACGGCGGACTCGCGCTCGTGGCGCTCGTCATCGTCGTCGCCGTGACCGTGCTCTCGCCCTACGCGCGCTCCACCGTTCGTTGAGCGAGCCGCCCCGCGGTGAGTCGAAACGCGGGGACGAGGCGACCGACGTTTCGACTCGCTCCGCTCGCTCAACGACCGGGGAACCGCCGCCCCGCGCCGGTCGTTGAGCGAGCCGCCCGGCACCGGTCGTTGAGCGAGCCGCGCAGCGGGGAGTCGAAACGCGCCATCGCCCCCCTCTGGTCGTTGAGCGAGCCGCGCAGCGGGGAGACGAAACGCGCCACGCCACAGTCGTTTCGACTCGCTTCGCTCGCTCAACGAGCNCCACGCCACAGTCGTTTCGACTCGCTTCGCTCGCTCAACGAGCGGGGGTGGAGCAACTCATGTATTGATCTAGTGATACACAAGGGGCCATACTTGTATCAAGGCAGTGGTACACGCAGGGAGAGTCGACATGCTCGGGATCATTCTGGTCGGATACGCGGCCGCCATCGTGGCGGCCGTCGTCGTGGTCGTGGCGGCGATCGCTGCCGGCCGTCGACAGTCGACGAGTCGGCCGTCGCCGGAATACGTGTCACTGCTGCGCGCAGCCCGGCTCCGCGCCGTCGCAGCCGTCGTGGTGACGATCGTCGTCTTCGCGGCCCTCGTCTCCTTCGGCATGTCGACGCCTGAGGCGTATGGCCTGCCGCTGCTGCTCGCGGCGCCCGTGGCGGCCACGGTTGCACTCCTCGTCTATGCGGTGATCCCCCCGCGCTCCGTGGCGGTCGCCGCCGACGCGACACGCGAAGCCTCGCTCACGCCGCGCTCGGTCGGGAGCTACGTCGCACGCCCCGATGCGCTCGTCCTGGCGGGCGCCGTCGTGTTCGCGGTCGTCGTCTTCCTCTTCACCGGATTCACGTCGAGTGCCGACGAGCGCGGTCTTTCCCGGGAGATCACGTTCACGGAAGGCGCGGTCTCGAGCACCTCCGGTCCATACGCGGGCTGGTACTACGGGGTGCCGGCGCTGGCCGCGATCATCGTCCTTCTCGTTGCGGGCGCCGTCGCGCTGCGGCGGGTCGCGACGACACCCGCGCTGCCACATGGCGAAGGCGCGGAAGCCGACGTGCACTGGCGACGCGGCAGCGTGCGGATCCTGTTGGCGATCATCGTCGCCGCGATCCTGCAACCGGTGGGCGGCGCGGCGGCCTTCTCTGGCCAGGTCATCCTCTCGGGAATGCTGCCCACGTCGCCCGCAGGCTGGACCGTCGTGGCGCTCGTGCTCATCGTGCTCGGTCTCGCATCAATGGTCGTGAGCATCGTGCTGCTCACGCTGGCGGCGCTGGGAAGTGTGGCGCTCAGGTACCGGCAGCCGGTCGGCCCGCAGCGGCGCGCCGTCGTGATCGGCCCCTCCGGCGCGGCATCGTGATCGTCCTCGATCCGTCGGCCTCGGTCGACCCGTTCGAGCAGATCCGGCGCCAGATCGCCGACGGCATCCGGTCGGGGGAACTGGTCGGCGGCCAGCGGCTGCCCTCGATCCGCCAGCTCGCGGGCGATCTGCAGGTCGCCGCCGGGACGGTCGCGAAGGCCTACGCCGCGCTCACGGCGGAGGGCCTGATCGAGACCAACCGCACGCGGGGGACCCGGGTGGTCGCGGACCAGGCCCTCGCGCCGTCACTCCACCGTGCGGCGCGGCGCTACGTCAGTGCCGCGGAAGGCCTCGATCTCGAGGCGGCGCTGGGCGCGGTGCGGGCGGCATGGGCCGCAGCCCACGGCGAGGTAGGCCCGACCGACGCCTGACGCGGAGTGCCGTCAGCGCCCGAGCGCCGCGGCGGCGCACTCCACATCGTCGGCGTCGTTGAAGACGTGGAAGGCGACCCGCGCGCGGCCGTTCCGCCCCGAGGCGACGATCCCCGCGGCGGTCAGGAGCGCGAGGTCGCAGCCCGTGGCATCCGCCCACGTCACGATCGCGCTCGGGAGCGCCGGCTCGTCGATGCCGAGTCGGGCCCGGAAGGCGGCGGCGAGACCCGTCGTGTACGCGTGGATCTGTGCCGCGTCGGCGGCGGCGAACGCGGCGAGAGCCGGCTCCGCGCCGACGAAGGCCTGCCACGCGGGGGAGACATCGAAGCGGCGCGCGCACCCGGCGAGTTCGGCGTCGCCGCCGTAGCACGAGGTCCACGGGTCCGCGCCCGCGTACCAGCCGGCGTGCACGGGCACGAGCGTGCGGGCGAACTCCTCGCGAAGGGTGAGGAACGCCACACCGCGCGGGCAGCACAGCCACTTGTACGCGTGGCACAGCAGGGCGTCGACCCGACCGGCATCCACCGGCATCCAGCCGACGGCCTGCGTCGCGTCGCACACGGTCCGCGCGCCGACCGTTGCGGCGGCGGCGACGATCGCGTCGAGGTCGGCGACCTCGCCGGAGCCCGACTGCACGAGCGAGAACGCGACGAGCGCCGTGTCGGAGGTCACTGCGTCTGCGAGGGCGGCCAGTGGCGCGGTGCGCACTCGGATGCCCCGCCCGGCGTGGACGAACGGCAGGACAAGAGACGAGAACTCGTCCTCGGGGACGAGCACCTCGGCGCCGTCGGGAACGGCGGTCGCGAGGAGCGACACCTGCACCGACGTCTGCGAGCCGATCGCGACGCGGTCGGTGCCGACGCCGACGAGCTTCGCGAAATGCGCGCGGGATGCCTCGACGGCACGGCTGTACTCGGCGACGTCGGGGCGCCCCGCAAGGTCTGCGGCGATGGCGTCGCGGGTTGCCGCGGAGGGAAGCCCCACGGTGCAGGCCGCGAGGTAGCCCGCGGTGTCGCCGAACTGGGCCCGCAGCGCGGTGAGGTCGTCGAGAAGCGCCGTGGTCATGCATCCAGCTTCGGGGGCGGCGAATGCATCCGTCTACGTCAGGTATCGGATGCTAAGCATGCCATGAGATTATGAATGGATGAGCGACCTCGACCTCCAGAGCCTGCGCATCGTGCGCGCCATCGCGGACACCGGGTCGATCACGGGCGCGGCCGACGCACTCGGCTACAGCCAGCCCGCCGTCAGCCAGCACCTGCGGCGCCTGGAGGCGCGCCTCGACGTCGCACTCGTCGAGCGGGTCGGACGCGGCGTGCGCCTGACGGAGGCCGGGCGCATGCTCGCCCGACATGCGGCGTCGATCTCCCTCGCCGTCGACGCGGCCGCGGAGGAGCTCGCCGAACTGCGGGGCCTGCGGACCGGTATCGTGCGACTCGTCGCGTTCCCCTCGGCGTCGCCCGTGGTCGTCCCGCGCCTCATCGCGGCACTCGCCGCGCGGCATCCGGGGCTTTCGCTCACCTACGTCGAAGCAGAGCCGCCCGAAGCGGTCGAGATGCTGCGTGAGGATCGAGCGGACATCGCGCTCACGTTCAGCTATCCCGGCGACCGCGACGACCCGCACGGCTCGAGCGCGCGTGGCCTCACCGTGCGCAGCGCCGGGCGCGACGACCTGATGCTCGTGCTGCCGTCGGCGCACGGCGAAGTGAGGCACGTCGCCGACCTCGCCGACGAGACGTGGATCGCGGGATGCCCCCGCTGCCGCGGTCACCTGCTCGAACTCTGCGAGCGCGCCGGCTTCGAGCCCCGCATCGGCTACGAGACCGACAACTACGTCG
Organism: Microbacterium sp. SCN 70-27; assembly: GCA_001724425.1. Taxonomy (GTDB): domain Bacteria; phylum Actinomycetota; class Actinomycetes; order Actinomycetales; family Microbacteriaceae; genus Microbacterium. The sequence goes on from MEEK01000010.1 coordinate 16,992, forward strand.
CCGTCGAGGGGCTCGTCGCGCAGGGGATCGGGGTCGCGACGCTACCGCGCATGGCCGTCGAATCGTTCCCACCGCTGCCGGGCATCGTGACAGCGCCGCTCCCTCACGCCGAAGCGCGCCGGCTCCACGTCGTCACCGCGCAGGGCGCCGAACGCGTGCCGTCGCTTGCGGCCGCCCTGGGTGTGCTGGAGGACGTCCTTGCCCGGTAGCCTCGCGGCTATGTCCGAATGGCACGACACCGGCCGCGCGTATGCGGAATCGTTCGCCCTGCTCACCGCCGGGGCCGTGCCGGCGCTGCTGGATGCCCTTGCCGCGCGCGTCCCGAGCGGCAGGTTCCTGGATGTCGGCGCCGGCTCGGGCCTCGTCGCGGCGGCGGCGCAGGCGCGCGGCTTCGACGTCAGCGCGGCGGAGCCCGAGGCATCCATGCGCGCGGTACTGCGCGACACTCACCCGCGGCTCGACGTCCTCGAGGCGGGGCTTCCGGATCTTCCGATCGCCGACGAGGCGTACGACGCCGTCGCCGCCAACTTCGTGCTGAACCACGTCGCGGATCCGCGCGCGTCCGCTGCGGAGCTCGCCCGGGTGACGCGCCCCGGCGGTGCCGTAGCCGCGACCATCTGGCCCGCCGGAGCGAGCCCCCTCCGCCCGATCTGGGAGGCGATGTCGGCCGTGACGCCGGGCGGGTCGCCGCCGAACGCCCTGCCGCCCGAGCGCGACTTCCCCCGCACGCCGGCCGGTCTGGCGACCCTGTTCGAGGGGACGGGCCTGCGGGACGTGTCGGCGCACGCGGTCGAGTGGACGTGGAGCGTCGCCCCGACGCTTCTGTGGCGTGCCGTCGAGGGCGGAATCGCGACGATCGGCAACCTCTATCGGCGCAGCGACGTCGCGACCCGCACCCGCATGCGCGAGGTGTACGACAGCGAGAGCGCGCGCCGTGCCGACGCCGTGTCGGGCCTGCTGGTGCTGCCCCACACCGCGCTCCTCGCGACCGGTACGCGCTGAGCCCCGCAACTAGACTGGACGGGATGTCTGCAGCGATCGATCCCCGAACCACCACCGCCTCCGGCAGCGATGTCCGCGTGCGGTTCTGCCCCTCGCCGACGGGCCTTCCGCACGTCGGGATGGTCCGCACGGCCCTGTACAACTGGGCCTACGCGCGTCACACGGGCGGCAAGCTCATCTTCCGCGTCGAGGACACCGACGCGGCCCGCGACAGCGAGGAGAGCTACCGGCAGCTCGTCGACGCGCTGACGTGGCTCGAGATCGACTGGGATGAGGGCGTCGAGAAGGGCGGCCCGCACGAGCCGTACCGTCAGTCGCAGCGTGGCGCGATCTACGCCGAGGTGCTCGACAAGCTCGTGGCGAGCGGCGCCGTCTACGAGTCGTACTCGACCGCGGAGGAGATCGACGCCCGCAACGAGGCTGCCGGTCGCGCCAAGCAGCTCGGCTATGACAACCACGACCGCGACCTGACCGACGAGCAGAAGGCCGCCTTCCGCGCCGAGGGCCGTGAGCCGGCCTGGCGCCTGCGCGTGCCCGACCACGACGTCACCTACGTCGACCTCATCCGCGGCGAGGTGACCTTCCCGGCCGGTTCCTTCCCCGACTTCGTCGTCGTGCGCGCGGGTGGACAGCCCCTCTACACGTTCACGAACCCCGTCGACGACGCGCTGATGGGAATCACGCACGTCATCCGGGGCGAAGACCTGATGCCGTCGACGGCACGTCAGCTCGCTCTGTATGCGGCGCTGTGCGACGCGGGTGTCGCCGATTTCGTGCCGCGCTTCGCGCACATGCCGCTCGTGCTCGGTGAGACCGGAACGAAGAAGCTCTCCAAGCGCGACCCGCAGGCCGACCTGTTCCTGCTGCGCGACAAGGGCTTCATCCACGAGGGGCTCCTCAACTACCTCTCGCTCCTCGGCTGGTCGATCGCAGCCGACCGCGACGTGTTCTCCCGCGATGAGCTCGTCGCGGCGTTCGACATCGTCGATGTGAACCCGAACCCGGCCCGCTTCGACCAGAAGAAGGCCGAGTCGATCAACGGCGACCACATCCGCATGCTCGAAGCATCCGACTTCGCCGCGCGGCTCGTCCCGTACCTGCACGCCGCCGGCGCCGTCGAGAACCCGCCGACCGCCGCGCAGCAGGCGACGCTGGATGCCGCGGCGCCGCTCGTCCAGGAGCGCATGCAGCTGCTCGGCGACGCGCCGGGGCTCCTCGGGTTCCTCTTCCGCGACGAGGTCTCGTACGAGGACGACGCGCTGAAGGGCCTCCCCGCGAACGCCGGTGAGGTGCTCGTGGCCTCGGTCGGCGCACTCGAGCTCGTGCCCGAGCAGGGGTTCACCGCTGCGGCCGTGCAGGACGCCCTCTCCGTCGCGCTCATCGACAGCCTCGGCCTGAAGCCGCGCGTAGCTTACGGGCCGCTGCGCGTCGCGGTGAGCGGACGCCGCGTCTCGCCGCCGCTGTTCGAGTCGATGGAACTGCTCGGTAAGGACGAGTCGATCCGTCGACTCGGCGCCCTCGTGCAGAAGATCGGCTGACTCAGCCCGCGCAGTCGTAGACGCCGGTCACTCCGGCATCCATCACCTCGGTGCAGTTCGCCAGCACCCAGGTGTGGATCTGTGCGCTCATGGACGTATCGGTCGCGGCGGCTGCGCTGAACGCCCCACCGAACCCGCCGCCGAAGGGACTGCCGCCGCTCGTGAGCACGTAGCGGAGCGAACCGTCGGTGATGAGCTGCTGGAAGGCGGCGAGGGTCGGAGCGGGGTCACGTCCGTTGAAGCCGCCGATCGGCAGGACGGCGTCACCGCCGGTATCGATGATGAGCGATGCCGCCGACTGCGCACCGAACGTCGCGACCAGATAGCTCGCGGAACCACGGTGCTCGCGCAGCCAGGAGATCGTCGCGCCATCCGCGCTGCCACCGCCGCTCCCGCCGCGCACCAACCCACCGAACGCACCTGTCGAGCCGGCCGCGTCTCCCGGGCGCGTCATGGCGGCGGAGCCCGGTCGCTGGCCACGCGTGTGTCCCGCGCCGTTCGCAACACCGCCCGGCATTCCTCGACCGGCGAATGACCCTGCGCCGCCCGTGCCCGGAAGCCCGCCGAAACCCGCGGGGCCGCGCGCCGAGAATCCGACGATGGCGCTCGCCGATGCGCCGCCCGCGACCGGATTGGTCGAGTTCGGCGCGCCGACCGTGACGACCGACCAGACGGCCGGCGTCAGGATCAGGGCGACGGTCGCGACGACGGCGGTGAGCGTCCGTCGCACGCCGCGCCGCGCGTCCCACAGGATGAGCAGCGCGGCGCCGATCGCGAGAATGCACTGCACGAGCGCCGCCGGGACGGAGTACGTGCTCGCTCCGATGCTCAGGCTGATCGCGAGGGCCGTCGCGGCGGCGGTGAGCGGCAGGGCGAGCTGAGCCCACAGCACGCGGCGACGGCGGGCGAACGCGAACGCGGTGCCGATGAGAAGCGCGACCGGGATCGACAGCGATGCCGTGTAGAACTGATGCATCCCGGCGACGACCGAGAACATCGCGGCGAACGTGGCGAACCAGACGGCGCCGAAGACGAGCAGCGGACGCCGGAACCGCAGCGCGATCAGCACCGCGATCGCGACGATCGCGGTCGGGAGCAGCCATCCGATCTGCCCGGCGAGGGCCTCGTTCAGCAGTCGGAAGGGCGACGCCCCGCCCGAGAACGGGGGAGTGAAGGAATGGTAGGCCGAGGCATCCGACGTCGCTGAGCCGAACCGCCCGAGGCCGTTGTAACCGAAGACCATCTCCCACGGGCTGTTCGCCAGCGTGCTGCCGATGTACGGGCGGGCGGATGCCGGGATGAGCGACACGATCACGATCCACACGAGCGACAGGGCGAGGCTCGACGCGCCCGCGATCGCGACGTGCGCGATGCGACGCCGCCACGACTGCCGCGTGCAGAGGTAGGCCGCCGCGAGTGCCGGCCACACCGCCCACGACTCGAGCATGTACGTCTGGAACCCGGCGGCGACGAACGCTCCCGCGGCGATCAGCCACCCGAGGCTGGGGCGTTCGAGCGCGCGCGTCGCGGCCCAGGCCGTCAGCGCGAGGCAGAGGACGAAGAACGTCTCCGGCTGGTTCGAGCGGGCGACGGCGACGAGGATGGGCGTCGTCGCCACGACGGCTCCCGCCACGAGGCCGGCGGCCGGACCCGCCCAGCGCCGGGCGGTGAACGCCGTGACGACGACGGATGCCGTGGCGGCAAGCGCGTTCGGGATGACCGTCGCCCACGGCGAGAACCCGAACGCTTTGATGAACAGCGCCGGGATCCAGAAGGAGCCGGGGATCTTGTCGAGCGTCACCGTGCCGGACGGGTCGAGCGCACCGAAGAAGAAGTTCGACCAGTTCTGGCTCATCGACAGGGCGATCGAACCGTAGTAGTCCGACATGGATGCCCCGACGCCCCAGCCGGTCAGAGTGGCGGCCACCACGGCGAGGAGCGCGACGCTCCAGCCCCACCGCACGCGCGGCGCACGCAGGGTGGCGGCGGTCGTGGGATCCGCGTACAACGGAGGAGCGGCGAGGCTGGTCACGCAGTGACGCTAGGCCCGAAGACCATGCGCCGCCGCGGCGAGGGCTATGAGGTCGCTGAGCGCGACGCGCCCGCGATCCGCCCTGGTTTGGCCGGCCCTGTCCCGTGGGCTAAGCTAGACCCTCGGTACGACTTCGGTCGAACCTCCTTGGGGTATGGTGTAATTGGCAACACGGCTGATTCTGGTTCAGTTGTTCTTGGTTCGAGTCCAGGTACCCCAGCAATATCGTCGTTACTCAAACCCTGGTCAAATGAACTGGCCTCGTTTGAGACTGAGACCAAACTCCCCGCTCGCGAGCGGGGAGTTCTGTTTTGGTCAGACACGGCGTTCTGACGTGCATTTGCGAAGCGTCCGTGGATCTCGCGGATGTGTGCGTTGGCGTCGCGGCGTTCCGCTTCGATCTTGATTCCTCGTCGGTCACGTAGACGACGAGGCGGTTGAAGTACGCGGTCAGGAGATCGCGTCGAACAGCGTCGGACGCCCTGCCGTAGAGCGTCCCAGGGTCCACCAGGAGCGCGAGGAAGCTCAAGACGCTCTCTGCGGTGTACTGCAGTCGGTCGACGGTGAATTCAAGCTGTTCCTCGACGGCCGCGCGTTGCGTGGTCGTCTTCTCGATGCGTGCGTGGATCTTGCTCATCGGGAGCGCGCCGGTGGCTGCAAGCTGAATCGGCCTGATCTTCCTCTCGGGAGCCTTGTCAGGCCGATTCATTTCTACGGCTCTCGATGTCCCATCTTGGAATCTAGATAGGCGAAGATCGTCCGCCCGGCGTTGATCGCGAGCAGGGCTTCTGGGTCATCTAGAAGCTCAAGGTTCGGGTGTGCGACGCTCGCGTTGTTCCGGATCGGGTTGAGCGTGTCGAGCACGTTCGCAAGTGAGTTGAGCACGCGCGTGATGTCTTCGGCGCGGGGGCCCGTCGCCTGAAGCGCTGGATGGTGTTGCCGCAGAAGTTTGAGCGCTCGTGTGGAGGTGGCACCCTCCTCGATCTCGATGCTGGAGCTTTCGCACAGTGCGAGCAGATGCCCGTGGAGTGCGGTGTGGATGCGATCGACTGCACTCGTTGCCCCGCTCGTGCGAACGAGGTTGTCGGCATCTCCCAGCGCTCTGATTACTACAGCTCGGGTTTCGGTGGGGCTTGCGATCGTGATGACTGTCGCGCCTTCAAGCTCCGCAGCCCACTGAAGTATCTGCTTCCTCAATCGCGTACGTGAGTCCGATTGGGTATCCTCGTCCCCGAAGCGATCGATAACGCCGCGCAGGATCTTCGCCTGGTCGTGAGGCTTGCGCGTACTCAGGATTTCGATAAAGCGCTGCCGTGTTGTCCCGGTGTATGTCTCCGGGAAGACATCGTCGATTCCGCAGTATTCCGGGTAGAAATCGGTGTGGGTGCGGTAGGAGAAATCTCCGAGGTAGCCGCCCTCGACGCCGATGTATCGGTTCACGACAGTCATGATCTGCTGGTTGCTGAGCGCCATGTCTAGAAGCGCTCCGGTCGCCAGCCCGACAAATACTTGTCGGCAAGCTGGAGCACCTCGTCATCGCCGAGGCTGTTTCGCACGTTAGCGACTACCTTCTTGACCGCTTCCTCGGATCCGAAGACTTGGACCAGAAGCTCCCAGGCGAGGCGGTCTTCGGTCTTGACCTGTCGAGAATCCATCGACTGTGATCGCGCCGTCGACTTGAGTGAGTGCAGGACCGCTCGCAAGAGGACGGGATCGTCGTTCGGCTCGAGTGGCGGTTTGCCTGTTTCGGTCTGAACAGCGTCGTAGATGCGCCATGCGTCCCATTCGCGTGACGGCTCGGGTGGTGGTGTCTTTCGGAGTCGTGCTACGAAGTCCGCCTGAATCTGCTCGGCAAACGCTTCACTGACGAGCTTGTGGCCAGCGCCCTCGCGGTAGCCCATGCTATGGATGAAGTCGAGTTGCGATGAGTACGTCTCAATGCCTTCGAGAATCTGTGCCACCAGCGCTTCGCGCTCTGACTCATCCTCGACGCGGCGGAGGAGCCGAAGGACGACGCGGGCAACAGTGATGTCGCGGCGTCCGATGTCGAAGAAGCCCCGCTGCTTCTTCTCCGGAATAGCGTCGATAAGGTTCAGTAGCGTCATGGACCCTGGGACGATCATGTCGTTCGTGAACTTCGCCTCATACGAGGTAAGGCCTTCCAAGACGGTCTCCAGCTGCTCGGGATCCAGCCCTGTCAAGTACGCCTTCAGCGCCGCTCCGTCGCTGAGAAGCTCAAAGGCATGCTCGGAGCTTCGAAACGCGACGAGCTCATCTGGTGCAACTCGATCAAAGTAGAGGTTGAGGAAGTCGATGTGTGCCATGCGGTGCGCGGTCCGCCACGTGCTGAGCCAGTCGGATCCGTAGTGATTGTTCTCGATGTACTGCAGCGCAACCGGGAAGACGCGGTTGATGAGTGCACGGATCACGTCATCGTCGTCCGGGAACTTCGCGAGTAGTGCTGTGATGCGCTTCTGGGCCTGCTCGTCCTTGCGTCCCATGATCTCGCGCGCGTTCGTGAGATCGCTTCGGAGAGTCGACAATTGCTGGACTAGTTCGGGACGGAAGACGCGCAGCGCCTCCATTGCGAGGAGGTCGACGAGATCGACTTCATCGCCGAGGCTCTTGATGGTTGACCTCGCGGAGATCGCGTAGCGGGTTACATCCCGCATGTTGGCGAACAGTGGATCGATCACCTCCCAGTAGACGTCACTCCATCTGCTGTCGTCGAGCGTGGCGTTCGCGACTGGGGCAAGGATGCGGTTGAGTTCTTTGAACACCTGAGATCGAAGGAGCTTCTCCGGCGCCTGCGGAACATCGAAGCTCAGCTGGACGATCTTCTCGAGATACGCCCGCCCAGGTACGCCGTCCTCGGTCAGCGCCTGCTCCACTCGCTCCCGGTCGAACGCGAGCACATAGATGATGTTCGGGAAGCTGGCGGTTAGACGGACGAGCTTGAAGATCTCGCGGATCTCGATGGTGGTGAGTCGATCGATGTCATCAATTACAACCACGATCGGCTGGTCCAGTCCCGAGAGATCTTGGGTAATCTCTTCTCGCACCTTCTTCGCGCTACGGTCCGCGTTAGTCGAGTCCGCCAGTCCCGCCAGTGCAGCAGCGGCCGCTTCGCCAGCCAGCGCGGCTCCGGGAACCGGAATGAACTGAGAGACCGGCTTGAGGATGCCGGCGTATTGAGCCAGCCAGTCGGCGGTCTTGCCGAAGCGGCTCTTGCTGCGGACATTGAGTTCGGCGCCGATCTCGGTGAAGAAGAAGCTGACGAGCTGGTTCGAGCCGGAGAACATCCACGGGTTGAAGTCGACGACAGTCAGAGCGGGTTCGGCCTCGAACTGCTCCCGCATCAGGTTGATGAAGGAGCTCTTGCCGTGCCCCCACGGCCCCAGGATGCTTACGACAAGTCCTTGACTGGTATCGAGCTCCCGGATCGACTCCGCAAAGTCGTGTGCGACAGGAGCACGTCCGAGGTCGTCGTCAGCAGAGGATGTGATCGGTGCATCGACTGGGGGCTTCTCTTGTGAGCGTTCGGTGCTAGTCATATGTCCCTACTTATGCGCTCCTACCTCGATTATTGCAAGCGCTACCGACACGCTCATGCTTTGAGTTCGCGGGGGAGTATTGGCTAGTCAGTAGCGCTCTATGCCGAGGCTCACTAATCGCGACTACCTTCCGACTCGTCACTTCCTGGCCACGCTCTGGGAGCGAAGCTCCGGAGGCTTCTTCGGAGTGCTTCCTGGCTGTGCCCAGCGCAATCTCCATGACTTCTTTGCCTTCACAGTCACCATGGAGGACACCGAGGCTCTCACACATCGCGCCGAGATGACGGCAGCCTTCCCTTCTCTGCCACAGGCGGCGGGCCGTGCCCTCCCGGCGGTGATGCCCACGCCGAAGGACGTCCGCACCCCCTGCTGGATCGACATCGGGATCAGATGGCCCGGCTTACGCGTGTTGCCGGAGAGACGCGGGTCGTGCGGGATGGAGGCATCAACGCGTCCAAGGCTTGATGTCGATGCCCTCAATACATCGCTGCGCCAGCTTGGTGAAGATCAGGACTCGACAGTGTTGTAGATGACAACGTCTTGGAGGAACACGGTTAGTAGCGCGCGCCTGGCATCCTTCGATGCGCGCTTCCAAAGTTTGCCGGGACGACGCAGTCCGTCCAGGTGGACTGTGAGATCGGGCGCGCTGGCGTCAACTATGAGCTGCTCGGTGCCGGACGGAAGTCGCTGAGTGGCCGCCCCCCCGAGATCGGACGCGACGAGGCCGTCGCCTCGCGGAGACTGATCTCGGCGCTTTCCCGCCTGGGCGTCATGGGGACGGCCGACAGCGCGGGACTTCCCGCGCTGATGGCGGCGACGTCACCCGGCGACGCGGGCGGGCGGTTCTACGGACCGTCGGGCATCCGCGGCCTCGGAGGGCGTCCGGCGGAGCAGAAGCTCTACTCGCGCCTGCGCAGCCCGGCGGATGCGCGCCGAATGTGGGATGTCACGCAGGAACTCATCGGGGTGCCGTTCCCCGCGAACTGATCGTTCCGCTGGGAGGGCCCGTCGCGCATCGTCCATCGTCGGCAGGACACAATGGGGCATGGCCACGTGGAACGGGACGGCGCCGCCGGATGCCACGGCGCCCGGGACCGCTGTCCGTACAGCCGTCGCCGTCGGCGCCGCGGCATCCGCGGTCTTCGCGCTCATCCTCGCGCTCGTCGTGACGGGTTGGCCGCCGCTCGCCTCCCTCGACCACGACCTCGCCACGTGGTCGGCAGGTGCCGGGCACCGTCGAATGTGGTGGACGCCGCTGTGGGCCCTCGTCTCGACCGTGCTCGCTCCGTGGGTGTTCCGGATCGCGGCGGTGCTGTGGCTCGTCGGCATCCTCCTCCATCGGGCGCGGCGGGGGAGGCGCGCTCCGGTCGACGTCCCGTCAGTCGTCTTCGTCCTCACCGCGGTGCTCCTCGGCGGATTCGTCCCCGTGCTGATCAAGGCGGTCGTGGAGCGGCCGCGCCCGAGCGCGGCGCTCGTCGCCGCCGCGCAGACGTCGTTCCCGTCATCCCACGCGTTCGGTGCCGCGGTCGCCGCGAGCGTCGTCCTCACCCTGGTCCACGGGCGCCCGTCGACGGCCGGCGAGCGGGTCATGCGCGTGGTCGCCGGCGGCGCTGTCGTCACGGTGGGTGCTGCGCGCGTCTTCCTGGCGGTGCACTATCTCAGCGACGTCGTCGCGGGCGTCGCTCTCGGCATCGCGTGGACCGCAGTCGTGTGGATCGTCGTCCGGTCTGCGGCTCGGAGGGTCAGTCCTTCCTCCCGCGCGCCGGCACGATCACGGTGAGTGCGCGCGGCAGGACACGCGCCGACAGCCGACTGATCTCCTCGCCGAGTTCGCCGTCGCGGGCGATCCGGTAGGGGCCGTCGGGAAGCTCCAGGTCGTACTCGGCATCCGAGTACTGCTGGTAGCGGCGGTTGTCGGCGATGCGACCCGTGAACAGGTCGAGGAACACGCGCAGCCGCGACCTGACGCGGGTCACGCCCAGTACGCGCAGGTCGAGCTTGCCGTCGTCGAGCGTCGCGCGATGCACCGGCGCGAATCCGCGCGGCTCGTAGCGCCCGTTGCCGATGAACAAGAGGCTGAACCGGGCATCCCGCTTCTCGCCGTCGAGGTCGTCCACGCGCACCCGCACGGCTTTTGCGACGCCGAGCGTGCGGATGGCCGCGACGACCGCGGCGAGGGGCTTGCCGATCTTGCGCTCGTACTTCTCCCGGATCGACACGAAGTCGGTGTACGCACCGATCGACGCGGCGTTGACGAACACCGTGCCGTTCACCTCGCCGAGGTCGACCTTTGCGACGGTGCCCGCACGGATGGCGTCGATCGCCGTCCGCAGGGGGAACATGCCGAGATCCTTGGCGAAGTGGTTGAACGTCCCCGCGGGGAAGACGGCGAGGGGGATGCCTGCGTGCATCGCCGCCGACGCGGCGCGCTGCACGGTGCCGTCCCCGCCCGCGACCGCCAGGACACGGCTCGAGGCGGCCGCCTCGTCGATGGCCGCGCCGTAGTCACCCGTGCTCGGCCCGCCGAGTTCGACGATCCGCATCCGCGGGAACGCGCGCCGCACGTCGGGGAGGATCTTCCCCGCCCGCCCGGATCCGGAGCGCGGGTTGATCACGAGGGTGATGCCCTCGCCGTCGCGGTGCGGGTCGCCGGCGCGAACGGTCAGATGGTCCTCGATCGGATCGATCCGCGCCGCCGGGACGAGGCGGGTCGTGAGCCACGCGACCGTCTCGCCGAGGGCGAAGCCCGCCGCCACGTCGCTGGGGTAGTGCGCGCCGGTCGCGACGCGGGAGAATCCGACGAGGCCGGCCAGCGCACGAAGCGGCACCGACAGGGCGGGCCACTCCGCGGCGATGCCCGCGGCGAACGCCATGGCGCTGGCCGAATGGCCACTCGGGAACGACGTCGACGTCGGGATGCGGTGCGCGAGTCGCTGCGCAGGCACCTGTGCGATGGATGGACGGGGGCGGCGATGCAGCCGCTTGGAGACCTGGTTCGCGATGAGGCTCGTGATCGCGATCGAGACGAGCCCGCGCGCGGCACCGCGGCGTGCGCGCGGCCGGCCCGTCAGTGCGAGGAGGCCGGCGACGCCGATCCACAGCACCGACTTGTCGGCCGCGCGCGTGAGCGGCGGCATCGTGGCATCCAGCAGGGGGCTCTTCGTGTTCGCGACGGCTTCGAACACGGAGATGTCGAGCGCGTCGATCTGGCGTCGTACCCCGCGCCAGCGCCGCGCGGCACCGCGATCGACGGGTCGGGCGGCGGCGGATCTGGTGCGAGACGACATACCCTCAGTCTTCTGCGCCCGTGTCGTGAGGGTCAACCGCGCGTCAGCGCATCGCGTCGCCGATGTAGGAGTACTTGACGAACACCTCGCTCGCCCAGCCCGCCTCCTCGAGAACGCCCTGGACTGCGGAGAGCATGTAGCGCGAGTCCCAGCCCATGTAGAGGTAGCGACCCTCCGCGATCTCGTCCCACTGCCCGTTCCAGGCCATCGCGGGGTAGACGGGGCCGCCGCGGCGCGCGCTGAAGTCGATGACGGCCTGGCGCGATTCGGGGGACTCCGCCCACAACCGGGTGAAGATGCGGTTGAAGAGGTAGCGGATGTCCTTCACTTCCCAGTGCTCGCCGCGGAACTCGACGTAGTCGAACTCGCGCTGCCAGCCACGCGGCCAGCCGCGGCGCTTCTTCGCGTCGAGGACGGGCGTCAGGTTGTCATCGTCGATGCTGACGACCGCCGGGCGTTCCCACACGCGGACGAACACGTCCGTGAGGTGCTCGGTGCGCGCGGCGATCGCCGCGGTGCTCCACACCGTCGAGGCATCCGCGATCTCACGGGTGAGCACGACGTCGCTCGACGCGTACACGGGACGCTTCTCGGGGAACGAGGCGCCGAACGCGCGCTCGGCGAGAGGTTCCTCCAGCAGCGTAAGGTTCCCGAGAGTCTGCGCGAGCGCGCGGAAGCTGTTCTGCTCGTCGTCGGCGAGATCCGCCCAGCGGCGGGAGCCGTCCGGCGACCAGTCGTCCGACGGGGCGAGCGGCACGACGTGCTCGAGGTCGAGTCCGTCCGGCCCGTTCGTGCCGGCGAGACGTCCGAGGACGTAGTGCGCATGGGGCAGATCACCGTACTTGAGCCCCACGCGCGTGCGTTCGTCCGACGGGGTGATGCGCGCGATCGCGTGGACCAGTTCGTCGCGCCCGAGATCGGCCGCACGGCACAGGCGCGCGACGAGGCGGTCCGTGGAGATCCCGACGATCTTGCGGCGCAGCAGCAGCGACTGCAGCTGCTCGAGCGAGGCCAGCAGCTCATCGAGCCCGAGGTCGCCGTGCGCGTGATCGCGGAGCAGCCGCATGACGAGCGGAGACGTGCCGCGGCCGAAGGTCGCGAGGTAGGCCAACTGGCGGCCGATCTCCGTGTCGGATGCGGTCGAGGGGTCGAGGATCGTGCCGTAGATCTCCGCGAACTCCCGCCAGCGTGCGGCGTGCTCCCGCAGCGTCTCGAAACCGAGCCGCGGGAACTCGTGCCGGAACGCGTCGTAGACGCCGCGCTCTCCGGTGACGGTGACCTCACGGCCCGTCAGCATCACGAGATAGTGGCGCCAGAACGAGCCGATCTGCTCACCCGTGGCCTGCTCGATCGGCACCCAGTAGTCCGCTTCGATCTCGCTCTGCTGAGCATGGGACAACCCCATCAGCACGTAGTTGTGGATCAGCTCGTGATCGCGCAGCGGCTCGCCGGTCGAGTTCAGGCTTTCGAACGTCTGCTGGGCGTTCGCGGCCGGCCCCAGCGTGATCGAGACGTGCTCGAGCTTCGTGAGGCCGTGCCAGATGGCGGATGCCTCGTCGGGCCGGATCTGACTGCGGAAGAACGCGTAGTTGTCGTCGAAGCGCGAGGCCCGGGTCGCGTCTGCGGGGGAGCGGCGGTCGAGCACCACGGACTCGAAGACGTCGGCCCACGCGCGGTGCGGGCGCAGCTTCGTGCGCGACGGGTCGTCCTGACGCACGAGCACACGCTCGAGATCGGCGGCGAGGGCGGGGTCGTCCTCACGCAGCGTGTGGTGGAGGGCCGCGATGAGGAGCATCAGGGTCGTGATGCGCTGCTGCCCGTCGATGAGGACGAGGTGCTCGTCACCCGCGTCGCCATCGGCGGCCGTCGAGAGGATCGAGCCGATGAAGTGGGTGTCGGTGGCATCCGCCCCTGACACCGCCCGGATGTCGCTCAGCAGCTGTTCGCAGCCGCCGATGTCCCAGCGATACTGGCGCTGATAGACGGGGACGACGATCGTCGTGTCGGATGCCGAGAGCCAGGCGATCGTGTTGACGGCGGTTGCCTGCACGTTCGCGGCGGGGACATTCGTGGGGGTGCTCATTGTCGGGAAACGCTCCTCGCAAACCTCCGAGAAGTCTATTCGTGCGTGCGGATCGCCTAGGTAGGCTTGCCTCAGTCGGGCCTGTAAAAACTTCGCTTGTCCGACAGAAAGGGCATGATCCGTCATGGCATACATCAAGAGCGCAGCGCTCGAGGAGACCGGCTACGTCGTCCTCGACATGTACAACAAGCCGATCGACCCCAAGGAATGGCTCGACATCGAGTACGTCGACTGGAAGTCCTCCGGCGACACCCGATTCGCGCCGCTGGCCTCGGCCAAGGGCGAGATCGAGTGCAACGGCTTCTGGAACCACAAGCCGCCGCGCACCGACAAGGACGGCGTCTGGATCCCGGCGCAGACGGCGATCGCGCCGACCCTCACCGAGCGCGCGCTCGAGCCCGGCTCGAACGTCGGCCGGTGCCGCATCATCGAACTGCAGCCGAACACGTACGCGGACTGCCTCTACAACCTCCACCAGGACGACAACAACCGTCTGAACCCTGACGGCACCGGCTGGGTCGTGCGGTCGTTCTTCAACCTGACCAACGACACCAACAGCTACTTCGTGCTGCGCGAGAACCGTACCGACCCGAGCGAGGAGACGCGCATCGCCCTCCCCGCCGGCGCGCAGCTCGTCATCGACACGCAGCGCCTGTGGCACGCGGCCGCCCACTACGGCACCGAGCCGCGCTACTGCCTCATCACGTCGTGGGAATCCGGCCCCGAGCTCGACGCCTACATCGAGAAGTACCACGGTGTGAACCGCGTCGAGTCGTTCCCCGTCGACCAGGAGACGCTCGACGCCGGCCAGGCCGAGCAGGCCCGTCGCATCGCAGCCCGTGCCGCGGCACTCGCGGCTCGCGGTCAGCAGGAAGTCAACGTCATGAGCGAGGCGTAAGCCCCTCCCGACGCACAGAAGCGGGGTCTCGGCCACATCGGCCGAGACCCCGCTCCCATTTGGCCCGGGGAGGGAGTGGGTCACGCCAGCGCGAGGGCGCGCTGGCGGTTGCGGTGCGCGAGTCGATGCGCGGCCCAGGCGGCGGCCGCGAGGAGCCCGGCGATCGCGATGCCGAAGATCCACGGCATCACCATGGGGGAGAGGCTGGATGTGCCGGCCTTGAGCGTCGACGTACCCGCTGCGATCTTGGCGGTTCCGTCCGCGAGGTCGCCTGCGCCCGCCGAGAGCGTGCTCGATCCGTCCGCGAGTGTCACAGAGCCGTCGAAGAGCGTGCCCGAGCCTGTCGAGAGGTCGACCAGTCCCGTGGACAGGCTCCCGGCGCCGGTCGACAGCTTCTGGGTTCCTTCGGCGAGCGAGTCCGCCCCCGTCGACAGATTGCCCGCGCCGACCGCGAGGTTGTGGGCACCCGAGCTGAGCGACAGGGCACCGGTCGACAGCGCCTGCGTGCCGGATGCCAGTGACCCCGCCCCCGTCGCGAGGTCGCTCGTGCCGGTGGCGAGGGCGGCGGCGCCCGTCTTGAGGTCGCCGAGCCCGGTGGACAGCGCCTGAGCCTGCGCGGCCAGGAACGGAGCCCCGGCGCCGGGGTCGGCGATCGCGACGGTGCCGGGCCATCTGTTCGGGGCATCGCCGTTGATGATGTTCGAGATACCGCCTGCGGAGGCGATGAGCCCCGCGGCGAGCGACGGAGCGGCGGATGCCTGCGGTGCCATCGCCGTCACCTGCTGCTGTAGCCCGCCCGCAAGAGCGTTGATGGTGGTCCAGTCCGCAGCGGCAGGGTCGGCCTGAGCCGCCTGGAGCAGGGCGACGAGATTCGTGGCGTTGGTGGTGGCACTCGACGCATTCGTCTGGATCGCCGTCGCGTTCTGTGCGAGGGCCGTCACCTGCGGAGTGATGCCCGCGTTCACCTTGGCGAGCACACCGCGCGCGTACGTGTCGGCACCGACGACACCGGCCGACAGTCGGGCAGCTCCCGCGGCGAGCTTGGCGCCGCCGTCCGCGGCCGTGGCGGCGCCGGCCGACAGCTTCTGCGCCCCGGCAGCCGCGCTCTGCGCGCCCGCCGACACCTTGGTCGCCCCCGCCGCCGCCGAGGCGGCGCCGTCCCGTACCTTCGCGGCGCCGGCAGACGCCGACTGCGCGCCCGCGGCGAGGGATCCGGCTCCGGCCGCGAGGGACTGTGCACCCGCGGCGGCGCTCGTGGCGCCCTCCGACAGCGACGTCGCACCGTCGGAGGCGGCGCTCGCGCCGTCGTCGAGCTTCTTCGCGCCGGCGGACAGATCGCTCGCGCCGGTTGCGAGGGTGGCGGCCCCGTCGGCGAGCTTCTGCGACCCGTCGGCGGCGCTGGCCGCACCGTCGTCGAGCAGGGTAGTGCCCGCATCGAGCTTCGCGGCGGTGAGGAGGAACAGGGTGGTCATCGTCGCCAGCAGCAGGCCGAGCACGATGACCGTGACACGCATACCCCAACCGTGGGTGTGTGTGGCGGTACTCGTCATTGAGGACTCCATTGTCTCGCGCCTGCGGCGGTGCAGGCGTGGGTGATGCTCGCCGTCGGGAGAGCGTCACGACGGTAACAGCGGGGACGACACGTGCCCAGTGTTTCGTTCGAAGCTTCCGGCTGAGACCAAGTCCCTCGACTGATGACGCTGAGTGTCTTGTGCGTCATCTACAAAAGGTCGTCCTGACCGCGTTTTTTCTGGCCCGAGTCCGAAGAGATGTGGTTTTGCTTGTATGGATCTGTGGTTGTGTTGTAACGTGTGGATTGTTCGAGGAGGACGAGATGTACGCGACGGAGCGACAACAGCAGATCGAGAGCCTGATCGCCACGGATGGCCGTGTTGCGGTGGTGGAGCTCGCACGACGTTTCGGTGTCACGACAGAGACGGTGCGCCGCGACCTGGACCAACTCGAGACATCCGGTCTGCTCCAGCGCGTCCACGGCGGCGCCATCGCTCGCACACGGATGAGCACGGCTGAACCCTCGCTCGCAGAGCGGTCGACGCGTCGCAGTGATGCGAAGCTCGCGATCGCCGCCCGCGCGCTGGATGCCGTTCCCGCGGGTTTCACGGGCTCCGTCTACCTCGACGCGGGGACGACGACCGCGGCCCTCGCGGGTCTGCTCGCGCAGCGCGCGCCCGGTTTCGCCCCGATGGAGGTCGTGACCCACTCGATGACGATCGCGCACCTCCTCGCCGGAGCGACGGGCCTCGGCCTCACCGCCATCGGAGGCCGCGTGCGCGGCCTCACCGCGGCGGCCGTGGGCGCACAGACTGTCGACGCCGTCTCCCGTCTCCGCCCCGACATCGCCTTCATCGGAACCAACGGGCTGTCGGCCGGCTTCGGGCTCAGCACCCCCGACCCGGACGAAGCCGCCGTGAAGCGCGCGATCATCGCCGCGGCTCGTCGCGTGATCGTCGTCGCCGATGCCGACAAGCTCGATGCGGAACTGCTCGTCTCGTTCGGCTCGGCCTCCGACGTCGACATCCTCGTCACAGACCGCTCACCGGCAGAGCCGCTCGCCATGGCACTGGCGGACGCCGACGCGGAGGTGTGGCTCGCATGATCATCACCCTGACCGCGAACCCCTCGCTCGATCGCACCGTGGCGCTCTCCGCCGCCCTCGCGCCCGGTGAGGTGCAGACCGCCGCGAGCGTCCGCGAAGATGCCGGCGGTAAGGGCATCAACGTCACGCGGGTGCTGCGCGGCTCACGCATCGACAGCACGGCGGTGCTCCCGCTCGACCCGGCTGACCCGTTCGGTGCTGTGCTGAGTGGCGCACGAGTCCCCGTCATCCCTGTCGAGGTCGCCGGCGTGGCCCGAGCGAATCTGACCCTCGCGGACCCGGACGGCATCACCACCAAGGTGAACCTCCCCGGTGTGACGCGGTCGGCGGCGGATGCCGCGGCGCTCGTGGACACCGTCGTCGAGGCATCCGTCGGTGCGCGCTGGCTCGTGCTTGCGGGCTCGCTCCCGCCGGGGCTGCCGGACGACTTCTACGTCGATGTCGTCGCCGCCGTCCGTGCCGCGGGCGGCGAACCGCCCCGCATCGCCGTCGACACCTCGGGACCTGCGCTCCGCGCCGTCGTCGACGCCGCGCACCCCGACCTCATCAAGCCCAACGAGGACGAGCTCGCCGAGCTCGCCGGCGTGGCCCTCGACGCCTCCGCTCCGTTCCCCGAGCAGGTCGCCGCGATCGCGCGCTCGCTCGTCCCCGCGCGCGTGGGCGCTGCACTCGTCACTCTCGGCGGTGCGGGTGCCGTGCTCGTCAGCGAAGCCGGTGCGTGGCACGGGACGCCGCCGCCGACCACGGTGCGCAGCACCGTCGGCGCCGGCGACAGCTCCCTTGCCGGGTACCTCATCGCCGAGTCCCGCG
The DNA here is from genome assembly GCA_001724425.1 of Microbacterium sp. SCN 70-27. Classification (GTDB taxonomy): domain Bacteria; phylum Actinomycetota; class Actinomycetes; order Actinomycetales; family Microbacteriaceae; genus Microbacterium. The sequence continues at coordinate 34,813 of MEEK01000010.1, forward strand.
GCGCCTCGCCCGAAGAGTGTCTGCGCTCCGGCATCAGCTACGGATCCGCCGCAGCGGCACTCCCCGGCACACAGGCACCCACCCCCGCAGATATCCTCCCCGGCGACGTGCCGGTGAGGGCCCTTCCCCGGGCATAGCAGCCCACCACCCGAGACACACCACTGGAGGTCATCGTGTCCGAGATCATCACGCCGGCGCTCGTCAGCCTCGACGAGCCGCTCGGCGCCGACAAGAAGGCCGTGATCGACGCCCTCGCCGCACGCGTCGCCGCGTCCGGCCGTGCCGTCGACGCCGCCGCGCTCGCGGCAGACGCCTGGAAGCGCGAGCAGACCGATGAGACGGGGCTCCCCGGGGGCATCGCGATCCCGCACGCGAAGAGCCCCGCCGTGACGGAGGCGACCCTCGCCTTCGCGCGGCTGAAGCCCGGTGTCGACTTCGGCGCCGACGACGGCCCCGCCGACCTCGTGTTCCTCATCGCGGCGCCCGACACCGCCGCCGAAGAGCACCTCGCCGTGCTCTCGCGGCTCGCGCGGGCGTTCATGCGCGAGGACTTCACCGACGGCCTTCGCTCCGCCGCTTCGCCGGAGGACGTCGTCGCCCTCGTCCAGCACGCGGTGTCGGATGCCCCGGCGCCCGCCGCCGCGTCGGCTGCGGCCCCTGTCGCCGCCTCGTCCGCGTCGCACGTGATTCACGGGCGCCCCGCCCGCATCGTCGCCGTGACTGCCTGCGCGACCGGAATCGCCCACACCTTCATGGCCGCCGACGCGCTGACCGCCGAGGGCAAGAAGGAGGGGATCGACCTCGTCGTCGAGCCGCAGGGGTCGTCGGGCTACAAGGCGATCGACCAGAGCGTCATTGACAATGCTGATGCCGTCATCTTTGCAACCGACGTCGACGTGCGCGACCCCCAGCGGTTCGCCGGTAAGCCCGTCGTCCGTTCCGGTGTGAAGCGCGGCATCGAACAGCCTGCGCAGCTGATCTCCGAGGCAGTCGCTATTGCGGCCGACCCTAACGGCGCGCGCGTAGCGGCTGCAGCGACGTCGGCCATGGGCGCCGTCCCGACGGCGAAGTTGTCTTGGGGGGCGAAGATCCAGCGCATTCTCCTCACGGGTGTCAGCTACATGATCCCGTTCGTCGCCGGCGGCGGCCTGCTGATCGCGCTGGGCTTCCTGCTCGGCGGCTACAAGGTGACGGACAACGCCTCAAAGGTCATCATTGAGAACTCGCTGTGGAGCCTGCCCACTGAGAACATCACCTCGCCGCTCGGCCCCCTCGGCCAGTACCTCGGCTCGGTCGCATTCATGATCGGTGCCGCGTCGATGGGCTTCCTTGTAGCCGCCCTTGCCGGGTATATCGCGTTCGCGATCGCCGACCGTCCGGGCATCGCGCCCGGGTTTGTCGCCGGTGCGATCGCGGTGACTATGAACGCTGGCTTCATCGGTGGCATCATCGGTGGTCTCCTCGCGGGGTTCGTCGCCTGGTGGCTCGGCAGCCTCAACGCACCGCGTTGGCTGCGGGGACTCATGCCTGTCGTGATCATTCCCCTCGTCGCTTCGATCGTCGCGTCGGGACTCATGGTGCTGTTCCTCGGTCGTCCGATCGCCGCGCTCATGGAGGCCTTGACGAACGGCTTGAACGCTCTCACGGAGAGCGGCGCGGGTGTCGTGCTCGTCGGCGTCATCCTCGGTCTGATGATGTGCTTCGACCTTGGCGGCCCGGTCAACAAGGTGGCATACGTCTTCGCGACCACCGGTCTCGCTGCGGCATCCGCGACGAACACGGCCCCCTACCTGATCATGGCTGCCGTGATGTGCGCAGGCATGGTGCCTCCGCTGGCGCTGGCCCTTGCCTCCACCGTTCTCGCCCGTCCGCTGTTCACGCCAGTCGAGCGGGAGAACGGGAAGGCGGCCTGGCTGCTGGGCGCAGCATTCATCAGCGAGGGGGCGATCCCTTTCGCAGCCGCTGACCCGCTGCGCGTCATCCCCGCCTCGATGGTCGGCGGAGCCGTTACGGGTGCCCTCAGCATGGTCTTCGGCGTCACGAGCTACGCGCCTCATGGCGGAATTTTCGTGCTGTTCGCGATCAGCCCGATCTGGGGCTTCATCGTGGCGCTTGCGGCCGGCGTCGTCGTCTCCGCGCTGCTGCTCGTTGTGCTCAAGAAGTTCGCACGCAGGGCGCCGGAGCCGGTTTCCACCGGCGCGACAGAAGTACCGTCCGCGGTCGCGACCGCATAGTCTCGAAGAACCTCAACCACGACCCAGGAGGATCCCATGGCAGAACGTCAGGCCACCGTCGCCAGCAGCTCGGGCCTGCACGCCCGTCCCGCGAAGCTCTTCGTGCAGGCGGTCAAGGAGGCCGGTGTACCGGTCACCATCGCCGTCGAAGGCGGCCCCGACCTCAACGCCGGCAGCATCCTGTCGCTCATGGGACTCGGCGCCACGCAGGGCACTGTTGTGACGCTGAAGGCGGAGGGTGACGGCGCCGAGCAGGCGCTCGATTCCCTCGTGGCCTTCCTCGAGACGGATCACGACGCCTGAGGCCTGAGCCTCACCCGCACCTACGGATGCCGCGACCCCCGCAACGGGTCGCGGCATCCGTCGTGTTGTGGGGCTTCGCCGGCGCGCTTCACCAGGGCGTGGCGCGCGTGGGGGAGGGCCCCCGCGCGGACTCGCCGAGGCGCGGACCTGGCGCCACAGGCCGATCCGCCCGCACTCGGGTCACAGGTCGATCGTGTCGCCCACTTCCAGCGCGACGAACTCGCCGCCGTTCTGTTCGGTGGCCCAGCTGAGGCGTGCGCGGTGCATGTCCAGTCCGATGCGCGAGAGGGTCATGTCGTGCGTTCCGAATGCCCGTCGGGGCTTCGCCGCGAGGACGAAATCCATGGCCTCCCCGATCTTCAGCCAGGGTGCGCCGATCGGTGCGGCCAGCAGGGCGATGTCGGCGTGCTTCGGCAGGGCATACGAGTCGCCCGGGTAGAAGAACTCGTCGTTGACGAGCACGCCGACGTTGTCGACGACCGGGATCGACTCGTGGATGACGCTGTGCGTGCCGCCGTGGAAGGAGAGCGAGAAGGGGCCGGCCGTGGCGGTGTCGCCTGCGTGGACGGCGATGACGCCGGGGACCGCTGCGGCGACGGCGGGAGTCGCGTAGACGGGGACATCGGCGTTGTACGCGCGGAGCCGGTCGAGATGCTGCGGCGTCCAGTGATCGGGATGCTCGTGGGTGATGACGACGGCGGTGAGCCCGTGCAGGTCCTCCAAGGGGAGGGTGAAGCCGCCGGGGTCGATGATGAGCTTGCGTCCGTCCTGTTCCAGTTCGAGACAGGCGTGCTCGTGCTTCGTGATGCGCATGGGGCAAGTCAACGCCGGCGCCGCGCGGGTCGCAAGGTCGGCGCGAGATGTGCGCGCCGATTTGGTCGTCGTGCGCGAGGCGTGGCATAATCGAACGGTTGCCTGATCGCCCCTCGCGGGGTGTGCGGCACGCGGTGCGGCCCCATCGTATAGCGGCCTAGTACGCCGCCCTCTCACGGCGGTAACGCGGGTTCGAATCCCGCTGGGGTCACCAACATGAAACGCCCGGTCTTCGGACCGGGCGTTTCGTCATCTGGGCGAGACGCCGATCCTGCTGCCCGTCACGCCTCGGAGTCGGCGCCGGCCGTCGCGGACGGCTCGATCGCGCGCCCGCTGCGCGAGCGTCGCGCCCGGCGGATGAGCCACACGACGAGCACGATCACGGCGGCGACGGCGAGCCACGGCATGAGGAAGCCGAGCCCGATGACGAGTCCGTTGAGCGAGGCGACCAATCCGTTCCAGCCCGCCGCGAGACCGTCTCCGAAGCCCGCCGGATTCGCCGTCTGCGCCGGCGTCGGCTCCGTGAGCGAGACCGTCAGCGTCGACATCGCGACCTGGTCGTCGAGGTACGAGAGCTGCTGCTTCAGCGAGTCGAGCTCGGACTGCCGCTGCGAAAGTGCAGACTCCGCCGCGATGAGATCGGCCGTGGAGGTCGACTGTCCGAGCAGCTCGGTGAGACGGTCGACGGATGCCTGGAGCGCGCCGACGCGCGCACGCAGATCGACCGATTCGGTCGTGACATCCCGCCGATCCACCTGGGACGATGTGACCTCGCCGAGCTCGGACAGCCCCGCCAGGGTGTCGGTGAGCGTGTCGGCGGGGATCCGCACCGAGATCCACGCCCCGGCCGGCTGTGGGTAGGGCGCGACAGTCATGTCCGGCGGCACGTCCTGCGCGCCAGTGGGGGCAGCGAAGCGCCTGTCGTCGATGCTCATCGACTCGACATAGCCGCCGGCAGCCGTCGCCGTGCTCGTGATCGACGCGATCGCGGCGGTGGGATCGTCGACGACGACCGCGGCGCTCGCGGTCGCGATGATCTCGCGTGTCGTCGACGAGCCCGAGGTCGCCGGCGCGGTGCCGTCGATCGCGGCATCCGCCGCACCGCCGGCCGTGTCCGCCGTCGAGCTCGACGCTGCCCCGAGGCGCACGCCCTCGGGCACACTTAACGGCTCAGAGGCGACGGTGCTCGCCCCGACGCCGCCGGTCATGAGCTGCGGCGCGATGATCGCGGCTACCGCGACCACCGCGGCCGCGGCGGTGGTGCCCATCCAGATGCGCCCGCGGCGCACCGCGCGCGCACGCCCGCGCTCGGCTTCGGCGAGTCGGTCCGCCGCCGTTCCGCGACGCTCCTCGGCGATCTGCGCGAACAGGGCGCGCTCGATGTCGGCGATCTTGTCGTCGCCGATCTCAGGCAGGTCGATGTGCTGCACGTTCATGCTCTCTCCGGTTCGATCGTGCTCCGCAGCCGTGTGCGGATGCGGGAGAGGCGATTGCGGACGACTCCGTGCGTGACGCCGAGCTCTGCCGCGGCGGCGTCGTAGGCGTAGCCCTCCGCGGCGCACAGACGGAAGATCTGCTGGTCGAGTGGGCTCAACGTCCCCACTTCGGTCAGTACGCGCTCGACGAGCGCGGCATCCACCACCTGCTTCTCGACGTCGACCGTGTCCGGCATGTCCTCTTCGACGGCGGCCGCGGTGTGGATACGGTCGCGCCGCTGGCGCCGGATGCGGTTCGCGCTCTGGAACCGGCAGATCGTCACGAGCCACGGCAGGAGCGACTGCCCGGCGAGCTCCAGGCCGGGCAGCTTCCGCCACGCGGCGAGGAATGTCTCCTGCAGCACGTCCTCCGCGTCGGCCTGCGTGCCCACCAACGAGAACGCGAGCCAGTACACCGGCCTCGCGTACGCGCGGTAGAGCGTGCGGAACGCTTCGTCGCTGCCGCCCACGGCGGCGTCGACGAGCTCGGCATCCGTGCGCTCGGTCGTGTCGATGGCCCTGTCCTTTCGTCCTTTCCCACTCTGTCAGTGTCGAGCGGGTGACACCCGTCTCACTTCCGCCTGTATTGTTGTGCGAGCGAGAGGGAGTATCCCGCATCGCGTGTCCCGTCAATACGGGCTCCGTCGTCGGGGCCCCGGGCGCGCGCCGCCGGCCACGGCCGGTGGGGGAGAGACTTTCGACGTCACACGTCCCCTCGAAAGGCCCGCATGGAGCTTCCCGTCTGGTTCGAAGTCGGATCTCTGATCGTCCTCGTCCTCATCCTCGCCGCCGACCTCCTGCTGATCCTCAAGCGTCCGCACATCCCCTCGACGAAGGAATCGACGCTCTGGGTGGTGTTCTACGTCGCGCTGGCGCTCCTTTTCGCGGGGCTGCTCTGGATGTTCGCGGGGCACGAGTTCGCGGGACAGTTCATCGCCGGCTGGCTGACCGAGTACAGCCTGTCGATCGACAATCTGTTCGTCTTCGTGCTGATCATGGGCCAGTTCGCGGTGCCGCGGCGCTATCAGCAGGAAGTCCTGATGGTGGGCATCATCATCGCCCTCGTGCTGCGGGGCCTGTTCATCCTCGCGGGCGCGGCGATCATCGAGCAGTTCAGCTGGGTCTTCTACATCTTCGGTGCGTTCCTCATCTGGACCGCATGGCGTCAGGCCTTCCCGGGCGGCGACCACGACGACGACGTGAAGCAGGAGTCGTTCATCGTGCGGACCCTCCGCCGCGCGGTCGACATCAGCGACCACTACGACGGCTCGAAGCTTCGCACCACGGTCGGCGGCAAGCGCATGTTCACGCCGATGCTCATCGTCTTCGCCGCGATCGGCATGACGGATCTCCTCTTCGCGATCGACTCCATCCCCGCGATCTTCGGCATCACGCAGAACCCGTTCATCGTGTTCGCCGCGAACCTGTTCGCGCTCATGGGGCTCCGCCAGCTGTACTTCCTCCTCGGCGACCTCCTCGACCGGCTGAAGTACCTGCACTACGGCATCGCCTTCATCCTCGCCTTCATCGGGGTGAAGCTCGTCTTCCACGCGATGCACGTCAACGAGCTCGCCTTCATCAACGGGGGCGAGCACATCGACTGGGCACCCGAGATCTCGACATGGATGTCGCTCGGCGTGATCGTCGTGGCGATGGTGGTGGCGACGGGTGCGAGCCTCGTGGCATCCGCCCGGGAGCGACGCGCCGGCATCGCGCCCGAGACCCCGGCGGAAGCCGCGGATGCGGTGGCGGACGAGAAGGGCACGCCCCCCACCGTCGACGGAGCGTGACCCTGCGCGCGGCCCGGCACCGCACCGGTGGTAGTCTGACGTTCGTGCGGATCGCTCGCCTTCTCCTTAGCGGCCGCGACGAGATCTCGTTCTGAGCCCTCTCTCGTCGCGGAGTCCGTGATGGGCTTGATCCTCAATCTGGAGAACGAGACACCATGACCGCTTCCATCCCCGATCGTCCTCGCACGCTGGCCGAGAAGCTCTGGGACGACCACCTGGTCGTCAAGGGCGAGAACGGCGAGCCGGACCTCATCTACATCGACCTGCACCTCGTGCACGAGGTGACGAGCCCGCAGGCGTTCGACGGCCTCCGCGCCGAAGGCCGACCCGTGCGCCGACTCGATCTGACGATCGCCACCGAGGACCACAACACGCCGACCCTCGACATCGACAAGCCGATCGCGGATCTCACGAGCCGCACGCAGATCGAGACGCTGCGCCGCAATGCCGAGGAGTTCGGTGTGCGCCTCCACTCGCTCGGCGACAAAGAGCAGGGCATCGTCCACGTCGTCGGTCCGCAGCTCGGACTCACGATGCCGGGGATCACGGTCGTCTGCGGCGACAGCCACACCTCGACCCACGGCGCCTTCGGGTCGATGGCGTTCGGCATCGGCACGAGCGAGGTCGAGCACGTCCTCGCGACGCAGACCCTGCCGCTGAAGCCCTTCAAGACGATGGCGATCACCGTCGAGGGCGAGCTGAAGCCGGGCGTCACGGCGAAGGACATCATCCTCGCGATCATCGCGAAGATCGGTGCGAACGGCGGCCAGGGCTACGTGCTGGAGTTCCGCGGCAGCGCCATCCGCTCCCTCTCGATGGAGGGCCGGATGACGATGTGCAACATGTCGATCGAAGCGGGTGCGCGCGCCGGCATGGTCGCGCCCGACGAGACGACCTTCGCGTACGTCAAGGGCCGCCCGCACGCCCCGACCGGCCAGGACTGGGACGACGCGGTCGCGTACTGGCGCACCCTGCCCTCGGACGAGGGCGCCGTCTACGACGCCGAGGTCTTCCTCGATGCGAACGAGCTCGAGCCCTTCGTGACGTGGGGGACGAACCCCGGTCAGGGCGTCTCCCTGAGCGACACGGTGCCCGACCCGGCATCGTTCGCCGACCCCAACGAGCGCGCTGCGGCGGAACGGGCACTCGAGTACATGGACCTCGCCGCCGGCACGCCGCTGAAGGACGTGACGGTGGATGCCGTGTTCATGGGCTCCTGCACGAACAGCCGCATCGAGGACCTCCGCGCGTTCGCGTCGATCATCGAGGGGCGCCGTAAGGCGGAGAACGTGCGTGTCATGGTCGTGCCGGGATCGGCGCGCGTGCGCCTCGAGGCGGAGGCCGAGGGTCTCGACAAGGTCTTCACCGACTTCGGTGCCGAGTGGCGTTTCGCGGGGTGCTCGATGTGCCTCGGCATGAACCCCGACCAGCTGGCGCCGGGGGAGCGCTGCGCATCGACCAGCAACCGCAACTTCGAGGGACGGCAGGGCAAGGGTGGGCGCACGCACCTCGTCTCGCCGCTCGTGGCCGCCGCGACGGCCGTGCTCGGCCGCCTCGCGAGCCCCAGTGATCTGCCGGTGACCGAGCGGGTGGAGGCCTGACATGGATGCGTTCACGACCCACACCGGCATCGCCGCCCCGCTCACGCGCTCGGCGGTCGACACCGACCAGATCATCCCGGCCGTCTACCTCAAGCGGGTGACGAAGACGGGCTTCGACGACGCCCTGTTCGCCAACTGGCGGCAGGACCCGGAGTTCGTCTTGAACCAGCCGGCCTACGCGGGCGCCTCGATCCTCGTCGCGGGGCCCGACTTCGGCACCGGCTCGAGCCGCGAGCACGCCGTCTGGGCGCTCCGCGACTACGGGTTCCGAGTCGTGCTGAGCCCCAAGTTCGCGGACATCTTCCGCGGGAACGCGGGCAAGCAGGGTCTCGTCACGGGGGTCGTCTCCGAGTCGGACATCGAGGCGCTCTGGGCGGCGATCGAGGCGGATCCGGGCATCGAGATGACGGTGGATCTGACCGACCGGACCGTCCGTGTCGGCGACCTCAGCCTCACTTTCGACATCGACGATTACACTAGGTGGCGGCTCCTCGAAGGGCTCGACGACATCGGGCTCACCCTGCGCAACGAAGAGAAGATCGCGCAGTTCGAGGCGCGCCGAGAGGCGTGGAGGCCGCGGACGCAGCCCGTCCGCTAGCCCGAGCCCGGCGCCCCCGCACCCGGGGAGACGCAGGCCCGCCCTCGACACCACAAGTGAGGTCCGATTCATGAACACCCTCCTCAGCGACTCTTCGGCGCCGCAGCCCAGCGGGGGAACCGACCGTTCCGGTCAGGTCCTGAAGATCCGCGGCGGCAGACCGCTCACGGGTCGTGTCGAGGTCAAGGGGGCGAAGAACCTCGCCACCAAGGCGATGGTCGCCTCCCTCCTCGGTGAGACGGAGAGCGTCCTGCGCGATGTGCCCGACATCAGCGACGTGCAGGTCGTGCGGTCGCTCCTCGAGGTGCACGGTGTGGCGATCGAAGACGACGGGGAGGGCGTGCTGCGCCTCGACCCGAGCGGAGCCGTGTCCGCGCACATCGAGGAGATCGACGCGCACGCGGGCGCGTCACGCATCCCCATCCTCTTCTGCGGTCCACTGCTTCACCTGCTCGGTCAGGCATTCATCCCCGACCTCGGCGGATGCCGCATCGGCGATCGCCCCATCGATTTCCACCTCGATGCGCTGCGCGCGTTCGGCGCCACGGTCGACAAGCTGCCGAGCGGCATCCGCCTGTCGGCGCCCAACGGCCTCCACGGCGCCGACATCACCCTGCCGTACCCGAGCGTCGGGGCGACGGAGCAGGTGCTCCTGACCGCCGTCCGCGCGAAGGGCACGACGGAGCTGCGGGGTGCGGCCATCGAGCCGGAGATCATGGACCTGATCGCCGTCCTGCAGAAGATGGGCGCGATCATCTCCTACGAGCCGAACCGCGTCATCTTCATCGAAGGTGTCGACTCGCTCCGCGGATACGACCACCGCTGCATCTTCGATCGCAACGAGGCCGCCTCGTGGGCGTGCGCGGCGCTCGCGACCGACGGCGACATCTTCGTGGGCGGCGCCAAGCAGCCCGAGATGCTGACGTTCCTGAACGTGTTCCGCAAGGCCGGCGGCGACTTCGACATCGCGGAGGACGGCATCCGCTTCCGCCGTGGGGGAGAGCTCAAGCCCGTCGTCGTCGAGACCGACGTGCACCCGGGCTTCATGACGGACTGGCAGCAGCCGCTCATCGTCGCCCTCACGCAGGCCGATGGCACCTCGACCGTGCACGAGACCGTGTACGAGAATCGTCTCGGGTTCACGCAGGCGCTCAACAAGATGGGTGCCGACATCGTCGTGCACCCCGAGGGCATCGCGAGCCCGGATCGGCGGGTCGCGCGTCGCGCCCTCGAGCAGGCCGCGGTCATCAACGGGCCCACGCCCCTGCACGGTGCGGACGTCGTCGTCCCCGATCTGCGCGGCGGGTACAGCTACGTGATCGCGGCGCTCGCGGCCGAGGGCGAGTCGACCGTGCGTAACGTCGAGATCATCCGCCGCGGGTATGAGAAGTTCCTCGACAAGCTGACCGCGCTCGGCGCCGACTTCGACGTCGCAGGCTGACCGGTGTCGCAGAGCCCGCGCCGCCGCGCCTCTTCGGAGAAGACCCGCCCGAGCGCCTTCTGGCCGCTCGCGGCGGTCGTCGTGCCGCTCACCGGACTCATCGCGAAGATCGAGATCGAGGGCGCCGAGAACCTCCCGACGGAGGGCGCCTACATCCTCGCCCCGAACCACTACAGCGAGTTCGACCCGATCATCGTCGCGGCCGCGACGTGGCGGCTCGGGCGGGCGCCCCGGTTCATGGCGAAGGAGAGCCTCTTCAAGATCCCGGTGCTGGGGGCGGCACTGCGGGCCACGGGGATGATCCCCGTGGCGCGGTCGTCCACGGCATCCGCGGCGAAGCAGACGATCAGCCAGGCCGAGGATCTCGTCGAGCACGGCCGTGGCGTCATCGTCTACCCGGAGGGATCGCTCACCCGCGACCCGGACCTGTGGCCGATGCGTGGCAAGACCGGGGTCGTGCGGCTCGCGCTCGCAGGGGATCTTCCCGTGATCCCCGTTGCGACCTGGGGGGTGCAGCGGATCCTCCCGCCCTACGGCAAGTTCAGCATGTGGCCGCTGCGCAAGCGGGTCCGCGTGAAGGTCGGTACGCCGGTCGACCTCGAGGAGTTCCGCTCCGGCCCTCGGACGAACACCCGGCTCGTCGCCGCGACGGATGCCGTGATGGCGGACATCTCCCGGCTGATGGGGGAGCTGCGCGGCGAAGAGCCGCCCGCGGAGCGCTGGAACCCCGCGGAGCACGGTCAGAGTGAGACGGGGCGACTTGACTCCTAGGAACGATCGCAGAGGCGAGCCGGCACGTCCCCGCATCGCCGTCATCGGCGCCGGCAGCTGGGGCACGACGTTCGGGAAGGTCCTCGCCGACGGCGGGGCGCACGTCGTCATGTGGGCCCGCCGCGCCGAACTCGCCCAGGAGATCCACGAGGGCCACCGCAACAGCGAGTACCTCCCCGGGATCAACCTGCCGCGCACGATGTCGGCGACCTCCCACCTGTCCGAGGCGCTCGAGGGCGCATCGCAGGTGTACCTCGCGATCTCGAGCCAGGCCCTGCGTCAGAACCTCAAGGCGGTGCGTCCCCTCATCGCCGGCACGGATGCTCCCGTCGTCTCCCTCATGAAGGGCGTCGAGAAGCGTTCCGGCCTGCGCATGAGCCAGGTCATCGAGCAGGAGCTCCACTGCGATCCGTCGCGCATCGCCGTGGCATCCGGCCCCAACCTCGCCCTCGAGATCGCGCGCGAGCAGCCGACCGCCGCCGTGATCTCCTCGACGAGCCGGGACACGGCGGAGGCGGTCGCGCTGCGGGCGCGGAACTCCTACTTCCGGACGTTCGTGAACACCGACGTCATCGGTACCGAGTTCGGGGGCGTGCTGAAGAACCTGATCGCCGTCGCGATCGGGATCGTCGACGGTGTGGGCTACGGCGAGAACACGAAGGCGTCGATCATCACGCGCGGCCTCGTCGAGATGACGGACTTCGCCGTCGCCCGCGGCGCGCAGCCCGAGACCCTGCAGGGGCTCGCCGGCCTCGGCGACCTCATCGCGACGTGCCAGTCGCCGCTCAGTCGCAACAACACGGCGGGGCGCCTGCTCGGCCAGGGATACAGCTTCCAGGACGTCGTGAAGCAGATGAACCAGACGGCGGAGGGGCTCGCGTCGGTCGCGCCCGTGCTGCAGCTCGCCCGCGACTCGGGCGTGCTCATGCCGATCGTCGAGCAGGTGAAGATGGTGCTCGACGGCACCATGAACCCGCGCGACATCGCCCCGCACCTCACGACGGATGACGACAAACCCACGGGTGAGAGGACCCAGAATGGACAGAGCGGTGGTGGCGGTGCTCTTCGGCGGTCGCTCCAGCGAGCACTCGATCAGCTCCGCAACGGCCGGGGGCGTGCTGCGGGCAATTGACCGCGAGCGCTTCGACGTCATTCCGATCGGCATCACGCGCGATGGGGCGTTCGTCCTCGAGGACGACGATCCCGACAAGTTCTCGCTCGACCCCTCGCACCTCCCGGAGGTCGTCGACAACGGCACGCGCATCCTGTGGCCGGATTCGGCACTGTCGCGCGAGCTGAGGGTCGCGGATGCCACGGGCATCCGCTCGCTCGGCGACGTCGATGTCGTGTTCCCGATCCTCCACGGCCGCTTCGGCGAGGACGGCACGATCCAGGGCTTCCTGGAGCTCCTAGACCTGCCGTACGTCGGCGCGGGCCTGCTCATGTCGGCGATCGGCATGGACAAGCACACGACGAAGCAGGTGCTGAAGGCGGCCGGAGTGCCGGTCGTGCCGTGGGTCTCGGTGACCCGTGCCGGTCTCGCGCACGACCGCGACCTGTGGGAGCGGCGTATCCGTTCGCTCGGCCTTCCCGCGTTCGTCAAGCCGGCGCGCGCGGGTTCGAGTGTCGGCGTGTCGAAGGTGTCGGATTGGTCCGAGCTCGACTCGGCGCTCGAGACGGCGTTCGCGGAAGACGGCACCGTGCTCGTCGAGCAGGCTGTCTCGGGCCGTGAGGTCGAGTGCGGTGTGCTCGAGGGTCGCGACGGGGGCGCGCCGCGCGTGAGCGTCGCGGGTGAGATCGTCATCACGGGGCGGGACTTCTACGACTTCGAGGCGAAGTACCTGGATGCCCCGGGAATCGACCTCGTCTGCCCTGCCGAGCTTCAGCCCGGGGAACTCGCCGAGATGCAGCGGATCGCGGCGCGCGCGTTCGAGGCGGTCGGCGGCGAGGGCCTGTCCCGCGTCGACTTCTTCTACACGGGCACCGAGTTCTTCGTCAACGAGGTCAACACGATGCCCGGCTTCACGCCGATCTCGATGTTCCCGACGTGCTGGATCGCCTCGGGCCTCACCTACCCCGACCTGATCAGCGAACTGATCGACCTCGCGATCGAGCGACGCGGCTGAGCCCTGCTCAGTCCGTCGGGCGCTCCGTGCAGGCCGCGCCCGTGGCGGGGAGCTGCTGTACGGCGGGGGCGAGATCGCTGAGCGCCTCCGACCCGCTGACCTTGTCGTAGTCGAGGTAGACCTCGACCGACGGCGAGCGCCCGAACGTCGTGAACCGGTACTTCGGCGCCTCGGAGTCGTCGATGAGCCAGTCCACACCGCCGCGCGAGTCGCAGGGGAGCGTCGAGGGGCCCGCTTCGGGGAGCCCGCAGGTGAGAAGCACGGTCGTGCCGTCGTCGGCATTGCCCCAGGCGCCCGTCGCCTGCGCGTCGGTCCAACGGCGTTCCTGACCCGCGACCTTCTGACCGAGGCGCACCGTGACCGCCGCGCACGCCGGATCGTTCGCCCCGGCGGCGGGCGTCATCGACACCGTCGTCGAGCACCCCGTGAGAAGCCCCGCGACGCCGAGCACCGCGAGGAGGAGGGCGGCGGAACGCGTACGGGTCACACGTCCAGGCTACCGTGGAGGGATGCACGCGGCAGACGAGACGACGGTCGGCGAGCTCGGTGAGCGGGCGCTCCTGCGTCGCGTCTTCGACGCCCTGAGCGGATCCTCCGCGGCGCTCGTCGGCCCGGGGGACGACGCCGCGGTCCTCGCTGTTCCCGGCGGGCGCGCCGTCGTGTCGACCGACACCCTCGTGCACGGTCCCGACTTCCGCCTGGCCTGGTCGAGCGGGTTCGACCTCGGCTGGAAGGCGGCGGCGGTCAACCTCGCCGACATCGCCGCGATGGGCGCGCGCCCGACGGCGCTGTTCGTCGCGCTCGCCCTGCCGGATGCCACGAGCGTGCACTTCGTCGAAGAGCTCGCGCGTGGGCTCCGCACCGCGTGCGAGGAGCTCGCCCCGGGCTGCGCCGTCGAAGGCGGCGACCTCACGGCATCCGACACCCTCACGATCGCCGTGACGGCGTTCGGCGTGCTCGACGGCACGGAGCCCGTGCTGCGCTCAGGCGCCCGGCCGGGCGACACGGTGGCACTCGCCGGGGAGGTCGGGCCCGCGGCCCGCGGGATCACGCTGCTGTTCGATCGCTTCCGCGACGGCGCCGGCACGCCGGTCCCGGTGGACGATGCAATCCTGACCGCCGCGGAGCGCCGCGACCTCACGGCTCAGCTGCGCCCCCGGCCGCCGGTAAGCCTCGGCGTCGTCGCGGCGCGCGGCGGCGCGACGGCGCTCATGGACGTGTCGGACGGCCTGCTGCTGGATGCCACGCGGCTCGCGGATGCCTCGGGCGTCACCGTCGATCTCGACGCCGTCGCCGACGACGCGGCTCTCCGCGGCGGTGAGGATCACGCGCTCCTGGCCTGCTTCTCCGGACCGCTGCCCGAGGGGTACCGCGCCGTGGGTCGCATCGTGGCACGGGGGGACGCGGCTGTGACGGTCGGTGGAGAGGCCGTGACCGGTCACCTCGGGTGGGACCCCCACCACGATTGGGACGCCGGGCTCGGCTGAGTCACTCCGCGATCGGCGTGAGCCACCACAGGGTCGTGTCGCCGTACTTCTTGGCGCGGTCGAGCACGAGGCCCGTGGGTAGTCGAGGTTCGCCCGAGCGTGTCGCACGCTCGACGACGACGACGGCCTCCTCGTGCAGGCGGGGTGTCAACAGGGCGAGCGTCTCTGTGAGCGACGTCTCGTCGAGGTCGTACGGTGGGTCGACGAACACGAGGTCGAACGCCGTCGTGGCGCTGCGCAGATAGGCATCCACCGCGGCGCGGTGCACGCGCACGACCGCGCCCGGAACCGCCCGCGCGACCGTGCGGGCATTGCGTTCGGTCACCGACGCGGCGCGTGGCGACTTCTCGACGAGGTCGGCCGACGCCGCCCCGCGACTGAGGGCTTCGAGCCCGAGCGCACCCGACCCGGCATACAGGTCGAGCACGGCGGCGCCGTGGAGTCGATCGGCGGACTCCAGCGCACCGAACAGGGACTCGCGCACCCGGTCGCTCGTCGGGCGGGTACCGGCATCCGGCACCGCGAGGGCGAGGGATCCGGCGGCCCCGGCGATGATGCGCGTCACGGAGCCACCCTACCGAGGTGCGCGAGTCAGGCCGCCGGCTGCCGCTCGTTCTGCAGGCGCGGCTCGGTGCGTCGCTCCGGCCGCAATCCTGCCTTGTCGGCGTAGAAGGCGCGGATCCGGTCCATGTCGGCGCCCACGTCTCCCGTGAGTTCGATCGTCGGACCGAGGCCCGTCGTCATCGTCGTGCGGTCGACGTAGCCGAGCGTGACGGGCATCCCGGTCTCGCGGGCGATGCGGTAGAAGCCGCTCTTCCAGTACGCGTTCCCGCCGCGCGTGCCGTCGGGCGTGACGACGAGGCCGAACACCTCGCCCGCCCGGACGCGCTCGACGACCTCGCCGACGACGCGGCTCGCGTCGTCGCGCTGCACGGGGATGCCGCCGAGCGCGCGCATGACAGGTCCCCGCCAGCCGGCGAACAGGCTCGCCTTGCCGAGCCAGCGCACGGGGATGCCGAGTCGCCAGGCGATCGCCAGCATGAGGACGAAGTCCCAGTTCGAGGTGTGCGGTGCGCCGATGAGGACCGTCGGGCGTGTGGGCGCCGGCTCGGTGCGCAGTTTCCATCGACTGAACGTCCAGAACGTGCGGGCGACGAGGCGACGGATCATCATCGCAGGCTACGCGGGCGCATATGCCGTGCGGGGCGTACGTCCCCACCCCTGCCTAGACTCGACGCATGTCCACCGTCACGCTCGACACGAGCCTCGCCGAGGTCGTCGGGGCGCAGACGGCGGCGAAGTTCCAGCGCGCGTTCGGCATGGAGACCGTCGGAGACCTGCTGAACCATTACCCGCGGCGGTACGCCCGCCGGGGCGAGCTGACCCCCATCGCGTCGCTGCCGCTCGGCGAGCAGGTCACGATCGTCGCGGAGGTCCGCTCCGTCTCGGTGCGCTCGATGAAGCAGCGCAACGGCTCGATCGTCGAAGCGGTCATCAGCGACGGCGAGGGCGCGCTCACCCTCACATTCTTCAACCAGAAGTGGCGCGCCGACCAGTTGCAGGTCGGACGGCAGGGCATCTTCTCCGGCAAGGTCGGTCAGTTCAAGGGCCATCAGCAGCTGGCGCACCCCGAGTACGCGCTGTTCGAGGACGAGGATGCCGCGAGGCTCAACGCCCAGGTCCACCAGAACACGCCGATCCCGATCTACCCCGCGACCAGCACCGTGGCGAGCTGGCAGGTGCAGAAGGCCGTCGAGGAGGTGCTCGGCACGCTCGGCCCCGTGCCGGACCCGCTGCCGGACGCCTTCCGGGCCTCCGAAGGGCTTCTCGACGCGGACACCGCACTGCGGGGCATCCACGCGCCGCGGGACCCGTCCGAGGTCGAGCCGGCACGCAGGACGCTGCGCATGCATGAGGCGTTCGTCCTGCAGACGGCGCTCCTGCAGCAGCGGCAGTTCGTCCGGGCGTTGTCGGCGACGGCGCGCCCCGCCGGCGCTCTCCTCGAACGGTTCGACGAAGGCCTGCCGTTCGAGCGGACGGACGACCAGCGCGTGGTCGGCGACATCATCGCGCACGACCTCGAGGGCGCCTGGCCCATGAACCGGCTCGTGCAGGGCGAGGTCGGCTCGGGCAAGACCCTCGTCGCCCTGCGTGCGATGCTGCAGGTCGCGCAGTCCGGCGGCCAGTCTGCTCTGATCGCGCCGACCGAAGTGCTCGCCGCGCAGCACGTGCGCTCGATTGCGCGACTGCTCGGCCCGGAGCTCGCCCCCGAGCTCATGCCGACGCTCCTCACGGGCCAGCTCCCCGCCGCGGAGCGCCGCAAAGCCGCCCTGCGCGCGGCATCCGGGCAGGCGCGCATCGTCGTCGGCACGCACGCGCTCCTGAGCGCGTCGACGACCTTCGCCGACCTCGGTCTCGTCGTCGTCGACGAGCAGCACCGGTTCGGAGTCGAGCAGCGTGAGACGCTCCGGGCGAAGGGCACCGCGCCGCACGTGCTGGTGCTCACGGCGACGCCCATCCCGCGCACCGTGGCGATGACGGTCTTCGGCGATCTCGACGTCTCGACGATCCGGTCGCTTCCGCCCGGCCGCGCCGGGATCGCGACGCACGTGGCACCTCTCGCGGAGAAGCCGGCCTGGTTCACGCGGGTTTGGGAGCGCGTCGCGGAAGAGGTGGCGCTCGGGCGACAGGTGTTCGTCGTGTGCGCCGCGATCGACGCCGAGGCGGGCGCGAAGGCCCAGGAGGCGCCGACCGACGCGCCCGTCTTGGAGGGAGAACAACCACGCACGCGCTGGGGCGTCGTGCAGGTGCGGGAGTTGCTCGCCACCCTTCCCGCGTTCGATGCAATCAGGGTCGAGACCCTCCATGGCAAGATGCCGGGGGAGCAGAAGGATGCCGTCATGCAGGCCTTCGCGCGCGGGGAGATCGACGTCCTCGTCGCGACGACCGTCGTCGAGGTCGGTGTCGATGTGCCGAACGCCTCGACGATGGTGATCCTCGAGGCCGACCGGTTCGGCGTCTCGCAGCTGCACCAGCTGCGAGGACGCGTCGGTCGCGGAGCGTTGCCGGGGCTCTGCCTGCTCGTCACGGAGGCGCCCGCGGGAACGCCCGCGCGTTCGCGCGTCGAGGCCGTCGCGGCGACGACGGACGGCTTCGCCCTCGCCGAGGTCGATCTCGAACTGCGCGGCGAGGGAGACGTCCTGGGCGATGCGCAATCGGGTGCGCGCTCGTCGCTGCGACTGCTGCGCGTCGTCGCCGACGCCGACCTGATCGCGACCGCGCGGGCTGCCGCCGAGCGGCTTCTCGCCGAGGATCCGGCCCTCCTCAGCCATCCAGGCGTCGCCGACGCGTTGCGTCGCCGGCTCGGTCAGGAGGAGCGCGCGGCCCTCGCGAAGAACTGACGTGACGCCGCGATACGGAGCCACAGGTCGCCCCGATTAGGCTGGGTGCCATGAACAACCGCATCGCGGTGGTGCCGGGCTCTTTCGACCCGCCGACCCTCGGTCATCTCGACGTCATCCGGCGTGCCGCGGGGCTCTACGACGAGCTCCACGTCCTCGTCGTCCACAATCCGGGCAAAGAGGCCATGCTGCCGATCGCGCAGCGACTGAGCCTGCTCGAGCAGTCGATCGCCGAGCAGGAGATCGCCGGCAACGTCGTCGTCGCCTCTTGGAGCATGGGCCTTCTCGTCGACTATGCGCAGGATGTGGATGCCGGGGTGCTCGTCAAGGGCATCCGTTCGCAGGTGGACGTCGCCTACGAGACGCCGATGGCGATCGTGAACCGTCACCTCGCGGAGATCGAGACCGTCTTCCTGCTGCCAGACCCGTCGCACGCGCTCGTGTCGAGCTCCCTCGTCCGTCAGGTCGCGGCGCTCGGGGGAGACGTGTCGCCGTTCGTCCCCGGTCCCGTCGCGCGGTTCCTCGACACGGGCGCCCGTTCCGTCTGACCGCCGCACCCGGCACCACCCCCGATACCATGGACGGGTGGTCAGAAAGCATGTGAGCGGTCCGTTCGTCTTCGCCGTGCGCGACATCGCGCACCGCGCCGGTGAGATGCGCGAGTTCGACATCGAGGTGCCCGCCCCCGAGAAGTGGGGCGAGGGTCTCGTCTCCGTCGGGAAGGGCGAACCGGTCGACCTCGAGGTGCGTCTGGAGGCGGTGCACGAGGGCATCCTTGTCACCGCGGACGTGCAGACGAGGTACACGGGCGTGTGCGGACGATGCCTCACCGACATCGCCGAGCCGCTCGAAGTCGAGTTTCAGGAGCTCTTCGGGTATTCTGTGGGGGAAGCGATCGACTTCGAGGTTCAAGACGACCACGTGGATCTTGAAACTCTGGTCAGGGATTCGATCGTCCTGTCGCTTCCATTCCAGCCGGTATGTCAGCCGGATTGCCCCGGCCTTGATCCGGTCACGGGCGAGAAGCTGACAGCAGGTGCCGTGCCGGAAACCCCGATCGACGAGCGTTGGGCTGCGCTGAAAGCCCTCACCCCAGACCAAGACGACGTGGCCGCGCGCCCCGACGTCTCCCGAACAGAGAAGAGCTGATCATGGCAGGTAACCCCCCGAAGCGGAAGGTCTCCCGTTCCAACACGCGCTCGCGTCGTGCGCAGTGGAAGGCGGAGGCTCCCGCCCTCGTCAAGACGGTCGAGAACGGCAAGGTCGTCTACAGCCGCCCGCACCAGGCGAAGGTCGTCACCGACTCGCAGGGCACCGAGCTGTTCCTCGAGTACAAGGGCCGCAAGGTCGCAGACATCTGATCGTCGCGCCCTGATGGACGCGATGACTGAGCACACGGTGCTCACCGACAAGCTCGGGGTCGACATCGACCCCGAGCTTCTGTCGCTTGCGCTCACGCACCGCTCGTACGCGTACGAGCACGGCGGCGTGCCGCACAACGAGCGCCTGGAGTTCCTCGGCGACTCGATTCTCGGCCAGGCCGTGACGGTGCATCTGTTCCGTGAACACCCCGACCTCGACGAAGGGTCCCTCGCGAAGCGGCGGGCGAGCGTCGTGTCGACCGTCGCGCTCGCGGAGGTCGCGCGCGGCATCGGGCTCGGAGCCCACATCCGGCTCGGCCGCGGGGAGGATCAGACCGGCGGTCGCGACAAGGACTCGATCCTCGCCGACACGATGGAGGCGATCCTCGGCGCCGCTTTCCTCTCCGCCGGCCCCGAGGCATCCACCGCGCTCGTGCTGCGACTGGTCGCGCCTCTCATGGCCGACCCCGAGCGCTACGGGGCCGCGATGGACCCGAAGACGAGTCTGCAGGAGCTCGCGGCGCGCGCGGCGCTCGCGCCGCCCGTCTACGCCGTGACGTCGGAAGGCCCGGACCATCATCGCGTCTTCACGGCCGCCGTCACCGTCGGCGAGGTGACGCGAACGGGCGTCGGCTCCAGCAAGAAGCAGGCCGAGATGGCGGGCGCGCTGGCCGTCTGGCACGCGCTCAGCGACCGTGCCTGAACTCCCCGAGGTCGAGGTCGTCCGCGCGGGCCTCGCGCCGGCGCTCGTCGGCGCGCGCATCGAGGCCGTGACGGTGCTCGATCCCCGGGCGCTCACCCGGCACGCGGGGGATGCCGCGTCCTTCGAGCGCGCCCTGAATGGCCGGACCCTGTCGGCGGCCGCGCGGCGCGGCAAGTTCCTGTGGCTGCCGCTCGAGCCCGCGGCGGGGGCGGTCGGAGAGTCGTCCGAGGCGATCGTGGGTCACCTCGGGATGAGCGGGCAGATGCTGCTGCGTCCAAGTGGTGCCGAGCCCGAGCGGCACGAGCGCATACGCCTGGATATCGTGCACCCCGCGCACGGCGACCTCGCCGTCGTCTTCTCCGATCAGCGCACGTTCGGATCGCTCGCCGTGGACCAGCTCGTCCCGACTGCCGACGGCGCCGCCGGGGGATGGGGGACGGATGCCCCGCAGGTCCCCTCGCAAGTCGCACACATCGCGCGCGACCCGCTCGATCCCGCGTTCTCGGACGGCCGCTTCGCGGCATCCGTTCGCGCGAAGCGTTCCGCCGTGAAACGGATACTCCTCGATCAGACGGTCGTGAGCGGGGTCGGCAACATCTACGCCGACGAGTCGCTGTGGGCCGCGCGCATCCACCCCGAAACACCCGGGTCGTCGCTGTCCGCACGGGCGGTGAACCGGCTCCTCGTCGAGACCCGTGCCGTGATGGAGCGAGCGCTGGCCGAGGGCGGGACGAGTTTCGACAGTCAGTACGTCAACGTCAACGGACAGGCGGGCTACTTCGCGCACTCCCTGAACGCGTATGGGCGCGATGGCGAGTCATGCCCGCGGTGCGGCACGAACCTCGTCCGCGAGAGCTTCATGAACCGTGGGTCGCACTACTGCCCGAAGTGCCAGCGGAAGTGCCAGCGAATGCGCTGAGGCTACTCGGCATCCGCTCGATCGAGGGCGAAGGCGATGTGCGGCATGTCGACTCCGCGGTAGTGCCTCTCGAATCGGCCGCGCTCGGTCATCCCGAGGCGCCGCGCGACATTCATCGACGCGACGTTGGTGTCGCGGATCTGCGCCCACACCCGGTCGAGCTTGAGTCGCTCGAACGCGCAGTGGACGCAGGCGGTCGCCGCCTCGGTCGCATACCCCTGATGCCAGTAGGCACGGTTGAAGAGGTAGCCGACCTCGATGACATCCTGCGAGAGGATGTGCTGCCGCGTGAGCCCGCACTGGCCGATCATCCTGGGCTTCTCGCGCAGTTCGACGGCCCACATGCCGAAGCCGTCGTCTCGGTACCGTCCGAGCATGCGCTCCAGCCAGGCCTGCGTCATCGTCTCATCGAACGCACCCTCGTACGCCGTCATGGTCTGCTCGTCCTGCAGGATCGCGCGGAGATCCGGCAGGTCGTCCACGGTCATCTCCCGCAGGCGGAGGCGCGCAGTTTCGAGGTGCATGGGTTCAGTGTCCCAAACCTCGAGCGCCGCGACGGTCATCGTTGCACTTCTCACCGCCGATCGAGCACGGCCACGATCGGGCGGTGGTCGGTGCCGTCCGGATCGCCGTCGAGCACACGGACGCTCCGCGCCGTCCATCCCGAGCCGTGGAGTACGTGGTCGATCGGTGAGGACATCCACGATGGGACGTCCGCCGGCCAAGTGCCGGATGCCGCGCCGCCGGCCTCCTGCGCCGCGTCGTCGCACAATCCGATCAGGTGTCCGGCGGCGCCGAGACCCGCCAGGTGGTCGTCGGTCGCGTTGAAGTCGCCCGCGACGACGACGTGCGGCCCGGACGTGCTGCAGGCGCCGCCCACCCATTCGAGCCCCGCCTTCCAGGCGTCCATGGTGCTCGGCAACGGCGGCAGGGGATGAGCGGCCACGATGACGGGCGCGTCATCGTCACCGTCGACGCGCTTCCAGACGCCGCTCGGCAGGCCGGGCGTGCTCCCCGCTTCCCGATCCAGCGCGTACTCGCCGAGCCCGTCGGCGATGAGTACCGAGGTCGGGATCCAGTCGTAGTCGCCGTCAGCCCGGGCGGTGTGCGCAGTCATGGCAATGCCCCGCGCGGCGAGCAGGCGTACGACGTCGCCCGCCGCGTCTTCGTCGGTCTCGGGAAGGCTCACCACGTCGGCTCGGACCTCCGCCGCGACGCGGGCGATCTCGTCCGGTGACGTCGCGCCGCCTTGTGTGTTCCACGCGAGCACGACGAGGTCCCCGGCGGGGAGCGGTTCGCCGGTATCCCAGCCACGACTGAGGAGGACCGCACCGTTGCCCAGCGCACCGGCTGCGAGGACGACGACGAGCCCGAGTGCGAGGAGGGGCTTCCGCCGATCGTTCCGCCGGGCGAGCAACACCGCGACGACTGCCACCGCCACCGTCAGCAGGCCCCACCCGATCGCGAGCGGCGCCCGGAACGCGATCAGCTGCGCGATACCGAACGCGCGCTGCGCGCCGAAGATCTGTGGCCAGGTCAGCAGCACCACCACCAGGGAGGAGACGAGGAGCGCGACGAGCACGGATGCCCGGCGCCACCATCGCCTCCGATCGGACGAGGTCTCGGTGTCTGGTCCGGCTGTCTCCGCCGGTGCCGTTCCCTGCCCTCCGGGCTCGCGCACACTGCCTCCCGGACCATCGGATCGGAAGTTTCAGCCTAACGCGCGTGTCAGAGCGGAACCTTCTTCTGCCACACCTCCGCATAGAGCACGGGGCGGAACCCCATCGGGTCGGCGCTGCGGTTGGCGGAGGACGATCTCGTCGGTCACGTCAGGACCTTTTTCCACGCGCCGTTGTAGGCCTTGGGCGTGAAGCCGATCGCCTCGTTGATGTCGAGCATCGGGCGGTTCTCCTCGGCGTTGTAGGTGATGACGCGCGGTGAGTCGGGGGCGATCTCCCGGCGCCACGTGGTGAGGCCCGCGCATTTGACGAGCATGCCGAGACGGTGCCCGCGGTGCTCCCTGAGGACCAGCGTGTCCTCCTGGTGGCTCGCGGCGCGGGCGTCACCGCCGATCACGAGCTCGTTGAATGCGACGAGCTCGCCACTGTCGATGTGCTGCGCCGCGGTGACGAGCATCGTGCGGCCGCCGTCGAGCACGCGCTTGTCGTGCAGGGCGACGCGCTCGGCATCCCATGTCTCCTCGTCGAACTCGAGTGCACCCATCGGCGTGTCCGTCGACATCCGCGACTTCATCCAGGCGAACCCCTCGGCGTACTCCGCGGGAGTGGGCAGCTGCCACTGCACGACGCGGTAGCCCGCAGAAGCCGCCTCGGCGTCGGCGAGCAGGCGTGCGACCGTCGCCTCGGACGCCGGCAGGTCGAGGACGCTCTCGCGTTCGATCTGCTCGAGCGCGTAGCCGTGCCGCAGGTAGAACCGCGCCATGTGATCCTCGGGGATCGACCCGAACCCGGTCGGTGGCTCGAGGCGCGGCCCGGGCTGGTCGGGATGCTGCGCCCACGACTGCAGCACGGTCCGACCGTACTCGCGGGCGGTCTCCTCGACGAGCGCATACCCGGCGGAGCCGATTCCGAGTCCCCAATGGGCCTCGAGCAGCTCCACGAGCCAGAACGCGGTCTTCGATCCCTCTTCGAGGGGAATGTCGACACCGACGCGCCCGATGACGTGTCCGTCGCGGATGACCGTCCAGGCGTGGCGGATCTCCTCGTCGCTCGGCTGGTAGTGCGGCAGCAGTTCCTCAGGTGTGTAGGCGTCGTCGTCGTTGCCCGCGATCTCGCGGTAGATCGCGTTGCGCACACGGGTGAACTCACGGAAGTCGTCCGCAGCCGGTTCGTCCATGGATGCCGGGGCGGTGAGAGGCCGGAACTCGACCTCGGGCTGGGTGTTCATGATGATCAGGTCCTTTCGCGTGGGGCGGGGTCAGCCCGCCCCACGCCGCGTCGGGGGTCAGAGAAGGGGAAGGATCCGCAGGCGGTTCTGCCACTCCAGCTCGCGGGCTTCGCGGTCGCGCTCGGCGAGACGGATGCGGCGCTGCTGGGGATCGGGAGCATGCGGATGACGGGTGGCCAGGAAGCCGGACATGGTGGTGTCTTTCGGAGAGGGGGGCGGGGGCGCCCCGTGGACGACGGTGCCGGGATACGGCGGATTCGCTCGCCCGAAGCTGTCGACAGCGCGCCGGGAAGGCGGGCGGTCGCACGTCAGGACTGCGAGGGGAGCGGCGGCGAGGATGCCCGAGGACGGGCAGAGCTCTCGGGTGCGCGGCTCAGCAGGCGGCTGCGAAGGCGCCGAAGCGGACGATCCCCGCACGGGCGCGCACCGGAGCGAATGCTCCAACGGTGTTCTGCTGCATCATCATGTCGAGGACCTCCTTCCGTGTACTTCAGACGCGATCTGTGACACTAGCGGCGTTTCGCGGCGCGCGTCAAGTGGGTGTGCGCGAATCCGTCCGCTAGCGTGGGGGCGACACCCGGCCCGCGGAGGACGACGCATGCACTTGAAGAGCCTGACGCTCAAGGGCTTCAAGTCGTTCGCGCAGCCGACCACTTTCGCCCTCGAGCCCGGCGTCACGTGCATCGTGGGACCGAACGGATCCGGCAAGTCCAACGTCGTCGACGCTCTCGCGTGGGTCATGGGGGAGCAGGGCGCGAAGACCCTCCGCGGCGGCAAGATGGAGGACGTCATCTTCGCCGGGACCTCGACCCGCGGGCCGCTCGGCCGCGCCGAAGTCCAGCTCACGATCGACAACAGCGACGGGGCGCTGCCGATCGAGTACTCCGAGGTGACGATCAGCCGGACGCTCTTCCGCAACGGCGCGAGCGAGTATGCGATCAACGGCGAAGGCTGCCGACTCCTCGACGTGCAGGAGCTGCTGAGCGACTCCGGCCTCGGCCGAGAGATGCACGTCATCGTCGGTCAGGGCCGCCTCGACAGCGTGCTGCAGGCATCCCCCGAAGACCGCCGCGGCTTCATCGAAGAAGCTGCCGGCATCCTCAAGCACCGCCGACGCAAGGAGAAGACCCTCCGCAAGCTCGAAGCGATGGAGGCGAACCTCACGCGCCTGAGCGACCTCGCCGGCGAACTGCGCCGACAGCTGAAACCGCTCGGCAAGCAGGCCGAGATCGCCCGTGAGGCGGCGACGATCGCCGCCGTCGTGCGCGATGCGAAGGCGAGGCTGTTCGCGGACGACCTCGTCAGTCTCCGCACCCAGCTCGCCGATCACGCCCGCAACGAGCAGGAACGTCACGCCGAGCGTCTGGTGCTGCAGGATCAGGCCGAACAGTTGAAGCTCCGCATCGACCTGCTGGAGGCACAGCAGCGCTCCGAGGCGGTGGACGGTGCCCGTGGCGTCGCGTTCGGGCTCGAACGGGTGCAGGAGCGGCTGCGGAGCCTCTACTCGCTCGCCGGTCAGCGCCTCGCTCTGCTGGAGGACGACGGCACCCTCCCGATCGATGTCGCGACCGTGAGTCAGGCGACGATCGACGAGGCGCGCACCGAGATCGATGAGATCTCCGCCGGGCTCGGCGACGCGCAGGATGCCGCGGCGACGGCCGGTCGCGAGGTCATCCGGGCGCGTGCGGAGCTCGACGCCCTCGACTCCGACATCGCGGCGCAGAGTGCCCTCGTCTCCGAGCACGATATGCGGCTGACGAAACTGCGCGGAGCGGCGGATGCCGCGGGATCGCGCCTCGAGGCGGTGCGCGCCGCCGTCGAGCGCCAGCAGCGTGCCCTCGACGCCGCCCTCGCCCGCCGCACGGAGGCCGAGGAGACTCTCGCGGGTGTCGACCCCGAGCTCACCCCCGAAGGATCCTCGGCGGAGCACGCCGCCGCCTACGAGCGCGCGCAGCGCGATGCGACGGCCGCGGAGGGCGAGGTCTCGACGCTGCGGGAGCGGCTGCACGGAGCCGAACGCGAAGTCGAATCGCTCACCGCCCAGACGGCGGCCCTCGGCCGGGCCCTCGACGTGCGCAACGCTGCGGCGAGCCTCATCGAGCGCGGCGGCCGTGGCATCCGTGGGCTCGTCGGCGACGCGGTCAAGGTGCGCGCCGGGTACGAGGCGGCGATCGCCGCAGCGCTCGGGGCTCTCGCCGAAGGCGTGCTCGTCGAGGATGTCGCGTCTGCGCTCGACCTCGCCCGCACCGCGGCCGACGCCGACCTCGGACGCGTCGACATCGTGATCGCCGAGGGCGCGCGGATGACGCCGAACCTGTCCGGGATCCCGGGTGTCGTGCCGGCCGTGGAGGTGCTCACGGCGTCCGACGGCATCCTCGGCATCCTCGCGTTCACCGCCATCGTCGACGACCTCGACGCGGCTCACGCCGCGGGCCAGGCCCTTGCCGAGCGCGAGGTCGGGGGAGCCGTCACGATCGTCACGCGAACGGGCGAGGTCGTCACCGAGCACACCGTGCGCGCGGGGTCGGGCCGTTCGCGGCTCGAACTCGCCGCCGAACGCGATGCCGCCGCCGACCGGCTCGGCGAGATCCGCGTCGTCGCGGACTCCCTGCGCGAAGCCCTCGCCGACGCGCAGACGGCGTGGGATGCCGCACGGCGCCACACCAAGGAGTCGCTGCAGAGCCTGCGCGAGCATGACGCCGCACTGGCCGCGCACGCCGAACAGGTCAACCGCGCGACGGTGCGACACGAGGCCGCCGTCGCCGAGTGCGAGCGTCTCGAGGCCGGCCTGGCCCAGGCGCAGGGCTCGGTATCGGAAGCGGAGAAGGCCGCCCGCGTCGCCGGCGACGCGCTCCGCGCCGCACAGGAGACGCCTCGCCCGATCCTCGATGCCTCGGCGCGCGATGGTCTGCTCGAGTCGCTCGAGCAGACGCGGGATGCCGAAATGCGCGCCCGCCTCGATGTCGAGACACTCAAGGAGCGCGTCCGGGCCGGTGAGGCTCGGGTCGACCAGCTCATCCGCCAGCGCGAGCGCGAGCGGGCTGCGGCGGAGGAGGCGGCACGTCGCGCCGTCATCCGCCGGGCTCAGCGCGAGATCGCCGCCGAGGTCGCCGACACCTTGCCGCCGCTCCTCGACTCGGTCGACCGCTCCGTCTCCCAGGCCCGTGTCGAACTGCAGCTCGCGGAACAGGCGCGCACTGCCGTGACCGCCGAACTCGGCGATCTCCGAAGCCAGGATGCCGCGGTACGCGAGCGCCTCAGCGGCCTCACCGAGAGCGTGCACGGCCTCGAACTGCAGATGCACGAGAAGCGCCTGCACGTCACGAGCCTGCTCGAGCGTGTCTCCTCCGAGCTCGCTCTCGACGAGAATATTCTCGTTGCGGAATATGGCCCGGATCAGCCGGTGCCCGCGGCGTCCGAAGACGAGGAGCCGCGCCCGTTCGACCGCGCGACGGAGCGGCGGAGGCTGCAGGACGCCGAGCGTAAGCTGTCGCAGCTCGGGCGCGTCAACCCGCTCGCGCTCGAGGAGTTCGCCGCGCTCGAGCAGCGCCACGCCTTCCTCACCGAGCAGCTGGCGGACCTCGTCCAGACGCGGAGCGACCTCGAGACGATCATCGGCGAACTCGACGAGCGGATGCAGACGATCTTCCTGGCCGCGTTCGAAGACACGAAGACCGCCTTCGGTGAAGTGTTCCCGATCCTCTTCCCGGGCGGATCGGGGAGCATCACCCTCACCGACCCGGACAACCCGCTCACGACCGGCATCGAGGTCGCGGTGCGCCCCGTCGGCAAGAAGATCGAACGGCTCTCGCTCCTCTCCGGCGGCGAACGCTCCCTCGCGGCGGTCGCGCTGCTGACGGCGATCTTCAAGGCGCGTCCGAGCCCGTTCTACATCCTCGACGAGGTGGAGGCGGCTCTCGACGATGCCAACCTCGGGCGCCTGCTGGGCGTGTTCGAGCAGCTCCGGGCATCCAGCCAGCTCATCGTCATCACCCACCAGAAGCGCACGATGGAGATCGCCGACGCGCTGTACGGGGTCTCGATGCGTCAGGACGGCGTGTCGGCCGTCGTCGGGCAGCGGGTGCGCGAGCGCGAAGCGGTCTGAGCCGACGCTCCGGCATCCGAGTCGTCGAACCCATGCCGGTGGCGGCTACGGTGGACGGATGAAGCGATCACTGGTCCGGCTGGCGTCCGTATGCGCGCTTGCGCTCGGCGCGACGACGCTCACCGGATGCCTCGCCGCGTCCATCCCGGACACCGTCCCGTCCCCACCGCCATCGCGGAGCATGCCCGCACCTGAGCCCTCGAGCGGCGATGACGGGACGTCCTCGGGCCCTGCGGAGTCCCTCACGTTCGACGCCGGTGCCACGCTGCCGTCGTCCACCCACGTCGAGTGGGGCGACAGCATGGGGTTCTCGGACGACTACAGCGTCGCGAGCCCCGATGACGGTGCCGGCAACTGGTCCTACACGCATGTCGCCACCGGCTGCACCGCGAGCTTCTGGCAGGGCACGCTCGCCTCCTACGACCTCAGCCAGGGCGACTCACTCGTGTCGGACCAGATCCTCGGGCAGGACTTCGGCGAGACGGCGAGCGAGATCACTCCCTACGCGAGCGACATCGACGTCCCGCAGCTCGGTTCGGGGACCGTCGAGATGCGCGCCGTGTCGGGGAGCAATGACAACGCGTCGTACGTCGTGATCGCGCGCGGATTCGCCGCGGTCTCTTCGGGCCTCTACTTCAGCCTGGACTGCCCGACCGGCCAGGATGCGCAGTCGGTGTTCGACGAGGTCCGCGACGACCTCTCGATCAGCCTCACTCCGACCGCGGGGTGATGGAGCCGGCGGAGCCGCGCCCGATACGGCGGCAACTAGGCTGAACGGCATGGCGGAGAACTCCTGGTCGCTCGGTCGCGCGTTGCGCGGCATGTTCGTCAAACCCACGATCGATGAGACGACGTGGGACGACCTCGAAACCGCGCTGCTCACGGCCGACTTCGGACCGGACATCACGGAGCGCATCGTCGACGAGCTCCACGACAAAGTCGACCGCTACCGCACGACCGACCCCCGAGACCTGCAGCGCATGCTGAAGGAAACGCTCGAGGAGCACTTCGCGAAGTTCGACACGACGCTGCGTCTCACCGAGCGCCCCGCCGTCGTGCTCGTCGTCGGAGTGAACGGCGTCGGCAAGACCACGACGATCGGGAAGTTCGCGAACTACCTCAAACGCTTCGGGCGCTCCGTCGTCGTGGGCGCCGCCGACACGTTCCGGGCGGCAGCCGTCGACCAGCTCGCGACGTGGGCCGAACGCGGGGGAGCGACGATCGTGCGCCCCCAGCAGGCGGGGCAGGACCCGGCATCCGTCGCCTTCCAGACGATCGACTACGCGAAGCAGACGGGCACGGAGATCGTCCTCGTCGACACCGCGGGGCGCCTGCACACAAAGGGCGGGCTCATGGACGAGCTGACGAAGATCCGCCGCGTCATCGAGAAGCAGGCGCCGATCAGCGAGGTGCTCCTCGTGCTGGATGCCACGACGGGCCAGAACGGCGTCATGCAGGCCGAGGCGTTCCTCGAGCACGCCGGGGTGACAGGCCTCGTCATCACGAAGCTCGACGGGTCGGCCAAGGGCGGATTCGTCCTCGCGGTGCAGGAGCGCACCGGCATCCCGGTGAAGCTCCTCGGTCAGGGCGAGGGGATCGGCGACCTCACCGGCTTCACGCCGCACGTGTTCGTGGAGCAGCTCGTCGGCTGATCGGGTGTCGCCGGTGGACGCGGACGGCAGACGGTGGTTGCATGGGTCTATGGCGATCGAGCACGACTACTTCGGACTGCTGGAGTCCGGCCCCGACGGGTCGATCTTCTGGTCGGAGACGGTGGACTTCGGCGACCAGCGCGTGACCGTGGATCTCACGGCACCCGATCAGGACGACGTCTCGCAGGCCGCCCTCGACGTGGCCGCCTCGATGATCTCCGCCCTCGAGAACATCGACCTTTCGGCACGCAACGCCATGGTGGGGGAGCTCGACGACCGCACGAGCGAAGTCACCGAATACCTGCTGCAGCAGCAGGAGGAGTTCGGTGAGGACCTGCAGGACGTGCTCGTCGACATCTCCGGCGACGTCCACATCGACATCATCCGCTCGCTGCAGCTTGTGAGCGTGACGATCCTCGCCGACGAACTGGGCGGATCCGACCCGTTCGCGGTGCTCGAGTATGCGCTCGACGCGGATGCCACCGACGACGTGCTCCTCGTGAACCTCGCGAGCGACGGCACGGTCCAGTCGGTCACGAGCGCCGACTGACGCCCGTCCGCGCCGGGCGCTCAGACCGCCTGCGCGAACTCGGTCTCATTCGCGAGGTGCGCGAGGTGCGCGGGGATGTCACGCCCCTTCGAGATCATCGACTGCGCCCAGAGGCGTCCGGCCCGGTACGACGAGCGCACGAGCGGTCCGGCGAGCACGCCGAGGAAGCCGATGCGCTCGGCCTCGGCCCGGAACTCGACGAACTCGTGCGGCTTCACCCAGCGGGCGA
The DNA here is from genome assembly GCA_001724425.1 of Microbacterium sp. SCN 70-27. Lineage (GTDB taxonomy): Bacteria > Actinomycetota > Actinomycetes > Actinomycetales > Microbacteriaceae > Microbacterium. Next base: position 65,279 of record MEEK01000010.1, read on the forward strand.
CCGGCAGGTGCCGCGGTGTGGGGCGCAGATACTGCGTGATCGTGATGATGTCGGTGCCGGCGTCGTGCAGGTCGTGCAGCGCCCGCACGACCTCTTCCGGCTCCTCGCCCATCCCGAGGATCAGGTTCGACTTCGTGATGAGTCCTGCCGCGCGCGCCTGCGTGAGCACGTCGAGCGAGCGCTCGTAGCGGAACGCGGGGCGGATGCGCTTGAAGATGCGCGGGACGGTCTCGACATTGTGCGCGAAGACCTCCGGCCGCGCGTCGAACACCTCGTTCAGCAGCGCGGGCTCGCCGTTGAAGTCGGTCGCCAGCAGCTCGACGCCGGTGCCCGGGTTCACGGCGTGGATCCGCCGGATCGTCTCGGCGTTCAGCCACGAGCCGCCGTCGGGAAGGTCGTCGCGCGCGACGCAGGTGACTGTCGCGTACCGCAGCTGCATGCGCTGTACGCTCTCCGCCACGCGGCGCGGTTCGTCGGTGTCGTACGCGGCCGGCTTGCCGGTGTCGATCTGGCAGAAGTCGCAGCGGCGCGTGCACTGCGAGCCGCCGATGAGGAACGTCGCCTCGCGGTCCTCCCAGCACTCGTAGATGTTGGGGCACCCGGCCTCTTGGCACACGGTGTGCAGCCCCTCGTCCTTCACGAGCGACTGCAGCGACTGGTACTCGGGCCCCATCTTCGCCTTCGTCTTGATCCACGCGGGTTTGCGCTCGATCGGCGTCTGGGCGTTGCGGACCTCCAGGCGCAGCAGCCGCCGGCCGTCGGGGGCGGCGGCCGGTCCGGCCGCCGCCGGCGCGGCGCAGGCGCCGGTGCTCTCGTTCGCGCCCGATCCGCACGCGCTCATGCGGCGATCCCCGCATCCGACGCGGCGAAGGAGGTCTGGAAGGCCGCGGTCACGGCATCCACCACTCGCGCCGGTGGCACGTCGCGGCCGAGCACTTCGCTGAGCGTCGTGACACCGGCGTCGGCGATGCCGCAGGGGATGATCTGCGAGAACGGCAGCAGCGAGTTGTCGCAGTTGAGCGCGAAGCCGTGCATCGTCACGCCGCGCTGGACGCGCACGCCGATCGCCGCGATCTTGTCCTCGCTCAGCGGGCGGCGCACCCACACGCCGCTGCGTCCTTCGACGCGGTAGCCGTCGATGTCGAAGGCCGCCAGCACGTCGATGAGGATCCGCTCCAGGCGCCGCACGTGGGCGACGACGTCGACGGGTTCGGGCAGGCGCACGATCGGATAGCCGACGAGCTGGCCGGGGCCGTGCCACGTGATCTTGCCGCCGCGGTCCACGTCGACGACGGGCGTGCCGTCCGTGGGCCGTTCCCGGCGCGCGGTGCGGGCGCCCGCCGTGAAGACGGGCTCGTGCTCGAGCAGCAGCAGGGTGTCGGGGCGGTCCCCGGCGACGACCTCCGCGTGGACTTCGCGCTGCAGCGCCCAGGCATCGAGGTAGGGCACGTGGGTCGGCGCGAGGCCGACCGTCCGGATGTCGAGCATGAGTCTCCTTGGGGCCGCGTAGTTGGACGCCGTCTAATAATACCCGGACGCCGGGGGCGCGTCACCAAGCGCTCCCCGTCCAGGCCCTATGGTCGAGAGCATGCAGCTTCGTCACCTGTCGCCCGCGCCCGGAGAGCCCCTCGTCACCGAATGGGAGGGCGTGGAGGTGTCGGGCCTGTTGGAGTGGGCCGGCGTGCCGGCGCCATCGGGCGCGGGTCCGGTCGTCGTCGCGATCGACGGACGCAGCGGTGGCGGCAAGTCGACGCTCGCCGGGCGTCTCGTCGCAGCGCACCGGGGGGCCGTTCTCGTCGGCGTGGACGACATCGCGTGGAACGCTCCGATGTTCGGCTGGGCGGGACTGGTGCGCGACGGCCTGCTCACGCCACTGGCCGCGGGACACGACGTGCGCTACCGACCGCCGGCGTGGGACGAGCACGGCAGGGCGGGCGCAATCGAGGTGGCCGCTCATGTGCCGCTGGTGGTTCTCGAGGGGGTCGGCGCGGCGTGCGCCGACCTCGCGGATCTGATCGACGGGGTGCTCTGGGTGCAGTCCGACGTCGCGGAAGCGGAGCGTCGCGGCCTCGCGCGCGACATCGCCCAGGGGGTCAACGGCGACGAAGCCGCGTCCATCGCGTTCTGGCATGCCTGGATGGCCGATGAGCTGGCATTCCAGAGCGCACAGCGGACGTGGGAGCGCGCTGACGCCATCGTCGCCGGCACCCGGGTCGGCGATGCGCCGACGGGACCGCTGTACGCGGCCCGGCGCAGCCCTCGCGTACGCTGACACCATGTCCACGGAGCCCCGCGCGGGCCGCCCGAAGGTCTCGTCGCGCGAGACGATCGCCGAGGCGGCGTGCGAGCTGTTTCTCGAGCAGGGGTATGAGCGGACCACCGTCGCCGAGATCGCGCTGCGCGCCGGCGTCGGCCGCTCGAGCTTCTTCAACTACTTCGGTTCCAAGGCCGACGTCCTGTGGGGTGGTTTCGACGAGCGGGCGGACGCGGCATGCGCCGAGTTGGCTGCGGGAGCCGACGTGCGCGAGACGCTGCGGGGGATCGCCGTCGGGTTCGCGCCCGACAGTCTTGCCCTCGCGATCACGCATGCCGGCGCGATGGGCATGACGGACGGCCTGGTGGCCGAGCGGGCGCTCCGACAGGCGCGGCTGGGACGCGCGATCACGGCGAAACTGGTGGCCGACGGGCATCCGGACCTTCCGGCTGAGATCCGCGCCGCGGCCGCCGCCGCGGCGCTGTTCGCCGCGGTGTGGGCCTGGGCCGCAGCGCCCGGGCGCACCGACTTCCCTGCTGTGCTGGAGGAGGCGCTCGGATACGTGCCCGGATAGGCCGGCAGCGGAACAGCTCGGCCCCGCGTCCTCCCCGGCGCGCGACCGCTGCGTGAAGCACGAGGAACAGCCCGACGCGCGCACGGCCTTCTCGTCCACTCGCGTAAACTCGGGTCATCATGGCGACTTTCGGCACCCTCAGCGATCGGCTGACAGAGACCTTCCGCAACCTCCGCACCAAGGGCAAGCTCACGCCCGCGGATGTCGACGGCACTGTCCGTGAGATCCGCCGCGCGCTGCTGGATGCCGACGTCGCGCTCGTCGTCGTGAAGGACTTCACGGCGAAGGTGCGCGAGCGCGCGCTCGGCGACGAGGTCAACAAAGCGCTCAACCCCGCGCAGCAGGTCGTGCAGATCGTCAACGAAGAGCTCGTCGCGATCCTCGGCGGGCAGCAGCGTCGGCTGCAGTTCGCCAAGAACCCGCCGACGGTCATCATGCTCGCGGGCCTGCAGGGCTCGGGAAAGACGACGTTCGCCGGCAAGCTCGCCAAGCAGCTCGAGAAGGAGGGGCACACGCCCCTTCTCGTCGCCTGCGACCTGCAGCGCCCGAACGCCGTGAACCAGCTGCAGGTCGTCGCCCAGCAGGCCGGCGCCGCGATCTACGCGCCCGAGCCCGGAGGCGGCGTCGGCAACCCCGTGAAGGTCGCGCGCGACGGCGTCGAGCTCGCCCGTCGCCAGCAGCACGACGTCGTGATCATCGACACCGCCGGCCGGCTCGGCGTCGACGCCGAACTCATGAAGCAGGCATCCGACATCCGCACGGCGACCGATCCCGACGAGGTGCTGTTCGTCATCGACGCGATGATCGGCCAAGACGCCGTGAACACGGCCAGGGCGTTCCAGGACGGTGTGGACTTCACCGGTGTCGTGCTCTCCAAGCTCGATGGCGACGCCCGCGGCGGCGCAGCGCTGTCGGTGGCATCCGTCACAGGGCGCCCCATCATCTTCGCGTCGACGGGCGAGAGCCTCGACGACCTCGAGGCGTTCCACCCCGATCGCATGGCGAGCCGCATTCTCGACCTGGGCGACATCCTCACCCTCATCGAGCAGGCGCAGAGCGCCTTCGACGAGGAGGAGGCGCGGAAGGTCGCCGAGAAGCTCGCGACCGAGTCGTTCACCCTCGAGGACTTCCTCGATCAGCTTCAGCAGATGAAGAAGATGGGCTCGATGAAGAAGATGCTCGGGATGCTGCCGGGCATGGGCCAGATGAAGCAGCAGCTCGATCAGTTCGATGACCGCGAACTCGACCGCACCGAGGCGATCATCCGCTCGATGACGCCCACCGAGCGCCGCAACCCCAAGATCCTCAACGGCTCACGTCGCCTGCGCATCGCACGCGGCTCGGGCATGACGGTCACCGACGTCAACCAGCTCGTGCAGCGGTTCGACCAGGCCGCCAAGATGATGAAGACCGTCGCCCGCGGCGGCGTGCCCTCGATCCCCGGCATGGGATCGATCGGCGGCAAGCCCGGGGCGTCGGCCAAGCGCGGCAACAAGCAGAAGAAGAGCGGCGGCTCGCGTTCGGGGAACCCCGCCAAGCGCGCCGCGGAGAACGCAGGTCTCGCCGCAGCGGCGCCGTCTGCCCCGACCGGATCCGGCTTCGGCCTCGGCGCCGGGGGAGCGCAGCCGAGCGAGACGGACCTCGCGGAGATCCAGAAGCTGTTCGGCAAGGGATGACCGCGCGGCCAGCCTCGTGCCGACAACGCGGTCAGGGCCGCGCGCGGCTCGGACCCTCGCGGAACTCGCGGATGAGGTGCTGCACGACGCGGCGCAGGTCGCCGTCGGAAGCATCGGCCACCGCGAGTTGGCGCTGATAGCTCGCGCCCTGGCCCGCAATCGACGCGAGGGTGTCGAACTCGACCGCGCAGTGCAACTCTTCGGCGATAGGGCGCAGGCGCTCGACCGTCTCGAGCAGATGCTCGGTCACGAGGCGCTGCGTGCCGTGGGAGTCGACGATGACACGGGCATCCAGCCCGTAGCGCGCGGCGCGCCACTTGTTCTCGCGCACGTACCAGGGCTGCAGGCGTTCCAGCGTGCGTCCCTCGTCGAGCTCGCGGGAGAAGTGCTCGACGAGCACCTGGACGAGGGCGGCGACGGCGGCGAGCTCCGTGAGCGTCGACATCCCGTCGCACGCGCGCACCTCGATCGTGCCCCAGCGGGGCGCGGGGCGGATGTCCCAGCGCACCTCGGTGGCGTCCTCCATGACGCCCGTGCGCACCATGTCGTCGAGATAGTTCTCGTACTGCGCCCAGTCGTCGAGCAGCCAGGGGAGACCCGCGGTCGGCAGCTGCTGGAAGACGAGCGCACGGTTCGAGGCGTAGCCGGTGCGCTCTCCGGCCCAGAACGGGCTCGATGCCGACAGCGCCTGCAGATGCGGGAGGTAGGTCGCGAGCGCACCGATGATGGGCAGCACCTTCGTGACGTCCTCGACGCCCACATGCACGTGGATGCCCCAGATCATCATGTTCCGCCCCCACCACTGGGTTCGCTCGATGAGCGTGTGGTACCGGGTCTTGTCGGTGACCTGCTGGTCGAACCACTGCGCGAACGGGTGGCTGCCCGCGCACAGCAGCTCGATGCCGTGAGGGGTCGTGAGCTGCCGGACCTGCGCGATCGCGTCGCCGATGTCGTCGACGGCGGATGCCACGGTGTCGCCGATCCCGCTCGTCACCTCGATGGTGTTGGTCAACAGCTCGCCGGTGACCGTGTAGCGCTCCAGCGCCGTACTCTCCTCGAGGGCAGGGAGGATCTCCGGCGCCCGGCCGACGAGATCACCGGTGTCGCGGTCGGCGAGCATGAGCTCCCACTCGAGGCCCACGGTGGAGCGGGGGGAGGTGGCGAAGGTCACCGTCATGGCGTCAGTCTGACACGGCGAGGTCGGCCGAAGCGTCCCGGTTCGCGGCATCTGAAACAATCTGGCAAAATGGACGGTTGGACCACCTGCTCGACCCTCTATCCAGCGGAGTCGGTCCACCGCAGAGCTTCCGCCGGGTGTGCACCCCACGCTCCAGGCGACGTTCAAACTCACCTCACACCATTCAGGAGAATTGTGGCTGTCAAGATCCGTCTCAAGCGCCTCGGCAAGATCCGCGCGCCCTACTACCGCATCGTCGTCGCCGACTCGCGCACCAAGCGCGACGGTCGCGTGATCGAGGAGATCGGTCAGTACCACCCCACCGAGGAGCCCTCGATCATCAAGGTCGACTCCGCGCGTGCGCAGTACTGGCTGTCCGTCGGCGCGCAGCCGACCGAGCAGGTCACTGCGCTCCTCAAGCTCACGGGCGACTGGGGCCAGTTCAAGGGCGACAAGAACGCCGTCTCGACGGTGAAGGTCGCCGGCGAGAAGGACGAGTTCGTCGCCGACACGGCGAAGAAGTCGGTCATCAAGCCGAAGGCGGAGAAGAAGGTCGAGGAGCCCGCCGACGACGCTGACGACGCCGCGGCCCCCGAGGCCGCCGCCGAGACCGACGCAGAGTAATCGCGTTGCTGTCCGCCGCGCTCGAGCACATCGTCAAGGGGATCGTCGATCACCCGGACGACGTCGTCATCCGCTCCTCCTCGTCGCCCCGCGGCGAGGTCCTCGAGGTGCGTGTGCACCCCGATGACCGAGGTCGGGTGATCGGGCGCGGCGGTCGCACCGCCAAGGCGCTGCGCACCCTCGTCTCCGCTCTCGCCGACGGCACGCGCGTGCGCGTCGACGTCGCGGACGACTGAGATGGCCGCCGCCGAACCGACCCGCACGCAACTGCGCGTCGGGCGCCTCGTCAAGGCCCACGGCCTGAAGGGCGCGCTCAAGCTCGAGCTGTACACCGACGACCCGGACGGGCGCTTCGTCCCCGGTGCCGTCTTCACGCTGCAGGTGCCGGAGGCATCCCCCTGGCACGGCAAGACCGTGACCGTGCGCGAGTTCCGGTGGATGAACTCGCACCCCGTCGTCTTCTTCGAGGGCATCGACGACCGCACCGCCGCCGAGTCGATCGTGCGCGCGATCCTGTGGATCGACCAGGACGAGACCGCGGCGGCGGAAGATGATGCCTGGTACGACCATCAGCTGGTCGGCCTCGACGTCGTCCGCGACGGCACGGTCGTCGGTCGCGTCGTCCGTGTGGACCACTTCCCGGCGCAGGACCTGCTGATCGTCCGGCCGCTCGAGAGCGATGACGAGATCCTCGTCCCCTTCGTCTCGGCGATCGTTCCCGAGGTCGATGTCGTCGCGGGCCGCGTCGTCGTGACTCCGCCCGCGGGGCTCTTCGAGGCGCTGCCCGACGACCAGCCGGAGCCCGCCGAGGCCGACGCCGCAGAGGACTGACGTGCGCATCGACGTCGTCACGATCTTCCCGGCGTTCTTCGACGTGCTGGAGGTGTCCCTCCTCGGCAAGGCGCGCGGCAGGGGCATCCTCGACGTACGCGTGCATGACCTCCGCGATCACGCCCACGACAAGCACCGCACCGTCGACGACACCCCGTATGGCGGGGGAGCGGGCATGGTCATGAAGCCCGAGCCGTGGGGCCAGGTGCTCGACGAGATCGCCGAATCCGGCCCCGGGGATGCGCCGGTGTTCGTGTTCCCTTCACCTGCGGGCGAGGTGTTCACTCAGGCGACGGCGCGGGAGCTGGCGGAAGAGCCGCACCTCGTGTTCGGCTGCGGGCGGTACGAAGGCATCGACGAGCGCGTGTTCGAGTACGCCGCAACTCGCGGCCGCGTGCGTCTCGTGAGCCTGGGGGACTACGTCCTCAACGGCGGCGAGGTCGCGGCGATGGCGATGATCGAGGCGATCGGGCGTCTCATCCCGGGCGTCGTCGGCAACCCCGAGAGTCTCGTCGAGGAGTCCCACGAGGACGGGCTGCTCGAGTACCCCTCGTACACCAAGCCCGCCTCATGGCGTGGCCTGGAGGTGCCCGAGGTGCTGCTCAGCGGCCACCACGGCAAGGTCGCCGGGTGGCGCCACGACCAGCAGGTCGAGCGCACGCGGGCGCGCCGCCCCGATCTGCTGCCGGCTCCCGACGAGGGCTGACGCCGGGGCATCCGCCGGTGTCGGGGCATCCGCGGCGTCGCGCATCACCGACGCAGGAGATCTCACCAAGACAGGCCGTTTCAGCCGCTTTCGTCCTGTGTCGGTGACATCTCCTGTCTCTGTGAGGCGGGGATGCCCGTATGCCCGGCCGCGCAAGGCGCCGGCGCACAGCCTCAGTCGACGCCGAGGAACGACCGGTCGGTGAGAATCAAGGGCCCGTCCGGCGTGATCGCGACGGTGTGCTCGGCGTGCGCGCCGCGGGAGCCGTCGGCACTGCGGAGCGTCCACCCGTCGGGGTCGGTGACGAGCTCGTCGGTCGTCTGCAGGAACCACGGCTCGAGCGCGAGGACGAGGCCCGCCCGCAGCGGGTAGCCGCGGTTCGGCTTGCCGTCGTTGGGGACGTGCGGATCGCCGTGCATCGTGCGCCCCACGCCGTGGCCGCCGAAGTCCGTGTTGATGCTGTACCCGTCGGCGTGCGCGACGGTGGCGATCGCCGCGGAGATGTCGCCGATCCGCGCCCCCTCGACGGCAGCGCCGATCGCGGCATCCAGCGCCCGCTGCGTCGTGTCGATGAGCGCGAGATCCTCGTCGCGGGCCGTTCCGACGATGAACGAGACGGCGGAGTCGGCCACCCAGCCGTCGACGGATGCCGCGAAGTCGAGTGAGACGAGGTCGCCGTCGCGCAGTGTGTAGTCGAAGGGGAGGCCATGCAGCACGGCGTCGTTGATCGAGGTGCAGATCACCTTGCCGAAGGGCATCGCACCGAACGAGGGGTGATAGTCGATGTAGCAGGACTCGGCGCCGGCCCTCCGGATCATGTCGTGCGCGCGTCGGTCGATCGTCAGCAGGTTCGTGCCGACTGTCGTCTCATCGCGAAGCGTCGCGAGCACCTCCGCGACGAAGCGTCCCGCCGGTCGCATCGCGTCGACCTCGGCAGGGGTGCGCAGCTCGATCATGGTGTTCCTTTCCTCAGGTTCCATTCTGGTGGACGGGCGTACCATCGGGGGCATGGCGTTGCGCAGTGGCTTCTACCGGTGGCTGATCCCGGCGGCGTTCGTGCTGCCGTTCTGGCTGTTCGTCGGTTGGATCATCTCCGGGGCGAGCGCCCTGTCGCTGCTGTGGGTGCTGCTGTCGGCGCCGATCGTCCTCGTCGGGCAGCTCATCCTCACGCTTCTCATCCGTGCGCGGGGAACGGCCCGCGCAGAGCGCGCCGTCTCGTGGACGGATCTGGCGCTCGTCGGCAGCTGGAACGTGCTCATCATCGCTCTGGGGTTCTTCCAGAACCCGTGGTGGTGGCTGCTGTTCGCCGTGACGGTCGTCGTGGGCATCGCCGCTCTGATCGGAGGCTTCCGCCAGCTGTGGCGCGAGGCGAAGCCGACCGCGCGGGTGCTGCACACGCCCGACGGGTTCGGCTACATCCCGCCGACGGCGGCCGCGGGCCGTCCGTCGCATACGGCGGATGCCGAGGTGATCGTCATCCACGAGAACGGCGCGCCGCCCGCCGTCTGACTCGTTTTGGCTCGCGCGCCCGGACATGGCAGAATGGCTGTTTGTGCCCTGATCAGGCTCTGCCTCAGGGGAGCACGGCCGCGGATTCCGCAGTCTCGGGCACGCACCTTCCTTTTCAACTCATCTCGCGATCGACCTGTGGCGGTCGCAGGAAGTGACGATCATGCAGATCCTCGACTCCGTCGACGCGGCATCACTGCGCAGCGACATCCCCGCCTTCGCCCCCGGCGACACCGTGAAGGTGCACGTCAACATCACCGAAGGAAGCCGCTCGCGCGTCCAGGTGTTCCAGGGCGTCGTCATCCGTCGCTCGGGCGACAGCGTCCGTGAGACCTTCACGGTCCGCAAGATCAGCTTCCAGGTGGGCGTCGAGCGCACCTTCCCGGTTCACTCCCCGGTGATCGACCACATCGAGGTCGTCACCCGCGGTGACGTGCGTCGCGCGAAGCTCTACTACCTGCGCGAACTGCGCGGCAAGAAGGCCAAGATCAAGGAGAAGCGCGACAACTGACGCGCGTCATCTCTTCGAGAGCCCCGAACCGGCATCCTGCCGTTCGGGGCTCTTGTCATACCGTGGCATGACACGCGGAGGGCGCCGAGTGTGCGACCCTTGAGGGGGCGCGTGCCGAGTCGTGGTGCGCTTATGAGATAGGGCGTGCATGACCTCCGAGAACCTGGCCGCGCCCGAGGCCCCCGCGATGAGGCCGCGCCGTCGCCGACGCCGCGGGATCTGGCCTCTTGTCCGCGACATCCTTGTGATCGTCGTCGTGGCCGTCCTCGTCTCGTTCGTCATCAAGACGTTCTTCGTGCGCTCGTTCTACATCCCGTCGGGATCGATGGAGCAGACGCTCCTCATCAAGGACCGGATCCTCGTCGACGAGTTCACCCCGCACTTCTCGGGGTACGAGCGCGGCGACGTCATCGTGTTCCGCGATCCGGGCGGCTGGCTTCCGGTCTCCGCGACGCCCCCGCGCCCCCCGCTCGTGGAGGCATGGGACTGGGTGCTCTCCCTCGTCGGCATCTCCGCACCCGACAGCGAGGACCACCTCATCAAGCGGATCATCGGTGTCGGCGGAGACCACGTCGTCTGTTGCAACGCGCTCGGGCAGGTGACCGTCAACGGCACTCCGATCGACGAGACGCGGTACCTCGACCTCGCACCGGGCCAGAGCGCACCTGTCGTCAAGCCCTACGACGTCACCGTCCCCGAGGGATCCTTCTGGGTGCTGGGCGACAACCGCGATCACTCGCAGGATTCCCGCTACAACACCGACCAGCCCTCGCACGGCTTCGTCCCCGAGCAGAACGTCGTCGGACGGGCTTTCCTCATCACCTGGCCGTTCTCGCGCTTCGGCGGCATCGACTTCCATCACGACGTGTTCGCCGGGGTGCCGAAGGGATGACCGTGATCACGCCTCGCCTCACGGTCGAGCGTCGGCTGCTGCGGGAGCACGCCCTCATCATCGCGTGCGACGAGGTGGGCCGCGGGGCGCTTGCGGGCCCGGTCGCGGTCGGAGCGGTGACGGTGGATGCCGCGCGGGCCCGCCGCCGCGTGCCGGAGGGTCTGCGCGACTCGAAGCTCGTCGCCGAGCGGCGTCGCCCCGAGGTGGCGCAGCGTGCGGCGGACTGGGTGGGCGCGTCGGCTGTCGGGTGGGCGAGCGCCGCGGAGATCGACGAGGTCGGGATCCTCCGGGCACTCGGGCTTGCGGCACTGCGCGCGATCGCGGACCTGCGCGCGGCGGGCGTCGTCCCGGAAGAGGCGGTGGTCGTCCTCGACGGCAACCACGACTACATCACGCCGGCGGGCGGCGCGGGCCTTCGGGTGCAGCCGATCGTGAAGGCAGACCGCGACCTGGCATCCGCCGCCGCGGCATCCGTTCTCGCGAAGGTCGCGCGCGACGACCTCATGGTGCGTCTGCACGACGAGGCGCCCGTATACCAGTGGTCGCGCAACAAGGGGTACGCGAGTGCGGAGCATCGTGCCGCGATCAGCTCGCACGGTCTCAGCGCGCACCACCGCGCCTCGTGGGCGATCGCCGATGCGCCGACGCTGTTCTGAGCGCCGCCTAGACTGGACGCACCATGGATGACGAAGTCTTCGAGGATTACGACCGCGAGCTCGAGCTGGCTCTGTACAAGGAGTACCGCGACGTCGTATCGCAGTTCGCGTATGTGATCGAGACCGAGCGGCGCTTCTATCTCGCGAACGACGTGAACGTCGTCCGCCGTGACACGGAGCACGACTTCTACTTCGAGATCTCGATGACCGATGTCTGGGTCTGGGACATCTATCGCGCCGACCGCTTCGTGAAGTCGGTCCGTGTGCTCACGTTCAAGGACGTCAACGTCGAGGAGCTGCAGCGCCGCGACTTCCAGCTGCCCGAGGAACTGTCGCTCGACACCTGAGCGCCGCATCGCCCTCTCCCCAGCAGGGGATTTCGTCGATCCATCCACGGATCGGCTGATTCGCCGGGCGCGGTGATCGCGGTTTCCGTCACGATGCCTGCATGGCAGACAAGGACGTGCGAGGGCGCGCGGGCGAGGATCGCGCCGCCGCGTACCTGCGGACGCAGGGGTACGCCCTGCTCGACCGCAATTGGCGGTGCGCGCAGGGGGAGATCGACATCGTCGCGGCGCGCGGGGGAGAGCTCGTCGTCGTCGAGGTGAAGACCCGTCGGACGGAGTCGTTCGGCCACCCCTTCGAGGCCATCGATCGGCGCAAGCGGGACCGGCTCTGGCGACTGTCGGCGGCGTGGGTCGCCGCACATCCGGATGCCGCGCGGCACCGCCGCCTGCGCATCGACGTCATCGGGATCATCGGTGACGACCCCGCCCATGCGTCACTGGAACATCTCGAGGGGTTGGAATGACCGTCGCGCGCACGTGGGGTGTGGTCCTCACCGGCATTCAGGGCGACCTCGTCGAGGTCGAGGCAGACCTCTCGCAGCAGACACCGGGCTTCACGATCATCGGCCTTGCGGACAAGGCCATCGGCGAGGCGACGCAGCGCGTGCACAACGCGTGCGCGAACAGCGGGCTGCCGCTGCCGCGTCGGAAACTCACGGTGAATCTCTCGCCCGCGAGCCTCCCGAAACACGGGTCGGCTCTCGATCTGGCCATCGCGATCGCCGCGCTCGCGACGCAGGCGCCGATGGATGCCGCGTCGCTCCTCACCACGGCTCACATCGGCGAACTGGGGCTCGATGGGCGGTTGCGACCCGGCGCCGGTGTGCTCCCCGCCGTCGTCGCCGCGATGCGGGCGGGCGTGCGGAAGGTCGTCGTGCCGTGGGCGAACCGGGAAGAGGCGGGACTCGTCCCGGGAGTCGAGGTGTTCGGAGCGGTGTCACTGCGCGAGGTGGCGCGCCATCACGGGCTTGAGGTCGATCCCGTCGACGAGGAGCCGATGCCCCTGACCGGAACCGCCGATGCGCTCGAGGACACGGTGCCCGACCTCGAGGACGTGATCGGACAGCGAGATGCCGTCGAGGCGCTCATCCTCGCCGCCGCGGGTGGTCACCACGTGCTCATGAGCGGGCCACCGGGGGCCGGCAAGACGATGCTCGCCCAGCGGATGCGGGGGATCCTGCCCGACCTCGGTGACGAGGAGGCGGTGCAGAGCGCCGCGCTGCGTTCCTTGTCGGGGGTTCCGGTTCGGAGCCTCACCCGGACGCCGCCCTTCGAAGCGCCGCACCACAGCGCGAGCATGGCGTCGCTCATCGGCGGCGGGAGCCGCACGGTGCGGCCCGGCGCGATCGCGCGCGCATCGGGAGGAATCCTGTTCCTCGATGAGGCGGGGGAGTACAGCGCCCACGCGCTCGATTCGCTGCGGCAGCCGCTCGAGTCGGGGAGTATCGAGATCCATCGGGCCGGGTTCCGCGCGGTCTTCCCCGCGCGGTTCCAACTCGTCCTCGCGACGAATCCGTGCCCGTGCGGCAACTACGGCGTGCCGCGCGCAGAATGCCGCTGCCCGTCGCTCGCGATCCGCCGCTACCTCGGGAAGCTGTCCGGTCCGCTTCTCGACCGGATCGACATCGAGCTCTCCCTCCAACGGGTCGCGGTCGCGGGTCTCCGGGCGGATGACGGCACCCGGGTGACCACCGCCGTCGCGCGCGGACAGGTCGTCGAGGCGCGGGAGCGCGCGGCGCGACGCCTCGCCGGGACACCGTGGCGGACGAATGCGGACGTCGCGGGTGCCTGGCTCCGCGATGGGCCGCTCGCGCCCGACGCCGCGATCCGCCGGCCGCTCGATGCGGCGCTCCAGCGCGGGGCGCTGACCCTGCGGGGGTTCGATCGCGTGCTGCGAGTCGCCTGGTCGCACGCCGACATGGCGGGTCGCGAACGGCTCGCGCTCGAAGATGTCGGGCGTGCTCTTTCGCTGAAGCGCGGGGTGCGGTCATGACCGGCCTCGATCTGAGCCCCGCGCACGCCAGAACGCGGCTCGGAGCACTCATCGATGCGGGCGACGACGTCGACGCGGTCACCGCGTACGCGCGCGCCGTCTGGACGACGCTCATCGAACCCGGGGACCGCGTCGCCGGCGCCCTGATCGCCGCACTCGGGCCAGCCCGGGCACTCGAGGTCGCGCATGGGTCGGGAGCCGTCGATGCCGACGTCGATCCGGAGGAGGTCGCGCGCGGACGCGCGCGCTGGATGCCGCGAGCGCGTGCCGAATCGCATGACCTCGGTCTCGCGCAGCGCAGCCGTGTGCGGCTCGTGACGCCCGAGGACTCCGCCTGGCCGACGGCACTGGACGACCTCGGTCCCTTCGCGCCCGTGTGCCTCTGGGTGCGGGGTGACGTCGACTGCCTCGGCGGCGCCGCAGTGGCCCTCGTCGGTGCACGCGCGTCGACGAGCTACGGCGAGATGGTGACTGCCGACATCGCCGCCGAGGCCGTCGTGGCCGGGGTGACCGTCTGCTCCGGTGGCGCGTACGGTATCGACGGTGCCGCGCACCGTGCGGCGCTCCTCGCCGGTGGTGTGACCGTCGCAGTGATGGCCGGTGGCGTCGAACGGGCCTACCCCGCAGGTCATCGCGACCTGCTGGAGCGGATCACCACCTCCGGCGCGGTCGTCTCGGAGGTTCCCTGCGGCTCGGCCCCCACCAAACACAGGTTTCTCGCCCGCAATCGCGTCATCGCGGCGCTGAGTGCTGCGACGGTCGTCGTCGAGGCGGGCTGGCGAAGCGGTGCTCTCAACACGGCGCATCACGCCGCAGCGATCGGGCGGCCGGTCGGGGCCGTGCCCGGTCCCGTCACGAGCGCCGCGTCGATGGGATGCCACCGGCTGCTGCGCGAGGGGAGTGCGGTCTGCGTCACCGGCTTTCCCGATGTCGCAGACCTCCTCGGCGTCTCGCCGACTCCGATCGCGGCCGAGGGCGACGGTTACACCGGCGACCGCACCCGCATCCTCGATGCGCTGAGTGCGCGCACGCCCCGTAGCACGGAGGACGTTGCGGGCCGTGCGGGGTTCGCGGTCGACGAGGCAGCCTCGCTCCTCGGATTGCTGGAGCTCGAGGGCCTCGTCGTCCGACGTGCGATGGGATGGGTGCAGGAGTCACCCACCGCGACACTCTGGTGACGTCCATCCGCGCTCGGCGTCGGCAGGGCATGCTGGCTGCATGAGAGTGTCGGCGGCGGCGGAGCAGTATGCGACGCAGTTGACGCATGTGCGCCGGCTCTCACCGGCGACGGTCCGCGCCTATACGGGCGACCTCCGAGACCTCGCCGCAGCGACCGGCGACCCCGCTCTCGCCGACATCGACCTCGAGGCGCTCCGCGACTGGCTCTGGCGCGCCACGGAGCGCGGCGACGCGAAGAGCACGATCGCCCGCCGTACCGCCACGGCCCGCGGTTTTTTCGCCTGGGCCATGGACGAACAACTCCTCGCCGTCGACCCGAGTCTCAGACTCGTCGCTCCCAAACGCGGGCGCACGCTGCCGCGGGTCGCCACGACCGCCGCGTTGGACACCGTGCTCGATACCGCCACCGCGAACGCTGCCGACGGAGACCCGCTCGCGCTGCGGGATGCCGCGCTGCTCGAGCTGCTCTACGCCTCCGCCCTGCGCGTGGCGGAGCTGTGCGGCGCGGACATCGACGACCTCGACCGTTCCCGACGCACGATCCGGGTGGTCGGCAAGGGGTCCAAGGAACGCATCGTGCCGTACGGGGACCCCGCCGCGCGGGCTCTCGACGCGTACATCTCGCGCGCACGTCCGGTCCTCGCTGCACGCGGCGCCGGCAGTGCAGCGCTGTTCCTCGGCGCCCGCGGGGCCCGAATCGGCACGCGGGCCGTCTACGACGTCGTGGCGCGCGCGCTCGCGCCCGAACTCGGCGTCGAGACCGTCGGGCCGCACGCCTTGCGCCACGCCGCCGCGACCCATCTGCTTGACGGCGGGGCGGACCTGCGCACCGTGCAGGAGATGCTCGGCCACGCGAGCCTCGGGACGACGCAGATCTACACCCACGTGTCCGCCGAGAAGCTCACCGCCGCCTACCGCCTCGCCCATCCGCGCGCCTGATCGCGTTCCCCCATCCGCCGAGCTGCGTTCAGCAGCAGGGCAGCAGCACCGCGCGCGGCACACCGGCGAGCAGCAGCATCGGATTGATGTACTCGCCGTCGCGCCGCACGCCGAAGTGGACCGTAGCCGGCGCCGCGTGACCGCCGACATCGACCCGTCCGACGAGGTCGCCCTGCGCCACCGCGTCGCCGACGTTCACCCCCGCCGCCACCGGCTCGAGCGTCGTGACGAGTCCGTCACCGTGGTCGAGCGTGAGAACCGACCGCCCGGCCACCGCCCCCACGAACGCCACGATGCCGGCGGCCGGCGCGTGCACCTCGGCGCCAGGTTCCGCCGCGAGGTCGATGCCGCGATGCCCCGGCCCGTAGCGATGCGGCGGCGCCACGTAGGGCGCCACGATCCGAGGCGGCGACACGGGCCACTCCCATCCGTCGAGTCCGGCGTCCACGGCGGCAGGCGGAGCGGACGGCGCGAAGCCTCGATCCGCCGCCGGGAGCGCCGCCGCGGCCGGCACCGCGCCGGTCGCCGCACCCGCGCAGGCCAAGAGCATCGCCGCCGCGAGGAGGCGTCCACGGATCGTCCTCATCGCCACAGTCTGACGACGCACGCCGGCCGCCGCCGCCGCAAACCGCGCATCTGTGGATGCCTCGAAAAGACCGGCCACGGGGGAGGAGGCGATGCGTGCTCCTGATACACTGAGAGTCGCACCCCGCTGGTCGGGGTGACTACGCGTGCCCAGAGTGCGACCCGACCCGTTCGGCTCGCATGGCATCCAGATCCCGAGGTCCCACCGTGAAAGCGGCGGGCGGGTCTGTGCCGGGCGCCAGGAGCATCGGCCGTCGGCCGAGCGAAAACCCAGAGAACAAAGGAGAACGGCCATGGCCGTCGTCACCATTCGCCAGCTGCTCGACAGCGGCGTCCATTTCGGACACCAGACCCGCCGGTGGAACCCGAAGGTCAAGCGCTTCATCCTCACGGAGCGCTCCGGCATCCACATCATCGACCTGCAGCAGTCGCTCGGGTACATCGACAAGGCGTACGAGTACGTCCGCGAGACCGTCGCCCACGGCGGCACGGTCCTGTTCGTCGGCACCAAGAAGCAGGCGCAGGAAGTCATCGCCGAGCAGGCGACGCGCGTCGGCCAGCCCTTCGTGAACCAGCGTTGGCTCGGTGGTCTGCTGACCAACTTCCAGACCGTCAGCAAGCGTCTCGCGCGCATGAAGGAGCTCGAGGAGCTCGACTTCGACAACCCCGCCGACTCGGGCTTCACCAAGAAGGAGCTCCTGCTCAAGAAGCGTGAGCTCGACAAGCTGCACAAGTCGCTCGGTGGTATCCGCAACCTGCAGAAGACGCCGTCGGCCATCTGGGTCGTCGACGCCAAGCGCGAGCACCTCGCGATCGACGAGGCCAAGAAGCTCGGCATTCCCGTGATCGGCATCCTCGACACGAACGCCGACCCGGACGAGTTCCAGTTCCCGATCCCGGGCAACGACGACGCGATCCGCTCGGTGGGCCTGCTCACCCGCATCATCGCCGACGCCGCGGCCGAGGGCCTCATCCAGCGCCACCAGCCGACCGAGGAGTCGGCGGACGCCGAGCCGCTGGCCGACTGGGAGCGCGAGCTCCTCGAACAGGGCGGGTCGGCCGAGGCCGCCGCTGAGGCTCCCGTCGTCACCGACGTCGCCGAGGTCGAGACCATCGCGACCGAGTCGGCTGCCGACGAGGCCGGCGCCGAGGCGAAGGCCGAAGGCGACGCCGCGGCCGCCGCTGCCGAGTAAGACACCTCTTCCCGCTTCGCGGGGCCGTCGCCCACCCGGCGGCGGTCCCGCGGCGGCATCCTCCGCACAGATCACTGAATTCCGACTAAGGAGCCACCACCCATGGCCAACTTCACGATCGCCGACATCAAGGCGCTGCGCGAGCAGCTCGGCACCGGCATGGTCGACACCAAGAAGGCGCTCGAGGAGGCCGACGGCGACCTCGAGAAGGCCGTCGAGATCCTCCGCCTCAAGGGCGCGAAGGGCAACGCGAAGCGACTTCGTGGCGAAGAACGAGCGCTTCATCGCGCTGGCCGCGAAGGTCCTCGAGGCCGCCGCCGCGGTCGACGCCGAGTCGGCCGAGGCCGCCCTCGCCGCCCCCGCCGGTTCGCAGACGGTCGCGGAGCTCATCTCCGACGAGGCTGCGATCATCGGCGAGAAGGTCGAACTGCGCCGCGTGCGCACGCTCTCGGGCGACAAGTTCGAGATCTACCTGCACAAGACGAGCAAGGATCTGCCCCCGCAGGTCGGCGTCGTCCTCGCCTACACGGGCGATGACGCGGAGACGGCTCGCTCGATCGCGCAGCACATCTCGTTCGCTAACCCCTCCTACCTGACCCGCGAGGACGTCCCCGCGGCCGAGGTCGAGAAGGAGCGCGAGATCGTCACCGAGATCTCCCGCAACGAGGGCAAGCCCGAGGCGGCGCTGCCGAAGATCGTCGAAGGCCGCGTCAACGCGTTCTTCAAGCAGGTGGCCCTGCTCGACCAGGACTACGCGAAGGACAACAAGCTGTCCGTCGCGAAGGTCGCCGGCGACGCAGGCATCACGATCACCGACTTCGCCCGCTTCAAGGTCGGCGCGTAAGTTCCGGACGGGGGTTCGCATTCTCACGGATGCGGGCCCCCTTTTCCGTGCCCGGTATCCGTGCTGGGCGCTGCGCTACTCTGCAACCAGACGAGAGGAATCCCCGTGACCGATGAGACCACCGGACGCCGCCGCGTCCTGCTGAAGCTGTCCGGCGAAGCGTTCGGCGGGGGGCAGTTGGGCGTCAACCCCGACGTGGTCGGCCAGATCGCGCGCGAGATCGCCGCGGCGGTCGACCGGGTCGAGGTCGCGATCGTCGTCGGCGGCGGCAACTTCTTCCGCGGCGCGGAGCTCAGCCAGCGCGGCATGGATCGCGGTCGCGCTGACTACATGGGCATGCTCGGCACGGTCATGAACGCCCTCGCACTCCAGGACTTCCTCGAGCAGGCGGGTGCCGCGACCCGCGTGCAGTCGGCGATCTCGATGACGCAGGTCGCCGAACCGTACATCCCGCGGCGTGCCGAACGGCACATGGAGAAGGGGCGCGTCGTGATCTTCGGCGCCGGTGCGGGGCTGCCGTACTTCTCCACCGACACGGTCGCCGCGCAACGCGCGCTCGAGATCGGCGCCGACGAGGTGCTCGTCGCGAAGAACGGCGTCGACGGCGTCTACACCGCCGACCCGAAGAAGGATGCCTCGGCGACGAAGATCGACACGATCACCTACCAGGACGCGCTGCAGCGGGGTCTCAAAGTCGTCGACTCCACCGCGTTCAGCCTCTGCATGGACAACCGGATGGGTATGCGCGTGTTCGGCATGGAGCCCGCGGGGAACGTGACGCGGGCGCTCCTGGGCGAGCCCATCGGCACGCTCGTCACGGTCTGAGCAGCCCCGCGCCACTAGACTCGACACCGACGCAACAACGAATGGAGTGACCGTGATCGCCGAGATCCTGGCCGACACGTCCGGGCGCATGGACCGCGCCGTCGAGGCCGCGAAGGACGACTTCGCCACCGTCCGCACGGGCCGAGCGAACCCGCAGCTGTTCCAGAAGGTCATGGTCGACTACTACGGCACGCCGACCCCGCTGTCCCAGCTCGCGTCGCTCAACGCGCCCGAGGCGCGCATGCTCGTCGTGACGCCGTACGACAAGTCGGCGCTGAAGGCCATCGAGCAGGCGATCCGGGACATCCCGAACCTGGGGGTCAACCCCACGAACGACGGCAACCTCGTCCGCATCACGATGCCCGAGCTCACCGCCGACCGCCGCAAGGAGTATGTGAAGCTCGTCCGCACCAAGGGTGAGGACGCCAAGGTGCACCTGCGCGGCATCCGGCGCAAGGCGAAGGACGAACTCGACGCGCTCAAGAGCGAGGTCGGCGAAGACGACCTCGTGCGCGCGGAGAAGGAGCTCGACGCGGTCACGCGCACGCACGTCGACGAGATCGACGAGGCGCTCAAGCGCAAAGAGGCAGAGCTTCTCGAGGTCTGAGGCGATGACCGATCCTTCCGGTGAGCCCGCCGAAGGCTCGGACACCCCGTCGACCCGCGCGCAGGCTCGCCGTGCGGGGGAGTCGTCATCGTCGTTCCAGGAGCACGTCCGGGCGGCGCGCAGCGAGTTCGAGCACCAAGTCGCGAGCGCCCGCGCCGACTTCGAACAGGTCAACGACCGCATCAATGCCCGTACGGGGCGGAACCTCCTCATGGCGATCCTCATCGGGGTCGCCATCGGGGCTGTGGTCCTTGCGTCGCTTCTGTTCGTGAAGGGATTGTTCCTCGTCTTCGCGATCCCGGTGTGTCTGCTCGGCATCTTCGAGTTCACCCGGGCGCTCCAGACGGCGGGCTATCGAGTGGATCTCATCCCGCAGCTGGCGGCGGGTGCCGTCGTCACCCTCGTGGGTTATCTGCAGGGGTACCTGACGCACGTCGTGCTGACCTTCGCGTGCATCGCGCTGGTCATCGTGTGGCGCCTGATCGCACAGATGGTCGCACGGGACGCTCGACGCTACGGCGAGGTGCTCGGCGACGTCCTGGTGTCGTCGTTCGTGCTGCTCTACGTGCCGTTCCTCGCCTCGTTCACCCTCGTGCTGCTGCGTCAGGACCAGGGAGAGTTCTGGCTCCTCGGCATGGTGCTCGCCGTCGTCGCAGCCGATACCGGCGCCTATGCGAGCGGCCTCGCGTTCGGGGCCCATCCGATGGCGCCGCGCATCAGCCCGAAGAAGACGTGGGAAGGCTTCGCCGGCGGCGCGCTGCTGACGGTGGGCGTATCCATCGCCTACGGCATCTTCGTGCTCGGCATCCCTTGGTGGGCGGGCGCCGTCTTCGGTGTCGTCATGCTGGGCTGCGCGACGGCAGGTGACCTCGGCGAGTCGATGATCAAGCGCGATCTCGGCATCAAGGACATGAGCTCCTGGCTCCCCGGGCACGGCGGCGTGCTCGACCGTCTCGACTCGATCCTCCCGTCCGCCGCGGCGGCACTCGCGATGTACTTCCTCTTCTTCCCCTTGGTGACCGCATGACAGACGAGACCACGCCCGCTCCCTTCCCGCGCGCCACGGGGCGCACGAAGGGGTACAGCCCCGTCGATGTCGACGCGTTCCTGGCGCGTGCCCGCTCGTCCTTCGAGTCTCCCGACGGCGATGTCGATGCCGGCGTCATCCGGACGGCGGCCTTCCCGCTCGTCAAGCACGGTTATCAGGTCGGCGCGGTCGACGCGGCGCTCGGGCGGATCGAGGATGCCTTCGCAGCGCGTGAGCGAGAGCAGGCACTGGGCCGCGCCGGCGCGCGTGCCTGGGTCGGCCAGTCGCGGGAGCTCGCTCAAGAGGTGCTCGACCGACTGTCGCGCCCGAAGGGAAAGCGGTTCCGCCGCGTCGGCCCGTTGCGCTTCGGCTACCGCATCGACGAAGTCGACATCGTCGCCGACAAGCTCGCCCGCTTCCTCGAGTCGGGGGAGCCGCTGTCGGTCGAACAGGTGCGCAGTGTGGCCTTCCGCATGCAGCGTCGGGGCTACAGCGAGACCCAGGTGGACGCCGTGCTCGATGCTGTCGTGGAGGTCATGCTCGCCGTCGTCTGACGACACCCGTCGGTCGCGCCTGGCAGTGCGACGGCCGCGCCGATAGACTCGGAGCACTGTGACTTCCGACGTCGAGCTGCACCCGAACGCAGAACGCGGTGAATCGCCGCGCTCGTTCGCCGCGACGCGCCCGCCGACGACCCGCTGGTCGCGTCGGCGTGGCGTGGTCAGCGTGTTCGCGGCCTTCGCGGTCGCCGGTCTCGCGGCGGCCTATGTCGGACCGCTCGCCGCGATGACAACCCCCGCCGAAGCCGCCGAACTCGACCCCGTGTCGCTGTATGCGAGCACGATCGCCGACGCGCAGGAGTTCATCGCCGCGTCCGACGGCAAGATCTCCCTCGGTCGGGAGCAGATCGTGTACACCGTCTACGTCGCTCCAAAGCCGACGCCGACGCCGACATCCACGGTGAAGGAATCGACGGCGTCCACCGGCGGCGGCGGTTGGTCGCCGCCGTTCGTCGCGCCCGACCCCGGCACCGCCCAGGCGATCGCGTACGGGATGGTTCAGGAGCGTGGCTGGGGCGACAGCGAGTTCGCCTGCCTCGTGGCGCTGTGGAACAAGGAGTCGGGCTGGCGAGTTAACGCCTTCAACAAGGGCAGCGGCGCCTATGGCATCCCGCAGGCTCTTCCCGGCAGCAAGATGGCTTCCGCAGGTGCGGATTGGGAGACGAACCCGGCGACGCAGATCGCGTGGGGCCTCGGGTACATCGGCGGGCGATACAGCTCGCCGTGCGGTGCGTGGGGACACTCGCAGTCCAAGGGCTGGTACTGAGCGGATGCCTCGCTCCAACCGTCGTCGCAGAGAACCCGACGACGCCTCGTTCGACCGCCTGCTGAGCGGCTGGAAGCGCACCGAGACCCGCCGCGGGATCACCTGGACCGTGCAGCCGGTGGGAGCGGCGCAGGCCCAGAAGGCGTACACGTGTCCCGGTTGCGGGCGGGAGATCGCGCCCGGCACGGCCCACCTCGTCGCCTGGCGTGCGGACGGTGTGCTCGGCGACGCGGCCGACCTGGCGGCGCGGCGGCACTGGCATTCGAACTGCTGGAGGATCGGCTGACATGGAGATTCGCGGACCCGTGCTCCTTCCCGCGCGACGCGAGGAGATCGAACTGCACACCCTGGATGGGCTCACGCTCGTCGGAGAGCTGGCACTGCCCGAGCATCGGGATCCTGTGGCCACGCTCGTGACCCTCCACCCGCTCCCGACCGCGGGCGGTTTCATGGATTCCCACATCCTCCGCAAAGCCGCAGGAAGGCTGCCTGCCCTCGCCGATCTCGCCGTCCTCCGCTTCAACACGCGCGGGACGACATCGCCCCGTGGGACGAGCGAGGGCGCGTTCGACGGTGGCGGTGCGGAGGCGTTCGACGTCGCCGCGGCGATGGAGTTCGTCCGTGAGCGCGGCCTTCCGCATCCGTGGCTCGTGGGCTGGTCGTTCGGCACCGAGTTGGCACTGAAGTACGGTCGCGATCATGATGTCGACGGCGTCATCCTGCTGTCGCCGCCGCTGCATCGCGCGACGGCGGAAGAGGTGGCGGCGTGGGCGGGCGACACGCGCCGCATGGTCGTCGTGGTGCCGGAGTTCGACGACTACCTTCGACCGGCCGAGGCGCGGGAGCGCTTCGCGAGCGTGCCCGGGGCGACCATCATCGCGGTCGACGGTGGCAGACACCTCTGGGTGGGGGAGACGCAGACGCGACGCGTGCTCACGGAGATCGTGGCGGCGGTCAACCCGGATGCCCTGCCGCTGCCGACCGAGTGGGACGACGCCTGACGCGTCACCTCTCGTTCTGCCGCGGGATGATCACCTGCCGGTAGATGATCAGGACGCTCGCGGCGACGGGGATCGCGATGAGCGCGCCGAGAAGCCCGAGCAGCGAGCCGCCGGCGAGGGCCGCGATCACGACGACGGCGCCCGGCACCGAGACGGCCCGGTTCATGATGCGCGGCGAGAGCACGTAGGCCTCGACCTGCATGTAGATCGCGTAGTAGATGAGCGCGACGAGTGCCGTGAGAGGCGACCCGAGGCCCGGGATGAGGCAGGTCAGCACGATGATCGCCGAGCCGGTGAGCGTTCCGACGAGCGGGATCAGCGAGAAGAAGAATGCGACGACGGCGAGGACGGCGGGGAACGGCGCCTGGATGATCGTCAGGAAGATCGCGCTCAGGATGCCGTTGATGACGCCGAGCGTCACCTGGCCCATGACGTAATACCCCACCGACGCGGTGATCTGGTCGGCGAGGTCGACGAACCGGGCGCGCTTGGAGGCGGGGACGAGCTGCGCGACGGCATTCTTCAGGCTCGGGGTGGATGCCGTGAAGTAGATCGTCAGGATGAGGACGATCAGCGCTCCGGTGAATCCGGCGATGATCGCCGCACCGATCCCGAGAAGTGCGCCGGTCGCAGCGCTGCCGATCTGGCCGTAGTCGAGCGACTGGAACCACTGGGAGATGTACGACAGCACGACGTCGACCTTGAGGTTCGGGAACGTCGCCGAGAGCCAATCCGATACCTCCTTCACCGGATCCCATTCGCCTGCCACCGCCGATTGAACGAGCTTCTGGATCTGCGTGACGAGCTGGGAGATCTGCCCGACGAGCACGGGGATGACGATGAGGATGATCCCGGCGAAGACGGCGAGAACCCCGGCGAAGGTGATGAGCAGCGCCGCCCAGCGGGGGAGTCCCTTCCGCTCGAGCCACGACACCGCCGGGTCGAGGCCGAGAGCGAGGAAGAGCGCCGTTCCGACGTAGAGAAGGATCGTCGACAGGGACTGCACGCTCGTGATGAGCAAGATGCCGACGCCGACGCCGAGCGTTGCGACCAACGCGGTGCGGAACGGGTGCTGGATCTTCACGGGCGTCTCCTTCGGATTCCGCACGCGGCGGTGTTGTCAGGATATGCACAGTAGTGTGCGACGCCGCGCAGGACGCGAGGGTTGACACCCTCCCGGGCGGCACACAGGAGGTTTTCGGTAGTCTGGAACGTCGTATGCGCGCCGGAAGATCGCTCCGGCGCCGGGGAGGTAGAACTCGTGCGTTTCGTCTGGGCCGTCGCCGCCTTCGTGCTGGCCGCCCTCATGATCGGCGCGGGCATCGCCCAGCGCACCGTCTTCGAGGGGCCGAAGTCCGAGAGCGAGACCATCTCCGTCCCCGGCGACGCCCCCTACATCCTGATCGACGGTGCCGTCCTGAACAGCCACGCCGGCTCGCAGACGCTGCGCGTCGAAGGCGCCGACACGATCTTCGCCGCCTACGGACGCACTGCCGATCTCAAGGCCTGGTTGCAGAAGGCCGACTACACGGACGTCGCTGTCACGGACGGAAAGGTCGGCACGACGCCGGTCCGCCAGTCGGTGCGGCTCGCGGAGGGCGAGAGCGCCCTGACCCCGCAGGGGTCTGATCTGTGGCTCGAGGAGTTCTCGGAGAAGAACGTCCTCACGACGCCGCTGCAGCTGCCGGAGGACATGAGCATGCTCGTCGCCTCAGACGGCGTTGCAGCGGCCCCGCACACCCTCACTTTGACGTGGCCGATCGACCATGCGACACCGTGGGCCGGGCCGCTCATCGTCGGCGGAGCGCTCGTCCTGGCCGGCGGCATCGTGCTGTATGTGCTGGGCGTCCGTCATGTGCGACGCTCGCGGGGGCCGCGCCGAAAGGGGCTTCCGGTCCCCGTGACCGAGCCGATCGATCTGGCGGTCGACGGCGCGGACAAGGGTGTCATCTCCGCCACGCCGACGCGGCGGCAGCTCACCCGCGGGCGACGCACATTCGCCGTCGTGCCTGTGGTCGCTGTCTCGGCGCTCTTGTTCAGCGGCTGCTCGGCGGATGCCTGGCCCCAGTTCACCCCCTCGGCGACGCCCTCTCCGACCCGAACGGTGGTGGCGCCGAAAGACCAGGAGAGCCCCGTCGTGACGGAGGCTCAGGCCGAACGCATCGTCGCTCAGATCGCGACGACGGTTGCCGCCGCCGACGAGGCACGCGACGCGACGGCCGCGGCATCGCGGCTTGCCGGAACCGCCCTCGCGGTCCGCGAGACGAACTACGTCCTGCGCGGCGCGCTGCCCGATCTCGCCGCCCTCCCCGCGGTGCCGACGGGCAAGCTCGAGGTGACCCTTCCCGAGGCCAACGACAACTGGCCGAGGACCTTCCTCGCCGTCGCACCGGCGGCGACGGGGGACGGCAAAGTCATGATGAGCGTCACCCAGAACGACGCCTGGAGCGACTACAAGCTCACCTACACGGCGGACCTGACCTCCAACACCGCGCTGAACCTCGCGCCGCCGTACGTGGGTGCCATCTCGATCCCGCTGGATTCGCCCTTCCTCGCGATCTCGCCGGAGAAGCTCGCCGGCGCGTACGCCGACGTGCTCACCAAGGGTGCCGACAGCGAGTTCGCCAGCCTCTTCGACCGAGAGGACGACGTCTTCCAGACGACGCTCGAGGCCGATCGCGCGAGCCGGCTCGAGGCGTTCAACCAGACGGGCGCGCAGACCGGCACGATGACGTTCTCCTCGATCGCGGGCACCAGCGCGCCTTCTGCGCTTGCCACGCTCGACTCCGGTGCGATCGTCGCGGTCACCGTCGATGACCTCGACACCGTGAAGCCGACGAGCGCCGACGCCGTGATCAAGGTCGACGGCGACCCCGGGAACAAGGTCGTCCAGACGCTCTCGGGCGTGACGCAGTCGAGCACCGGCTTCGTGTCGACCTACGCCAACCAGCTCTTCTTCTTCGTTCCGAGTCAGAGTTCCAAGGAACGCATCCAACTGCTCGGATTCAGCTCCCAGATCCTCGACGCGAAGGCGGCACCCTGATGAGCGACCCCCGTCCCGGCGCCGTCCTCCGCGGAGCGGTCGACCTCTCGGCCCTGCGCTCGCGCTCGGCCGCCCCTGCCTCAGTCGGAGACGCACCGGCTGCTGAGGCCTCGCGCCTCGTCTTCGACGTGACGGATGCCTCGTTCGGCCAGGTTCTCGAACTCAGCCGCACCGTGCCCGTCGTGGTCGACCTCTGGGCCGAGTGGTGCGGGCCGTGCAAGCAGTTGAGCCCCGTCCTCGAGAAGGTCGTCGTGGAACTCGCGGGCCGACTGGTGCTCGCCAAGGTCGACGTGGATGCCAACCCGCAGCTCGCGCAGGGTTTCCGCGCGCAGTCGATTCCGATGGTCGTCGCACTCGTCGCCGGACAGCCGGTTCCGCTGTTCACGGGTGCCGTTCCGGAGGAGCAGGTGCGCGCGGTCTTCGACCAGCTGCTCCAGCTGGCGGCCCAGCAGGGGGTCACCGGGGTGATCCCGACGACCGACGGCGAGCCCGAGGCATCCGATGACGAGGGCGAAGCGCCGCTCCCGCCGCACCACCAGGAGGCCTTCGACGCCGTCGAGGCGGGCGACTACGCGCGCGCCGTCACGGCGTACGAAGCGGCGCTTGCGGAGAACCCGCGTGATGAGGAGGCTCGCGCAGGTCTCGGCCAGGTTCGGCTCCTGGAACGTGTGCAGCACCTCGATCTGCAGGAAGCGCGGGCTGCCGCCGCCGCAGAGCCCCTCGACCTCCGCGCGCAGTTCGATGTGGCCGACCTCGACCTCGCGGGCGGGCACGTGGACGACGCCTTCGCGCGCCTGCTGGACCTGTTCGCCGCCCTCCCCGCCGACGAGCGCGGGCCCGTGCGCGAGCGGCTGCTGGAGCTGTTCGGGCTCGTCGGGGACGCCGACGCGCGGGTCATCCGTGCACGCGGGCGACTGTCGAGCCTGCTGTTCTGATACCCGGCTCGCTCAGGAGCTGTGGCCGAGCCACAGCACGCCGAGCGGGGGGAGGGTGAGCGTCGCCCGGCCGTGGTCGTCGGCTTCGACAGCCCCGTAGTTGCCGACCCCCGACCCGCCGTACGCCTCGGCGTCGGAGTTCAGCAGCTCGCGCCATGTCCCGCCGGCCGGAAGGTCGAGCACGTAGTCGCGCAGCGGCTCGCCGGAGAAGTTGCACACGACCGCGACCGTGTTGCCGTGGTGGTCGACGCGGGAGAAGGCAATGACGTTCGGGTTCCACGACGGGTCGCCGAGGCGCCGGAAGGCACTCCCGTCGGAGTCGCGCGACCACAGCGGCGAATGCTCCTTGTAGACGCGGTTGAGCGCGCCGACGAAGTCGAGCAGCTGCCGGTGCGGGGGCTGGTCGAGCATCCACCAGTCCAGGCCGCGGCTCTCCGACCACTCCGAGAGCTGTCCGAAGTCCTGCCCCATGAACAGGAGCTGCTTGCCCGGGTGGCCCCACATGTACGCGAGGAAGGCGCGGACGTTCGCGAGCTTCTGCCAGTGATCTCCCGGCATGCGGGTGAAGAGCGTCCCCTTGCCGTGCACGACCTCGTCGTGGCTGATCGGCAGGACGAAGTGCTCGCTGAACGCGTAGACGAACGAGAACGACAGCTCGCCCTCGTGGTGGGAGCGGTACATCGGGTCGCGCTGGAAGTACACGAGCGTGTCGTTCATCCAGCCCATGTTCCACTTGAGTCCGAATCCGAGTCCGCCGGCGCTCGTGGGGGCCGTCACCCCCGGGAAGCTCGTCGACTCCTCCGCGATCATCGCGATGCCGGGGTAGCGCTTGTACGCCGTGGCGTTGACCTCCTGGAGGAAGCGGATCGCCTCGAGATTCTCGCGCCCGCCGTAGATGTTGGGCTCCCACTCGCCGGCCTCGCGCGAGTAGTCGAGGTAGAGCATGGATGCCACGGCATCCACCCGCAGTCCGTCGACGTGGAATTCCTCGAACCAGTACAGCGCGTTCGCGACGAGGAAGTTGCGCACTTCGTTGCGGCCGTAGTCGAAGATGAGGGTGCCCCAGTCCTTGTGCTCGCCGCGGCGCGGGTCGGGGTGCTCGTAGAGCGGCACGCCGTCGAAGCGGGCGAGCGCGAACGAGTCCTTCGGGAAGTGTCCGGGGACCCAGTCCATGATGACGCCGAAGCCGGCGCGGTGGAGCCGGTCGATGAGATAACGGAGGTCGTCGGGCGTGCCGAAGCGGCTCGTCGGGGCGTAGTACCCCGACACCTGATAGCCCCACGAACCGCCGAAAGGGTGCTCTGCGAGCGGGAGGAACTCGACGTGGGTGTAGCCCGTCTCG
This sequence comes from Microbacterium sp. SCN 70-27, assembly GCA_001724425.1. Taxonomy (GTDB): domain Bacteria; phylum Actinomycetota; class Actinomycetes; order Actinomycetales; family Microbacteriaceae; genus Microbacterium. Next base: position 93,875 of record MEEK01000010.1, read on the forward strand.
GTGAGGTAGTCGATGAGCGGATCGGCGGCGTCGCGGTAGCCGAGCCCGGGGCGCCACGATCCGAGGTGCAGCTCGTACGTCGACATCGGCTGGTCGGCGGGGGAGCGGCGCGCCCGCGCCGTCATCCACTCGTCGTCTTCCCACGTGTAGTGCGATTCGGTGACGACGGATGCCGTGGCAGGCGGCACCTCCGCCCACTGCGCCATCGGATCGGCCTTCATGATCCAGCCGTCGTACGGCGTCAGGATCTCGTACTTGTAGGACGTGCCGGCGCCAAGGCCCGGGACGAACAGCTCCCAGACGCCCGACGATCCGAGGCTCCGCATGGCGTGCGCACTGCCGTCCCAGCCGTTGAGGTCGCCGGCGACGCGCACGGCGCGCGCATCGGGGGCCCACACCGCGAAGGAGACGCCCTCCACGCCTGCGTAGTGCCGGACGTGCGAGCCGAGCACGCGCCAGAGCTCCTCATGGCGGCCTTCTCGGATGAGATGCTGATCCATCTCTCCGAGGCTCGGCAGATGCCGGTACGGATCGTCGGCGCGGTAGTCGGGTCCGTCGGTGTACGTGGCGACGAGCTCATAGGCATCGGGGCGCGAGGCCGCCGCACCCTCCCAGATGCCGCCGCGGACGTGATGCAGCGGGATCTCGGCGCCGTCGGCGGCGATCGCCGTGACCGTCGCGGCCATCGGGCGTCGTGCCCGAATCACCCAGCCCTCGCCCTGCTCGTGAACCCCGAGGACGTCGTGCGGCGCGTGATACGCGCCGGCGGCGACGGCGTCGAGGATGTTGTCGGGCACGGTGCTCATCGGGACTCCTTGACGTGCAGGATGTGGACAGGCTCGTGGAACGCGTCGAGGCGGACGAAGGCATCCTGATTCCACGTCCACTCGGCCCCGGTGATGAGGTCTTCGACGACGTAGTCGGCGCCGCGCGGGATGCCCCAGACGGTGGAGTCGAGGTGGATCATCGTCTGTCGCGTCGAGTGCGGGTCGACGTTGGCGACGACGAGGATCGTGTCGGACTGCCCGGTCTCGGTCAGCGCCCCGTCGAGATGCTTGCTGTAGACGAGGATCGCGTCGTCGTCGCTCCAGTGCAGGCTGAGGCCGCGCAGCTGGCGGAGGGCCGGGTGCGCGCGGCGGATCTCGTTGAGACGCGTGAGGTAGGGCGCGAGCGTGGCATCCGCCGCGTCGGCCGCGGCCCAGTCTCGCAGCTTGTACTCGTACTTCTCGTTGTCGATGTTCTCTTCGGAGCCGGGTCTTGCCACGTTCTCGTAGAGCTCGTACCCCGCGTACACCCCGTAGGACGCACCGCCGGTCGCCGCGAGGGCCGCGCGGATCTTGTACGCGGGCCGGCCGCCGTACTGGAGGTACTCGGTGAGGATGTCGGGAGTGTTGACGAACAGGTTCGGGCGCATGATGTCGGCGGTGTCGCCGGAGATCCATGTGAGGAACTCCTCGAGCTCGGCCTTCGTGTTGCGCCACGTGAAGTACGAGTAGCTCTGCTGGAAGCCGGCCTGCGCGAGACCCAGGAGCGGAGCGGGGCGTGTGAACGCCTCGGCGAGGAAGACGACGTCGGGGTGCTCGTCCTTGACGGTTCCGATCAGCCACTCCCAGAACTGCAGGGGCTTCGTGTGCGGATTGTCGACGCGGAAGATCTTCACGCCCTGCGCGATCCAGTGCCGGACGATCCGCAGCACTTCCGCGCGGATGCCCGCCGGGTCGTTGTCGAAGTTGATCGGGTAGATGTCCTGGTACTTCTTCGGCGGGTTCTCGGCGTACGCGATCGACCCGTCGGGGAGCGTCGTGAACCACTCCGGGTGTGCGCTCACCCAGGGGTGATCGGGCGCGGCCTGCAGCGCGAGATCGAGGGCGACCTCGAGCCCCTCGGCGCGGGCCGCACGGACGAAGGCACGGAAGTCGGCGAGCGTGCCGAGATCGGGATGCACGGCGTCGTGGCCGCCCGCCGACGACCCGATCGCCCACGGTGAGCCGGGGTCTCCGGGCCCCGCGGTCAGGGTGTTGTTCGGTCCCTTGCGGTTGACTTCGCCGATCGGGTGGATGGGCGGCAGGTACAGGACGTCGAAGCCCATCGCGGCGACGGCCGGAAGGCGCTTGGTCGCGGTGCGGAAGGTTCCGCTTTTGATCGTGCCGTCCTTCAGCCGCTTCGCGCCCTCCGAGCGCGGGAAGAACTCGTACCAGGCGCCGACGCCCGCGCGCTCGCGCTCGACGAGCAGCTCGCGCGTCTCGCCGACCGTCAGCAGGGACTGCAGCGGACGGTCGCGGAACAGGGCAGCGAGCGAGGGGTCGCGCACCACGATGAGCGCGGATTCGTCGGTCTGTGTCTCGTCGCGGAGCGCCGCGGCTGCGACCGTGAGTGCCCGGACGTCCGCTGCGCCGCGGCCCTTTTCGCTGGCGGCGCGCTCGAACAGGCGCGCGCCCATCTCGCGCATGAGCGCGGCATCCACGCCCGCCGCGATCTTCAGGTCGGCGGCATGCTCCCACGTGAGGAACTCGTCGGCGAACGCCTCGAAGCGGAACTGCCACACGCCCTCTTCGAGCGGGGCGATCAGGGTGCGCCACCGGTCGAAGCCGTCGCCGAGAGGGCTCAGCCGGTGGAGGGATTCGGCGCCGCTCGGCGACGTGAGCCGGACGTGCACGCCGATGATGTCGTGCCCCTCGCGGAAGGCCGTGACACCGAAGGGCACGGCCTCGCCGGAGAACGCCGACGGGCGGAACGAGGCATCCGGTGCCGTCGGGTGCGGCAACGCCATCGGGATGCGACCGGTCCGCGTGTCGGCATCGGTCTGCCAGGGCTTCCCCGAGCGGAGCGGGATCTGCGACGTGCTGCGCAGTGCGGGCGGGGTCTCGGGCTTCGGCGCGCGGGTCTTGGTGGCCACGTTTCGAACCTACCCCCCGGGTCACTCCATCCGGAACAGGTGAAGCGCCGTGCCCGGGAGTGCGATCGCCTCGCCCGGGCCGTACACCGGTCGCTCGTCGTCGGGACGCTCGGGGACGCTCGACCACAGCGACGTGTACCGCGTGATGCCGTCGACGCGTGGGAGCGTCACCTGGATCGGCTTCTCGATGCCGTGCACGATCAGCAGCACCCGGTTGGGGTCCTCGTGCTCGGGCAGGGACAGGGCGTCGTACTGGAGGGTGCGGTGCGCGGGATCGTTCCAGCGCTCGAGCGACATCGTCTGCCCGTTCTCGTCGTACCAGTCGATGACGGACGAGCCGGGAACGGGATGCGCGGCGTCCGCGAAGTGCTGCGGGCGCAGCGCCGGGTTGTCGCGTCGGAGTTCGAGCAGCCGACGCGCGTGCGCCTGAAGATCCTCCTGCCACGGCGCATGCTCCCAGTCGACCCACGTCAGCGCGGAGTCGTGGCAATACGGGTTGTTGTTGCCGCGCTGCGTACGGCCGAACTCGTCGCCCGCAGTGACCATCGGAACACCCGCGGACAACAGGAGCGTGCCGAGGAGGTTCCGCGCCGCCTTGCGGCGGCTCGCGAGGATCCGCTCGTCGGTCGTGGCGCCTTCCGCCCCGTGGTTGAACGAGCGGTTCGTGTCGGCACCGTCGCGGTTCTGCTCGCCGTTGCCCATGTTGTGCTTGACGTCGTACGACACGAGGTCGCGGAGCGTGAAGCCGTCGTGCGCGGTGACGAAGTTGATGCTCGCGAGGGGTCCCCGCTCGCGGCTGAACGTGTTCGACGAGCCCGCGAGGCGTGTCGCGAACCCGCCGATGCCCGCCGGCGACGTGGAGGCCCGGCGGGCATAGTCGATGTCGCTCAGCCAGAAGTTCCGCACCCGGTCGCGGTACCGGTCGTTCCACTCGCTCCAGCCGGGCCCGAAGTTGCCGGTCTGCCACCCGTCCATGCCGACGTCCCAGGGCTCCGCGATCAGTTTCAGCTCGCGAAGCTCCGGGTCCGTCGCGATCGCGCGCAGGAGCGGATGCTCGGCGGAGAAGGCGTGGTCCGCGCCGCGGCCGAGCGTCGGTGCCAGGTCGAATCGGAAGCCGTCGACCTGCACCTCGCGCGCCCAGTAGTGGAGCGAATCGAGGACGAGGCGCGCCGCGGCATCCGTCGACGTATTGACCGCGTTGCCGCAGCCGGTGACGTCGATGTACGCGCCGTCCGGCTGCTGCCGGTAGTAGGCCGCGTTGTCGATGCCGCGGAAGCTCGACCGCGGGCCGCCGATGTCGAGTTCCGACGTGTGGTTGTAGACGACGTCGAGGATGACTTCGATTCCCGCCGCATGCAGCGTCCGTACCGTGTCCTTCACTTCGCGCAGCACGGCCTCCGGCCCCGCGGCGATCGCCTCGGCGGTGGCGTAGGCGCCGTGCGGGGTGAAGAAGTTCAGGGTGTTGTAGCCCCAGTAGTTCGTCAGCCCGTGGGTGAGCAGGCGCGGCTCGGTCTCGAAGGCGTGGATCGGGAGCAGTTCGACCGCCGTCACGCCGAGCGAGGTCAGATGCGAGATCATCGCGGGGTGTGCGAGGCCCGCATACGTGCCGTGGAGGGCCGGCGGGATGTCCGGATGCCGCTTGGTGAGGCCCTTCGTGTGCGCCTCGTAGATGACGGTGCGATGCATCGGCGTCCGCGGCCGCTCGACACCCTGCCAGTCGTAGGCGCCGTCGACGACGACGCAGCGCCACTCGCCGAGGCGCACCGGCGCGAGCCCTCGCGCGTACGGGTCGAGCAGGAGGGTCTCCTTGTTGAACGTGTTGCGCGGCGCGCTCGGACCGTCCACGCGCAGGGCGTAGTGGGTGCCGAGGGCGAGCTTCGGCGTCGTCACCTGCCAGACGCCGTTCCCTGCCGGGGTGAGCGGGATCGCGGCGGTGATCCAGTCGAGGTCGGTGGGATCGACGATCACGAGTTCGACGCTCGAGGCGTGCTCCGACCAGACGCGGAGAGTGCCGCCGCCTGCCCCGAGGGTCACGCCGAGCGCGTCGTACGCGGGGTCGAGGAAGGAGGGGGGAGCGGTCGGCGTGGGGCTGGCCATGCGCTCTACAGTAGTAATGCCGCGCGGCGGTCGGCTCACGCGACGCGGAAGGAGGACGCCATGATCTATCTCGATCATGCGGCGTCCACCCCGCTTCGCCCCGCGGCGCAGGCGGCCTGGATCCGGGCGTCCGCCGAGGTCGGCAACGCCTCGTCGGTGCACGGCGCGGGCCAGTATGCCCGGCGCTCGCTCGAGGAATCGCGGGAGCGTGTCGCGGCGCTCCTCGACTGCGAGCCGATCGAGGTGGTCTTCACCGGCGGCGGCACCGAATCGGTGAACCTCGCGCTGAAGGGGCTGTGGTGGGCGCGCCGGACGGCCTCCGACGCGGTCGTGATGCCGGACGGCGAGCATCATGCGACGCTCGACTCGGTCGCCTGGCTCCAGACGCAGGGCGCGACCGTCCGGGCCGTCGGCCTCGATGAGGTCGGGCGGATCGCTCCCGAACGGTTCGCCGCGGCCCTCCCGGATGCCGCGCTGGCGACGGCCCTCGTCGTGAACAACGAGATCGGGACGATCCAGGATGCCGCGGTGCTGGCCGAGGCTTCGGCCGCAGCGGGGGTGCCGCTGCACCTCGACGCCGTCGGCGCGGTGGGGCACATTCCCGTGTCGTTCGCGGCATGGCGGGGTAGTGCCGCCGGGGCGACGGGGCTCGTCGCGCTGAGCCTGTCGGGGCACAAGTTCGGGGCTCCCGTCGGCACGGGCGCTCTCGTCGTCTCGCGCCATGCGACGCCGACCCCCGTGCTGCACGGGGGCGGACAGCAGCGGGGTCTCCGGTCCGGAACACCCGATGTCGCGGGTGCGGCGGCGCTCGCGGCCGCACTCGATGAGGCCCTCGGCGAGCTCGACGCGGAGACCACGCGCCTGCGCACTCTGCAGGAGCGGCTCGCGACGGGCATCCTCGAGACGGTGCCGGAGGCGTCGATTCTCGGCGATCCCGTCCGGCGCGTTCCGGGCAACGTGCATGCGCTCTTCCCGGGGGCGGCGGGGGAGTCGCTGCTGTTCCTCCTGGACCAGGCGGGGATCGCCGTCTCGACCGGGTCGGCGTGCCAGGCGGGCGTCGCCGAACCCTCGCACGTCGTTCTCGCGCTCGGCCGGGATGAGCGGGACGCGCGCTCGGTCCTGCGCATGACGCTCGGACGCGGCTCGACCGACGCCGACGTGGAGGCCGTCCTCGCCGTCCTCCCCGAGGCGTACGCGCGGGCATCCGGGGCCCGCTCAGCACGACGCTCGTAGACTGGAACGATGAGGATCCTTGCGGCGATGAGCGGCGGCGTCGATTCCGCCGTCGCGGCCGCCCGGGCCGTCGACGCGGGTCATGACGTCGTCGGTGTGCACCTCGCGCTCTCGCGCGCGGGCGGGGCGCTGCGCACCGGCAGCCGCGGGTGCTGCACGATCGAGGACGCGATGGATGCCCGGCGCGCGGCCGACCTCCTCGGCATCCCGTTCTACGTGTGGGATTTCTCCGAGCGATTCCGTGCCGACGTCATCGACGACTTCGTCAGCGAGTACCAGGCGGGACGCACCCCGAATCCGTGCATGCGCTGCAACGAGAAGATCAAGTTCGCGGCGCTCCTGGAGCGCGCCGTCGAGCTCGGCTTCGATGCCGTGTGCACGGGACACTACGCGACGCTCGTCGACGGGCCCGAGGGGCGCGAGCTACACCGCGCGAGCGACGAGGCCAAGGACCAGTCCTACGTCCTCGGGGTCCTCACCGCCGAGCAGTTGGCGCACACGATGTTCCCGCTCGGCGACACGCCGTCGAAGGCGCTCGTGCGCGCCGAGGCCGCGAAGCGCGGGCTCACGGTCGCGCAGAAGCCCGACAGCCACGACATCTGCTTCATCCCCGACGGTGACACGCGCGGCTGGCTCGCGGAGAAGGTCGGCGCGGAGCGCGGCGAGATCCTCGATCAGTCGGGCGCCGTCGTGGGCCGGCACGAGGGGGCGCACGCGTACACGGTGGGTCAGCGCCGCGGGTTGTCTCTCGGCGTTCCCGCGCCCGACGGCAGGCCGCGGTTCGTGCTGGAGGTCCGTCCCGTCTCGAACACCGTCGTGGTCGGCCCGAAGGAGGCTCTCGCGACGGCGGAGATCGGGGGCGTCCGGCTGAGCTGGGCGGGGCGCGCGCCCCGGGAGCGCTCGTTCGCGTGCCACGTGCAGATCCGGGCGCACGCCGATCCCGTGCCCGCATACGCGCAGTGGTCGGATGCCGGGCTCACCGTCACCCCGGAGACGCCGTTCGACGGCGTCGCACCGGGGCAGACGGCCGTTCTCTACGACGGCACGCGCGTGATCGGGCAGTTCACGATCGACCGGACGGTCTCGGCCGTGCCGGCTCTCGCGTAGTGACGCGCTCGACGGCGGCCGCGGCAGCGACCCACCCGCGTGTGTCGGTCCCGCTCCCTAGACTGAACCGGTGGCAGAGACACCTGACGACGCCGACGAGTTCGCCGCGGCGCGAGACGAGTCCGTCCGGCTGACGGAGCTCATCGTGAACGCCCGCGACGCCTACTACGGGCGCGACGCGGAGATCGTGGACGACGCGACGTACGACGGCTGGATGCGCGCACTCGAAGCCCTCGAGGCCCGGTTCCCCGCGCTGCAGGGTCAGGATTCGCCGACCCTCAGCGTCGGCGCCGCGGAGTCGTCGATGTTCGCACCGGTCGAGCATGCGGAGCGCATGCTGAGCCTCGACAACGTCTTCAGCGCCGAGGAACTCGCCGAGTGGTGCGCGAAGACGCGCGGCGCCGCCGGCCGCGACGTGCGGTGGCTCCTCGAACTCAAGATCGACGGGCTCGCGATCAACCTCCGCTACGAGCACGGTGTCCTCGTTTCTGCGGCGACCCGTGGCGACGGACGCGTCGGCGAGGACGTCACGGTCAACGCGCTGCGCGTCGCGGGCATCCCCGCACGGCTCGCGGGCACGGGGCATCCGGAGATCGTCGAGGTGCGCGGCGAGGTCTATATTCCTGTGGCGGCATTCGATACGCTCAACGACCTGCAGAACGCGATGCGCATGAAGGTCGTCGACGAGATGCGTTCGCGTGGCGCCGACGAGGAGCGCGCCGAACGAAGTGCGGCACGACGCTTCCCCGCTTTCGCGAACCCCCGCAATGCGGCCAGCGGCGGCCTTCGCCAGCAGCTCGACAAGAAGAGCGGCCTCGAACTCGAGGCGGGCGAGGCGCGGCTGAAGTCGCTGCGTCTGCTGGTGCACGGCATCGGTGCCTGGCCGGCGCCACCCGTCTCCTCCCAGAGCGAGGTGTACGGCCTCCTCGCGGCGTGGGGGCTGCCGACGAGCCCCTACTTCCGGACGGCCGACGACGTCGACGGTGTGTTGGCGTTCGTCGCGCATTACGGCGAGCACCGGCACGACGTCGAGCACGAGATCGACGGCATCGTCGTGAAGGTCGACGAACTCGCGCTGCACGGTGAACTGGGTGCCACGAGCCGTGCACCGCGGTGGGCGATCGCGTACAAGTACCCGCCCGAGCAGGTCAACACGAAGCTGCTCGACATCGTGGTCTCCGTGGGGCGCACAGGCCGTGCGACACCGTTCGCGGTCATGGCACCAGCCCTCGTCGCGGGGTCCGTCGTGCGCCAGGCGACGCTGCACAATCAGGATGTCGTGAAGGCGAAGGGCGTGCTCATCGGCGACACCGTCGTGCTGCGCAAGGCAGGTGACGTCATCCCCGAGGTCCTCGGACCGGTGGTGGAGCTTCGCGACGGCACCGAGCGGGCGTTCGTGATGCCCGTGCACTGCCCGTCGTGCGGCGCCGTCCTCGCCCCCTCCAAGGAAGGCGACATCGACCTCCGCTGCCCCAACACGCGCTCCTGCCCCGCCCAGGTGCGCGGCCGGGTGGAGCACATCGGCTCGCGCGGCGCCCTCGACATCGAGGCGCTCGGAGAAGTCACGGCCGCCGCGCTCACGCAGCCCTCCCACCCGGCGGTGGCGCCGCTCGACACCGAGGCGGGCCTGTTCGACCTGACCCTCGACGAGCTCGTCCCGATCGAAGTTGTCGTGCGCGACGCGGAGACGGGGGAGGAGCGCATCGATGAGAGCACGGGGTTGCCCATCCGCCGCGCCCCGTTCCGACGCAACCCGACGGCGGCGGAGAAGAAGGACGGACTCACGGGGCCCCAGCCGTCCGCGCAGGCGCTGACCCTCCTCGACGAGCTCGAGAAGGCGAAGACGAAGGATCTCTGGCGGTTCCTCGTCGCGCTCAACATCCGGCACGTCGGACCCGTCGCGGCGCGTGCGTTGGCGCAGTGGTTCGGCTCGGTCGCGGCGATCCGGGGGGCGACGCGCGAAGAACTCGCCGCCGTCGAGGGCGTCGGCGGGATCATCGCCGACTCCCTCCTCGAGTGGTTCGAGGTCGACTGGCATCGCGACATCGTCGAGCGGTGGGAGGCGGCGGGGGCCCGCCTCGCCATCCCCGGTCACCCCGGCCCCGGCGCCGCGGTGGCGGCAGGGGGCGTCCTCGAGGGCATCACGGTCGTCGCGACCGGATCGCTCGACGGCTACACGCGGGAGGGCGCCGAAGAGGCCATCCTCGCTGCGGGCGGCAAGGCGGCCTCGAGCGTCTCGAAGAAGACCGACTTCGTCGCGGCGGGGCCGGGAGCGGGCTCCAAGCTCACGAAGGCGGAGAGTCTCGGCATCCGGATCATCGACGCGGCGCAGTTCCGGCTTCTCGTCGAGCAGGGGCCGGGGGCACTTGCGGCGCTCGACCCCGACGCCGGCTGACGCAGGTCAGCCTTCGGGGTGTGTGAGCGTCACGAGCGACTCGCGCACCTGACGGCGCAGCACCTTGCCGATGAGGGATCGGGGGAGCTCGTCCACGACGTAGATGCGGCGCGGCACCTTGTACGGCGTGAGGATGCCGCGGGCGAACTCGCGGATCGAATCCACGTCGACGTCTCCGGAGCCATCGAGGACGACCGCCGCGACGACCTCTTCGCCGGAGTGCTCGCTCGGCAGGCCCACGACGGCGGCATCCACGACGTGCGGATGCTGGCGCAGCGCGTTCTCCACCTCGGTGGGCGCGACGTTGAAGCCCCCCGTGATGATGAGCTCCTTGATGCGGTCGACGATCCGGACGAAGCCGTCTTCGTCGATCTGGACGATGTCGCCGGTGCGGAACCACCCGTCGACGAACACCTCCTCCGTCGCCTCCGGCTTGCCGTAGTAGCCCTGGAACACCTGCGGCCCGCGCACGATGAGCTCGCCGCGCTCGCCCGCCGGAACGTCCACCGAGGGCTGATCGGGGTCGACGACGCGGCATTCGGTGCCCGGGAGGGGCAGCCCGACCGTGCCGGGTTTGCGGTTGTGTGCTACGGGATTCGCCATGAGCACGGGCGAGCACTCCGACAGGCCGTATCCCTCGACGAGGTAGCCGCCGGTCGCGGCTTCGAACGGCACGACGAGTTCGTGCGGCAGTGCCATGGCGCCCGAGATCGCGACCTCCGTGCCCGCGAGCGACACGCCCTCCGCCTTCGCGGCGGCGAGCAGGCGGTCGGCGATCGGCGGGACGAGCGGGAGGAACGTCGCGGGGTGCTTCTTCGTCACTTCCAGCACCATCGCCGGCTCGAACCGGGGGAAGAGCACGAGTCGAGCACCCATCGACATCGCGAAGGTGAGGCACAGGGTGAGCCCGTACGCATGGAACATCGGGAGGACGGCGTAGACGACGCAGCCCTTCCCGCGCTGGATCTGCGGCACCCACGCCTGCGCCTGACGGGCATTCGACAGGAGGTTCCGGTGCGTGAGCACAGCGCCCTTCGGGGTGCCCGTCGTGCCGCTCGTGTACTGGATGATCGCCACGTCATCCGTCGCCGGCGCGGGGAAGGATGCCGGGAGGGGCGGCGCCTGCAGGAGCTTCTCCCAGGCGATCGCTCCCGACGTCCGCTCCGTGAGCGCGGCACGTGACTCGCGGGCCTTCGCGAGCGGAAGGTGCAGTGCGAAGCGGAGCGTCGCCGGCATGGCGCGCGTGACGTCGACAGAGACGACGTTCGTGACCGCCACGTCGGCAGGGAACTGCTGGACGGTCGAGACGACCTTGCTCCACACGATCGCCGTCTTGGCGCCGTGATCCTCGAACTGCTTGCGCAGCTCCCGCGGCGTGTAGAGCGGGTTGTGCTCGACAGCGACGGCACCGAGACGCAGGATCGCGTAGAACGCGATGATGTGCTGCGGGCAGTTCGGCAGGACGATCGCGACGGTGTCGCCCCGCGAGACGCCGAGTGCGCGCAGCCCCGCCGCGGCGCGCTCGATGGCATCCTCCAACTCGCGATAGGACGTCGTGCGCCCGAAGAACTGGAGCGCCGGGGCCTCGGGGTAGTCGCGGGCCGAGGCGTCGACGATGTCGAGGAGATTGCCGCTGACGGGGTCGAGATCAGCGGGAACGCCGTCCGCGTAGCTGCGGATCCAGGGGCGGGGCGGGTCGTAGCTCGTCACGGCGTCAGCCTAGCGGCGGGTGTCGACGGGTGGTCGTCCGCCGCTCGCGGGGTGCGCGAACTCAGTCGACGAACTCGGTGTGGAAGCTGAACGCAGCGAGCGCCCGTCGCAGCGCATCGGGCTCGCCCGCGGCCCGCACCCGCACGACGTGCCCGCGGGCGGGATCCTGCGCGGCCTCGACGGAGGCGAGGGGGACCCGGAGCTCCTCGGCGACCGCCATGCAGACGTCCTCGATCTCCCGCAGGACGAGGCTCGGCTTGAAGATCTTGCCGACAGCGGTCGTCGGTAGCTGATCGACGATGCGGACGACGCGCGGGCGGGCGGCCCGCTCGCCGACGTGGGCGGTCGCGTACGCGAGCAGTTCCTCCTCCGTCGCCGCGGCGCCCGGGGTGAGCTGCACGTAGACGACCGGCACCTCGCCCGCGTGGGCGTCAGGCCGCCCCACGGCGGCGGCGAGTGCCACGGCGGGATGCTCGTGCAGGCCGATCGATCCGACCCGTACGGCCGCATCGGCGGGGTTGACGCTCGAGGCGCAGGTTCCCTCCGTGAGACCGTATGCCTCGAGTACGCGCACGCCCGTGCGCCGCGGGAACTCACGGAACAGCTCCTCGGGCAGTGGCGCCGCCCCGCAGATCCATTGGCGCATCCGGATGAGCATGAGTGATAGTTGCATCAAATCTGATACGCAGGTCAAGTGCTGAGCCGCCCGTAGACTGGGGCGGTGTCTGAAATCACCCCTGAACTCGTGCGCCATCTCGGCGTCCTCGCACGGATCCAGCTCGACGACGGCGAGGTCGAGCGTCTGACGGGCCAGCTCTCCGCGATCGTCGACAACATCGCGAAGGTCTCCGAAGTCGCGACGCCCGACGTTCCCGCGACGAGCCACCCGATTGCGCTGGAGAATGTGTTCCGCCCCGACGTCGTCGGCGAGATGCTGACGATCGCGCAGGTGCTCCAGAATGCGCCGGATGCCACCGAAGACCGCTTCAAGGTCACCGCGATCCTGGGGGAGGAGCAGTGAGCGACATCATCCGGCTGACCGCCGCAGAGCTCTCCGCGAAGCTCGCCTCCGGCGAGGTCTCGAGCGTCGAGGCCACCCGCGCCCACCTCGACCGCATCGCCGCCGTCGACGGCGACGTGCACGCGTTCCTCCACGTGAGCGACCACGCCCTCGACGTCGCAGCCGACATCGACCGCCGTCGCGCGGACGGAGAGCGACTCGGCGAACTCGCCGGTGTGCCGCTCGCCGTCAAGGACGTGCTCGTCACGACCGACATGCCCTCCACGAGCGGGTCGCGCATCCTCGAGGGGTTCCTGTCGCCGTACGACGCGACCCCCGTCGCACGTTCGCGCGCCGCGGGCCTCGTGCCCCTCGGCAAGACCAACATGGACGAGTTCGCGATGGGCTCCTCCACCGAGCACTCCGCCTACGGCCCGACGCACAACCCGTGGGACCTCGACCGGATCCCGGGTGGCTCGGGCGGCGGATCGGCTGCCGCCGTCGCAGCATTCGAGGCGCCGCTCGCCCTCGGCTCCGACACCGGCGGGTCTATCCGTCAGCCCGCGCACGTCACCGGCACCGTCGGCGTCAAGCCCACCTACGGGGGAGTGAGCCGCTACGGCTCGATCGCCCTGGCATCCTCGCTCGATCAGGTCGGGCCCGTCGCCCGCACGGTGCTCGACGCGGCGCTGCTGCACGATGTCATCGGCGGTCACGACCCGCACGATGCGACCTCCCTCGAGCAGGACTGGCCGTCCTTCGCCGCCGCTGCGCGTGAAGGTGCGAACGGGCAGGCGCTCAAGGGCCTGCGGGTCGGCGTCATCCGCGAGCTCCCCGACACCGGTTTCCAGACCGGCGTCGCGGAGTCCTTCCGCGCGTCGCTCGCGCTCCTGGAGGCACAGGGTGCCGAGATCGTCGAGATCAGCGCTCCGCACTTCGAGTACGGCGTGGCCGCGTACTACCTGATCCTCCCGGCCGAGGCATCCAGCAACCTCGCGAAGTTCGACTCGGTGCGGTTCGGCCTGCGCGTCGACGTGCCCGGGGGGACCGTCGAGGACGTCATGGCTCGCTCGCGCGACGTCGGCTTCGGCGACGAGGTCAAGCGCCGCATCATCCTCGGCACCTACGCCCTGTCGGCGGGGTACTACGACGCCTACTACGGCAGCGCGCAGAAGGTGCGGACGCTCATCCAGCGCGACTTCGACAATGCGTTCGCGGAGGTGGATGTCATCGCGACGCCGTCCGCGCCGACGACCGCGTTCCGGCTCGGCGAGCAGCTCGACGACCCGCTGCAGATGTACCTCAACGACGTCACGACGATCCCCGTCAACCTCGCCGGTGTCCCCGGGATCTCGATCCCGTCGGGCCTCGCGGCGGAGGACGGGCTGCCCGTCGGCATCCAGTTCATCGCGCCCGCCCGCGAGGACGCGCGCCTCTACCGCGTCGGCGCGGCGCTCGAGGCGCTCCTCGTGGACTCGTGGGGCGGACCCCTGCTCGATCGTGCGCCGGTGCTCGGCGCGAACGGAGGCGCACGCTGATGGCCAAGGCCGCTCTCATGGACTTCGACAAGGCGCTGGAACTCTACGAGCCGGTGCTCGGCTTCGAGGTGCACGTCGAACTGAACACCGAGACGAAGATGTTCTCCGCGGCGGCGAACCCCGCCAACGAGAAGAACCACGGCGCGACGCCCAACACCCTCGTCGCCCCCGTCGACATGGGGCTTCCCGGCTCCCTCCCCGTCGTCAACGAGACGGCGGTGCGCTACTCGATCAGCCTCGGGCTCGCGCTCGGATGCCAGATCGCGCCGTCGAGCCGGTTCGCGCGGAAGAACTACTTCTACCCCGACCTCGGCAAGAACTACCAGATCTCGCAGTACGACGAGCCGATCGCGTTCGAGGGGCAGGTCGAGGTCGAGCTCGAGGGCGGCGACATCGTCACCGTGCCGATCGAGCGCGCGCATATGGAAGAGGACGCCGGAAAGCTCACCCACGTCGGCGGTTCGACCGGCCGCATCCAGGGCGCCGAGTACTCGCTCGTCGACTACAACCGGGCCGGCGTCCCGCTCGTCGAGATCGTCACGAAGCCGATCTTCGGCGCCGAGCACCGCGCTCCCGAACTCGCCGCGGCGTATGTGCGGGCGATCCGCGACATCGTCATCGGTCTCGGCATCTCCGAGGCGCGCATGGAGCGCGGCAACCTCCGGTGCGACGCGAACGTGTCGATCCGCCCCCGCGGGCAGGAGAAGCTCGGCACCCGCACCGAGACGAAGAACGTCAACTCGATGCGCTCGGTCGAGCGCGCCGTCCGCTACGAGATCCAGCGTCAGGCCGCGATCCTCTCCGCCGGTGGGACGATCACGCAGGAGACGCGGCACTGGCACGAGGACACCGGGACGACCTCGCCCGGCCGTCCCAAGTCGGATGCCGACGACTACCGCTACTTCCCGGAGCCCGACCTGCTGCCGGTGGCGCCGTCGGTCGAGCTCATCGAGAGCCTCCGGGCGGCCCTCCCCGAGCCCCCTGCCGTGCGTCGGCGTCGCCTCAATGCCGAGTGGGGCTTCGCGGACATCGACTTCCAAGGTGTCGTCAACGCGGGGCTGCTGAACGAGGTCGAGGCCACGGTCGCCGCGGGCGCAGCGCCCGCCGCCGCGCGCAAGTGGTGGATGTCGGAGATCTCCCGCATCGCGAACGCGGAGGGCGTCGAGCCGTCGTCGCTCGTCTCGCCGGCATCCGTCGCCGCCCTCCAGCAGCTCGTCGACAACGGGACCCTCACGGACAAGCTCGCACGTCAGGTGCTCGAGGGCGTCATCGCCGGCGAGGGCACTCCGCAGGAGGTCGTGGACGCCCGCGGCCTCGCGGTCGTCTCGGATGACGGCGCGCTCATAGCCGCCATCGACGAGGCGCTGGCCGCACAGCCCGACGTGCTCGAGAAGATCCGCGACGGCAAGGTCCAGGCGGCCGGCGCCGTCATCGGAGCGGTCATGAAGGCGATGAAAGGTCAGGCGGACGCGGCACGCGTGCGCGAACTGGTGCTGGAGCGCGCCGCGGGCTGACCCCTGTCGTCCCGCCGCCTGGCCGTTTCGGCGAGCCGTGTCGGTGGTGTGCGGGAGGATGGGACCGTGGGACGCGGAGACGGATCGGGCAGGCGCACGTCGCCTCCGGGTGCCGATGACACCGGCACCCGGATCCTGCACGTCGACATGGATGCCTTCTATGCATCCGTCGAGATCCTGGACGACCCGTCGCTCGGGGGAAAGCCGGTCATCGTCGGAGGCATGGAGGGGCGCGGCGTCGTCTCCAGCTGCTCGTACGAGGCACGCCGCTACGGCGTGCGGTCGGCGATGAACATGTCGCAGGCGTTGCGACTGTGCCCCACCGCGATCGTCGTCGACCATCACTTCGAGCGCTACCGGGCCCTGTCGCAGCAGGTGATGGGGATCTTCCACGACGTGACGCCCCTCGTCGAGCCGCTGTCGATCGACGAGGCGTTCCTCGACGTGTCGGGTGCGCGGCGCCTGTGGGGCTCGCCGGGCGAGATCGCGACCCGGCTGCGGGCGCGTGTGAAGGCAGAGACGGGGCTCGTCTGCAGCGTCGGCGTCGCCGCGACGAAGCACGTCGCGAAGATCGCGTCGACGCTCTCGAAGCCCGATGGCCTCCTCATCGTGAACGAGGCCGACACGCGTGCGTTCCTCGCGGCGCTGCCCGTGCGCGCGCTGTGGGGGATCGGCCCGAAGGCCGCGGAGTCCCTCGAGACGCGCGGCATCCGGCTCGTCGCCGACATCCTCGCCGCACCCCGCTCGGTGATCGAGCGCGCGCTCGGGCGTGCGGGCGGGGAGCGCATCTGGGAGCTCGCCCAGGGCCGTGATGCGCGGGAGGTCGAGACGGAGCGCACCGAGAAGAGCATCGGCCACGAGGAGACGTTCCTGCAGGACATCGGCGATCGCGCGGTGCTCCGCAGCGAATTGCGGCGCTTGGCGGACAGGGTGGCGACCCGCCTGCGCGCGAGCGGGTGGGAGGCCGGCGGGATCGCGCTGAAGCTGCGGTACGCCGACTTCACGACGCTGTCGCGTTCGCTCACGCTACCGGAGCCCACCGACGTCGGCCAACGCATCGGCGATGTCGCGATCGGACTGTTCGACGCCATCGCGCTGGTGCAGCCTGTCCGACTCATCGGCGTACGCGCGGAGCGCCTGCGGCCGGGCGGTGCCGCCGCGCTCGCCCTGTGGGATGACGACGAGGATTGGCGCCGGGTGGACGCGGCGCTCGACGACGCCCGCGACCGGTTCGGTGGGGGCGCGGTCACGCGCGCGAGCATCCTGGGGCCGCGTCGCGACCTCGATGCCCTTCCGACGAACCCTCGCCTCCCTCGCGGGGACTGAGCGCACCGGCTACGGTGGGGACATGCCCAATCTCGCACTCGAACTCGGCAAGCAGACCGCCTCTCTCGGCGTCACGAGCGCCTACGGAGAACAGCAGGACGTCGACGGGGTGCGCTTCATCCCCGTCGCGCTGTCGTGGTCGGGCTTCGGCGCCGGCGAGGAGACGGGCGGCGGCAGTGGGGGTGGCGGTGGCGGCGTCGCGATCCCGCTCGGCGCCTACATCCGCAAGGGCGACGATCTGCGGTTCGAGCCGAACGTCATCTCCCTCCTCACGGTCGGCATCCCGTTCGTGTGGGTCGCCGGGCGCGTGCTCAGCCGTCTGATCCGTGCCCTCAAGCGCTGACGGGTTCGACGCCGCGATCGAGTACGCCGCCCGGAGCGTGCAGGATGCCCTGCAGGCGCTGCCGACAGGCGGCTCCGCGCCGGTCATCGTGATCGACGGACGATCGGGTTCCGGCAAGACGACCCTCGCCGGCCGCCTCCGGACGATGCTCGGGAGCGACGTCCACGTGGTCGCGCTCGACGACCTCTACCCCGGGTGGGACGGGCTCGCCTCCGGTGCCGAGGTAGCCCGGCTGGCGATCATGGAACCGGTCGCCGCGGGGTGCGACGCTCGATGGCACCGGTGGGATTGGGCACGCGATGCCCCGGGTGAGCAGATGATCACGCCGGCAGACGGGCCGTTGATCGTCGAGGGGTGCGGGGCTCTCACCGCGGCATCCGCCGCCGTCGCGCAGATCCGGGTGTGGCTGGAGTCGCCCGTGTCCTCGCGGCGGGAACGCGCGCTCGCGCGCGACGGTGAGGCGTACCGCCCGCACTGGGAGCGGTGGGCCGCACAGGAGGTCGTCCACCTCGCCGACGACGACCCGATCGCGCACGCGACGATCGTCGTCGACGTTCCCTGATCAGGGTGCGGAATCGAGCGCCTCGACGAGTCCGTCCAATCGGTACCCAAGCCAGTTGTAGACGCCGAACCGCGGGTGTGCGACGTCATCGGCATCGTCTGTGATGCCCAGACGCGTCGCGAGGACGAGGCGGATCGCCGTGAGGGTGCGCAGCCACGCGGCCGCCTCGGCGGGGCCGAGCCGGATCTCGAAGGTCGAGGCCGCGTCCTGCGCGTCGATGCTCTCGGGGGTGAGCTCCTCACCATCGCGGCGGAGAGTCGTCGCGACGAGTGCGGCATCGTCGCGACGACGATCCAGCAGATCCGCCTGGGTCAGGCGACGGAACTCGTCCGCCGCGTCGGCATCGTCGCGATAGGCATCGGGAACCAGGCGCGCGACGGCGGGATCGTCCGCTGCATCTTCGTCGACGGTGTCCTGGAGGAGGCTCAGGAACTGCTGGACGAGGTCGGTGAGGTGCGCCGCCTCGATGAGCGACAGGTCGAGGACGAGAGAGGTCACGCCGCGCCCTCCCGCACGGTCGCCCAGAGCCCGTAGTCGTGCATCGCCTGCACGTGAAGCTCCATCTGCTCGCGCGCGCCCTCCGCGACGATCGCGTGACCGTCGTGGTGCACGGCGAGCATGAGATTCTCCGCGCGTTCGCGCGAGTAGCCGAAGTACGTGCGGAAGACGTAGGTCACGTAGCTCATGAGATTGACGGGGTCGTTCCACACCACCGCCTGCCACGGCCCCGACGTGTGCGTCTCGGATGCCAGATCGACGTCTTCGAGGGGGAGGACGGTGCTCATCACGCCCATCCGAGTTCGTGCAGGCGCTCGTCGTCGATCCCGTAGAAGTGCGCGATCTCGTGCACCAGCGTCGTGTGCACCTCGTCGCGCAGTTCGTCGAGGTCGTCGCAGGCCGCCAGGTGTGCGTCGCGGTACACGATGATGCGATCGGGGAGCTCACCGACGCCGTACCGGTCGCGTTCTGTCAGGGCGAGGCCGTCGTAGAGTCCGAGCAGGTCGAGCGTGCCGTCGTCGGCGCGGTCCTCGACGACGAAGACGACGTTGTCGAGCCCCGCGACCATCTCCTCGGGCAGGGCGTCGAGCTCGTCCGCGACGAGAGCGTCGAAGGCGTCGGCATCCAGCTCGATCATGCGGTCCTTCCCGTGCGGCGAGCACCGCACATTCGTCGCGCCCGCCCTGACGATTTTACCGGGGCGGCGCGTTGTCCCGGCGCCGTGCCTGGAGCCAGTCGTCGAAGGTCGTTCGCCCGTAGACCGGGCCTGGGTTGCCGGTGGGGTCGCCTCTGAGCCGGCCGGATGCCAGACACCGGCCGTAGGCGCCGGGGAAGCGCACTTCTCGTACCACGCGGGTGATGCCGTCTGCGCGGAGCTGACGTCGGGCGAGGTCGGCGAGCACCTCGTCCCGCGGTCCGATGAGGTCGGCAACGCGACCCTGCGGTCCCGCGTCTGCGAGCATCGCGAGGCGCTCCGCGACCTCGTGCACCGCGACGGGGCGGACGAGGGTGCGCGGCAGCAGCGCGAGCGGCCCGCGCTGGGTGTCAAGGAGCTGGCCGGCGAACTCATGGAACTGTGTGGCCCGCGCGATCGTGAAGGGGGTGTCACCGTTCAGGACGCGCTGCTCCTGCGCGAGCTTTCCTGCGTAGTACGCGGCGTCGACGCCGTCGATTCCGACGATCGAGAGGATCAGGTGGTGGGTCACTCCGGCGCGTCGCTCGGCGCGGAGGAGATTCGTCGTGACCGTCTGGAAGAACGTCCGCGCGCGCCGACGGGACAGCGTCATGACGTTCGTGACGTCGAGGACCGTGTCCATGCCGTCGAGCGCTTGCACGAGCCCGGATCCGTCGCGGAGGTCGATGCCCGCTCTGCGGCTGAGGATCGAGACCTCGTGCCCGCGTGCCCGGAGCGTGTCGACGCACTGGGCGCCGACGGTTCCGCTCCCGCCGGCGACAGCGATCCTCACGCCGCCCCCGATGTCGCGCGCGACGCCGCGGGGGAGACGGTGACGACGACTTTGCCGCGCGCATGGTGGGTCGCGAGCTTCGCGAGTGCCCGGGGCGCCTCGTCCAGCGGGTGAACGTCGTCGAGGAGCGGGCGGAGACGTCCGGCCGCGAGCAGGTCGACGAGTTCCGTCAGTGCTTCCGACGTGACGGTTCCGGAGAAGACCCGCACGCGCTGGGGTGCGACGAGGCCGTGCCACGTCGCCTTGGCGACGCGCATGAGCGCGCCGCCGTCGGGACCCCGCACACCGCTGTTGGGCAGGATCGCCCCGCCCGGGACGACGACTCGGCGCCAATCGCGGATGCGGATGCCACCGGCGTTGTCGATCACGGCGTCATAGGGCGCCGTCGTCCGAAGCACGTCTTCGGTCTCATAGTCCAGCACGGTGTCGATACCGCGCGAGCGTACCCTCGCGACGTTGCGGCCGGAACAGACCGCGATGACCTCCGCGCCGCGAAGCGCGGCGAGTTGTGCCGCGAACTGCCCGACGCCGCCCGCGGCGCCGGTGACGACGACACGCGTGCCGGGCCCGATCGCCGCCACGTCGAGGGCTCGGAGTGCGGTGGTCCCCGCGATCGGGAGCGTCGCGGCATCCATGGGATCGACGCCCATCGGCAGTGCGGCGAGCCGGTCTTCGTCGGCGAGCGCGTACTCGGCGAACGTGCCGATGCCCTCCCCGAACACGGCGTCACCGGCGCGCCACCGGGTCACTCCGGATCCGACGGCGGAGACGACACCCGCGAGATCCATGCCGAGCAGGCGTCGCTTCGGGCGCCGCATTCCGTTGCCGACGCGGAGCATCCGCGGGATGCCGCGCATCCGGAACACATCGGCCGCGTTGACGGATGCCGCTGCGACCTGCACCACGACCTGTCGTGTACCGGGCGACGGCTGGGGTGCGTCGCCCACCGTCAGAGCGTTCGCCTCGCCGTAGGAGGAGTGGAGAAGTGCGCGCATGATGATTCCGATCTGAGATGTGTTTCTGCAGGAGAGGTCAGGGCGTCTCGTCGGCCCGGTAGGTGAAGACCTCATCGAGCCGCACGCCGAGGGCTCGTGCGGTCTGGAAGGCCAGTTCGCGTGAGGGGGAGTACCGGCCCTGTTCGATCGCGATGACCGTCTGTCTCGTGACCCCGAGCGTCTCTGCGAGGTCTGCTTGCGTGACACCGCGCTCGGCGCGCAGTTCGCGGATGCGGTTCGACACCCGTGTGGGTTTCGGCCCGGCCATCAGAAGCCCCTGCGGTAGGCGACGAGCGTGACGCCGATGCTCGCGAGCGAGCCGAGGAACGAGCCGGTGAACAGCACCATCGCCGTCCAGAACGTCGGGGCGCCGAGCGCCAGCATGACGAGGGTCGCGAGGACGGCGAGCGCGGTGATGCCTCCACCCGAGGCCGTCGCGTAGCGTTCGATCTCGTGGTCGCGGGCGTCGGTGTGCGCGTGCCCGCGGACACCGAGCCACAGCACCAGCAGGGTCAGCGCGTACAGCCCGCCGCCGACGATGAGCGCCCACAGCAGGGGTCCCTGCCAGTCGACGTCGACCAGGAGACGCCCGCTGGTGCCGGCTCGGACGAGGATGACCACCCAGTATGTGACGAACGTCACGACGGCGATGACGAGGCCCGCCCAGGTGTACCGCTCGGTGAAAGTCACGATGCCTCCAGATGTGAAGAATTCTTTACATCGGACGATATGCGCCGCGCAGCAGCGTGTCAAGAATTATTTACATGCGGGCGGGAAGCGAGGGGATCCCGCGACGAGAAAGGGCCAGGGGTGAACGTCGAGCGTTCACACCTGGCCCTGCTGGGGTGGCTAACGGGGCTTGAACCCGCGACCCCCGCGACCACAACGCGGTGCTCTACCAACTGAGCTATAGCCACCATGCCGCCCGCTTCCGGGCAACCAGACGATTCTATTACACGCCCGGCGCGAATGACGACACGGCGGAGGCCGCGGCTTCGCGCGCCTCGTCGCTCGTGGGGCCGGGCTCGGGCACGAACACCGCCTGGCGGTAGTAGGCGAGCTCGCGGATCGACTCGCGGATGTCGGCGAGGGCGCGGTGTCCGCCGTCCTTCGCCGGGGCGTTGAAGTACGCCCGCGGATACCACCGACGCGAGAGCTCCTTGATGCTCGAGACATCGACGTTGCGGTAGTGCAGCCAACGGTCGATGCGCGGCATGTACTTCGCGAGGAACATCCGATCGGTGCCGATCGTGTTGCCGGCGAGGGGCGCCTTGCCCTCGGAGACGAAGCGCTGGATGTACTCGAGGGCCTCGAACTCGGCCTCGGCGAGGCTCACACCGCCGGGGATCTCCTCCAGGAGCCCCGACCGCTCGTGCATCGCGGTGACGAAATCGTTCATGTGCTCGAGCGCGGAGGCATCCGGCTTGATCACGATCTGGAAGCCCGGATCGAGGACGTTGAGGTCGAAGTCCGTGACGACGATCGCGATCTCGACGAGTTCGTCGACGTCGAGATCGAGGCCCGTCATCTCGCAGTCGATCCAGACGAGGCGGTCGTTCTCCGCGGCATTCACCATGTGTTCATCCTAACGATCGGCTCCGACGCTCATCGAAGAGCGGCGGTACGCTGGATGCCACGCCTCCGTAGCTCAGTGGAAGAGCATCGGCTTTCTAATCCGTTGGTCGTAGGTTCGAATCCTGCCGGGGGCACCAGAGGAGGACCAGTGAAGGATTTCGCGGAGTTTCTCTTCGGCCTCGCGGTCACGAATCCGCGCGAGTACCGCCGCCTGCTCGGCATCCGGCGGAGGATCTACCGCCGCCTCGCGCCGCTCGACGCGCGGATCGCGCGCTCCGCAGAGCCCGTCCGCTTCGCCGACCTCGACCGCGCCGCGTTCGTCCCGCTGCGCCCGGGGACGGCGTGGGGCGGCGTCTTCGACTGCGCGTGGCTCGAGATCACGGGCGAGGTCCCGGCGGGCGCCGAGAACGCGGTCGTGCTCCTCGGCATCCGCGGGGAGGGACTCGTGCACGACACGGACGGCACGCCGCTCGACGCCGTGACCACGGTGTTCCAGCAGGCCGACCTGCCGCACTCCGGCGGGAAGTACCGCCCCGTGCGCGGAGTCGACCTGTCGACCGGGCGGATTCAGCTCTATGCCGATGTCACGCACAACGGCGTGCTCCTGTGCGAGGTGGGCAAGGCCGTGTACCACGGGGCGTGGCTCGCCGACCGTGATGACGACGCGTTCGCGCTCTACTACGACTACCTGACGCTCGTGGTGCTCGCGGATGCGACGGATGACGCGTCGCTCTCGTCGGTCCTGCGGCATGATCTCGGCGTGGCGTACTCACGCTTCCGTGCGGGCGATGTCGCCGGCGCGCGAGGCGTCCTTGCTCCGCACCTGGCCGCTCCCGCAGAGAGCGACTTCACCTACACCGCGATCGGGCACGGCCACCTCGACATGGCCTGGTTGTGGCCGCTGCGCGAGACGCACCGCAAGGCCGCACGCACCTACATCCGTCAACTCCAGAACCTCGAAGATGACTCGGCGTTCCTCTACGGGACGAGCCAGCCGCAGCAGCTCCAGTGGATCAAGGCAGAGCACCCGGACCTGTTCGCGCGGCTGCAGCAGGCACACGCCGACGGGCGGCTCGAACTGCAGGGGGCCTTCTGGGTGGAGCCGGACACGAACCTTCCGAGCGGTGAGTCGCTCATCCGCCAGGCGCTGTTCGGGCGGCGGTTCTGGGAGGAGGAGTTCGGGGTCAGCCCCGACGACCTGCGCGTGTGCTGGCTGCCCGACACGTTCGGCTACTCCGGCAACCTGCCCCAGATCCTCCGCGGCACCGGCATGGACTTCTTCCAGACCATCAAGCTCGCCTGGAACAAGGTCACGACGTTCCCGCACCGCACGTTCCGGTGGCAGGGGATCGATGGATCCGAGGTGCTCGTCCACATGCCACCCGAGGGCGACTACAACAGTCGCGGTGCGGCGGACGGGCTCCTGAAAGGCGTCCGGCAGTACCCGGAGGCCGACCTCGGCACCGCTCTGCTGGTGTTCGGCTCGGGAGATGGTGGCGGTGGTCCCGGCGAGATCCATCTCGAACTGCAGCGGCGGGAGCGCTCGCTGCGCGGGCTGCCGCAGGTCGTGCCGGGGACGGCGGATGCCTTCTTCCGTGCCCTCGAGGGGCGCGACATCTCGCACACGCATCGCGGTGAGCTCTACCTCGAAGCACATCAGGGCACCTACACGACGGCCGCCGCCACGAAGATGCACAACCGTCGGAGTGAGCGACTCCTGCACGACGCAGAGGCGCTGGGGGCGATCACGGGCACCGCGACCCGCGACGTGCTCGACCCGCTGTGGCGCGACGTGCTGCTGAACCAGTTCCACGACATCATCCCCGGCTCGTCCATCGAACGCGTGAATCGGGAGGCCGCCGAGACCTACGAGCGCGTCGAGGCCGCGCTCGAGACCGACATCGCCCGGCGGATCGCGCTGCTGCCGATGGATGCCGGTGACTCCGCCGCGTTGAACCTGACCTCCTTCGATCGGCGCGAACATGTCCGCGCCGATGGTCGGTGGCAGTTGGCGGAGGTCGGACCGTACGCGGCGGGCCGCCTTTCCGATCCGGTGATCGCCCCCGAACTCGTCGCAGGCGAGACGATGCTCGGCAACGGCATTCTCACACTCCATTTCGGCGAGGACGGATCGATCATCCGGTGTCTCGACGCCGCCGGTGTGGATCACGCCGGCGGGGGACTGAATCGCCTCACGCTCCATGAAGACCCGTACGTGTTCCCCTTCAACGCGTGGGACATCGACCCGGGCTACGTGGACAGACCCGTCGTGGTCCTCCGGCCCGTGCGGATCGAGCACACCCTCGACGGCCCCATGGCCGTGCGTCGCACCCGCTACCGTGCACCGGGCGTGGAGGTCGTGCAGACGGTGACGCTCGAGAGCGGGTCGGCCGTCGTGCGACTGCGGACACAGGTCGAATGGCGTCAGCAGCACCACATGCTGCGCGCGGAGTTCCGCCCGACGCATTTCGGTGACACCGTGCGTTCGGAGATCCAGTTCGGTCACATCGACCGCCCGACGACGGAATCGACCGACGCGGAGAGGGCGCAGTTCGAGGTCTGCGCGCACAAGTGGATCGCCGTCGGCGACGACCGAGCCGGGTTCGCACTGCTCAACGACGCGAAGTACGGGCACCGGGCGAAGAACGGACTGCTGAGCCTCAACCTCCTCCGGTCGCCCACCTTCCCCGATCCGACGGTCGACCGCGGAGCCCACGAGTTCACCTACGCGTTCCTCCCGCTCGACGCCGGAGACGTGTCGGCGGCCGTGCGGGAGGGCTATCGACTCAACAATCCGCTTCGTATCGTGTCCGCCGCGCCGTTCGACAGCGTCGTGCGCTCCCGCGAGCCGGGTGTCGTCATCGAGACGCTCAAGCCTGCGGAGGACGGCGACGGCGTCATCTTGCGCCTCTACGAGTCGCTCGGCGTCGTGTGCGAGACGGCGCTCGTCACGACGCTCCCGCATCGGCTCGCGGTCGAGACCGACATGCTCGAGCGGGGCGGAGCGCCCGTCGATCTCACCCACCTCGCATTCCGCCCGTTCGAGGTGAAAACGGTCCGTCTGCGCGCCTGAGCCCGTCGAAGGCTGGTGTCTCGAGGTTCGGAGGCGTAGCGTCGGCACAGACGAGAGGAGTCACCATGAGCACCACTTCGTCCGCCCTCTGGGTCGCCTACGGCGCCGAGGGGAAAGTCGTCGGCACGATCCGCCACGTCGATGACGGATACATCGCCACGATCGCCGATGCCGACAGCAGCCTCGGCACCTATCCGACGATGGAGGTCGCCAAGAGCGCCCTCCACGGTCACCTTCCGCCCGGCTCGGATTGGCCGCGCTTCACGCAGCACTGACCTCGCCGCCGGTCGTCACCGGGGTCGCTTCGCCCGCACGGGCGGTGTTCGTCGTGCCGCGACGGCGGGAATCGAACAACGGCAGGGTTCTGTGCACGAGCGGCCCGATTCCTGCGGCGAAGAGCACGGTGCCGAGTCCGACGGTTCCCCCGAGCAGCCACCCGGCCAGGAGCACGGCGGCTTCGACGCCGAGACGCGCCGCCCAGATCGGCCACCCGAAGCGGGAATTGAGCCCGGTCATGAGCCCGTCGCGTGGCCCCGCTCCGAACCGTGAGCCGATGTAGAGGCCGGATGCCAGAGCGACGAGCACCATGCCGCCGACGAACGTGAGCAGCTGCCACACGAAGCCGTGCACGTCGGGCATGACCGCGAGCGTCGCCTGCATGCTCGTGCCGACCAGGAGGATGTTCGCGATCGTGCCGGGGCCGGGACGCTGACGGAGTGGAATCCACAGCAGCAGCACGAGGAAGCCGACGATGTTGGCGATCCACCCGATCCCGACGCCCGTCTGGATCGACAGGCCCTGCGCGAACACGGTCCAGGGGTCGAGCCCGATGCCGGCGCGCACCATGATCCCGCAGCCGGCACCGAAGAGCACCAGGCCGACGAGGAGTTGCGCGACGCGGAGGATCATGAGGGCACGTTATCGCAGGATTGGACCGTGAACACCAGTCCAATTGCACTATCGTGGCCGCATGGATTCACGGATCACGGCGCGACGGCTCGCGGCGTCCCTCGGCGGGTGGCGCGCGCGGGAACCCGCCTATGAAGCGCTGGCCGACGGTATCCGCCTGTTGTGCCTGGACAACCGCATCGCCGCGCGCACGGCGCTGCCTGCCGAGCGCGAGCTGGCCGCAGAGCTCGGTCTCAGTCGCGCGACCGTCGCGGCGGCCTACCGGAGCCTCCGCGACTCGGGGCACATCCTGAGCGTGCGTGGATCGGGGAGCATCACACTGCCGCAGGCGGGTCGCGAACCCGGACGTGTCGCGGTGGGAGCCGACGAGATCGACCTGCAGCAGGCCAGTCCCGCGGCGTGGCCGGGCCTCGCGGCCGTCATGAGCGAGGTTGCGCAGGATGCGGCGACGATCGTCTCCCGCGCGGGCTACGACGTGCGCGGCTCTCTCGCGCTGCGGTCGGCGATCGCCGACTACTACGGGGCGCGGGGAGTGCCCACACGCCCTGACGAGGTGCTCGTGACGACGGGCGCCCAGTCGGCGATCCATCTCCTCGCTCAGACGCTGCTCCGGCGGGGGGATCGGGTGCTGATCGAGACGCCCACCTACCCGCACGCCGCGGAAGCGCTTCGCGGCGCCGGCGCGCGGCTCGTGGGCGTGCCGGTGAGCACTGCGGAGGGATGGGATCTCGACCGTGCGGCGCAGGGCTTCGCGCGGACCCGCCCGCGCCTGGCCTACCTGATGCCGACGTATCAGAATCCCACCGGTCGTTCCATGAGCGACATCGAACAGGCGGAGATCGCACGCACCGCGGACGAGGCGGGAACGACGCTCATCGTCGACGACACGACCGCGGATCTGGCGATCGACGAAGCATTGGTCCGCGGAGCCGCCCTCGCGTCGCATCCGGTGGTCCGAGTCGGCTCTCTCGGCAAGACGGTGTGGGGAGGGCTCCGCATCGGCTGGATCCGTGGCGACGAAGAGCTCCTTGCCGATGTCGCTGCGGCTCGCCCGCCGCGCGATCTCGGGACGCCCGAGTTCGAGCAGGTCGTGGCGACCGGCGTCCTCGCCCGAATGCCCGAAGTGCTCGCGCAGCGTGCACAGCTGCTCCGCGAAGGGCGCGATGCCGTGGCATCCGCTCTTCGTGCACTTCTTCCGCAGTGGCGCGTTCCGCACGTCGGGGGAGGTGTTGCGCTGTGGGTGGAACTCGATGCGCCGCTCAGTACCGGACTCGTGCTCGCCGCGCGCGAGCACGGCGTCTACCTCTCCGCCGGCTCGCGTTTCGCGGTGGACGGCACTCACGACCGCCATCTGCGGATCCCCTTCACGGCACCGGCGACCGATCTCGAACGCGCCGTGGCGACGTTGGCGGCTGTCTGGCCCGACGTGCGGGCCGGCGCGCGAGCGGCGGTGCTGGATCGCGGCGACATCCTCGTTTGACTCCGGATCAGCGCAGATATCGCACACAATCGACGGCGTCGTCCACCGACCAGAACGAGCCGAGCTCTCGCATGCGGGCACGCGCGAGATCGAACTTCTCCGCGTGGTACCGGGTGGCGCCCGCCTCTCTGGATGCGCGGATGTGACCGATGACGCGACCGGCGCGATCGAGCACGCGCCAGCGGCGGGGCGACACGCGATGGAGTCGCGTTCCTCGGACGGTCGTGCGGTCCAGATCTTCGATGATGGTCATGATGCCTCCTCGACTTCGAAGATATGTACGACCTCCGACACTCGGGAGACCTGGCGTCATCGCGCCCTCCACAGGTCTCGAACGCGGCGGATGCATCCACAGATCCTCGGAATGGGCCGAACTCGGCGGCTCGCGCGCGTCATGCTGAGCGTGCTCCGGCGTCCGACCGGGCACACGGACGCCGGAGCGATCCACGCTCAGCATCGTGCCCCTCACTCGAAAGGACATGCGTTCATGTCTGATCTCATCACCATCACGGGGAACCTCACCTCCGCCCCGGAGCGTCGCGAGGTGGGCGGCGGCGCCGTCATGGCCACCTTCGGGCTCGCGAGCACCGAGCGTCGCCTGGAGAACGGTTCCTGGGTCGATGGGCATACGAACTTCTACAACGTGTCCGTCTTCCGCCGGCTCGCCGAACACACGCTCCGCTCGCTCGAGAAGGGCCAGCGCGTGATCGTCGTCGGCAAGCTGCGGGTCCGCCGATGGGAGGTGAACGGGCGCACCGGAGTGAGCGTCGACCTCGAGGCCTCGAGTCTCGGACCCGATCTGATGTTCGGCGTCGCGACTTTCGAGAAGGACCTCGCGTCTTCGGCGTCCGCCACGAGCGCGACTCAGCACGGCACCGATGGCTGGGCCGCAGACGGCGCCGACATCCCGGGCGCGGCACAGACCGGTGCCGGGGGCCTCGATGACGATCAACGCGAGGCCGCGCCCGTCCCCGACCTCGTCGGCGCGGGAGCGTGGGGAGCGCCCGGCGCCGAAGAGCAGACACCCTTCTGAGCGGCACGGGCAGGGCGCCCGGCAGAGCCACCGTAGACTCGTGGCGTGCATCGCGCCGAGTCAACTCTCACCCGCAGACGCGCCGGCATCCTCTGGGCGGTGCTCGCGATCGCCCTCGTCGGGTGCACGCCGCAGCCGGGCCCCGACCCGACCCCCTCGGCGTCCTCGGCCACCGAGTCACCGACGCCCGGCGTGACAGGCCCCGTCCTCGTTCCCGACGGGACGGCGGAGGACAACCTGCCGCTGTTCGCCGCCGTGATGGAGCAGGTCGCCGCGACGGATGCCCGAGCGCAGGGCCGCGCGTACGTCGACGCCCTCGTGCAGGCGGGGTTCTCGAAGGCCGACATGGAGGTCACGAACGATCTCACGACGGTCGGAAACCCTGCCGACTCGATCCAGTTCTCGGTGCGCTGGGGCGGAGAGTGCCTCGTCGGTCAGGTGGGGCCGTCGACGCCCGCCCCGACGGCGCTTGTTCTGCCCCTCGTCCCGGGCGACACGTGCCTCATCGGCCAGACGCGACCCATCGACTGGTGAGCACCGGGGCTGGTCGCCCCGCGTAGACTTGGCGCGTTATGGCCGAATACATCTACTCCATGGTCCGTGCCCGCAAAGCGGTGGGCGAGAAGCTGATCCTCGACGACGTCACG
This sequence comes from Microbacterium sp. SCN 70-27, assembly GCA_001724425.1. GTDB lineage: Bacteria > Actinomycetota > Actinomycetes > Actinomycetales > Microbacteriaceae > Microbacterium. Next base: position 123,272 of record MEEK01000010.1, read on the forward strand.
ATGGCGTTCCTGCCCGGTGCGAAGATCGGCATGGTCGGTCCGAACGGCGCCGGAAAGTCCACCATCCTCAAGATCATGGCGGGGCTCGACGCGCCGTCCAACGGCGAGGCGAAGCTCACTCCGGGCTTCAGCGTCGGCATCCTCATGCAGGAGCCGGAGCTCGACGAGACGAAGACCGTGCTGGAGAACATCCAGGACGGCGTCGCGATCAAGGGCAAGCTCGACCGTTTCAACGAGATCTCGGCGCTCATGGCCGATCCCGACGCGGACTTCGATTCCCTCCTTGCGGAGATGGGCGTGCTCCAGGAGGAGATCGACGCGGCCGACGGGTGGGACCTCGACTCGCAGCTCGAGCAGGCGATGGACGCCCTGCGCACCCCGCCCGGCGACGAGCCCGTCACGAAGCTCTCCGGTGGTGAGCGTCGCCGGGTCGCCCTCGCGAAGCTCCTCCTGCAGAAGCCCGACCTGCTCCTCCTCGACGAGCCCACCAACCACCTCGACGCCGAGAGCGTGCTCTGGCTCGAACAGCACCTCCAGGCCTACAAGGGCGCGGTCATCGCGATCACCCACGACCGGTACTTCCTCGACAATGTCGCGGAGTGGATCGCCGAGGTCGACCGCGGCCGGCTCATCGGCTACGAGGGCAACTACTCGACCTACCTCGAGAAGAAGGCCGAGCGGCTCGACATCCAGGGCAAGAAGGATGCCAAGCTCGCCAAGCGCCTCAAGGACGAACTCGAATGGGTGCGTTCGTCGGCGAAGGGCCGCCAGACGAAGTCGAAGGCCCGTCTGCAGCGTTACGAGGAGATGGCGGCCGAAGCCGAGCGCACCCGCAAGCTCGACTTCGAGGAGATCCAGATCCCCGCGGGCCCGCGCCTGGGGAGCGTCGTGATCGAGGCGAAGAAGCTCCAGAAGGGCTTCGGGGACCGGTCGCTCATCGACGGACTCAGCTTCAGCCTGCCGCCGAACGGCATCGTGGGGGTCATCGGCCCGAACGGTGTCGGCAAGACGACGCTCTTCAAGACGATCGTCGGCCTCGAGCCCCTCGACGGCGGAGACTTGAAGATCGGCGAGACCGTCAAGATCAGCTACGTCGACCAGAGCCGTGCCAACATCGACCCGAACAAGACGCTCTGGGAGGTCGTCTCGGACGGTCTCGACATCATCACGGTCGGCAAGACCGAGATCCCGTCGCGCGCGTACGTCTCCAAGTTCGGTTTCAAGGGACCGGACCAGCAGAAGAAGGCGGGCGTCCTCTCCGGTGGTGAGCGCAACCGCCTGAACCTCGCCCTCACGCTCAAGGAGGGCGGCAACCTGCTCCTCCTCGACGAGCCCACCAACGACCTCGACGTCGAGACGCTGTCCTCGCTCGAGAACGCGCTGCTCGAGTTCCCCGGCTGCGCCGTCGTGATCACCCACGACCGGTGGTTCCTCGACCGCATCGCGACGCACATCCTCGCCTACGAGGGCACCGACGAGAACCCCGACCAGTGGTACTGGTTCGAGGGCAACTTCGAGGCGTACGAGGCGAACAAGATCGAGCGGCTCGGACCGGACGCGGCCAACCCGCACCGCTCGACGCACCGCAAGCTCACCCGTGACTGACGCGACGCGCATCCACGTCCCCATCCACCTCCGATGGGGCGATCTCGACGCGTTCAACCACGTCAACAACGCGACGATGCTGAAGCTCCTCGAAGAGGCGCGCGTGCGCGTCTTCTGGTCGCCGATCGCGGGGGAGGACGCGCCCCACACGGCCGTCATCGACGCGGGGCTGGATGCCGGTGAACTCACCCTCATCGCGCGTCAGGAGATCGAGTACCTCGCGCCGGTGCCCTACCGTCGCGAACCGCTCGACATCCAGATGTGGTTCGGCAAGCTCGGCGGATCGAGCATCGAGGTCTGCTACGAGGTGTACAGCCCGCTCAGCGACGCGGACCAGACGCTCTACGCCCGGGCATCCTCCGCGGTGGTGCTCGTCGACGCGGCTACTTTCCGACCGGTGCGGCTCAGCGCGCGCATGCGGGAGGCCTGGGAACCGTACCTCGGCGACCCGGTGGTGTTCAGCCGCCGCTGACCGCCTCCGCGTCGGGGACGCGCACCATGATCTCCTGTGCCACCGTGGCCACCAGCACGCCCTCGCGGGTGAACAGCCGCCCTGTCGCGAGGCCGCGCCCGCCGCGCGCGCTGGGCGACTCCTGCGCGTAGAGCAGCCACTCGTCGACGCGCGCGGGGCGGTGCCACCACATCGCGTGGTCGAGGCTCGCGACTTTCAGCCCGGGCGTCGACCACGCGACTCCGTGCGCGCGCAGCACCGACTCCTGGATCGTGAGATCGCTCATGTAGGCGAGGACGGCGCGGTGGAGCGCCGGGTCATCGCCGATCCGAGTCCGCGTGCGCATCCACACGTTCTGTCGGGGGACCTGCTCGCCCTCGACCCGGTCGTAGATTCCACCGTCGGCATGCACGACTTCGATCGGGTTGGCGTCGATCAGCCGTCGCGAGAGCGGGTGGTGCGCGACACGTTCCCGCGCGGCGAGTGCCACTTCCGGCGCGATCACACCTTCGGGCGCAACGACGGCATGTTCGAGACCGGGGTCCTCCCGCTCGAACGAGGCGATCATCGAGAAGATCGGCACGCCCTGTTGGTACGCCTGGGTCCGCCGCGTCGAGAAGGAGCGCCCGTCGTGGATCCGATCGACCGACAGCGTGAGCCCCTGGCTCGCATCGCCCGGACGCAGGAAGTAGCCGTGCATCGAGTGGGGGACCCGATCGTCGTCTGTCGTGCGGTCGGCGGCGATGATGGCCTGCGCGAGCACCTGACCGCCGAAGATCCGCCCGGTCGGCATCGGGTGCGAATGGCCCGTGAAGATGTCCTCGGTCGTGCGCGCCGCGCTGGAATCGAGATCCAGGACGCCGAGCATCATGGCGACGGGGTCTGTGGGCTCGACGTGACTCACGATTCTCCTGTCCTCGCGCGCCCATCCTGCGCACCCTTGGTAGTTTAGGGCGGATGCCAGAGCGTCTGATCTTCCCCGACCCCCGTGCCGCAGCCGACGTGCTCGTGTTCGCGCAACGCGCCGTACGACTCGGAGACGGCACCGTGCGACTCCTCGCGCGAGACGGCATCCTCGCGCTCACCGCAGCGCCCCTCGCACCGCGGACCCTCCTCGACCAGGCCCCGACGATCCTGGGGCTACGTGCCGTCGCGGTGGACGCAGAACTCGTCTGCGACCTCGTCGTGGACGCCACCGCGGTACAGGCATCCGATGACCCGCACGCCCTGGATCTCCCCGAGCACGCCGTGACCGCCGCGTGGGCGGGGATCTCCGCGCCCCGGTCGGGTTGGATCGCAGACGGGGAGATCTCCGCGGCGGTTCTCGCGGCACGCTCGCAATGGGGGATCGCGGCGGTCGCCGAAGCCGTGCCGACGGATGCCGGCGACGACGCCGTCCACGCCGTGCGCACGGCGGTGTGGGGAGCGCCGGACGACGACCTCGGCGGACTCCCGCTCGGCGTCGCCTTCGCCGCCTTCGCGCTCGGGTTCATCGGCGGGGAGGAGCGCGCCGCGGTGCGTCGCAACGGCCCGTGGGCCCGTGTGAGCCTCTCCCGCGGGCACGTCCTCGTCCGCTCCCGCGTGACGACCGGGCTCACCGGCGTGCGCAGCACCGGGCGAGCATAGCCGCAGCGGCGCTGGCAGACTGTGTCGGTGACCGTCATCGACAACGCCGTGTACGTCGCGGGGCGCCGCGCCGCCTCCCCGCCGACCCTCGCCCGCACCGCCGCCGCGCTCTCCGAGCACGGGGGCTTCGCCTGGGTCGGTCTCTACCGCCCCGAGGCCGTGCAGCTGAACATCCTCGCCGCCGAGTTCGACCTGCACCCGCTGGCCGTCGAGGACGCCCTGCTCGGTCATCAGCGTGCCAAGCTCGAGCGGTACGGCGACACGCGCTTCCTCGTGCTGCGGCCGGCCCGCTATCTCGATGAGAGCGAGACCGTCGAGTTCGGCGAGGTCGAGCTCTTCGTCGGGAAGAACTTCGTGATCGCCATCCGGCAGGCCGAATCCCCTGACCTCGCCGCCGTGCGCGAGCGGCTGGAGGGCACCCCGGACCTTCTCGGACGCGGACCACTCGGAGTGCTCTACGCGATCCTCGACCGCGTCGTCGACGATTACGTGCCGGTGATCGCGGGCCTCCAGAACGACATCGATGAGATCGAGGCGCAGCTGTTCAGCGGCGACCGCGCGGTCACGAGGCGCATCTACGACCTGTCCGGCGAGGTCATGGAGATCCAGCGCGCGGTGCGTCCTCTCGTCGGCATGATCGAGACGCTGCGGGGCGAACTCGAGACCGAGTACGGCGACGATCCCGGCGCCCTCGAGCTGCGGCGATCCTTCCGCGACGTCCTCGACCACGTGATCGGCGTCGTGCAGTTGGCGGACGAGTTCCGGCAGACCCTGCAGAACGCGTTGACGGTGCATGCCACCCTCGTCGCCCAGCAGCAGAACGAGACGAGCCTCGCGCAGTCCGAGCAGACGAAGCGCATCTCCAGCTGGGCCGCAATCATCTTCGCCCCGTCGCTCATCACCGGCATCTACGGCATGAACTTCGCGCACATGCCGGAACTCGAATCGCCGTGGGGCTACCCGCTCGCGCTCGTCGGGATGCTCGCGTTCGCGGGCGCCCTGTTCGCGGTCTTCCGTTCGCGCAACTGGCTGTAGCGACCGCTCAGACGGCAGCAGCCGCCGCGCGGCCCGCGATGCGCCCGGAGAACAGGCATCCACCGACGAAGGTGCCTTCGAGCGCGCGGTACCCGTGCACGCCTCCGCCGCCGAAGCCGGATGCCTCGCCCGCCGCGTAGAGGCCCGGCACCGGCTGTCCGTCGGCACCGAGCGCGCGCGCGGACAGGTCCGTCTCGATGCCGCCGAGCGACTTCCGGGTGAGCACGTGCAGCTTGACGGCGATGAGCGGACCCGCGGCGGGATCGAGGATCCGGTGCGGCGCCGCCGTGCGCACGAGCCTGTCGCCGCGGTAGGAACGCGCGGAGCGGAGCATCGCGATCTGGGCATCCTTCGTGAAGTCGTTCTCCATCTCGCGGTCGCGCGCCTCGACCTCGCGGCGCACTCGCGCAGGATCGAGCGCGTCGCCCCCCGGGAGGGCCTGCATCGCGGAGATGAGCTCGCCGAGGGTCCGACGCACGACGAAGTCGGCGCCGTGGTCGAGGAAGGCCTGCACGGGCCCGGCAGCCCCCTTGCCGAGGCGCGACTTCACGAGGAGAGGCAGGTCCTTATCGGTGAGGTCGGGGTTCTGCTCGCTGCCCGACAGCGTGAACTCCTTCTCGATGATCTTCTGCGAGAGGACGAACCAGGAGTGGTCGTGCCCGGTCGCCCGCAGGTGGGCGAGCGTGCCGAGCGTGTCGAACCCCGGGAACAGGGGGACGGGAAGGCGGGCGCCGGTGGCATCCAGCCAGATGGACGACGGCCCGGGGAGGATGCGGATGCCGTGTTGCGGCCAGATCGGGTCCCAGTTCTGGATGCCCTCGACGTAGTGCCACATCCGGTCGCCGTTGATGAGCCGGGCGCCCGCGGCCTCCGAGACCGGCTGCATCGAGCCGTCGACGTATGCGGGGACGCCCGTGATCATGTGCTCGGGCGGCGTGCCGAGGCGCGCGGGCCACTGCGCGCGGACGAGGTCGTGGTTGCCGCCGATGCCGCCCGACGCGACGATCGTCGCGCCCGCGGTGATCTCGAACGAGCCGACCACGGTGCGGGTCGTCGCCACGCCGCGCTCGGCACCGGATGGCTCGAGGACTTCACCCGTGGCTCCCACGACGCCACCCTCGGACAGGGTCAGCGACGTCACGCGATGGCGGGGGAGGATCCGCACACGACCCGCCTGCTCGCCGGCCTCGACCGCGGCCTCGAACGGGGCGACGAGCCCAGGTCCCGTACCCCATGTGATGTGGAAGCGGGGGACGGAGTTGCCGGGCCCGGTCGCCGTGTAGCCGCCGCGCTCGGCCCACCCGACGACGGGGAAGAACCCGACGCCCTTCTCGCGCAGCCAGGCGCGCTTCTCGCCGTGCGCGAAGTGCAGGTACGCCTCCGCCCACTGGCGCGGCCAGTGGTCCTCGGCGCGGTCGAAGCCCGCCGTGTCGAACCAGTCCTGCCGGGCGAGGTCGAGGGAGTCCGAGATCCCCATCCGGCGCTGTTCGGGGGAGTCGATGAACAGCAGCCCGCCGAACGACCAGAACGCCTGTCCGCCGAGGTTCGTGCGCGGCTCTTGATCGACGATCACGACGCTCTTGCCGGCGGCGGATGCCTCGGAGGCTGCCACGAGCCCGGCGAGCCCCCATCCGATCACGAGCACGTCGGTCTGGTACGAGGCGGGGGTGGTGGTCACGTCGACTCCTTCGTCGAGGGGATGGAGAACCCCCACGAAGGGGGAGGGGAGTTCAGTCCGTTTCGGGGTGGACCTGAAGCGTCGGAGACGAGGACGGGCGCTCGGGGCCGATACCCGTCGGTTCGAACGAGTTGACCATCGCGAACGCGGCGCGCTGCAGATAGTCCCAGAGCGTCGCCTCGTGGAGCGGCGGGAGGGCGAGTTCGTCGAGCGCGGTGCGCATGTGCGCGAGCCAGCGGTCGCGGGCATCCGGGTTCACCTGGAAGGGCACGTGCCGCATGCGCAGGCGCGGGTGCCCTCGGCGCTCGCTGTAGGTCGACGGGCCGCCCCAGTACTGCTCGAGGAACATCGTGAGGCGCTCGGCCGCGGGCCCGAGATCCTCCTCGGGGTACATCGGCTTCAGCACCTCATCGTCGGCGACACCGCGGTAGAAGATGTCGACGAGCCGGACGAACGTGTCATGCCCGCCGACCTCCTCGTAGAAGCTCAGGGGAGCGGCATCCGTCATTCGTTCTTCCCTTCCGGCGCGGCACCGGTCGTTCCGGGGTCCGGAGCCGTCTCGGCTCCCGTTTTCGCGTTCGTCGCCTTCGTGCCGCGCTTCGGCTTCCAGACGACGCCGTCGGCGCTCGTGACCGGTGTCGGCTTCGTCTTCGGCGGGTTGGCGCCGCGCACGCGCTGGGCGCCCTCGAGGCCCGTGAGGGTCATGGAGTTCATCGACGGCAGCGTCACGCCGAGGTCGTCGATCGCGCGCTTGAGGCGCATGCGCAGTTCGCGGGCGACGTCGTCCTTCGCGTTGGCACGCGTCTTCATGACAAGACGGATGACGAGCGCGTCGCCCGTGATGGACTCGAGCCCCCACACCTCCGGCTGCTCGAGGACGCGGGAGCGCCACTTCGGGTCCTTGTAGACGCTCTTCGCGGCGTCGTACATCGCCTTCTCGACCTCAGCGATGTCGGCGTCCGTCGAGACGGCGAGATCGATGATGACGCGCGACCACCCCTGCGACATGTTGCCGATGCGCAGGATCTCGCCGTTGCGCACGTACCAGAGGGTGCCGTTCACGTCGCGCACGTGGGTGACGCGGATCGCGACGTACTCGACGACGCCGGTCGCCAGACCCAGGTCGACGACGTCGCCGATGCCGATCTGGTCCTCGGCGACGATGAAGATGCCGTTCAGCACGTCCTTGACGATGTTCTGCGCGCCGAAGCCGAGCCCTGCGCCGACCGCTGCGCTGAGGAGGGTCAGTGAGCCGAGGGCGTCTTTGTTGAGGACGAGCACGATGAGCGTGAGGGCGACGATCACGATCGCGACGTTGACGACGTTCTGCAGGATCGACCCGAGCGTGCGGGTGCGCTGTACGAGACGGACGCTCGCGAGCGGGGAGCGCTCGAGGGCTTGGGTGTCGTCGACGTTCGCCTTCGTCTTCGCGCCTTGGACGATGCGCTTGACGACCCGCCGGATGACGATCCGGAGGAGCCACGCGACGACGATGGCGCCGAGGATGATGCCGGCGATCTTCAGGAGGTTGAGCCCCGCGTCCGCCAGCCACACGAGCGCATCCGTCCAGAGCCCGGGGGCGGCGGGCGGCGCGTCGGCGGCCGAATCGGCGAAGTACAGCATCGCTTCGATCCTACTGAGTGGTCCCTCCGGGAGGCCTGAGCGGGTCCGCCGTGCCGGCACGGTCGGGCGGTGGGACATAGCCGTGGCGGTGCGCGATGATGACGGCCTGCACGCGGTCACGAGCGCCGAGCTTTCCGAGGATGCGGCCCACGTGGGTCTTCACGGTGGCCTCGCCCAGGTGGAGCTCTGCGGCGATCTCGCCGTTCGTGAGGCCGCGCGCGATCGCGCGGAACACGTCGACCTCGCGCGGTGTGAGGTCCTCCGCCGGGTCGGGTTCAGTCGGAGAGCCGGCCTCCGGCGCGCGCCGTGCCAGCACCTCGCGAGTGATCCGCGGCGAGAGCACGGCGTCGCCCGCCGCGACGGCGCGCACGGCGCGGATGAGCTCGACGCCCTCGACATCCTTCAGGAGGAACCCGCTCGCTCCGGCATCCAGCGCGCCGAACGCGTACTCGTCGAGGTCGAACGTCGTGAGGACGATGACCCGCACCTCCGGGTGGCGGGCGCTGATGCGGGCGGTCGCGGTCACGCCGTCGGTACGGGGCATCCGGACGTCCATGAGTACGACGTCGGGCCGGAGCGCCGCGACCTGTTCGAGGGCCGCCTCGCCGTCGGCCGCCTCGCCGACGACAGCGATTCCCGGCACCGCCTCAAGCACCATGCGGAACCCGAGCCGGATCAGCTGCTGGTCGTCGACGAGCAGCACGCGGATGTCATCGTTCATGCCGGCTCCTCCTTCAGTTCCAGGGGAATCCGCACGTCGAGGCGCCACCAGCCGGGGCGATCACTGCCGGCGTGGAAGCTCCCGCCCACGTGGTCGACGCGCTCGCGGATGCCGCGGAGACCATAGCCGGGGCGGCCCGACGGGGCGGATGCCGCCGGGACACCGTCGTTCTGAATCGAGAGCTCCACACCGTCACCGGCATAGACGAGGTCCACCTCGACGCTTCGCGCGCCCGGGGCGTGGCGCAGCACGTTCGTGAGGCCCTCCTGCACGACGCGGGCGAGGGCGAGTCGTACCGGTCGGGAGCCGGTCGGACGTCCCGTCACCGCGAGGCGCACCGGCGCGCCCGCTGCGCGGGCCGCTTCCACCGCGCCCTGGATCGTGTCCTCGTCGACGGGGCTCAGCGGCACATCGGCGGCGCTCTCGTCGCGGAGGACTCCGAGCATGCCGCGCATCTCGCCGAGGGCGGCGCGCGCAGTCGAGGCGACGAGGCTCGTCGCCTCGCGGCTGCGCTCGCGGTCATCGGTCGCCGTCGCGCCCTCCGCGAGCGCGACGATCACGGTGAGCGAGTGCGACACGATATCGTGCATCTCGCGCGCGATGCGGGTGCGTTCTGCGGCGGCGGCGAGTCTCGCGTGCTGTTCGCGCTCGACCCACAGCTGCCGCGAACGGTCGAGCAGCGCCTCGAGATAGCGCTTGCGGTTGCCGACGTTGACGCCGATGAGCGCACCGATGAGCCCGCTGACAGCCGAGCCCAGCAGCACGTTCAACGCGACCTGGATCGTGATCACCGACGACCAGACGAGCGGTGCGGCCACGGCCGACGTCACCAGCAGCGCGGACCCCAATGCGATCCACGCCGCGCGGCTGGAACGGTAGACCGCGACGGCGTAGATCGCGGTGGGCAGGAGGATGCCTGCCGAGCCCCCGGGCGTGAACAGGTACGCGATGGTCGCGGCGAGCGTTCCGCCGTAGAAGGCGAACGGCCATCGGCGACGGACGATCGCGAGCGCGGCAGCGCACAGAACGACCACGATCACCACGGGGCGCGCCGCATCCCACGCGGCCCAGTTGCTGTCGGGGTTGTACCCGAACATCGGTGGGAAGGAGAAGACGACGCACAGGAGCGCGATCAGGACGTCTGCGAAGCGTGGATGGCGCGCCCAGAACCTGCGGATAACGCCGGGCGGACGCGGAAGCCGCAGTTCGGCGGAGTCATCCTCCGACGAACTGCGGCTGGCTCTCGTCACGGAATCGAGCCTAGGCGTCGCGCGTGCGCAGCACGCCCCAGGCGCCGACGAGTAGCGCCGCGGGCCAGGCGACGAGCGTCAGCGCACCGCGGAGGACGTCGTCGCCCCCGGGCGCCGTCGCGACCTGTGCGCCCGACATCGGCAGGTACTTCCCGGCTTCGACGATCCACTGCCATCCGTCGCCGGCCATCACGAACATGTTGAACACGATCGGGAGGACGAACAGCAGCCCGACCGTGGCGGCGATCGCACCGGCGCCATTGCGGATGAGGAACCCGAAGCCGAGTCCGATGAACGCGAAGGTCACCATCGCGAGGATGCTCATGAGGAGCGGAATGGTCGACTGCGCGGCATCCGCCCAGTCGATCGGGCTGTCGGAGACGATCGGGGCGGTCGCGGCGACGGCGATCACCGACGTGAGGAGCGTCGTCACCGCCAGCACGACGGCCACGACGAGCGCCTTCGCGAGGAGGACCGTGCCGCGGCTCGGGACGGCGGCGAACGTCGAGCGGATCATGCCGGTCGAGTACTCGCCGGTGATCGCGATCGCTCCGAGGATGCCGGCGACGAGCATCGTGAACTGCATCGGGGAGACGATCGCCATGACGGCCGGGTAGCCCCCTTCGAAGCCGCGGGACGCGCCCGCGATCATCAGGGCGATGCCGATCGTGAGCACGGCCGTGATGCCGAGCGACCACCACGTGGACCGCAGGGTCAGCAGCTTGATGAACTCGCTCCGCACCACCCGCGCGAACGACAGTCGGTAGGGGGACGAGGTCGTTCCGGCCGTCGGGGCCGTCAGTTGGGCGGTCATGCGATGTCCTTCGTCTTGTACTCGACGGACTGCTCCGTGAGGGCCATGTAGGCCTCTTCGAGTGATCCGGTGCGCGGGGTGAGTTCGTGCAGGGCGATGTCGTGATCGCGGGCGATGTCTCCGATCGCGGGAGCCGAGATGCCCGTGACGAGCAGCGTTCCGTCGCCCGGATCGGCGACCGTCACATCGGGGCCGGCGATGGCGGCGACGAGGTCGGATGCCTGCGGGGTGCGCACCGCGACGGTGCTCGTGGTCCAGGCGTGCACGAGGTCGGTGAGCGACGCGTCCGCCAGCACGCGACCGCGCCCGAGCACGATCAGGTGATCGGCGGTCTGCGACATCTCGCTCATCAGGTGGCTGGAGAGCAGCACGGTGCGCCCCTCCGCGGCGAGGTGGCGCACGAGGTCGCGGACCCAGCGCACGCCCTCGGGGTCGAGGCCGTTGACGGGCTCGTCGAGGATGAGCGTGCGCGGGTCGCCGAGGAGGGCCGCGGCGATGCCGAGCCGCTGCCCCATGCCGAGCGAGAACTTGCCCGCACGTTTGCGTGCCACGGCGTCGAGGCCCGTGAGCGCGATCACCTCGTCCACCCGCCGGTTCGGGATGCCATGGGTCGCGGCCATCGCGCGCAGGTGGTCGCGTGCGCTGCGTCCGGTGTGCACGGCCTTGGCATCCAGCAGCACGCCGACCTCTGTGAGCGGCGAGCGCAGCTGTCCGTACTGCGAGCCGTTCACCTCGACGCGGCCGGACGTAGGGGCGTCGAGGCCGACGATCATGCGCATCGTGGTGGACTTGCCGGCCCCGTTCGGGCCGAGGAACCCCGTGACGGTGCCCGGGCGGACGGTGAAGCTCACCCCGTCCACGGCGGTCTTGGACCCGTATCTTTTGGTGACGTTCTCAGCGACGATCATGCTTCGACGCTACGCAGGTTCGTCGGTCGTCGCGTCCGCCTTCGGACGGAAAACACGGCGGCCGGGGTCCCCCCA
>MEEK01000011.1 GCA_001724425.1 Microbacterium sp. SCN 70-27
GCCCCGCCGCCCTCTCCGGTCGTTGAGCGAGGCGCCGCAGGCGCCGAGTCGAAACGTCCCACCCCGCCGCCCTCCCCGGTCGTTGAGCGAGGCGCCGCAGGCGCCGAGTCGAAACGTCCCGACCCCACGAGACCCCCGACCGGCCGCCCCTCCTGCGCCGATCACCGTCAGCCGCCCGTCGCGCCGTTCGACCCCGCCGCACCCGACGAGTCCGCCGCGCACCGGCGCGATGGCACGTTCGCGGTGCGGCTGGGACTGGCATCCGTGACCGGGGTCGGTGCGCCGCTGGCCGAGCGGATCGTCGCCACGCGCGAGGCGGAGGGTCCGTTCCGCGACCTCCGTGACCTCGTGCGGCGCACGGGGGCCACCGAGGCGCAGGTCGAGGCACTCGCCACGGCGGGCGCGTTCGAGAGCATGGGCATCTCGCGGCGGGAGGGGCTCTGGCTCGCCGGCGACGCCGCGAAGGACCGCACCGAGTTCCTGGAGGGCACGCTCGTCGCGGTGCAGCCGCCGCTGTTCGGTGACCAGTCGAGCTACGACATCCTCGCGGCCGACCTCTGGGCGACGGGCATCTCGACCGATGACCATCCCCTGACCCACTACCGCTCGCAGTTGGATGCCCGTGGCGTACTCACCTCGCGGGAGCTGCGCACGCATGAGGTGGGGAGGCGCGTGGAGGTGGCGGGTCTCGTCACGCACCGGCAGCGACCGGCGACGGCATCGGGTATCACGTTCCTGAACATCGAAGACGAGCACGGGCTCGTCAACGTGGTGTGTTCGAAGGGGGTGTGGGACAGGTACCGCCGGGTGCTGCGCGATTCGCCGGCGCTCATCGTGCGGGGGATGCTGGAGCGCTCGCCGGAAGGGGTGACGAACCTCCTCGCGGATGCCTTCGAGGATCTGCGCGTCGGGGTGCGCCACCGTTCGAGGGACTTCCGATGAGTGCAGCCGTCATCAAGCTCGCCGGGGTACCGCAAGCCGCCCGCGGCACCCCGGCGAGGGTCAGGCGCGCCCGACGTGCTGCTCGGTCTTGGCGAGCTGGGCGTGGAGGTCGTCGGGTGAGAGCGCCGCCTCACGGAACTCCGCGGTGAGGGGCAGGCGCAAGTGCAGGTCGGTGCACAGGCACAGCTCGACCTTGCCGTGTTCGAGCGTGAAGTCGAGGACGTGACCGCCGTGGGTGCGGCTGTCGTCGATGTAGTGCGCGTGGCATCCGGGAACACCGATGCCCTGTTCGTAGAGCGGCGTACGGAATGCGATGACCGTGCCGTCGACGTCGTCGAACTGCAGCACGGCGTCGTCGTCGGTCGCCTCGGTCATGGGGCGGAAGGGGCGCTCTTGGCGGGTGACGGTGCGCGCGGTGATCTGGCGGAAGCGCCCCGTGATGCGGAGGGCGTACATGTAGTTCGCGGATGCCGTGATCGCATCGATCGCCTCCGACGCCTCGGCGCGGGTGGCGCCGTCGGGCAGGTCGCGCGTGATCGTCGGCACGAAGTCGGTGACGACGGCGTAGGGCGTCGCCGCATCGGCGGGGGCCGCCGTGGCGGTGCCGTCGCCGCGCAGGCGGTAGGCGATGCCGTCGATCACGACCATCTCGCCGTCGAGGGCGTTGAAGGTTCCGATGCCGAAGTCGCCGTGCTCGAGCAGTTCGCCGGTGGTCATGTCGCCCTCGTAGATGCCGTCGAGGAGGGCGGCCATGAGGCTCGTCTGGAAGAGGGTGCGGCGTTCGTCGGTGGGCATGTGCGGTCCTTTGTGGGGAGGGGTGAGATCTGGCGGGGTGTGCCGTGGCGGGGTGGGACGTTTCGACTCGGTGCCTGCGGCGCCTCGCTCAACGACCGGGGGGAGGCGGCGCGGAGTCAGGCGGGGGTGCCGGGGTTGGGCCCGAATGGCGGCGCGGAACTCAGCGCCGCCGCCCGGAAGGGGGTCAAAGCAGCACGTCGGCGAGCAGGTCGCCGCCGAGGCGCCGCAGGTTGTCGCGGTAGTCGACCGGCACGTCGATGACGGACGGCCCGGGTTCTGCGAGTGCGGCCTCGATCGTCGGGACGAGGTCGGCGATGCGCGTGACCCGGTGGCCGTGCGCGCCGAACGATTCGGCGAATGCGACCACGTCGTACGCGCCGAGTTCGACGGCGGCGGTGCGGCCGTACTTCTCGACTTGCTGGAAGGCGACCATGTCGTAGGCGGAGTCGTTGAAGACGATGTGGGTGAACGACGTGCCGAGTCGCACGGCGGTCTCCAGTTCGACCGCCGAGTACAGGAAGCCCCCGTCGCCCGAGACCGACACGACCGGCCCGGCGGGATCGGCGAGGCTCGCCGCGATCGCCCACGGCAGGGCGACCCCGAGAGTCTGCTGACCGTTCGAGAACATCAGCGACCGCGGGCGATAGGTGCGGAAGTGGCGCGCCATGTACAGGTAGTTCGATCCGACATCGCACAGCACCGTCGTCGCATCGGGAGAGGCCGCGCGGATGCCGGCGACGACGGCGACCGGATCGAGGCCGAAGGCGTCGTCGTGGTCGGGATCGCCGAGATCAGTGTTCTCGGCGAGGCGGGTGCGCTCCCGGGCGACGATGTGCTCGGCATCCGCACCGCGCGGGGCGAGACCGCCCGCCGCGAGGAGCTCGGCGGTGAGGTCGCGGAGCGTCGTGGCGAGGTCGCCGACGAGCTCGACCGTCGGCCGGTAGTCGTTGTCGATGTCGGCCGACGCGGTGTCGACGTGGACGAGCCGGCGCGTGTTGGCGAGGTTCCATTCGGCCGGGACGAACTCCACGGGGTCGTAGCCGAGGGTCAGGACGAGATCCGCGTGGTGCAGGAGCACGTCGCCGGGCTGGTTGCGGGCGAAGCCGACGCGGCCGAGGTAATGATCCTCCAGCTCGTGCGAGACGATACCCGCCGCCTGGAACGTCTCGACGACGGGCAGGTCGGTCACCTGCAGCAGCTCGTGAAGTGCCGCGACCGTCTCGGGTGCGCCGCTGCGCGCGCCGGCGAGGATCACGGGGAACCGCGCGTCGCGCAGGAGCGTGACTGCGTCGGCGATCGACGCGCGCGCCGCGCCACCGACCGCGGCCGGGACGATCGGGTCGGAGAAGCCGATCGCGCTGCGCGCCGTCGACACGTCGTAGGGCAGGACGACGGCCGCCGCCCCGTGGGGTTCGCGGGTCGCCGCGCGGAACGCGTTGACGATCGCCTCGGCGACGTTGTCGGGGGCGGTCACTTCGCAGGCGGACACCGTGACGGTCTGCAGCATGCCCACGGCATCCATCGCCTGGTGCGCGCGCTTCAGGTGCTGCGACCGCGAGACGGCGCCGCAGATCGCGACGACGGGGTCGCCTTCGGTGGTCGCCGTGAGAAGTCCGGTGGCGAGGTTCGTCGTGCCCGGCCCGCTCGTGACGAGCACGACGCCCGGGATGCCGGTGAGCCGCCCCACCGCGGCGGCCATGAACACGGCGTTCTGCTCCGTCCGGCAGGTCACGAGCTGCGGCGCGCCGCTCTCACCCTGCACGGCGGCGAGGGCGTCGAACACGGGGTCGATCTTCGCTCCCGGCACGCCGAACACCCACCTGACGCCGTGGGCGCGCAGCACCTCCACCACACGGTCGGCTGCACGGTCGAGCACCGGTCGCGCCGTGCCGGGACCGTCCGCGGCCTGGAGGACCGGGGCGGTGGTCGGTGCGGCGGGGACGGGCGGTGCGATGCTCATGCCTCCATCGTCCGTCCGGCGGTTGCGACGAGGAAGACGGCGATGGCGATGCGACTGATCTGATCCAGAGATGGGTCGACGCGTCGTGAGGCATCCGGATCATGCTCCGCACCACCCGTCCGAGCGGGGCATGATCGACGTATGGATGTCCGTCACCTCTCCGTCTTCGTCACCGTCGCGCAGGAGATGAGCTTCACACGGGCCGCGGATCGGCTGTTGCTTGCGCAGTCCGCGGTGTCGACGACGGTGCGAGAGCTCGAACGCGAGCTCGGCGTGGCACTCTTCGACCGTTCGCATCGTCAGATCAGGTTGACCGGGGCGGGCGAGGAGCTGCTCGTGCGCTCCCGGGACGTCCTCGAGCGCATGCGCGAGCTCGGCGAGGCGGTCGCGACGGCCGGCACCGAACTGCGCGGCACCGTCACCGTCGGGCTCATGACGGGGGTCGACCTCGTCGACGTGCCGAGCCTGCTCGGAGCGTTCCATGCGCGGCATCCGGCCGTCGTGCTGCAGCTGCGGGCGACCGGTCTCGGGTCGTCGGGCCTTGTCGCACAGCTCGAGCGCGGCGAGATCGACCTCGCGCTGCTCGCCGCCGTGGACGGACTCCCTGCGACGCTGCAGGGCGAGGTCGTCGCCTCGTCGCCGTACACGCTCGTCGTCCCCGACACGCATCCGCTCGCCGCGCGGGATGCCGTGACGCTCGCCGACCTCGAGGGGGAGAGCTTCGTCGATCTGCCGCCGGGGTACGGGTCGCGTCGCATCGTCGACGACGCGTTCGCGCATGCCGGGGTCTCGCGGCGCGTGCTCATCGAGGTGGCGGAGATCTCGACGGCTGCGCAGTATGTGCCGCAGGGCCTCGGTCTCGCGCTCGTGCCGCGGTTCGCCGTCGCCGACTCGATCGCGGGCGCCCGGGTCGTGTCCGCGGAAGACGCCGTGCCCCCGTTCGATCTCTCGCTGGCATGGGCGCGGCGGCGCACGCTCAGCGCGGCCGCGGAGGCCCTCGTGCAACTGATCCGGGACGCATTGCTGCCTGGCACCTGACGACGCGCGGTCGCGTTGCAACCCCCTTGCCCGGGCGGGGGAGTGCGGGGTTAGCGTGGTGACATGACGAATGTTGCGGACTTCTTCATCGAGACTCTCAAGCGCGCGGGGGTGACCCGCGTGTGGGGCCTTCCGGGCGACTCCCTGAACGCGTTCACCGATGCATTGCGGCGCGACCGCGACAAGGAGGGCGGCCTGCAGTGGCTGCACATGCGCCATGAGGAAGCGGCGGCGTTCGCGGCGGGCGCGGATGCCGAGCTGAACGGCGAGCTCGCCGTGGTCGCGGGCTCCTGCGGCCCCGGCAATCTGCACTTCATCAACGGACTGTTCGACGCGAACCGCAATCGGGTGCCGGTGCTCGCGATCGCCTCGCACATCCCGTCGGCCGAGATCGGCAGCACGTACTTCCAGGAGACGCATCCGCAGGAGCTGTTCCGCGAGTGCAGCGTCTATTCCGAGCTCGTCGGCGACCCGTCGCAGCTGCCGTGGGTGCTCGAGATCGCGATGCGCACCGCCATCGAAAAGCGCGGTGTCGCGGTCGTGGTCGTTCCCGGTGACGTGTTCTTCGCGGATGCCCCGGATCGCCGCCTCACCGCACCGATCGTCGGGACGTCGTCGGTCGTGCTGCCCGATGAGGCATCCCTCGCCTCTGCCGCCGACGTGCTCAACGGCGCGAAGCGGGTGACGATCCTCGCCGGTGCCGGCGTCGCCGGGGCGCACGATGAAGTCGTCGCGCTCGCCGAGCGGCTGCAGGCGCCGATCGTGCACGCCCTGCGCGGCAAGGAGCACATCGAGTGGGACAACCCGTTCGACGTCGGCATGACGGGGCTGCTCGGCTTCTCGTCGGGGTACCGGGCGATGGAGAAATGCGATGCGCTGCTGATCCTCGGCAGCGACTTCCCGTATCGGCAGTTCTACCCGGGCAAGGCGAAGATCGTGCAGGTCGACATCCGCGGCGAGCAGCTGGGCCGTCGCACGCCGATCGACGTCGGGCTCGTCGGCGGGGTCCGGGAGACCGCCGCGGCGCTCCTGCCGCTGATCGAGGCGGACCGCAGCGACGCGCACGTGAAGGATGCCGTGGCGCACTACCGCAAGACGCGGAAGGAGCTCGACGGCCTGGCCGTCGACGACGGCAAGGAGCCGATCCACCCGCAGTACGTCGCGAAGCTGCTCGACGAGTTGGCCGATGAGGATGCCGTGTTCACAGCGGATGTCGGCAGCCCCGTCATCTGGGCGTCGCGCTACCTCACGATGAACGGTCAGAGGCGCCTGCTCGGGTCGTTCCTGCACGGGTCGATGGCCAACGCCATGCCGCAGGCGCTCGGCGCGCAGGCATCCGATCGGTCGCGTCAGGTGATCGCGCTCGCCGGTGACGGGGGTCTTGCGATGCTGCTGGGCGATCTGCTGTCGATCCACCAGAACGACCTGCCGGTGAAGATCGTCGTGTTCAACAACTCGTCGCTGAACTTCGTCGAGCTGGAGATGAAGGCGGCCGGCATCGTGAACTTCGGCACGGGGCTCGAGAACCCGAGCTTCGCGGCCATCGCCGAGGCGATCGGCATCACGGGCATCCGGGTGGAGAAGGGCGCGGACCTGAAGCCGGCGCTGGAGCGGGCGCTCGCAACCGACGGGCCGGTGCTCGTGGATGTCGTGACCGCGCGCAACGAGCTGTCGATGCCGCCGTCGATCACGGCCGAGCAGGCGAAGGGCTTCACCGTGTGGGCGCTGAAGACCGTGCTGTCGGGGCGGGGCGACGAGTTGCTCGACCTCGCCGACACGAACGTGTGGCGGCGGATCTTCGGCTGAGCCTCGCTCGCGTTCGGCGGGGGTTCAGCCGCTTCAGCGGCAGGTCTCGAAGACGTAGTCCTTGCGGTCGGGTGTGACGAGGTCGCGGTCGCGCAGGATCAGGGAGGCGGGCAGGTCGGTGCGGGCGCAGACCTCCGACCAGGGTTCGGTGAGCGTGTCGGGGTACTCGATCGCGAGGACGTGTTCGCCGTAGACGTCGGTGTACGCGCCGCACTCGTCGTAGGCGACGCACTCCTCGGTGATCGCGAAGTCGAAGCCGGCCTGCTCGTGCAGCAGCGCGGCGTCTTCGGCGGCGTTCTTCTGCCCTGCGGCGAGCCCGTCATCGTGCGCGCGGGCGACGAGCAGGCGGGCGAGAGCGAGGTTGTCGTCGCGGCTGAGGAGGTCGCCCGTGCGGGTGTAGGTGTCGAGGTTGTCGAACTCGACGGCGTTGTACCCGGCAGCGGCGCACCCATCGATCCACGGCCCGACGATCGCCGCGACCGCGTCGGGCCGGCGGGTGTCGACGATCACCTCGTCGGGCCAGTCGGGGTCGTGGATCGGGTCGCCGTCGGCGTCGCGCAGCAGGAGGTCGGCCGGCCACGTGTCGAGTTCGCCGGGCTGGGTCTGGAACGCGTTGATGTAGCAGATGTTGTACATGCCGTCGGCGGGTGCGGCGGTGCGGTCGCGGGCGACGATCTCGACGCCCGGCGGTGGCGGGTACGCCCCGCCGAGCTGGTAGTCGAACAGGGCGCCGACCGGGGGGAGTGTGGGCTGCTGAGACGGGGTGTCCGGCGTGGCCGTCGCGCTTGATGCGTCGGACGCCGGGGGCGTCGTTGGCGCGGCTGTGCAGGACGCCGACGACAGGGCGAGGGCCGCGAGGAGGAGGGCTGCGGCGAGACCGCGGAGGCTCGGGCGGTCCATGCGTCGACCCTACCCGCACGTGAGGGATGACCCAGGATGCCGCGGTCGCCGCCCGCGCGTGGAGGCTAGACTCGAACCCGCCTGCCTCTGTAGCTCAATGGAAGAGCAGCTCCGTCCTAAGGAGAGGGTTGGGGGTTCGAGTCCCTCCAGGGGCACCCTTGGTTTTTCCTCTGATCAGGTGTTCCGTCTTTTCGTAGGCGAGATCTGAGCGTTGGGATCCGGATCTGTGGATACGCTCAGCTCATGGAACCCACGACGCCGGCCACTCTGGCCTTGGAGTACGGGGTTCCCCAGAAGCGCGTTCGCGACATCCTTCGTTCCCTGTACGGGACTCTGCCTGACGATCGCACCCGCTGGGCGCTCGATGATTTCCAGACGGAGGAAGTGCGTTCTCGACTCGAATCGCATGAGGGTCCGCCTGAGTGGGCGCTCGAGATCGGTGACAAGGCCCGCAGACGCGCGATTCACCGCCAGTACGGCGGCGGGCAGCAAGGCGGAATCTCCACGTCACGCAAGACCAGCGACATCTTCATCTTCACCAACCCTGCTCGGGGCTCCCGCTACGGATACGACCTCCACGAAGGACTGCAAGCAGACGGCAGTTTCGCCTACACCGGGGAAGGGCAGTCCGGCGATCAAGAATTCACGCACGGCAACAGAGCGCTGCTCAACGCTGCTGATGAGGGTCGGATTGTTCGGGTCTTCAGCGCGAAATCCCCATATGCGACATACGTCGGTGCGTTCACCACCGGCGACCCGGTCTGTACATTCCAGGAGATCCCCGGCGAGGACGGCATCCTCCGACGCGCGATCGTCTTCAATCTGGTTCCGCTGGATGCGAGCACGTCGCTGTTGTCGCCCAACCCTGGCAAACTCCGCCTGCTTAAGCCTCAAGTCGTGCGGTGGGACCCGCCGGACGCGTCAGATGTCAGCGTCCCCGCAGATGGCACGCAGCTGCCTCCCGGTGATCGCGTCGTTTCCCGGGTGGAGTTTCAGTTGCAGGCCGATTTCGGACGCTGGCTCGAGGAACGCGGCACGCCTCCGAGCCGGCTCCGGTTGCCCGTCGCCGGAACCATCATCGAGCCCGACATGTACGTGGAGTCCGAGGGGTGGCTTGCCGAGGCAAAGAAGTCCACGGGCCGGGAGTACGTGCGAATGGCGATCGGACAGGTGCTCGACTACGCGCACAATGCACGAGCACTCGACACAGTTACGACCCCAATGATCCTGCTGCCCGGACGTGCCGAAGCGGACCTCATGGGCCTCTCCGCAGATCTCGGTATCACGCTTGCCGCTCGCGACGGCGATTCTTTCGAGCTGGTGCGCCCCTAGCTGGACTCCACAATCAGCCGAACCGCGGGGATATCTGCCGATGCCCACTCGATCGAGTCGAGCTCTGCTGGGTGCATCCACCGAACTTCGGAGTGTTCGGTGAGGCGGGGAGTGCCGGAGCGCAGCTCGCACCAGAAGGTCGTGAGCGTGATGTCTCCGAAGTCGTACGCATAGGTGGTCGTCGTGAGTTCTTCTCCAACGTCCACCTCGCAGTCGAGCTCCTCGCGAATCTCGCGCTCAAGGGCTTGAAGCGCCGTTTCGCCAGGTTCGATCTTGCCACCGGGAAACTCCCAGAGGCCGGGTAGCCGCGATTGTGGTCCGCGCCGTGCGGAGAGAATCAATCCACCGCGGACGATGACGGCACCCACGACTTCAACCTTCCGGCGGTCGTTCATGTCTCGCTCGATCCCCGTGCCGCCTAAAGGGCAAGGTAGTAGTTCTTGATGACCTGAGCCATCAAGAAGCGTCGCTCCTTGAGAAATGCTTGATACGACTCGGCTGTCGTCGTTCTCAGGCTCGAAGGAATCGCGTTGTCTCGCAGATTCACCTCTAGCTCCGAGTTGGTCGTAATCTCGCCCAATCGGAGGGTGCCGTCCGCGATCTGAGCATCGACTAGCGACATGTAGTCGCCGGGCTCCTTGTCTTTGATCGCGATGTTGATCGGGGTTTCGGTGAGCGCGAAGTTGGCGATTTGGTTGTAGTCGCTACGGTCGTTGACTCCGTGCTTGACGAGGTAGTTTTTCGGGACGACGTGGTGGATGTCGCCGACCTCCTCGATCATGCTGCCTACTGTCACGTTTTTTGAGAGGAACCCACGGGATCCCTCATGAATCTGTGCCACGAGGAACGCGAGAAAGTACGGACTGCGTACGCTGGAGCTCTCCATATCCATTGGGAGGGCAACATCCCAGAAGTTGTCCGCGAGTTGCGAGGCCTCGATGTCGCGGAGCGCCTGGAGTGCACCAGCCTCGTTGATCCGACGAATATCGGCTTCGAACGCGGTCTCGAAGCTCCCCGTGTACCGGCTGGTTAGCAGAGACATGACGAACCATCGGCGCACGACGTACTTCACCTCGCCCTCGTTGAGCTTCTTCTCCGTTCGTAGCTTGAGATATAGCGCGTAGGCAAAGTTCAGTGCGTTCTTCGAGCTGACGAGCCGCGGCGAGATGAATCCCGCCGACTTGATAGTCAATGTGAACTGCTGGAAGTTGTACTGGTTGACGATCTCGAGCAAGACCCGTTCCAGCCGGTCGAATGACTCGACTGCTAACTCTTCGCTGAACGTTCGGGTCTCGAAGTCGCGGCCGGAGAGGACACTGACCAGGGCGGCGACCTTGCCGCGCGAGAACTCCTTGATCCCAGCCACGCGGATGACATCCGTGTACGTCGGATCGTAGAGGTCCGAGTTGTCATTCTTCAGCCATGCGATGGCGGGAAGATAGCCAGACGCCGCGAAGCCCGTGTCGTTTTCGGCGATGTCGGAGAAGACATGCGGCGCGACCGAGAGATGGCAGAAGTAGTCGATCAGCTTCCGCAGGTTGCTCCCGAGCTGACCGTGGCTCGAGATTTTGCTCATGGCGAAGTCGGCGCTACTTAGCGGTACGCCTTTGGAGTTGATGCGGATGAAGATCTCGGTGACCGTCTCGATGTCGAGGTCTTCAGCGAGGGTGATGATGCCGACCTGAGCCTGCTTGATAGCCGAGAGACGCTGGAGGGCCTGTTCGATGTGCGCAACGTCCACGAGGGGATTGGCGTCCATGTACGCCTTCGTCGCTGAGAACGTCGAGGTTGCGTTGACAAAATCAGCGACGTCCGAAATCCATGCGCTGTCCCTGTCGATCACTGGAGTAAGGGTCGCGAACTGCTCGGTTGTGGGGTTGAACGCGATTTTGATGCGCTTTCGCTTATAGCTCTTGTCGATCACGAATTGGCCGACCAGCGCGGCCGTCATTGCGGTGATGCGCTGTTGGCCATCGATCAGGATCTGGCGAAATGAGGACGTAGAACCGTCTTTCAGCCCCACATCTGCGCTCTGCCACGTGATGAGGTAGCCAATCGGAAAACCGTTGTACAGCGAGTCGAGCAGGTCACGGACCTTTGTGGAGTCCCACACGAACGGACGCTGCATCTCGGGGATCGCTACCTGCCCGGTTTTCACCCAGGTGAGAAGAGTCTCCACCGAGTGCTGCTGAACTGTGTACTTCGACAAGACCTGCCTCCGATGGTCGCCGCGCTGGTTCCGCGGGTGGTGAGTCCCCGAGCCCATCCTGCCGCAGAAGCGCGAGTGGCGATCACATTGGCGATAAGCTCGGCCATACCCGGATACATCCGGCTCAATCCGCATGGGGGCGTGAATGTCAGAGCCGTGGCTCTCTGCCGACGACATCGCCGAGCACCTGGGCGTCACGAAGGACACCGTCTACGCATGGATCGCCGACAAGGGGATGCCGGCTCATAAGGTCGGGCGCCTCTGGAAGTTCCAGGCCAGTGAGGTTGATGCCTGGGTGCGCGGTGGAGGCAGCGCAGGGGGCGTCGCCTAGTCATGCGGATCATCGACAACGTCTCCGAGCTTCTCGGCGATGACCTCAAGGGTGAGATTCGCAGAGGATCGAAAGTTCGCATCGCCGCTGCGACGTTCTCGATCTTCGCGTTCGAAGCGCTGCGTAAGGAACTCGAACACGTCGCGGAGCTGGAGTTCATCTTCACGTCGCCGTCGTTCAGCAACGGGCAGGCGATGGACAAGCTGCGCAAGGACCGGCGCGAGTTCTTCATCCCGCAGGCCGAGTCATCGCTCTACGGGTCGGAGTTCGAGATCCGCCTCCGCAACAAACTGACGCAGCGCGCTATCGCGCGCGAGTGCGCCGCCTGGGTGCGCGACAAGGTCACGTTCCGTTCGAACGCCACCGGCAGTCAGATGCAGCAGTTCGCTGTGGTCGACGATCAGGCTGCCTACCTCCAGCTCCAGGGCCTCACCACAGCGGACCTCGGCTACGAGCGCGGCAACTCCGTATCCAACCTGGTCACAAAGCTCGAGGGGCCGGCCGAGACGCAGGCGTTCCTCGCCGTGTTCGACCAGATCTGGGCAAACCCCGCGCAGTTGAACGACGTCACAGATGCGGTGCACGACCACATCGCGAGCGTGTACGCCGAGAACTCCCCGGCGCGCATCTACTTCCTCATCCTCTACAACCTCTTCGCGGAGTTCCTCGACGACATCAGTGAAGACGTGCTCCCCAACGACCGCACCGGCTATCAGGACACGAAGGTCTGGCAGAGCCTCTACAACTTCCAGCGGGACGCCGCGACCGGAATCATCAACAAGCTCGAGACCTACAACGGCTGCATCCTCGCCGACAGCGTCGGGCTCGGGAAGACATTCACCGCGCTGGCGGTCATCAAGTACTACGAGCTGCGCAACAAGTCCGTCCTCGTTCTGGCTCCGAAGAAGCTCGCCGAGAACTGGACGAACTACAACGCCAACCTCACGACAAACATCTTTGCGAGCGACCGGTTCAACTACGACGTCCTCGCCCACACCGACCTCTCCCGCACCCGGGGAGAGTCACTCGGGCTCCGCCTGGATCGCATCAACTGGGGCAACTACGACCTCGTCGTCATCGACGAGTCGCACAACTTCCGCAACGCCGACTACGCCGAAGAGAAGGAGTCGCGCTACCAGCGCCTCATGCGGCAGGTCATTCGCGAAGGCGTGAAGACAAAAGTGCTGATGCTGTCTGCGACACCGGTGAACAACCGATTCAACGACCTCAAGAATCAGTTGCAGCTGGCGTACGAAGGCGAGAGCGACACCCTCGCCGCGAAGCTCACGCTCTCGACATCGGTTGAGCGGGTGTTCCGCGACGCGCAGACGGTGTTCAACGAGTGGTCCAAGCTCCCCGCAGAGGAACGCACCGCCGACCGCATCCTGCAGATGCTCGACTTCGACGTCTTCGAACTGCTCGACGCGGTCACCATCGCACGCTCCCGCAAGCACATTCAGGCGTTCTACGACACGAGCGAGATCGGCGCCTTCCCGCGACGGTTGCCGCCGGAATCCATCCGCGAGCCACTCACCGACCTCGCGGAGGTCCCCTCGTTCAACGAGATTTTCGAGCAGCTGCAGGTGCTGACGTTGGGCGTCTACACGCCACTCGCGTACGTGTTTCCGAGCCGCATCAGCAAGTACGAAGACCTCTACAACGTCACGACCGGCAGCGCCCGCTCGAACCTCGGTCAGAAAGGTCGCGAAGAGGGCCTAAAGAAACTCATGACCGTCAACCTGCTCAAGCGTCTCGAGAGTTCCGTCGAGGCCTTCCGCTTGACGTTGGCCAAGATCGAGTCCGCCGTCGACAGCACGCTCACGCGGCTCAGCAACCACTCCGGCTCCCTCCCGGAGATCCGCGACATGGACGATCTCGACTTCGACCTCGACGATGAGGACGATGCCAACGTTGAGGCGCTGTCGTTCGGAGAGAAGATTCGCATCGACATCGACGACATCGACGTCGAATCGTGGCAGCGAGACCTCTGGCATGACCGGGAGACGCTGCGCGAGCTCCTGGACGAGATGCGCAAAGTGACTCCGGCGCACGACCTCAAGCTGAGCAAGCTGCGGGACCTGGTCCAGCGGAAGGCGGAGCACCCGCTCAACCCTGAGAACCGCAAGGTGTTGATCTTCTCTGCCTTCGCCGACACCGCGAACTACCTCTACCGCGAGCTCGCGCCGGCGCTGCAACGGGCGGGGTTGGAAAGCGCGGTGATCACCGGTGGCAGCCACGGCGCGAAGTCGACAATCGGCACCGGCTTCGACTTCCAGCAAGTCATGTCGATGTTCTCGCCACGATCCAAGCAGCGTCACCTCACCATGCCGAAGGAGACCGGGGACATCGACGTCCTGATCGGCACCGATGTCATCAGTGAGGGACAGAACCTGCAGGACTGCGACTACCTCATCAACTACGACATCCACTGGAACCCGGTGCGGATCATCCAAAGGTTCGGTCGTATCGACCGCATCGGGTCGACGAACGAGGTCATCCAGCTCGTCAACTTCTGGCCCGACATATCGCTCGACGAGTACATCAACCTCAAGGAGCGCGTCGAGAACCGGATGGTGATCGCCGACCTCGCCGGCTCAGCCGACGACAACGTGCTGAACCCGGAGGACTCGGATGCCGCGTTCCGCAAGGAACAGCTGCGCAAGCTGCAGAACGAGAACATCGAACTCGAAGACGTCCGCGCGGGGGTCTCGATCACAGATCTCGGCCTCAACGACTTCCGCATGGACCTGCTGGCGTACATGAACGAGTACGGGGACATCGCTACCGCGCCGCACGGCTTGCACGCCGTCATCCCCGCAGACCCTGCGATAGGCCTCATGCCGGGTGTGATCTTCGCGCTCAAGAACGTCAATGCTGACCCTGCCGTGAACCGGGGCAACCGGCTCCACCCGCACTACCTCGTCTACGTCGATGACGATGGGAGGGTTATCGCTGATCACACTGAAGCGAAGCGCCTCCTAGACGTCGTTCGCGCCGGCTCGCGGCCTCACGACGAACCCGTCGCCGACGTTACTCGTGTCTTCAACGAAGCCACCCACGAGGGCGCCGACATGAGCAAATACTCTGCGCTACTGACGGATGCCATCCACTCGATGATCGACGTCACCGAAGAACGCGACATCGACAGCCTCTTCAGCGGTGGGCACACGACCACCCTCACCCAGCAGATCGCAGGGCTCGACGACTTCGAGCTGATCGCGTTCATCGCCGTCGTCGATCCCGAGGGCGCCTCATGACTGACATCCTGTACCAGTGGCCTGCTGCTGCACGATTTGGTGCACGCGTCCCCAAGGAGCGGTTCTACGAACGCACCGCATCAACCGCTGCCCTGCGAGAGAAGTTCGTGGCGGAGGTGAATCGCATCAGCTGGGCATACAAGCTGGCGGAGGAGACCATCAACCTCCCCGGTTCGCCGGAAGTGCCAGAAATTGAAGTTCTTCATCTGGACGCGAAGACAGAAGACATCAGCGTCCCGGTGCTTGCGTCGATTGACAAGGCGATACCGAATCCGGTGATCTTTGAGATCTACCGTGGGGACAGCACCGGCCGTGCCGTGCGGATGGCGGCGGCACACAAACCTGCGGGCTCCTCGCCACCGGCACCGAGCGCCTACTTCTCGACGGCGTGGACGCGCGACGACTTCCCTCGTACTCCGCTACCCCTAGCGGTCACGCTGGGAGCGCTGTATGCGGCACTCATCGGCCCGCTCACTCCACTCGCCCTGCGGCCCGGCGAGAGTCCGGCGGATCTCAACGACAGGCTGGACGCGGTGCGTCGAGTCGAACGCGAGATCAACGCACTGGAACGCAGGCTCCGGTCTGAACCACAGCTCAACCGAAAGGTCGGTATTCGTCGAGAGCTGAAGGAGAAGCGTGCAGACCTGGACCACCTTAGGTAACCCCTGGAGAACCTGAAATGACTTTCCCTAGCCCCACGCAGGCGAGCATCGATACGTTGGCGGAGATCTTCCCTTCGGTGGTCACAGAATCCACCGACAACGAAGGGAATCCCAGGCGCGTAGTCGACTTTGATCTCCTCCGGCAAGAACTCTCGGAGCACATTGTCGAGGGCCCGCAGGAACGATTCCAACTGGACTGGCCAGGTAAGAGAGCCTCAGCCTTACTGGCGAACACCCCGACCGACCAGACGCTAACTCCTCTCGAGTCCGAATCGATCGAGTTCGATACGACTCGCAACTTGTTCATCGAAGGCGACAATCTGGAAGCGCTCAAGCTTCTTCAAGAGCCTTACCTCGGCAAAGTCAAGCTGATCTACATCGACCCCCCGTACAACACGGGCACTGACTTCATCTATAGCGACGACTTCAGCGAGGACGCGCCGAGCTATCTGGCCCGTTCGGGTCAGCGGAGCGAGACCGGAGAACGGCTGGTGGCCAATCCCGAGTCAAATGGTCGATTCCGCTCGGCCTGGCTTTCGATGATGTATCCGCGACTGAAGCTTGCGCGGAACTTGCTACGAGATGACGGTGTGATCTGTGTTTCGATCGACGATCACGAACTCTCGACCCTCACGATGATCATGGGAGAGGTGTTCGGTCGCGAGAACTTTATCGCTACGCTTCCACGTGTCACAAAACGGGCAGGAAAGAGTGGCGACCTCATCGCTGCAAATCACGACTACGTCGTGGTTTGGGGTCGTACCACTGATGTAGCGCTCAATCGTGAATTTCACACGGATCCAGGCTTCAAGTACGAAGACGAGTTTGTATCCACCCGAGGGAAGTACAAGCTGAACCAGACCTTGGACTATGGATCGATCCAGTACTCGGCATCGCTCGACTACGAGATCGATCTCGACGGCGTTCGGATTCGACCAGGTGGTGCGAGCGCCGACGAGATGAGTGCGCGTCAGGCTCGAAACCCTCGAACAGGTTGGTGCTGGCGATGGTCGCGCGACTTGTTCGAGTTCGGACACAGTCAAGGGTTCGTAGTACTCAAGGACGGTCGCGATGGTCCACGCATCTACACGAAGACCTACGAGAACGCGACGATCGCGAAGCGAGGCGATGGCTATGAGGTGATCCTCGACCGCCGCACGCGCGCGAGCACGACACTCGACCTCATTGACAATCGCTTTTCGAACGACATGGCATCCAAGGGCGTGAAGAAGCTGTTTGGCTTCCCCGCGTTCGACTACACGAAACCGATCGAGCTCGTTCGAACGCTTCTGGGGTGGGCGACTGACTCAGATTCGAACGATCTCGTGCTGGACTTCTTTGCCGGTTCGGGAACAACTGGGCAAGCGGTACTTGAGGCCAATGCGGAGGATGGCGGGAACCGGCGGTTCGTGCTGATCCAACTCCCTGAGCAGACAAACACCTCGTCAGAGGCCTTCGCTCAGGGCTTCGTAACCATCTCGGAGCTAGCACGCGAAAGGCTTCGTCGCACCGTCGCTGGCCTCGATCACGATCTTTCGGCGACTGGCACCGATCGCGGCTTCCGGGCTCTAGGGGTGACAGCGTCAAACCTTGCATCGGTCGAGCGGTTCCCAGATGAACTCGCTCAACCTGACTTGCCCGGATTCACGGAGCTGGTCTCCACGCCTAGTGATCCCTTGGCCTTGATCTTTGAGGAGCTTCTGCGTTTGGGGATGGATCCGGCGTCGTCTATCAGGCGGGTGGTTATGGCCGGAGTCGACGTACTGCTCGCCGAGGACGCCGCGCTAGTAGCTTGCTTCGCTGATCAGCTACCGCCAGCGCTGTTCGCAGAGCTTGGCGTGCTTGAACCGCTCCGAGTTGTCGTGCGCGACTCTTCCTTCCCCGACTCCGCGGCCCGCATCAACGCGCAGCAGATGCTTAGCCGCTACTCAACCCTGACCGAACTGCGCACCATCTGAGGAAGTGGAGTACACAATGACCGAGTTCTACATGTCTCTGTCACCCAACGACATCAACGCAGTCAGACAGGAAGCGTACGTCCTCATACCGCTTCGCGCGCGTGATAACCAGCCTGCCTTCTGGTCGTGGCCCCACGGGTATGCGCAACTTCCGACTGGACAGTTCGAGTTTCCTGTACGCCTCGACGATATGGGCGCAATAGCCAATAGCCGCATCTACTTTGTGCCGGAACGTAGCGAGTTCAGGCTCTGCTCAGAACAGGTTTACCGGCTCGGCCCCGGGGCCGAAGGCAGCATATTGGAGGTCGGGCGTGGCGGCGTAGGAAACTATTGGACCCAGGTGCACGCTCCAGGGTCCGCAAGCTACACAGCCGCACAGCCGCTTCTGACACACCAAGTGCAGAACAGCTCGAAGCGATGGGGCTACTCCTGACCACTTGCGAAGCCGACTGCCTCCGAGGCTTCGGCTCTTGGCGACGCCAGCGATGTCGTTGCGCGTCAACGACGAGCATCCGCCTCGATAGCCCACCCTCGAAGACGAAGGACGATCTGATCAGATGAAGCTGCAGTTCAAGGTTCAGCCATACCAGACCGAAGCTGTGGATGCCGTCGTCGACGTATTCGCCGGGCAACCGTACGCCGACGGCGTGAAGTACCGCGTAGATCCCGGTGCCGGCTCGGCCGCGATCCTGCTGGACGATACAGGCCTTCGCAACGCCGAGATCGCGCCAGCGCCACCGCAACTCCTTAGCAATTTGCACGCGGTGCAGCGGGCGCGTGGGCTCGAGCTGTCGAAGAATCTCGAAGACCCGATGAGAAAGTCGGCGGCTCCCCTCAATCTCGACATCGAGATGGAGACCGGCACCGGCAAGACCTATGTGTACATCAAAACGATCATGGAGCTGCACAAGCGATATGGGTGGTCGAAGTACATCGTCGTCGTGCCGTCGATCGCGATCCGCGAGGGTGTGAAGAAGTCCTTCGACATCACCGCCGAGCACTTCCAGCAGCTCTACGGAACCAAGCCTCGCACCTTCATCTACAACTCCTCACGTCTTCACGAGATCGAGCGGTTCTCGTCGGACGCGGGTGTGCAGGTGATGATCATCAACGTCCAGGCGTTCAACGCCACCGGCAAGGACGCCCGACGCATCTACGAGGTGCTCGACGACTTCCAATCACGGAAGCCGATCGACGTGATTGCAGCGAACAGACCGATCCTCATCATTGATGAACCCCAGAAGATCGAAGGCGATGCGAAGAAGCCCTCGAAGTCATTGGAGGCCTTGAGCTCGTTCAACGCCCTCTTCGCGCTGCGCTACTCCGCGACGCACAGGATTGAACGCACCAAGGTGCACCGACTCGACGCCGTCGACGCCTACAACCAGAAGCTGGTGAAGAAGATCGCGGTGCGTGGCGTCACCGTCAAGCATCTCGCCGGCAGCAGTGCGTACCTGTACGTGGACGGCCTTGAGATCGGCAAGGGCGCCGACTTCCCCAAAGCCCGAGTCGAACTGGAGGTCCAGACCGTCCAGGGCATCAAGCGGCAAGTGAAGCGCCTCAGCCAGGGAATGAACCTGCATGACGTCTCCGGCGGAATTGAGGCGTACAAGGGCCTCTTCATCCGTAACGTCGACGCCATTCGCGACAGGATTGAGCTGAGTAATGGTGAGTACGTCGGCGCCGGAGAAGTCACCGAAGACGTAGCCGAAGACCAGAAGCGGCGCATTCAGATCCGCGAGGTCATCCGCGCCCATCTCGCCAAAGAACGCGAGCTGTTCGCGCAGGGGATCAAGACGCTGTCCCTGTTCTTCATCGACGAGGTGGCAAAGTACCGAGACTACGACCGCGAAGACACTCTCGGCGAGTATGCCCGAGTGTTCGAGGAAGAATACGAGGCTGTGCTCGGCGACTACCTCGGCGAACTCGACCTGGATGAGGCAGCTGAACGCTACAGAGACTACGTCCAGGCGATCCCGGTGCGCTCGACTCACGAGGGATACTTCTCGATCGACAAGAAGACCAAGCAGTTCGTCGACGGCAAGATCGCAGCCCGCGGCGACTTCGCAGGCCAATCGGACGACGTCGATGCCTACGACCTGATCCTCAAAGACAAAGAGCGGCTGCTCTCCTTCGAGGAGCCCGTCCGATTCATCTGGTCGCACTCCGCGCTCCGCGAGGGCTGGGACAACCCGAATGTGTTCGTGATGGGCATGCTCAAGAAGAGCGACAACACGACAACACGACGTCAGGAAATCGGCCGCGGTCTTCGTCTGTCGGTCGACCAGCACGGCGAGCGAATGGACAACCCCGTCACTGTCCACGACATCAACGAACTCACCGTCGTCACCGACGAGTCGTATGCCGAGTTCGTCAGAGCTCTCCAGACGGAGATTCTCGAGTCGCTGTCGACTCGGCCACGCATGGCAAGCGTCGACTACTTCGTCGGCAAGCCGATCACGCTGGCCGACGGATCCACGAGCGCACTCGAGAAGACAGTCGCGCAGGCACTCTACTTCCATCTGATCAAGAACGACTACATCGACGAGTCAGGCCTCGTCACGCAGACGTACAAGGATGCGCGCGCCAACGGCAACCTCGCGACGCCGACCTCCGAGGTACTCAAACCCGTCATCGACTATGTCTGGCCACTCGTCGACGCTCTGTACCTCGACGTCCCGAAGCCAACCGACGGTCGCAAGCCGAAGAAGATCCCGCTCAACGAAGCGAACTTCAACAAGCGCGAGTTCCAGGAACTCTGGGGACGCATCAACCACAAGGCCGTCTACCAGGTCGACTTCGACTCACAGGAGCTGATCGACAACTGCATCCGCGTGCTCGACACCTCGCTCAAGGTCACCGTCATGCAGTACCTCGTCGAAAGCGGCAACCAAGTCGTCGGCCTCGAAGTGGAGCAACTGGAAGCTGGCACTGGTTTCAATGTCTCCGAGACGAAGGTCGAGCACTCCGCCGTATCGGCTGGTTCGACCGTCAAGTACGACCTCTTGGGGGAGATCGCGGAGAAGACGCAGCTCACTCGACGCACGTGCGCGGCGATCCTCACCGGCATCCACCCGGGCACGTTCGCGAAGTTCAAGCAGAACCCCGAGCAGTTCATCACCGAGTCAGCCCGACTCATCAACGAGCAGAAGGCAACCGCGATCGTCGAGCACCTCAGCTACGACCCACTCGACAACAGCTACGACTCATCGATCTTCACGGAGAACCAGACCGCGCAGGACCTGTCCAAGGCTGGCGACAAGCTGAAGAAGAGCGTCTATGAGTATGTCGTCACCGACTCGAAGGTTGAGCGCTCGTTCGTCGAGAAGCTCGACGTCAGCGACGAGGTCGTCGTCTATTCGAAGCTGCCCCGCGGCTTCTTCATCCCGACTCCGGTCGGCGACTACAATCCCGACTGGGCGATCGCGTTCCGCGACGACGATACGAAGATCAAGCACGTCTACTTCGTAGCTGAGACCAAGGGTTCGCTGTCCACCCTTCAACTCAAGGGTGTCGAGAACGCCAAGATCGAGTGCGCCCGCAAGTTCTTCGCCGCGCTCAACGCGAAGACCGGCCGCGACAGCGTGAGGTACGACGTCGTGAACGATTTTGACGCGCTTCTCCAGCTTGTGATGGAGTGAGGCCGGTACCACTCCGCATTACTGCGGCGCGGAGGCACGGTCTAGCTCGGCTGCGGTCCTTCGTCCGTCTGCGCCGCTCGTGGACGTGGGCTGGAGCGCGAGAAGCTCGAGAGCTGAGTGGCTACAATGATGCCACGGCGTCGATCAGCGCCTTTGCCGCGCTTTTCCACGTCACCTCTGCGGACACAGCCCTTCGCAGATCCTTCACAGTCTCGCGAGCCTGAGTTGGATTGAGCATGATCTCCATGATCGCTTCAGCCCAGATGTCGGCCGCCAGTCTCTTCGGTTGGTTTCGCGTAGACAGAATGCACGAAGGGAAGGTGTCGAGGTGTCGTTCCATGAGCAGTTGGGCGAGCCCGGACTCAGCGCTAATGAGTGTCGGCACGCCGCTGGCGATCGCCTCCCACGCCGAAAGGCCAAAACCCTCGTGTCTTGATGGCATCAACAGGACTCGTGCCTCCCGAAGGTCCTGGAGTACCTGGTCTTCTGACTGGGAGAAGGGGCGAAGAATGTAGGTGACGCGTCCCTCGAGAATCTCATCAAGCTGGCGCTTGACGTCGTCTGCCGCAGAGTCGGGGACACCACGAATCACAAGCTTGGGAACATGCGGCTTGTCGAGCGGCCAGGTGTCAACCACCCGCAACAGTGACTCCGCCGCGAGATCCAACCCCTTAGATCGAAAGTCATCTGCCCTCCCCAGCAGCAACACGGTGTTGCGGGCTGGTGGATCTGTTGCGGCGGCCGCGTACGTTGTGCGCAGTCCGGGGGACAGGCAGATTACGCGCGCGGGAGGAGTCGAGCCGATGAGGTCGTCACGAATCATGTCTGCGAGATGCGGGCCGACTCCAACCACGAGATCGGCAGACTGTGCAAGCGCGCGCTCCAGTTCGCGGCGCTCGGCAGTTCGCTCCATGCTCGACGCGCCGCCGGGGGCCTCCTTCGCAGCTTCGAGTTGCTCTGCATCGGTATGAACGAAGTGCACGCGCCGCGCGGAGGGAAAGTATGTATCCTTCTGCGCCGCGGCCAGGGGGCCCAGCACGCGGCCGTGCCCGATGATCACGTCCGGTACCCAGCCGGCCTGGGAGAAGACCGGCGGCAACAGAAGTGATTCACGGGGGGTCAACCCGGGGATGCTCGCAGGTGTTACTAGGGAGATGCCAAAGCTCGACGCCGCAGCGAGTTCATCATCGTCAGCAGATGGCACCATGACCGCGACATCGACGCCCGCAGCAGCGAGCGCGACGGCGAGTTCGCGGTTGAGTGTCGACAGTCCGCCGTGGCCCGACCGCCATTCATCTCCGACAAGTAGGTACCGCCGGGGTGTTGCGCGTGTCTTTGTTGTCGGGGCTAATACCGGTTGCGCGTCCTGATTGAGCAGGTGGGTCACCATTTCATCAGTCCTGAGTACCGGAACGGCGGAGGGGCGAGCATCGACGACGCCCATCTGCTCCGCCGTCGCTAGCATCCACCGCATGGTTGGCGCTGCGAACCCGACGACGACCGAGTCGTATCCGACACCATCGGCGGCGCGAAGCAAGCGTTGAATCGAAAGTTGAAGCTGGGCCACAGGGAGCGATTCGTGTTCGTGATCGCCGTCCGAGCCAACGAGGATGAAGGCGGCCAGGGAAATCTCGCCGCGAAAGCTCCGACGCGCCTCGATAGCCCCAGCCAGTAAGTCGGAGACGCGGTTCGTGAGGCTATTTCTGATGGATCGGGAACTTAGCAGTTTGACCTCGATGCCGAGCGGAACGCGACCCTCACGAGGGACCAAGATGTCGAGTCGCCGGAACGATGTGTGCGACGGGCCTAACGCTGAAGA
Organism: Microbacterium sp. SCN 70-27; assembly: GCA_001724425.1. GTDB lineage: Bacteria > Actinomycetota > Actinomycetes > Actinomycetales > Microbacteriaceae > Microbacterium. The sequence goes on from MEEK01000011.1 coordinate 22,651, forward strand.
TGAGCCGCCGAGGATGGCGGACAGGATGGACTCGGCGGCGAGGGCAGCTGCACCGGCGCTGCGGGGGCGTCCGTGCTCATCCGATGCGTATGCGGTGTTGAGTACTCGAGCCAACTCATCGTCGTAGCTAGGCGTCATAGGGAAAGAGTATTGTCCAGCCGAGTCCGGGTCGAATAGGCCTAAGCCCGGGAAGTAGCGCTCGGAACAAAACGAGTGTGCGCTTTCCATCACGACACCCAGGTTGACTTCGCCCACAACAACCCGCGCAGATCACAGGGGTGAGTCCGACGATGCACGCAGGCATCAATGATGGCCGGCTACCTCTTTCACCAATCCGCCACAGTTGCCTGCATCTGAGAAAAATACCTGGATAAGCGGCAAATCAAGAGTCTACCTTGGTGGCATGTGTGGGGGACTGGAGCGCTGGAAGCGGGGCGTCGATTCCCGTGGTGTCCGGCGGGCGATCGCCTACGCGCTCGAGGGAACCTGTGACGCCCACCGATCACGCACGAGCGGCGCGGAGGCGCTACGCCGGAGCATCCGAATCGACCGTCACTCGGCGTCCTGCTCGGCACGATGCTGCAGCAGGTCACGCCCGATCCTGCGGCGCTTGACGACAAACCGTTCGTGACGCAGTGGGGGAGCGACCCTGTGTGGGACGGTGCGCTGGTGGCGATGCGGCGCGTCACGCCGATGCAACTGCAGACGTTTGCGCAGGTCGTCGACCCGACACGCCCGCCTGAGCCGGGCCGCCCCGTGCGCGTCGAGAACTCCATCCCGGTCAGGCCCGCGGCCGACGAGCCCGGCGGCGTGACACCGCCGCCCTCCGTCGTAGGCGTCGTCGGATACGAGCCGCACTTCAGCGCAGATCGGCAGCTGTGGTACGTCGACATCGCGTTCGAAGCCGGCGCGACCCACTGGCCTTTCGTGCGGCTCGCGCTCGCGCGTTAACAGCCGTCGAGCATCGAGGGATGCCATCTGTCGACGCCGGTGCGCGCTGACTTCGTGCAGCTCCCGCCCGAGCGCACTCTGACGGTCGGGCGGCCGGATGCCCTGCGGGTCTCCGTATCGCTCAGGGGCGAGTACGGTCACCGAGACCTCGACAGTCGCAACAATCCGCTGCCCGAGAACCAACAGCTCGCGACTCGCGATGCAGGTGTCGTCCGCAGCAACCGCGTCGCGGCGTCGCTCCAGCAGCGCAATCCACACATCGGCGGCGACCTCGGCTGGACGACCGTGGCATCCGTCGATCTCACGATCGGTGGCCACGGTGCTCGCGACACGGAGGTGCTATGGCTCGGCACCCTCGACCTGCCGGAGCCGCTCGATCTGCGCAGGCCACTCGCGCGCGACCTGGCGTCGTCGAGGAACGGCGTGACAGAGACAGAGAAGGTCGACCCGAGCAACGATCTGCCGTTCGCGGATCCCGGTCTCGACTTCGACCCGCCGAGCGAGTGGCGGGTTCGCGTCGAGGAGTGGCAACTCGTGCCGAGTGATCCGCCCGCCGGCACCCCCGACACCGCTGGCTCGAGCAAGAACGTCTGGGAGCGGCGACTCGTCTACGCCGACGACATCTACCTCTGACCTGCGTGTTGGACGCTGCCGGCGTCGACTGGTCGGCGAGGCCGTGAGTTCCTCAGGCGTCAGGAGGACGCCGACACACTGCGTGGCGACTACGGCGTCGCGCCGGAGGTCGGCGGGGGCTCTGCGTTGCCGTTCAAAATGCCTCGCCTCCTCGAAGTGCCGCGGCCGTTCTCGGTGAGGGACTCCTGCTGGACACACTCCGCCGTGCAAAGCCCTCAGATCTTCTTGCCACTCGAGTTTTGCTGGTAGGGGGCGGGGACGTTGGCTGAGCTCTTCGAACGGAGGTGAGGGAGGGCTCCAGCTACTTGGCCTCGCTCAGATCCTCGGCGTAGGTTTGTCCGCGCTGGATGGATGCTTGGGCGCTCTCGTGCTGTTCAGTCAATCGGTGGGAACAGGGATTTTCCTGTCCTGGAGTGTTTGGACGAGGAGGACAGGGAGCCAGGTCGGGAGTCGCTGTACCGCGGCAATGACCTCTTCAAAGTCACGGGAGGCGAGGAGGACGCCTCCTCCGCGCCCAATCGTGATCCTTCCCCGTTCGACCTCCAGAATTGAGTCGACAGACCACGATTCCGAATCCAAGTCGAACCTGAAGATGCGCCCTCGTTCGGGTTCGTACTCATTGATGAAGTGCATCACTGCTGTCTCTCCGGGGGATGTCTTCAGTTTCCCAGTCGCAATCCATCTCAGCATGTCGCTGTCGGTGTGCTCACGGAGTGCGTTACCGAACGCTGTGACAATGGGGATGACGCCGCGAACGACAGCCTCAGCTTCGGTCACTTGCGCCTGCCGTGCTGCGCGGCGCTCATTGACGATTCGCGTCGCCTCGGCCCAGGTCATGCTCATGCGACGAGGTTACTATCGGCGCCGCGGCGTCCGAGGGTGGGGCAGATCTCCCGTTCCGTGGTGCCGCCCTCGCCGCGTCGTCAGCCTGGTGCTCGGCCTCCACGGGGATGCGGGCGCGTGGGGCCCCGGCTGCATCTCGCGGCCTCGACATCCGGCACGGCGGAGGAGCATTTGGACGCGCGCACCACGTCCATCCACGAGACAGACGCCTTCGTCAGGCCGGACACGCTTGGACCGCGTGAGTTGTTCAAGATCAAGGAGAGCGATAGCGGTCCTTGATACCGTTCGTGCACGTGAAACAGCGGGGGACTCAGGCCGAAAGAGGGTTACTCCTCGGTGTGTCCCGTCATTTCCTCACCCGACCCCCGCCACCACAACCCCGCCCACCGCACCGACGAGGACGACGGCCCACGGTGGCATCCGCCAGGCGGTGAGCAGCACGAAGCACAGCAGCGCGAGGCAGAACTCCGCGGGCCCGGTGATCGCGGTTGTGAACACCGGCGTGTACAGCGCCGCGGCGAGCACGCCGACGACCGCGGCGCTCGCTCCGCGCATCGCGGCCTGCATGCCGACGCGGGCACGCAGCGCGTTCCAGAACGGCAGGACTCCGACGAGCAGCAGGAACCCGGGCAGGAAGATCGCAACGAGCGCGATGACGGAGCCGGCCACCCCGCCCGGCCCGACCTGTGACAGCGCGCCGAGGTAGCCCGCGAAGGTGAACAGCGGCCCGGGAACGGCCTGCGCCGCGCCGTACCCGGCGAGGAACTGCTCGGGTGTCACCCACCCCGGGTCGACGACCCCCGCCTGCAGCAGCGGCAGCACGACGTGACCGCCGCCGAAGACAAGCGCGCCGGCGCGGTAGAACGCGTCGAACAGGCGGATGCCGCCGTTGTGCGTGGCCTCCGCGAGGATCGGGAGCCCGACGAGCAGGAGCGCCCACAGGGCGAGGCACACGACGGCGACCGCCCGCGGCACGCGGAAGTGCAGGTCGCCGGGGGCCGCGGCGGGCGCCCGGCAGAGCCACAGCCCGATGCCCGCCCCGAGCAGGATCGCGACGATCTGCCCGAGCGAACCGGGAGCCGTGAGCGCGATGATCGTCGCGACGACGGCGATGCTCGCGCGCGTGCGGTCGGGGGTGAGGGTACGCGCCATGCCCCACACCGCCTGCGCGACGATCGCGACGGCGACGATCTGCAGCCCCGTCAGCACGGCCACGAGCACGGGGTTGTCGAACAGCGTCGCCCCGTACGCGAACGCCGTCAACAGGATCGCCGACGGCGCCGTGAACCCGAGGAACGCCGCGAGGGCACCGCGCGTGCCCGCGCGGTGCAGTCCGATGCCGAAGCCCACCTGGCTGGACGCAGGGCCGGGAAGGAACTGGCACAGTGCCAGCAGGTCGCCGTAATCCGCCTCCGAGAGCCAGCGCCGCCGCTCGACGAACTCGGCGTGGAAGTACCCGAGGTGCGCGACAGGACCGCCGAAGGACGTCACGCCCAGCCGCAGGAAGACGAGGAACACCTCGAGCGTCGGAGAATGCCACCGTGCGGGGGCGGTCCGGGTGCCCGTCACAACGTCTTCCTCACGGCCCGGATGCTAGCAGGCGCCGGGAAACGGGGGAGGATCAGGGTTGCCTATCCCACGTTGAGGCCGCGCAGTCGTCGTCCTAGCCTGGACCGATGAGCACTCCTGGCCCCTCCGAGATCGAACGGATCGAGCCGCACGCCGGCGGAATCGCCCAGCGGCTGAACTGGCTGCGCGCCGGCGTCCTGGGCGCGAACGACGGCATCGTGTCGACGGCGGCCGTCGCGGTCGGTGTCGCCGGGGCGACCGCCGACCGCGCCCCCGTCTTCCTCGCGGGCATCGCGGCGCTCGTCGGCGGCGCGATCTCCATGGCCCTCGGCGAATACGTGTCGGTGTCGAGCCAGCGCGACAGCGAGACCGCCCTCATCGCGAAGGAGAGCGAGGAGCTCAGCGAAGACCCCGACGGCGAGTTCGAGGAACTCGTCGGCCTCTACGAAGCGCAGGGCCTCCGCCCTGAGACGGCCCGTCAGGTCGCGACCGAGCTCACCGAGCGCGATGCCCTCCGCGCCCACCTCGCCGCCGAGTTGAACATCGACCAGGGCGACGTCGTCAGCCCGTGGCACGCAGCCCTGGCATCCGCCGTCGCCTTCACGATCGGCGCGCTGCTGCCGCTCGCGACGATCCTGCTCATTCCCGGCCCTGCCGGCATCGTCTGGACGTTCGCGGCGGTCCTCATCGCGCTCGCCGTCACGGGCTACGTCGCCGCGTGGATCGGAGGAGCGCCGAGCGGACGCGCCGTGCTCCGCACCGTCATCGGCGGCGCGCTCGCGCTCGGCGCGACGTTCCTGGTCGGCAGCTTCTTCGGCACGACGGTGGGCTGATCGCCCGACGTCGGGGCCTGCCCCGTCGCCGGCGTCAGCCGCGAGCCGCGTCGATCGCCTTCTGCACGGTGCCCGCGACGTCTTGCGCGTCGAGGTCGACGACGGTGCCGCCGATCACGAGGATCGGCACGCCCTTCACGACCTGCGTCGTACCCTCGATCGTGCGCCCCATCCAGTAGTCGTTGGATGCCTGCACCCACGCCGCGAACGGCTGCGTCTTCACGGCATCGCTCAGGTCGGTCTTTACGCCCGCCTTCGTCGCGTACGTCACGATGTCGTCATCCGTCGGGTGGGATTCACCGTCTGCAAGCGTCTGGTTCTGCTGCAGCAGGGCGTAGAACGCGGGCAGGGCATCCGCGTTCCCCGCGTCGAGCGCCGCCGCGAGGGCGCCGGCCGCACGCGTCGACCACTGCGTCTGGTCGCCGTGCTTCGCGCTGACGAAGTTGAGCGGGTGGATGACGAGCGTCGCGGTGCCGGATGCCACGGCCTCGGAGATCACATCCCCCGACGCCTCTTCGAGCATGCGGCAGTAGGGGCACGACAGATCGGTCCACAGCTCGATCCGCACGGGGCCGGACCCCGCAGGCAGGCCGTAGCCGTCGGCGCCGGCGGGCGCGGCCGCGGCAGGCTGGCTCTGCGTCGGCGAGGCGGAGGGTGACGGCTCGGTCGCGGCGCACCCCGTGAGGAGCGACCCCACGACGAGGGCTCCCAGTGCGACAGCGGCGGTCAGGCGGGTAAGTCGCAGGGGCATGACGGTCCTCTCAGTGGTCTGACCACAAAAGCCTAGCAGTCCTGCGCGCCGTTCCGCACGGCCGTTCCGGGCTGAGAGATGATCGAGGTATGTCCCGACGTCGCCCCCGCGCCACGTTGCTGATCGCGCTCCTCGCCGGTGGTGTCGTCGTCGCCCTCGTCGCGGTCGCCGCCGTCTTCGTCGCGCCGCAGCTCATCCGCGCCGGGGCGATGAAGGTGGCATCCACCGACACGACGGTCACCCTCACGACCGCGGGGATCCGTGCCGACGTTCCGGCGCCGGAGGGCTGGGCGTACGTCGTCGGCCCGTTCGACGATCACACCGCGACCCTGCGCAGCCCCGACGGCGCGATGACCGTCGACGTCGACCTCACCGCGACCGACGACGCCGAGCAGGCGGTCCGATCGGTCGCCGGGGGCGCCGTCACGCCCTTCGACCACGAACCGGTGGGCGGGTCCACCGTCTTGCACGCGCAGATCGTGGGGGAGGACGCCATCGTCGGTGCGGTCGTCTCCGGCGGCGCGGCGCTCGTCTTCACCTCACGGCCGGCCACCGGCTACGACGCCCAGCTCGCCGAGCTGCTCGCGGGCATCGAGGTGACCTCGTGAGGCGCGCCGCCACCGCGCTCGCAGCCGTCGTCGCAGTGCTACTGGTCAGCGGATGCGCGCCCGAGACCCGCAGCGACTGGGCGCCCGCGTCCTGGCACACCGTCGGCACGGTCACGACCGATCTGCCGGCGACGTCCGACGCCGACGCGCCGACCGTCGCGATGCGGCTGCGGAACGACACCGTCGGCCTGGATGCCCGGTGGGCGATCCTGCCCGGGGATCACCCCGCCAACGCCGTCATCGAACGGGTCGTGCGCGACGCGGTGGCGGGTCGCGTGGAAGCCACCGGCGCCGCCTACCATCCCGAAGTGTTCCCGGCGGGCGCCGGTCTCGGCACGCGCGGCTGCGCACCGGGGGAGACGACCCGCACGGCGTCCGACATCCTCGCGGGCCGCGCCGGCGCCGTCGTCGTGTGCGAGATCACCGCGGCGCGCGGGCCCCTCTTCGCGGAGACCCTCCGCACGGTCGTCGGCGAGGGCGGCACCGTCACCTCCGACCGCACCGACGTCGTCTACGCGGACCTCGCGACCGGCGCCGTCGGCACGGGTGACGACCTCCTCACCGACACCGCCGCGCTCTGGACGACGACGGTCGACACCGTGCGCCGCTACATGGGGAGCCTGTCGCTCGCCGCCGTCGCAGCCCCCGATGATGCGCAGCTCGCGGCGTTCCGTGCGGCGCTGAGCGGTGCCCGGTTCGCCGAGGGTGCGCTGTACATCCCGGTCGCGGCGGACCTGCGCGCGTCCGAACTCGACGGTCTCGTCCGCTGGCAGGCGCGCGGCGAGGAACGGCCGCTGCACGTGCGGTTCACGGCGGAGGAGATCGCGTCCTCGCTCACCGATCTCGGACGGGAGGTGCTCGAGGCATCCGGACCCTTCACCGGTGCGGCGAGCGCGGGCGCCGGATTCGAGCACATGCCCTGCGACCTCGTGCCGTGCATGGCGATGACCCTCGACGACGGGCCGTCCACGCTCACGCCGACCTTCCTCGACGTGCTGCGCGACGAGCAGTCCGCCGCGACGTTCTTCATGCTCGGGAAGAACGCCGAGCGCCACCCCGACACCGTCGCGCGCGTCGCCGCGGAGGGGCACGAGATCGGCAACCACACGTGGGACCACGCCTACCTCACGGACCTCACGGATGCCCGCGTGCAGGCAGAGCTCGGCGACACGCGTGCTCTCCTGCAGCGCCTGTCGGGGCAGTCGATCCCGTTCTTCCGACCGCCCGGCGGCTTCGTGAACGAGCACGTCATCGCCCTCGCCGGTCAGAGCGCGATCCTCTGGAGCGTCGACACCCGCGACTGGGCGGGGCCCGCTGCCGCCGACCTCGCGCGCTACGCGATCGACACGCCGCGCCCGGGCACGATCATGCTCATGCACGACATCCAGGCGGTCACCCAGAGCGTGTTCCACGACGTCGTCACAGGCCTTCGCGACCGCGGATTCCAGCTCGTCACGATCGACGGGCTGTTCGGCGGAGCCGTCCCGTCAGGTCAGGTGCGGCACGGCCCGATCCCCTGAGTGGAGCGAGCGCCCGATCGTCGCGGTCAGTGTGCGGCGTCGTATGCCTCGAGCACGGATGCCGGAACGCGCCCGCGCTCCGACACGGTGTACCCGTTCCGGGCCGCCCACTCGCGAACGGGCGTGTAGTCGCGCTGTCCGGCGCGCTTCTGCGTGCGCGACGACGATCCCGAGGCGGACCCGCGCGCGGGACGGGCCGAGACGGATCGTCCGGCGGCGACGTACGGCGCGAGCGTGTCGCGGAGGGCCGCAGCGTGCGCGTCGGTCAAGTCGATCTCGTAGGCGGTGCCGTCGAGGGAGAAGAGGACGGTTTCGCCCGATCCCACCTCGAGGACGGTGCCGTCGAGGTCGTCGACGAGCTGATGCACGATTCTGCGGGCCATGCGCCGAGCCTAGTCAGCGAAAGAGGTTCCGGAAAGGTCAGGGCAGCAGGCCGGCGCGCCGCGCCCGCGCCACGGCAGCGTGCCGCGTCGAGGCATCCAGCTTCGACATCGCCGACTGCAGGTACGACTTCACTGTTCCTTCGCGCAGCGACAGCGTCTTCGCGATCTCGGCATTCGTCTGTCCGAGCGCGGCGCACGAGAGCACATCCACCTCGCGCGGCGACAGGCGCACATCCAGCGCCTCGAGGGGCGCCGTGCGATCGCGCGTCAGTTCGGCGAGGCGGCGCTCGATGTCGGCGAGACGCGCGCGGATGCCGTTGTCCGCGACATCCGCGGAGATCCGCCGCAGCGCGGCGTAGGCCTCACGCAGCTCCTCCCGCGCCGACACGTCGACCGTGGGCTCCTGAGGCGCGAGGAGGGCGAGTCGCCGTCCGACCTCCTCACGGACGCGCAACTCGGTGCCGAGCCCCGACGCGACCGCGAGCGCGGCACGCGCCGTGTTCTCGCCGAACGCCGTCGTCTCCCATGAGCCGCAGTAGAGGACGCCGCGCGATCGCCCCGAGACGACGATGGGCACGGCGAACAGCGTGGCGATCCCCTCGCCGAGCACCGCGCGATCGTAGTCGTGTGTGATGTTGCGCGACGAGCGGTAGTCCAGGGCCAGGCGGGGCCGGCGCTCGACGAGCGCGCGACCACCCAGACCGCGCTCGGCGTGGACGACGAGACCGGACAGATACGGCGTGCGACTGCCGACGATCGAGGTCACCTCGATCGCGTTTGCACGCTCGAAACCGCCGAAGGCGACCGGCAAGCCCGTGCGCAGAACGAGCTCGCCGACGGCTCGGGAGAGGAGCTCTTCGTCGGTGTCGGCGGCTGTCGTCGGCATATGCGGTTACCTACTTCCGGGGGTGACGTCTGCGTCACCCGCCTTCGTATCGTCGTCGATACTACCGCGAGCACCGACGCTCGCACGGTGACCATGAGGCAAGGAGGCCACATGTCCACATCCGAACCCGCCCCGCCGGGCGGCATCGACTACGTCGCGGTGGAGGAGTCCGCACCGTTCACCGAGCTCAAACGGCGGCACCGGAGCTTCGTGCTGCCGCTGTCGATCGCGTTCCTCGCCTGGTACTTCGCGTACGTGCTGCTGTCGTCGTTCGCGGGCGAATTCATGGCGACCCCCGTGTGGGGCCACATCAATGTCGGGCTCCTGCTGGGGCTCGGTCAGTTCGTGACGACGTTCGCGATCACGATGGCCTACGTCTCCTACGCGAACCGGCGGATGGACCCGCTGTCGAAGGAGATCCGCGAAGACCTCGAGAAGCAGGAGGCGGGCGCATGAGCCGTCTCGCCGAGCACGGTCCTCTCGAAGCGGTGCAGGCGGCGCTCGACACCGTCGAGAACAACCCCGTCCTGAACATCTCGATCTTCGCGGCGTTCGTCGCGGTGACACTGTTCATCGTCATCCGCGCGAGCCGCAACAACAAGACGGCAGCCGACTACTACGCCGCCGGCCGCTCGTTCACCGGTCCGCAGAACGGGTTCGCGATCTCGGGCGACTACCTGTCCGCGGCCTCGTTCCTCGGGATCACGGGCGCCATCGCGATCAACGGGTACGACGGGTTCCTGTACTCGATCGGCTTCCTCGTGGCGTGGCTCGTCGCTTTGCTGCTCGTCGCCGAGCTCATGCGCAACACGGGCAAGTTCACGATGGCGGATGTCCTGTCCTTCCGCCTGAAGCAGCGGCCCGTGCGGATGGCCGCAGCGATCACCACCCTCGCGGTGTGCTTCTTCTATCTGCTCGCCCAGATGGCCGGCGCGGGTGGACTCGTCTCGCTCCTCCTCGGCATCCACGAGCAGATCGGGCAGTCGCTCGTCGTCGCCGTCGTCGGTGTGCTGATGATCGTGTACGTCCTCATCGGAGGCATGAAGGGCACGACCTGGGTGCAGATCGTGAAGGCGTTCCTGCTCATCGGCGGCGCCGTCGTCATGACGATCTGGGTGCTCGCGCTCAACGGCTTCAGCCTCGACACGCTCCTCGGCAACGCCGTCGCGGCGAGCACGAGCAACCCTCAGGATGGGATCCTCGGGCCGGGCCTGCAGTACGGCAAGAACCCGTGGGACTTCATCTCCCTCGGCGCCGCGCTCGTGCTCGGCACGGCAGGTCTCCCGCACGTGCTGATGCGCTTCTACACGGTCCCCACGGCCAAGGAAGCACGTCGCTCGGTCGTCTGGGCGATCTGGCTGATCGGCCTGTTCTACCTGCTGACGCTCGTCCTCGGCTACGGCGCGGGCTACCTCGTCGGCCCCGACACGATCAAGAACGCCCCGGGTGGCGTGAACTCCGCGGCGCCCCTGCTCGCCTTCCAGTTGGGCGGGCCGCTCCTGCTCGGCTTCATCTCGGCGGTCGCGTTCGCGACGATCCTCGCGGTCGTGGCAGGGCTCACGATCACGGCGGCAGCGTCGTTCGCGCACGACATCTACGCCAACGTCGTGAAGAAGGGGAACGTCCCCGCCGACGGCGAGGTCAAGGTCGCGCGCCGGACGGTGATCGTCATCGGCATCCTCGCGATCCTCGGCGGCATCGCCGTGCAGGGGCAGAACATCGCCTTCCTCGTGGCGCTCGCCTTCGCGGTGGCCGCCTCGGCGAACCTGCCGACGATCATCTACTCGCTGTACTGGCGCAAGTTCACGACGCGCGGCGCCGTGTGGAGCATGTACGGGGGCCTCGCCGCGGCGATCATCCTCATCCTGCTCTCGCCCGTGTTCTGGGGCACCGAGACGAGCGTGTTCAAGAACGTCGGCACGGCGATCTGGCCGCTCAACAACCCGGGCATCGTCTCGATCCCGCTCGGGTTCTTCCTCGGCTGGCTCGGTTCGGTCACGAGCCGGAAGGCGGAGGACCCGAAGAAGGCGGCCGAGATGGAGGTCCGCTCGCTGACGGGGTACGGCGCCGAGAAGGCCGTCGACCACTGACGCGACCCTACGATCCGGGGCTTCCGCGGTCGGCCTACACGGCCGCGGAAGCCCCGAGTGCGTGGGCCGCGCGCGCCTATGCCCTGAGCACGTGGGCTTCGAGCGTCTGGGCCTCGAGGTCGAGCAGATAGCGCTTGCGCTCGGGATGGCCGCCGTATTCGCCGATCGATCCGTCGCTGCGGACGACCCGGTGCGCCGGCACGACGATAGAGATCGGCGTCCGCGCGCACGCGGTACCGATCGCCCGATGGGCCCGCGGCGACCCCGCCGCGATCGCGACCTCGGCGTACGACCACACCTCGCCGTACGGGATCGTGCACACCGCCTCGAGGGCGCGCCGCAGGAAGGCCGTCTCGCGCGAGAGGTCGAGGTCGATCTCGAACGCGTGCCGCGTGCCGGCGAAGTACTCGTCGAGCTGATCGGTGACCGCCGCCGTCGCCGACGCGTCCTCCTCGGGGACGAGGTCGAGCATCCGTGCGACGCGTTCCCGGGCGATCGCGGAGGCGTCCCGGCGGATATCGAGCAGCTCGAGGGTGGCGAGGCCCGCGTCGGTGACGACGACGAGGGCCTCGCCGATCGGTGTCGGGTGCACCGAGAAGGCGGCGGCAGCGGTCATGACACCCATGATGACGCTCGCCGAGGCATCCGCGTGCCGCCGTCGCGCGATCTGTGCACGGATGCCCGAAATCGCCCGCTGGGGAGAGGGCGATGCATCAATCGCACGAAACCCCCGATGCTAACCGCGATCCGCGCCGCGCCCCGCCTAGGGTGTCGAGTGTGTGGCGAGCAGACGGAGGCGCCGTGCGAGACCTGAACGACGGCACGCACGCGTACGCAGTGACCCCGGCCGACCTCGACCTGTCGGAGCCGGGGGTCGTCGTCGCGCACGTCGCGGAGTCCGAGCGCCGGCGCCTGCGCGAGGAGGCGACGCAGCTCGGCGGGACGTCGACGCTGCTGCACTACACGGATGCCGGTGACGCCGGCATCGACATCACGAAGGCCCACCCGGGGAGCCTCCCGCAGTTCATCACGGGCCGCCCGACGCTCCTGTCGAACCTCTTCCGCGACGAGGTCGCCCTGCTCACCGCCAAGCGTGCCGCGGAGCGGATCGCCGCGAAGGACGTCGAACTGCGCACCGCGCGCGGGCTCGACACCGTCCACCTCGCCGTCGCGATCGCCGCCTGGCGCATCGGCGGTGTGTCGTACGCGGCCCCCGTACTGCTGCGGCCCCTCGTCATCCGCCGCCACCACCTCGACTTCGATCTGACCCTCCGCGGATCCTTCACGATCAACCCGGAGCTCGTCGAGGCTGCGCGCACCCACTTCGGCATCGCGCTCGACGGACGAGCCCTCGCCGCCCTCGCCTATGACGACGGCGTGTTCAAGCCGCAACCGGTCATCGACCACCTGCGCGCCCTCACGGCCCACATCGACACGTTCACGGTGCACCCGCGCCTCGTCGTGTCGACCTTCGCCGACGTCGCCTCCGACATGGCGCGCGACGCCGCCGACCTCGATCACCCGACCCTCAACGCCCTCGCTGGCCACGCGGCCGACCGTGAAGAGCTGACCCTCGTGCGGGCGCTCCCGTCGCTCGTCGACGCCGACGAGCGGCCGCCCGCCTCCGACCGGCTGCTCCTCGACGCCGACACCGAGCAGGAGGCGGTGCTCGCGCGCATCCTCGCGGGGCAGTCGCTCACGGTCCAGACGCTCCCCGGAACGGGTGGCACCCAGACCGTCATCAACGCCGTCGGCGAGCTCGTCCGCGCAGGCAAGCGCGTCCTCGTCGTCAGCGCCCGCCGCTCGACCCTCGAAGGCGTGCGGCACCGGCTGAACGGCATCGGGCTGACGGCGCTCGCCGTCTCGCCGACGCAGCTGCACCGCGACCTCATCCGCGCGATCGGCCGCAACGAGAAGGCGGAGCAGCCCAAGGTCTCCGACGTCGACGACGCCCTCGTGCGCCTGCGCACTGTGCTCCGCGACTACCGTTCGGCGCTCACCGAGCGGCATCCCCAGCTCGAGGTGTCGCCGCTGGAAGCACTGCGGACACTCACGACCATCACGGGGCGCGACCCGCAGCCGCAGGCCGAGACGCGCTTCGACCTCCGGACGCTCCAGATGCTCGGCCACCGCCGCGCCGAGGCGGCACACGCCCTCCAGACCGCGGCGACGCTCGGGGAGTTCCGCTTCGGGCCCGACGACTCGCCGTGGTACGGCGTCGCGTTCGACACGACGCAGCAGGCCACCGACGCGCACGCCCTCGCAGGCCGGCTCCACCGCGAAGAGGTCCCCGCGATCCTCGAGCGCGGCTATGAGCTCATCGCTCAGACGCGCATGCGGCCGTTCACGACCGTCGCCGAGCTCGGCGCCTACATCACGCTGCTGCAGGGCATCCGTGCCTCGCTCGACCGCTTCAGCATGACGGTGTTCGAGCGGCCCCTCGGCGAGCTCATCGACGCGTACTCGCCGCGCCGCGACGCCCCCGAGATGTCGGGCGCCCAGCGCCGGCGACTGAAGCAACTCTCGCGCGAGTATGTGCGCCCCGGCATGCACGTGACGGACATGCACGAATCGCTCCTGCGCGTCCAGAAGCAGCGCGCGCAGTGGCAGCAGCTCGTCGACCCGGGCGTCCTTCCGGAACTGCCGATCGGTCTCGAAGACGTCGCTACCGCCTGGCAGCGCGTCGGCGCCGACCTCGCCACGCTCGACGCCGCGCTCGGCCGGTCGGTGCCGCTGGCATCCCTGCCGATCCCGCGACTGCTCCGCACCCTCGCGGGCCTCGCGGCGAAGTCGGATGTCTTCGACAACCTCGTCGAGCGGGCGACCCTGCGCGGTCAGCTCGCCGAGCTCGGCCTCGACGGCCTCCTCACGGAGCTGTCGGTCCGTCACGTGCCCGAGGACCAGGTCGCCGCCGAGTTCGAGTTCGCCTGGTGGCAGTCCGCGCTCGAGGCGATGCTGCGCACCGACCGCGCCCTGCTCGGTGCCAACACGTCGGTCGTCGACCGGCTGGAGCGCGATTTCCGGCTCGTCGACGAGGCGCACGCCGGCTCCGCGGGGCCGCTGCTGGCCGCCGAGCTCGCGACGGCGTGGAAGATCGCGCTCGTCGACCAGGCATCCGAAGCGAGCGCCCTGAAGCATGCGCTGCGCTCCGGCGCGACGACGCCGGCCGAACTCCTCCACGCCGCCCCGACGCTGCTGCGCACGCTCGCGCCGGTCTGGCTTGCGTCGCCCTACGAGGTGCCGAAGATCCCCGTCGAGGCCGCGTTCGACGTCGTCGTGATCGCGGATGCCGCGGCGCTGTGCCTCGCGGAAGCGGCACCGGCCCTCCGGCGGGCCCGTCAGGTGGTCGTCTTCGGCGACCCCGTGACGCAGAAGCCGACCCCGTTCCGCGTGGGTGCCGGTGCACCGCAGGACGGGGAAGAGCCCGAGGTCGACTTCGACGACGTGAGCGTGTTCGAGCGCCTGGCGGAGCTCGTCCCCACCGAAACCCTCACCCGCAGCTACCGTGCGGGCGGGGAGGACCTCGCCGAACTCGTCAACTCCGCGTTCTACGGCGGGCGTCTCGTCACGCTGCCGTGGGCGGGCTCGTACCTCGGCCGCGGGAGCCTCAGCGTCGACTACGTCGAGGGCGGCCACGGCACCCCCGACCCTGTGACGGGTGCCGTCGAGAGTCCGGATGCCGAGGTCGCGCGCGTCGTCACGCTCGTCGTCGAGCACGCCGTGAACCGGCCGTCCGAGTCGCTCATGGTCGTCACCGCGTCGGTGCGTCACGCGGAGCGGGTGCGCGCCGCGGTCGCCGCGGCCTTCGCGGGCCGTGCCGACGTCGCCGACTTCGTCGGACGCGACACCGCCGAGCCGTTCGCGGTGCTCGGCCTCGAGGAGTCGGTCGCGGAGAGCCGCGACCGGGTCGTGTTCTCGCTCGGTTTCGGCCTCACCAAGCACGGCCGCGTGCTGAGCGACTTCGGAGACCTCTCCGGCCCCGACGGGGAGCGCCTGCTGCGGGTCGGCATGACCCGCGCACGCCGCTCGATGGTGATCGTGTCGTCGATCCGCCCGTCGGCGTTCGATGAGGGACGGCTCGAGTCCGGGGCATCCAGCCTCATGTCGATGCTCGGCGGGATCGCCGCCCGCGCCCGCGAGGCGCGCCTGGAGGACCTCGCCGACCCGCTGACGCTCTCCCTCGCGCGGCACCTCCGCGCGCGCGGCGTGTCGGTCGACGTCGACTACCGCGGTCAGTTGCCGCTCGTCGCCCAGTACGAGGGCAAGGCCGTCGTCGCCGAAAGCGACACCGACGCGACCGGCGACACGCTCCGCGAGGCCCTGCGCCTGCGCCCGCAGATCCTGCGGCGCCTCGGCTGGCACTACATCCGTGTGCACGCATTCGATCTGTACAGCGACCCCGCGGGCGTCGCCGAGCGGATCGCGGCGATCCTCGGTGTGTCGCCGGATCGGCCGACGGCCGACACGCAGACGCAGCCGATCGATGTCACCGACTGACGAGGACACGGGTGCAGGCGGGGCGGCGCCGCGACAGCACGTCGTCCGCGTGCGCGGTGCGCGTCGCGCGAAGCTGACCCCCGCGCCCGGCACCGACCCCTCACCCGAGGCGCCGGTCACGGGCGCCGAGACGACGGATGCCCCCGCCGTACCCGTGAGGGCGGCGGAGGCATCCGGTCCGAACGATGAGCGCCTGCGGCGAGACGTGCCGCCGCACTACTGACCGCGGATTACTTCGCGTCGAGGTCCTTGCGGTCCTGCAGCAGGTCGCGGATCTGGACGAGCAGCTCCTGCTCGGTCGGCAGCTTCGCCTCTTCGGCTTCCGTGACGCCGGCCTTCGCCGCCTGGCGCTCCTTCCAGATGTTCATCGGGTAGACGAACACGAAGTAGACGACGATCGCGACCGCGAGGAAGCTGATGACGGCGCTCACGAGGTCGCCGATCGGGAACGTGACCGTGCCGCCCCACCACGCGGGTACCGGGATGCCCGGAACGCCGTTCTCGTCGGGCTTCCACGCGAGCTCGATGAGCGGCGTGATGATCGACGAGACGATCGCGTTGACGACGGCGGTGAACGCGGCGCCGATGACGACTGCGACGGCAAGGTCGATGACGTTGCCGCGCATGATGAAGTCTTTGAAGCCCTTGATCATGTGGGAATCCCCCCGGAAGTTACGAACCCGACGCTGCGGGCGAGGCCTTTGCCTCGGATTTCGATGATGTCGGAGCAGGGGCTGCCGCGCCACCTCCCGCGCCGGTGGACGACGAGCCCGCGCGCGAGTCGGTGCGGTAGAAGCCCGATCCGTTGAAGGTCACTCCGACCGATCCGTACTGCTTGCGCAGCGCGCCGCCGCACTCGGGGCATTCGGTGAGTGCCGCGTCGCTGAAAGACTGCACGGCGTCGAAACGGTGCCCGCACTGCGTGCAGGCATAGGCATAGGTGGGCATGGTGTCCTCGGTCGTTCTGGGGTCGTTCTGGGGCGTTCGAGTGAAAGCGTCAGCGCCGCGGGGGCGCGAACGTCAGGGTCTGCGTGGGGGTGACGACGCCGGTCACCGGCTGATCGTGCACGTCGCGGGGGACCTCGTCGACGACCTCCGAGTCGAACACGACGGCGTACACGGGCGGGCAGTTCTCCATCGAACCGATCGTCTTGTCGAAGTATCCGCGACCCCAGCCCATGCGCATGCCCGAGCGGTCCACCGCCGCGGCAGGCACGATCAGGAGGTCGACGTCGTTCACGGCGAGCGGGCTCAGCACCTCGCCGACCGGCTCCGGGGTCCCGAACAGGCCCTCGGCGATGTCGCCTTCGGGGTCGGCGACCGCCCAGTCCAGGAGGCCGTCGGCCCGGGTGATCGGCAGGAGCACGCGGATGCCTCGCGCCACGGCATCTGTGATGAACGCGTGGGTTCCGGGCTCGGTCGGCGTCGAGAGGAAGCACGACACCGAGCGCGCGCCGGTCGCGGCGACGAGAGCGTCGAGCTGGGTCTTGAGCCCCGCCTCGTCCTCCGCGCGGGCGGCGTCGGAGCGCTGCTGGCGTCGCTCGCGCAGATCGGCGCGCAGCGCGCGCTTCGCGTCGGCGATCGCATCGTGCATCTTCCGATTGTAGATGCGGCGCTTGTGACCGGCCGTGTCTGGGCGCGAAACACCCCGCGCAGTAGGCTGTGGCGCATGACATCGTCGCGCATCAAAGCAGTCATCCCCGCCGCGGGCCTCGGCACGCGCTTCCTGCCCGCCACCAAGGCGATGCCGAAGGAGATGCTCCCGGTCGTCGACAAGCCGGCCATCCAGTACGTCGTCGAGGAGGCCGTCGGGGCAGGCATCGACGACATCCTCATCATCCTGGGGCGCAACAAGAACACGATCTCGAACCACTTCGACTCGGTTCCCGAGCTCGAGTCGAACCTCACGCGTAAGGGCGACCACGACAAGCTCGACCGTGTGCGTCGCTCGACGGGGCTCGCCGACATCCACTTCGTGCGTCAGGGCGAGCCGAAGGGCCTCGGTCACGCGGTCCTCCGCGCCAAGAACCACGTCGGCGACGCGACCTTCGCGGTGCTGCTCGGTGACGACCTCATCGACGAGCGCGATCCGCTGCTGGCGACGATGCTCGCAGAGAACGAACGCACGGGCCTCACGGTCATCGCCCTCATGGAGGTCGATCCCGAGCACATCCACATGTACGGCGTCGCGTCGGTCGAGCCGACCGATGATCCCGATGTCGTCCGCGTGACGGGCCTCGTCGAGAAGCCCAAGCGGGAGGATGCCCCGTCGAACTACGCCGTGATCGGGCGCTACGTCCTCACCCCGCAGGTTTTCGACATCCTCGAGCGGACCGAGCCCGGCAAGGGCGGCGAGATCCAGCTGACCGACGCCCTGCAGGAGCTCGCCGTGACCGACGGCGTCCTCGGCGTCGTCTTCCGCGGCCGCCGCTACGACACCGGCGATAGGGTGGACTACATCAAAGCCATCGTGCAGCTGGCCACCGACCGCGAAGACCTCGGCGCCGAGCTGCGCCCCTGGCTGAAGGATTTCGCGGCGGACCTCTGACACCGACGTCGACGCAGAGGGGGAGTGGGTGGACCTGACGGTTCCGCGCCAGCACGGACGCATCGCCATCCGCCTCGTCAAACCGCGCGACGCCCGCGCGATCCAGGCGGAGCTGTTGAACAACCGCTCCTGGCTGCGCCCATGGGAGGCGACGAGCCCCGACGGTGCGGTGTCGTTCGACATGCGCCTCGGCATCCGTCGACTGCTGCAGCAATATCGCGATGGCGGCGGCGTGCCGTTCGTCATGGAGTACGACGGCGAGGTCGCAGGGCAGCTCAACGTCTGGGGGATCGCCCGCGGGTCGCTGTCCTCGGCGACGATCGGTTACTGGGTCGGGGAGCGCTTCGCCGGCCGTGACATCACGCCGACGTCGGTCGCCCTCGCGACCGACATCTGCTTCCGCGAGCTGGGCCTGCATCGCATGGAGATCTGCATCCGCCCGGAGAACAAGGCGAGTCTTCGCGTCGTCGAGAAGCTCGGCTTCCGCTACGAAGGGCTGCGGCGCCGTTTCATCCACATCGCGGGGGACTGGCGCGATCACTACGCGTTCGCGCTCGTGAGCGAAGAGGTGCCCGAAGGGGTGCTGCACCGCTGGCTCGGCGGACGGGTGCCTGCGGATGCCGCGACGGTGCCGCTCGAGGACCGCCTCGGCCACTGACAGACCTTCACCCTCTGCTCGAAGGTGAGACACGCGGGGCGGATGCCGCGGTCGCCCGCGTTCCGGCTCTACCGTGGACCGCATGGGTGGCCAGGTACTGGGTGGGGGCGTGATCGTCCTCGTCGCCGTCGCGCTCTGGCTCGTCTATCTTCTGCCGTCGTGGTATGGCCGACACCAGTTCGAGGCTGCGGAACGGAACGCCCTCCGCCTCAACCGCGCCCTGCGGGTGCTCGCCGAGACGAGCGAGACCCCCGAAGCCGTGCAGCTGGAGCTCAGCGCACGGACCGCGCACGCCCAGCAGCGCCTCGCCAAGCAGGCGCAGACGGAGCGCGAGCAGGCCGACCTCGCCCGCGCCCGTGCGGAGCTCGCCGCCGAGACGCTGCTCGCGAAGGCGCAGGCCGCGGCGTCGCGCGAACGCGCCGCCGCCGAGGCGCGTGCCGCGAAGGAGCGCCCCGAGATGCGACGTAGCCGTGCGCGCCGCCGGGCGCGGATGCTCGCGACCCTCGTCGCGGCGGCGGCGATCGGACTCGGCGTGTGGGGTGGCTTCGTCCTCGCGTCGACCGGCTCGGCGCTGATTCTCGTGGCATCCGTCTTCCTTGCCGTATCGGCTCTCGTCCTGCTGCAGCGGATGTCCGTCGTGCGGCGCCGCGCCGACATCCGTGTCGCCGAGCCCGTCGTGGCGCGCGCCGCCACCGAGCTGCAGGACGTGTCGCTGGCATCCGATCGCATCGCGTGGACGCCGCGGGAGCTGCCGCGCCCGCTCACGGCGTCGGCCGGGTCTCGCGCGGCGAGCGTGCTCGACGAGGCCGAGGCGCGCGACGCCCTGCGCCGCGCGGCCCGTGAAGAGGCGATGCGCGCTCGCGCCGAACGCCAGCGCCCGCCGTCGATCGCGGCAGCCCGCGCGCGGCGTGCCGACGAGTTCGACGGTGGTCCCGGTGCCGACGATGAGGCGATCGAGGCGCACGTGCGTCAGCTGCTCGCGCGTCGCGCCAGCGGGCAGTGACGCGCTGAGGCTCAGCCGACGAGCAGGCGCCCGCCTGAGATGACCATCTCCCGCGCGGGGGTGCGGACGAGGGCATCCATCGGGTTCTCGGCGTCGACGAGCACGATGTCGGCACGGTCGCCCACCTCGAGCCGGTTCGGCGCCAACCCCGCGAACGGCGCGGCGTGCCCCGTCGTGAGCTCCACGACGCGGCGGAGGTCCTCGTCGCGCACGAGACCGGACGCCCGCGCGTACTGACGCGCGATGCCGAGGAGATCTCCCGTGCCGTACGGGCT
Organism: Microbacterium sp. SCN 70-27; assembly: GCA_001724425.1. GTDB lineage: Bacteria > Actinomycetota > Actinomycetes > Actinomycetales > Microbacteriaceae > Microbacterium. The sequence continues at coordinate 42,699 of MEEK01000011.1, forward strand.
CCACAGGTCGCGGATGCCATCGGTGCCGAACGCGAACGCGACGCCCGCGGCGTCCATCTCGTGCAGGGGCAGCTGCGGCACGCGCAGCGGTGCGACGGTCGTCATGGTGACTCCGAGATCCCCCATGCGCTCGAGCAGGTCGTGGCGTCGCGACGGCGCGAGCTCGGCGACGGCGAACCCGTGGGCGATGTTGACACGCTCTTCGAGCCCGAGGTGTTCGACGCAATCGAGGAACAGCTCGATCTGGAAGGCGCCGAGTTCGGCCGGGTCGTGCAGATGGATGTCGACCCCCACGCCGTGCTCCGCGGCGAGGGCGAGGATCGCGTCGATCTGGCCGACCGGGTCGCGGTCGATCGTGGCCGGATCGAGCCCGCCCACATGCTCGACGCCCGCGCGTGCCGCGTCGTGGAGGAGCTCGAGCACTCCCGGGCGGCGGAGCACGCCGTCCTGCGGGAACGCGACGATCTGCACCGTCAGCGCACCGTCGTATGCGGCGACGGCCTCACGCACGACCTCGATGCCGCGAAGCCCGACCCCGAGGTCGACGTCGACGTGCGTGCGGATCGCCGTCGGCGGACGGAGACGGCGCGGTGGTGCTCATCCCTCCATCCTCACCCGTCCCGGGAGTATCGCGTGACGGGGGGCGGGCGGCGAGGGTCGTGCGAGGGAGGGGCGCGGGCGGTGACGGAGGGGCGTGGGGCGCGTGTTAGGCTAGATGACGGTTCACGGGCCTATGGCGCAGTTGGTAGCGCGCCTCGTTCGCATCGAGGAGGTCAGGAGTTCGAATCTCCTTAGGTCCACCACCAGAAGAAACCCCCGCTCAGCGGGGGTTTCTTCGTTCTCTCGGGTCGCTGTCGGGCTCGGGCGGCGCTCACGCGGCATCCACCCCGCCGAGGGGCTCGAGATCGACACCCGCCTCGGGCAGCGCGGTCACCGGCTCGCTCACACCGCTGAACCCGTCCGTGGCGGCGCGGTAGTCCTCGACGTTCACCGGCTCGTACTCACCGCTCTGCACATGGTTGATCGCGCTCGACGCGACCGCGATCGAGACGGCGCGCGGATTGGTGAGTCGGCGGCGGCCCCCGATGAGGCGCTCCGCCGCGGCGCGGCCGAACCCCAGGGCATGCCCCGCGGTGAGAGCGGCGTTGTGGAGGCGGAATCCGAGGGTCAGTGGATCATGACGGATCGGGTCGGAGCCGCTGGCGACGTAGTGGCTGAGCAGCGACACGTCGAACACGAGACCCGCCGCCCGCGCCTCGCGCGCCATCCAGAGCAGCGCGGTATCGGACAGGCCCGTCTCGGGGTAGCCGCCGCCGACATCGGCGTGCGCCCCCTCGAACCAGACCTGTTTGACCCGCTCGTCATGCGTAGATGTCCCCGCGGGCGCGTCCGCCGAGATCTCCCAGAGCGTCGGTGCGAACACCAGCCGTGTCTCGTCGATGGCGAGCGCCTGGCGCGCACACAGGACGGCCGGGCCGAGCTGCACATCGTGGAAGCGGGGGCTCCGCCAGCGGAACCCCGGAACGCCGAGTGCGCCCACCGTGTCGAACACCCCGAGAAAACGGATCCTCGCGGGGTGACAGTGATCATGCGAGAACTCCCCGACGCTCGCCCCGAAAGCACCCTCGTCCGGCTGCTTGCGCTGATACAGCCGCACGGCGTCGCGCAGCCTCTCCTCGACGAGAGCGCGTTCGGTGAGGAGGCCGACCCGCCCGATCATCCCCGCAAGCGAACGCGCCGTGTAGGCGCCGCGGCTGAACCCGACGATGAAGATCTCATCCCCGGGCTCGTAATTCTGCGCCAGAAAGCGATAGCTCGAGATCACGTTCTGCGACAGGCCGAACCCGAACGCACCGCCCAGCATCCGATCCGCCGCGTAGCTGCTCGCTCCGACGCCCGCGATGTAGTACACGAGCTGGGTGATCCCGCTCGCGAGCGCAGGGTCGTTCTGCACGGAACGCGCGATCTTCTCGACGTTCGTGACGACTTTGTTGTCGGGTTTGCTCCAGGTCCCGTCGCAGCACACCATCAACCGCTTCACACGGCTCATGATGCACCCGCCGCGCGCCGGCGTCCATGACTTCGGCCGAGACGACTCAGGCGCGTGCGGCCTCCCGGGCGCGCAGGTCCTTGCGGAGGATCTTGCCCGACGACGACTTCGGGATCGCGTCGATGAATTCGACGCGCCGCACCTTCTTGTACGGCGCGACGTGCTCGGCGACGTAGGCCTTGACCTCGTCCTCGGTGAGACCGGAGTCGGGGGCGGCCACGACGAACGCCTTCGGGATCTCCTCCTTCTCGTCGTCCAGGACGCCGATCACCGCGACATCCATCACCTTCGGGTGACCGAGAAGAAGCGCCTCCAACTCCGCGGGGGCGATCTGATAGCCGTGGTACTTGATGAGCTCCTTGACGCGCTCGACGATCGAGAAGTAGCCCTGCTCGTGGAACACGGCGACGTCGCCGGTGTGGAGGAAGCCGTCGGCATCCAACGTCTCCGCGGTCGCCTCGGGCTGATTCAGGTACCCGAGCATCACGTTCGGGCCCTTCACCCACAGCTCGCCGGGCAGCGTCGCACCGTCGTCGCCGACCTCGGTGATCTCCTCACCGGTCTCGGTGTCGACCAGCTTGCACTCGATGTTCGGCAGGATGACGCCGATCGAGCTCACGGGGATGTCCGTGCGCTCGGCGGGCATCGCGTGCGATACGGGGCTCAACTCGCTCATGCCGTAGCCCTGCAGCATGCGGGCGTGGATGCGCCGCCCGGCGACCTCCGCCGTCTCCCCATCGAGCGGCGCGGCGCCGGAGAACACGGTGTGGACGCTGGAGATGTCGAACTCGTCGACGATCGGGTGCTTGGCGAGCGCCACCGCGATCGGCGGCGCGATGAACAGGAACGTGCACTTGTGGGTTTGGATGCTCGTGAGGAAGTCGACGAGATCGAACCGGGGCATCGTGACGAGGCTTGCGCGCTGGCGCAGCGCGAGATTCAGGAGCACCGTCATGCCGTAGATGTGGAAGAACGGCAGCACCGCGAGCACGCGGTCCGACTCGTGCAGCAGGATGCTGATGCGGCACTGAGCGACGTTCGCGACGAGGTTCCGGTGCGTGAGCATGACGCCCTTGGGGATGCCGGTCGTCCCCGAGGAGTAGGGGAGCACGGCGATGTGGGTCGCCGGGTCGAACGTCACGTCGGGCGCGGGGCGGCCCTCCGACAGCAGGGAGCGCAGGTCCGGATGCCCCTCGGCACCGTCGATCACGATGAGGCGCTCCGCCGGGATGCCCACCGCGCTCGCGGCGGCTTCGGCCTGGGGAAGCAGTGGGCTCACCGTGACGAGCCACGTCGCCCCGGCATCCTTCAGCTGCTTCTCGATCTCGCCGGGCGTGTAGAGGGAGTTGAGTGTCGTGACGGCGGCACCGGCGCGGAGGGCTCCGTGGAACACCGTCGCGAATGCGGGGATGTTGGGGCACAGCAGGCCCACGACGGTGTCGGTGCCGACACCACGCTCGGCGAGGGCGCCCGCGAAGGCATCCACCTGCGCGCGCAGTGCGCCGTAGGTCGTCTCGGCGCCCGTCGCCGGATCGATCAGGGCCACACGGGTGAGGTCGCTGTCGGTGAGGGTGCCGAACAAGTCGTCGTAGATGCTCGTGGACGGGATCTCGATGGCGGGGTAGGGGCTGTGGAACACGACTTCTCCTTCGAAGAGCGAACGCGCGGCGCCGATGCCGGACGCACCGATCATCCCACACCTCCGTGGGACGCAGTACCGGAGAAAGTGGGACTCGGTGTAGCCGGCGTGTCGTGCGCGGGGTGCGGTGGGTGCGGTGCGGTGCGGTGGGTGGGCCGGGTGGGCGGGGTCGGTGCCGCTGACCGGGCCAGAGTGCCGTGCGTCGGCGCCGCTGGCCGGGCCCGCTGCGTCGCGGCGAGCAAGTCCTGCTCTGCGGGTGGGCTTGTCAGTGTGCCACGGCGAGCGAGTCCTGCTCGGCGGTCGCTCCGGCGTCGCGCAGCCGCTCCGCGACACGCTGCTCGGCGGCCTCGAGCGGAGTGATCCCGCGCGCCTCGGCGTCATCGAACAGCGCACGGACGACATCGCCGATGCCGGCGACCCGATCCATGATCTCGGCGCGCGTGCCGAGGCGCTTCGCCTCGAGGTCGAGATAGACGACGCCGCCGGCGTTCACGACGAAATCGGGCGCGTACAGGATGCCCCGGGCTGCCAGCCGATCAGCACCGTCGCGAGCGGCGAGCGGGTTGTTCGCCGGTCCGCACACGGCGCTCGCCGCGAGGGCGTCGATGATCTCGGCGTCGAGCACCCCGCCGATCCCGGCCGGGACGAAGACGTCGGCGGGAACCATGTGCTCTGTGCCGGGCTCGACCCACTCAGCACCGAGGTCGGCGGCGAGAGCGCGCTTGGCCGGGTTCACATCAGTGACCGTGAGGAGTGCACCTTCTGCCGACAGGCGCACCGCGAGGCGGCTGCCGACCTGGCCGAGGCCCGAGATCGTGATGCGCCGACCGGCGGGATCGTTCGTGCCCGTGACGCGCTCGAGTGTCGCGCGCAGGGACTCGTACACGCCGAGGCTCGTCGGGCCGGCGGGCTCGCCCGATCCGCCGACCGCGTCGGGGAGGCCCACGACGTGGCTCGTGCGTTCGCTGACGGTCAGCATGTCCTCGGTGGTCGACCCGACATCCTCGGCCGTCCGGTAGAGGCCGCCGAACCGCTCGACCGCGTCGCCGAGATCGAGGAACGCGGCGCGCCGTCGGTCCGCGTCGAGAGCTGTGCCGGGCGGCAGGCACAGGACGGCCTTGCCTCCGCCGGCATCCAGCCCCGCCGCGGCGTTCTTGAGGGTCATCGCCGCCGACAGGCGCAGGGCATCGCCGACCGCGTCACTCCAGTGCGGGTACGTCCACAGGCGGGCGCCGCCGAGGGCTGACCCGAGCGCCGAGGAGTGGAGGGCGACGGTGATGACGAGGCCGCTGCGCGGGCCCGTGGTCACCTCCACGCGCTCGTGGGTGAAGTCCGGCAGGGGCAGGGTGTGCGTCATCGCATCCTCTTTCGGCGGGCCTTGTGGGCTGTGCTCTCGGAGGCCGCGGCGTTGCGGCATCCGACAGCCATTGTGCCACCTGGTGCGTCCATGCAGGCGCGGCCCGGCGGCCCGTGACGAATGCAGGAGTTCCGGGCTGTGGGTGCCGCTCACGGGCCGAATCGGGGCTCGGCCTTCCGAATCTCCTGCGTTGGTCACAGCCGCTGGCGCCACGCATCACCCCCTCCACAGGCACGGATCTCCGCCGGCTGTGCACAATCGGCGGTCGGGGCCGCCCCAATGACCGTGCGCGCCGCCAAGCTCGGCACCGTGACCACTGCTCATGTCGCCAACATGGAGCCCGCCCCCGCGGCGTGGCGGGTGTGGCCGCGCGCCGCTCTGTACCGCGAAGGCTGGACGTGGCGGCTCATCGACCGGGCGGTGACGGCCGGGCGCCTCCGGCGGGCGCGCCGAGACGCCTACCTCCACGGTGACGTCGATGCGGCGACCTTCGCCGCATGTCGGATCGGCGGACAGCTTGCATGCGTCTCGGAGCTCGCGCGGCGGGGCGTCTTCGTGCTGGAGGCGAATCGACTGCACGTGCGTGTGTCTGAAACGGCGGGACGGCTGCGGTGTGAAGGCCGTGAGGTGCGGATCCACTGGTCGGGTGGCGGCGGGCGCGACGCAGCCAACGTTGGCCTCCTCGATGCGCTCCGGGATGCCATGCTGTGTCAGCCGCCCGTCGAGGCCGTCGCGACCCTCGACTCCGCGTTGCACCTCGGCCTCGTCGACGAGGCCGATCTCGCCGAGGTCTTCCGTCGGCTTCCGCGGCGGCTCCAGATTCTGCGGCGACTGACGGACGCTGCAGCCGAGGCGGGGAGCGAGAGCATCATGCGCCTGCTGCTGCGCAAGGCCGGGTGCCACGTGCAGAGCCAGGTGAGGATCCCGGGCGTTGGGCGAGTCGACTTCCTCGTTGACGGGTGGCTCATCATCGAGTGTGACAGCGAGGCGCACCACGGCGGTTGGGAGAAGCAGCGGCGTGACAAGCGACGCGATCAGGTCGCGGCCTCGCTCGGATACGCGACCTACCGCCCCATCGCCGAGGACATCTTCTGGCATCGTGACGCGGTCATGGCCGCGGTCCGCGGACTGTGCGCCATGCGCGCCGTCGTGCGTCCGTGACAGCGGCAGAACGGTCGATTGCGCCGGGAGGGCTCCCGGTGGCACAGCCGTGACATACGCGGAGTGCGCGTGACATGGGTAGGACATCCGACGGGGTTCGACACTGCCCGTCCGCCGCGGCATCCTTGACGCGCCGGGCTCGTCGCGTCCGGCCGGAGCGGGCCCATCGTCGACCCCCGCACCGGTGACGAATGCAGGAGTTTCCGCGCGGCGCGGTCTTGTTTGTTGCATCGCGGCGTCGTCGACGACCGGAATTCCTGCATTCGTCACGGCTCGCGGACGGTATCCGACGTTGAGGGCGGCTACCGACGTGCGCCGTGGGCCGGGCGTGCTGTGCGGGGTGTTGTGCGCCGCGAGCGGTGGCCGTGGGCGCCACTGTAGGCCGCGAGCGGTGCCCGGTGTGTCGTGGGGCCGGGCCCGACACGGTGCCGCGCGGGGTCTCGGTAGGCTCGGCGCATGACCGATCAGCTCTCACCGCGCAGCCGACTCGTCCAGGAGGCCCTGCGCGCCGCGGGGATCCCCGGCGACATCGTCGTCCTACCGGATGCCGCGTCGACGGCGCCGCTCGCCGCGGCCGCGCTCGGGGTGGAGGTCGGGGCGATCGCCAACAGCCTGGTCTTCTGGTCCGACGGCGGGCCGCTCCTCGTCATGACGAGCGGGGCGCACCGCGTGGACACGACGGCGCTCGCCGGCCGGCTCGGACGCGAGAGCATCGTCCGGGCGACGCCCGAGCAGGTCCGCGAGGCCACGGGCCAGGCGATCGGGGGCGTCGCGCCGACTGGACACCCGGCACCCCTGACCACCGTGGTCGATGAGGCGCTCGCCGCCTACCCGGAGATCTGGGCGGCCGGCGGCACGCCGCACACCGTCTTCCCGCTGACCTTCGACCAGCTCGTCGCCCTCACCGGCGGCACGGTGACGCAGGTCGACTGAGTCTCCGAGCCGCGCGGCCGTGATTGCCGGGAGCGGGCGTGCTGACGCCAGGTGACCCGCACGTCCTCGTGCAGCACGGGCGCTCGCTCGCTTGACCGATGCGACTCCCACCCTGACAGCGCACGAGGCACACGCCCGAACCGGAGCTGCACGCCGCACACGCCGCCCGCGCGTCAGCGCAGACGCCGACCCAACTCGGTCGCCGCGGCGGTCACGGCGCGGACGAGCGACGGCCCGTCCGCGCCGGTGTCGTCCCACGTCACCGCGACCGCGGCGACCGGCCACGCGGCGTGGTCGTGCACCACAGCCGCGACCGAACGGAACCCGAGAGTGACCTCGCCGTCCTCGCTGGCGTGACCCTCGGTGCGCACCGTGCCCAGGAGTTCGCGCAGCTCCGACGGACGCCGGGGACCGCGGCCCGTGCGGTCGGCGAACGCCGTGGCATCCGGGTACAGCGCGCGCACCTGCTCGCGGGGGAGCGCGGCGAGCATCGCGCGGCCCGTCGCGGTGAGATGGGCCGGCAGTCGCACGCCCACCTCTGTCACGAGCGCGGGGCGGCGCGGCGCGCGCTCCTCGACGATGTAGACGACATCGCGGCCGCTCATGACCGCGAGGTGCGCGTTCTCACCTGTTGCGTCGGCGAGCGCGGCGACGAGCGGTCGTCCGAGCCGCGTGAGCGGCTGCTGGCGCGCGAAGCCGCCAGAGAGTTCGAACGCGGCGGTGCCGAGCCCCCAGCGGCGCGTGTCGGCCAGGTGGACGACGAACCCGTGCGCCGACATCGCACCCAGCAGGTGGTAGACGCTCGAACGGGGGATGCCGAGGTGGTCGGCGATCGTCCGCGCCGCGACCGGCCCGCGCTGGCGCCCAAGGAACGCGAGGATCCGGAGCGTCTGGTCGGCGGCGGGGACCTGCGGGCCGGGGCGGGCGGCGCCCCCGCCCGCGACCGACTCTCCGGATGTGTCTGTGATCACAGACACACAATGCCACGGATGCCTCGACCCGGTGGCCGGTCCGGAGTGGAATCTCCTCATGAGCCTCTCCACGCCCACGTCGGCGCCGAGCATCGACCTCGCGCCCGTCCTTGTGGGCGAGAGCCCGCTGAGCCCCGCCGACGTCGTCGCCGTCGCCCGCCATGGCGCGCGCGTCCGGATCGCGCCGGAGGCGCGCGAGCGCGTCGCGGCATCCCGCGCCCTCATCGAGCGCCTCGCGGACGACCCCGAGCCGCACTACGGAATCTCGACGGGCTTCGGCGCGCTGGCGACGACCTTCATCGCACCCGAGCGGCGGCGGCAGCTCCAGGCATCCCTCATCCGCTCGCACGCAGCCGGCACAGGCACCGAGGTCGAGCCCGAGGTCGTCCGTGCCCTCATGCTGCTGCGCCTGCAGACCCTCGCCTCCGGACACACCGGCGTCCGCCCCGTCGTCGTCGACACGTACGTTGCGATGCTCGACGCCGGAATCACGCCGATCGTCCGCGAGTACGGCTCGCTGGGCTGCTCGGGCGACCTCGCGCCCCTCTCGCACGTCGCGCTCGCCGCGCTCGGGGAGGGCGAGGTGCGGGATGCCAGAGGGCAGCTCGTCGAGGCATCCGACGCGCTCGACGCGGCAGGGATCGCTCCACTCGTGCTGGAGGAGAAAGAGGGGCTCGCCCTCATCAACGGCACGGACGGCATGCTCGGAATGCTCCTGCTCGCGATCGCGGACCTCGAGATGCTGCTCGACACGGCCGACGTCGCCGCCGCGCTGTCCGTCGAAAGCCAGCTCGGAACCGACGCCGTCTTCGCCGCCGACCTCATGGCGCTGCGTCCGCAGGTCGGACAGGGCGTGTCGGCCGCGCGGCTTCGCGCCCTCCTCGCGGGATCGGAGATCATGGCGAGCCACCGCGACCCCGCCGTGTGCACGAGGGTGCAGGATGCCTACTCGCTGCGCTGCTCGCCGCAGGTGCACGGCGCCGCCCGCGACACCCTCGACCACGCCGCGCTCGTCGCGTCGCGGGAACTCGCGGCCTTCGTCGACAACCCCGTGGTCACCTCCGACGGGCGCGTCGAGTCGAACGGGAACTTCCATGGCGCGCCCGTCGCGTACGTGCTCGACTTCCTCGCGATCGCCGTCGCCGACGTGGCATCCATCTCGGAGCGCCGCACCGACCGGGCCCTGGATGCGGCGCGCAACCGCGACCTGCCGCCGTTCCTCGCCGACGAGGTCGGGGTGGACTCCGGGCTCATGATCGCGCAATATGCCGCCGCGGGCATCGTCTCGGAGCTCAAACGCCTCGCCGTTCCCGCCTCGGTCGACTCGATCCCCTCGTCTGCGATGCAGGAAGACCACGTCTCGATGGGCTGGGCCGCCGCGCGGAAGCTCCGGCGCGGCATCGACGGGCTCGCGCGCGTCCTCGCGATCGAGATCGTGACGGGATGCCGCGCGCTGGACCTGCGGGCCCCGCTGCGGCCGGGACCGGCGACCGCCGCCGTCCGTGAGCTGCTACGCGACACCGGGGTCGCGGGCCCGGGCCCGGACCGGTTCGTGAGCCCCGACATCGAGACCGCGACCGCCCTCGTGCTCGCCGGTGCGGTGGTCGGAGCCTCGGCGGCGGCGGTCGATGCCGGGCGCAACGGCTCCGGTGGCGTCGGTGCGGCGCCGGGTGCTGGCGATGCGGCAACCCGAACTCCTCCATTCCGCGCCTGACGACCCCTGAAACACCGGATAGTGGCCCCGCGACCGGCGAAGTGGAGGAGTTCGGGACAGCGGTCGTCCGGCACCCGCCCCGAATCAGGCCCCAAGGTACCGGCCGAGACCAGACGAGACCTGACGAGAACGTGAGAGAAGGAGACCCGCATGACTGAGACACACGATCAGACCGCCAACGGCACCGCCCCGGCGCCCGCGCGTCGGCCCGTGCGGGCGCCGCGGGGCGCGGAGCGAACGGCCAAGAGCTGGGGCGCCGAAGCGGCCAAGCGGATGCTCATGAACAACCTCGACCCCGAGGTCGCCGAGCACCCCGAAGACCTCGTCGTCTACGGCGGCACGGGCCGCGCGGCGCGGTCGTGGGACGCGTACGACGCGATCGTCCGCACCCTCGACGAGCTCGAGCCCGACGAGACGCTGCTGGTCCAGTCGGGCAAGCCGGTCGGAGTCTTCCGCACGCACGAATGGGCGCCGCGCGTGCTCATCGCCAACTCGAACCTCGTCGGCGACTGGGCGACGTGGCCGGAGTTCCGCCGCCTGGAGGACCTCGGCCTCACGATGTACGGCCAGATGACGGCCGGGTCGTGGATCTACATCGGCACGCAGGGGATCCTCCAGGGCACCTACGAGACCTTTGCCGCCGTCGCCCGCTCGCTCCCGGCGCGAGAAGGTGAAGACGCCCGCGACGACCTCGCCGGAACCCTGACCCTCACCGCCGGCGCGGGCGGCATGGGCGGCGCGCAGCCGCTCGCCGTCACGCTCAACGGGGGAGCCGTCCTCATCGTCGACGTCGACGAGACCCGCCTCGCCCGCCGCGTCGCGCACGGCTACCTCGACGAGTACACGACAGACCTCGACACCGCTCTCGCCCGCGTCATCGCCGCGAAACAGGCCGGCGAGGCGCTGAGCGTCGGCGTCGTCGGCAACGCGGCGGAGATCTTCCCCGAACTCCTCCGCCGACAGCAGGCCGGCGAGGTCCAGATCGACATCGTCACGGACCAGACGAGTGCCCACGACCCGCTCGCCTACCTGCCGGTCGGGCTCAGCGTCGCCCAGTGGAAGGATGCCGCGGCCTCCGACCCCGCCGCCTTCACCGACCGCGCCCGCGCGTCGATGGCCGCGCACGTCGAGGCGATGGTCGGGTTCATGGATGCCGGTGCCGCCGTCTTCGACTACGGCAACTCGATCCGGCGTGAGGCGGAGCTCGGCGGTTTCGACCGCGCTTTCGCCTTCCCCGGGTTCGTGCCCGCCTACATCCGGCCCCTGTTCGCCGAGGGTCGGGGGCCGTTCCGCTGGGTCGCGCTGTCGGGCGACCCCGAGGACATCGCGAAGACCGACCGCGCCGTCGCGGAGCTCTTCCCCGAGGATGCCGCCCTGCGTCGCTGGCTCGAGAAAGCGGGTGAGACCGTGCACTTCGAAGGCCTTCCGGCGCGCATCTGCTGGCTCGGCTACAAGGAGCGCCATCTCGCCGGCCTGCGCTTCAACGAGATGGTCGCGTCGGGGGAGCTCAAGGGCCCCATCGTGATCGGCCGCGACCACCTCGATGCGGGGTCGGTCGCGAGCCCGTATCGCGAGACAGAGGCGATGGTCGACGGCTCCGACGCGATCGCCGACTGGCCCCTGCTGAACGCCCTCCTGAACACGGCGTCGGGCGCATCGTGGGTGTCGATCCACCACGGCGGCGGGGTCGGCATCGGCCGCTCGATCCATGCCGGTCAGGTCACTGTCGCCGACGGCACGCCGCTCGCCGCCGAGAAGCTCGAGCGGGTGCTCACGAACGACCCCGGCACGGGCGTTATGCGCCACGTCGACGCCGGCTACGAGCGCGCCCGCGAGGTCGCTCGCGAACGCGGACTCACCGTGCCGATGATGGATGCCCCGTGAGCCGCCTGCTCATCACGAATATCGGGGAGCTCACGACCAACGTCCCCGTCGACGGCGACCCCTGCGGCGCCCTCGCCGATGCCGCGATCCTCATCGACGGCGGCCGGGTCGCGTGGACGGGCCCGGCCGCCGACGCCCCGACCGACGTGGATGAGACGGTGGATGCCGCAGGGCGCGCCGCCCTGCCCGGGTTCGTCGACAGCCACACCCACCTCGTCTTCGCCGGCGACCGGGCGGACGAGTTCGAGGCCCGCATGGCCGGCGTGCCGTATGCCGCAGGCGGCATCCGCCGCACGGTGGCGGCCACGCGCACCGCGTCAGACGACGAGCTACGCACGCGTCTCGCCGGGTTCGTGCGCGAACTGCACGCTCAGGGCACGACGACGTTCGAGGTCAAGACCGGTTACGACCTGACCGTCGCGGGCGAGGAGCGCTCGGCGCGACTCGCGGCCGAGGTCACCGATGAGGTCACATTCCTCGGTGCGCATGTCGTCCCGGCCGAGTACGAACACGACCGCGCCGCGTACCTCGACCTCGTGTGCGGCCCCATGCTGGAAGCGGTGCGCCCGTTCGTGCGCTGGATCGACGTCTTCTGCGAGCGCGGCGCGTTCGACCCCGCCGAGGCGGAGCGCGTCCTCGCCGCGGGCGCTGCGGCGGGCCTCGGCACCCGCGTGCACGGCAACCAGCTCGGCGAGGGTGAGGGGGTGCGCCTCGCGGTCGCGCATGGCGCGGCATCCGTCGACCACTGCACCTACCTCAGCGACGCGGATGTGGCCGCCCTGGCGGCGGGCGACACCGTGGCGACCCTCCTGCCCGGGGTGGAGTTCTCGACGAGGCATCCGTATCCCGACGCGCGCCGGCTGCTCGACGCGGGCGTCACGGTCGCGCTCGCCAGCGACTGCAATCCGGGCACGAGCTTCACGAGCTCCCTGCCACTCATGGTCGCGCTCGCCGTCCGCGAGATGGGGATGACGGTCGGCGAGGCTGTTTGGGCGGCGACCGCGGGCGGTGCGCGCGCCCTGCGCCGCACCGACATCGGTCACCTCGGCGTCGGCGCGCGGGCTGACGTCGTGATCCTGGATGCCCCGACGCGCACGCATCTCGCCTACCGACCGGGCGTCCCCCTCGTGCGCGAGGTCTACGTCGGCGGGAAGCGCGTCGCCTGACGGGGCTCTCTCCGTCCGACCGGGCGTCCCCTCGTAGGCGGGGCCCACAGCGGCGACTCCGCCGCCTGGCGGGGCGTACTCAGTCCAGCCGGACGCCCGCGCGCGCAGCGATCACGGCAGCGCGACCGTCGCGGCGTCCGGGGTCAGCGACGTCGCGACGGCCCAGTCGTCGGTGTCCCACCGGAACGTCGCCACGGCGCACGTCGGCATACGGCCGATCGCGCCGTCGGAGAGGCGGTCGGCGAGGATCGTCATCCCCGGGTCGTGCGCCACGACGAGCACGCCGTCGACGCCCCGCGCGGCGGCGGATTCCAGCAGCAGCCCGGCGGGAGCGCCGTAGAGCTCGGGGTCGAGTTCGACGTCGAGCCCGAGCGCCGCGCCGAAGAACGACGCGGTGGTCCGTGCGCGCAGCGCCGTGGAGGAGAGCACGGCGTCCAGCCGCACGCCCGATTCGGCGAGCCGCCGCGCCTGCACCGGCGCGTCGCGCATGCCGCGCGCGTTGAGCGGTCGGTCGTGATCGGCGAGCTGCGGGCTTCCCCAGTCGCTCTTGGCGTGTCGGACGAGGACGAGGGTCGTCACGCGGAAGGCTCCGTTCGGTCGTGGACGCCCGCGAGGAGTTCCAGGACGCACAGCGCCGCGAGGCGGACCGTGCGACCGTCGGGTGCGTCGGCGGTCGCGTCGACCTCGACGATATCAGCGGAGCGCACCCGGGCATCCGCCGCGAGCGCACGGACGAGGCCGCGCAGCTCCCACGCCTGCAGGCCGCCTGGCACAGAGGCGGGGCAGCCGGGCGCGACGGCGCGATCGCACACGTCGATGTCGATGTCGAGGTGGATGCCGCGGTCGTCACCTGCCGGGGCGGCGCCTCCTCCCGCGACCTCCCGCGCCTCGGCGACGACGTCGGCGACGCCGCGGCGGCGCAGGTCGTCGAGCGTGATGACGCGGATGCCGAGATCGGCGGCCCGTCTGGCGTACGCGGACGAGTTCGCGAAGTCGGCTATGCCGATCTGCACGATGCGCTTCGGGTCCAGTCCGTCCGCGACGAGCCGCCGCACGGGGGAACCGTTGGAGACGCCGTCGCGCAGATCGAAGTGCGCGTCGAGCGTGATGAGCCCCGCGGCATCCGCGCCCTGCGCCGTGGCGTACGTGATCGAGTTGTCGCCACCGAGCGCGATCACGAGCCCGGCGCGTGCGGCGAGGCTCGACGTACGCGCGCGCAGGCGCTCCTCACCCTCCGGTCCGTCGGGATCGGCGACGTCACCGGCATCCGCGATCCGGAGCACCTCGGCGAGATCGACCGGGGGTGGGCCGAGAAGTGTCGGGCTGTAGCGGCGCAGCGCGTCGCGCACGGCGGCGGGCGTCGCGTCGGCGCCGGTCGGGGACAGGGAGGTCTTCGATGCCGGAGCGCCGAGCAGCACGGCCTCCCACCGCGCATCGTCGTCGGGCGCCGGCCACTCGCCGGCGCGCGGCCAGAGGGGATCGTGCGACAGCGCCATCAGTCGACGTACACCCAGGCGGTGCGCCCGCTCGCGAGGGTCACGGCGATGCGGCGGTACAGCGCGACCTCGTAGTCGTCGGCGGCGTCCAGCTCGGCGGCGCTCACGTGCAGCACGACGCCCGTCACCTTGTCGACCGCGCGCCCGGTCGCGCGGAGGATCGGGTGCACCGAGAGCCCGGAGAGGTCCGTGACGCGTTGGTCCTCGATCTCGACGTAGTCGACCGTGTACCCGGGGAGGGCGTCGGGTTCACCCGCGACGAGGCGCCCGAACGTGTCGAGCTGCACCTCGGCGTGCTGCAGCGTGCCGTAGGTGAACAGCAGCTGGTCGGCGGGCTGATCGCTCACCCTTCCACGGTACTCCGCACGCCGCGGGGCTTCCAGCCTCGTCAGCGGATCAGGGCATGCGCGATCGCGTAGATCGCGGCACCCGCGAGCGCACCGACGATCGTGCCGTTGAGCCGGATGTACTGCAGGTCGCGCCCGACCATCAGCTCGATCTTCTCGGTCGTCTCGGCCGGGTCCCACTTCTCGACGGTGTCGGTGATGATCGACGCGATGTCGTGCCGATAACGATCGACGAGGAACACCGCGGCATCCGACAGGCGCCCGTTCACCCGGCTCTGCAGCGCCGTGTCGGTCGTCAGCCGCTCGCCGATCTCGCCGAGCGCGGCCGACATCCGACGCCGGAGCGCGCTCCCGGGGTCGCCGAGGCTCTTCAGCAGTCCTGCCTTCGCCGTATTCCATGCCTCGCCGGCGAGCTCCCGCACCCGCGGGCTGTCGAACACGGCGCTCTTGGCTTCTTCGAGTCGCGTGATCGTCGCGGGGTCGTGCTGCAGATTGCCGGCGAGCTTCGTCAGGTAGCGGTCGACCGCGTGGCGGGCGGGGTGCTCGGGGTCGGCTTGCACGGCCGCGACGAACTTCACCGCCTCGTGGTACACCGTGTCATCCACGAGGCGCATCGCCACCGACGGCACCCACGACGGCAGTCGCCGCGACACAAGCCCCGAGAAGGACTCGCGGTTCGCCTGCAGCCAGGTTTCGATGCTGTCGACGGCGAGGTCGACCGCGCCGTGGTGCGCCCCGGCATCCACGACCCGCTCGAGCCATCCACCGATCGTCGGCGCCCACTCCGGGCTCAGCAGGTGCTCGCGGGCGAGATCGCCGATGAGGTCCTGCACCTCGTCGTCGCTCAGCGCATTGAGGATGCCCGTCGCCATCGTGGATGCCTCGCGCGAGACGAGCTCGGCGTGGTCCGGGTCGCTCAGCCACGCGCCCGCCGTCGCGGCGATGTTGGTCGACTCGAGCTTCGCGCGCACGACCTCGCCGGCGAGGAAGTTCGTCTCGATGAACTCGCCGAGGCTCCGGCCGATCTCGTCCTTGCGCTTCGGGATGATCGCGGTGTGCGGGATCGGGATACCGAGGGGGTGGCGGAACAGCGCCGTGACGGCGAACCAGTCGGCGAGCGCACCGACCATGCCGCCCTCCGCGGCGGCGCGGACGTAGCCGAGGGCGGGGATGCGCGGTTCGAGCGCGAACGCGACGACGAAGAGGATCGCCATGAAGACGAGCGCGCCGAGCGCGACGCCCTTCATGACACGCAGGGACCGGCGGCGCTCCTGATCGGCGGGGCTCAGCAGCTCGGTCGGCGTCCTCGGCATGCCGTCAGTCTCGCACGGTGCGTCTCGGCGGCGCGTATCCTGGCGGCGTGATCGACGACATCAAGAAGCGCGCCCTGCACCGCACCGCGATCGTGGAGGGCCAGGTGCGAGGACTTGCGAAGATGATCGAGAACGAGGACTACTGCATGGACATCATCGCCCAGTCCCGCGCGATCCAGAAGGCGCTCGCGTCCCTCGACAAGCTGCTGGTCGAGAACCATCTGCGCACCCACGTCGCGCACATGTTCGAGCACGGCGGCCCCGAGCGGGAGCAGGCCGTCGCCGAACTCCTGAAGGCGTTCGAGGTCGAGGGGCGCTGACCGGGGCATCCGTTCGCGGCGGATGCCGCCCGTCACCCCATCAGTAGGTCGAGACCGGCCCGAGCCATGCGGCGGCGACCGTGGAGTGCGCCGACTCGGGGTCGGAGGGGTGGAACATCCCGGCGAGCACGTCGCGGTACAGGCGGCTGAGCTCCGTGCGCGTGAAGTAGGACGAACCGCCGGCGACGAGCATCGCCTCGTCGACGATCTGCTTGGCCGCGACGACCGCGCGATGCTTGAGCCCCGACAGCTTCGCGAACCACAGCCCGCCGTGGTCCGCCCGCGCGTCGACGTCTCCGGCGACGGCGGCGATCTGGGGGAGGAGGGCGTCGTAGGCGAGGGCCATCTCGGCGATGCGCCAGCGGATGTCGGGGTCGTCGCTGTAGGCGAGGCCCGTCTTCTTCGAGGTGCGCTTCTTCGCCGTCTCGACGGCGAAGTCGAGCGCGCGGCGCGCGATGCCCGTGTAGACGGATGCCAAAAGGACCTCGAACACGCTGAAGATGCCGAACACGATCGGGTCGGGGTTCGGCCCGGGTGCCACGCGGCGCACGACCCGGTCGGCCGGGGCGACGGCGCCGTGCAGCTCGGTCGTCCGCGACTGCGTGCCGCGCATGCCGACCGTGTCCCAGTCGTCGCGGGTCGTCACGGCGTCCGTCCGCGGCACGAATGCGTAGACCATCTGCGGGCCGTCGGGGCTCGTCGTGTCGAGACCGTGCAGGCCCAGCTGGGTCCAGACGGGCGCGAGCGAGGTGAAGATCTTCGTTCCCGTGAAGGCGTACCCGCCGTCGCCGGTGGGGGCGGCGTCGGTGTCGCTGCCGAACAGCACGAGGTCGTTGCCGGCCTCGCTGATGCCGAACGCGAACACCTCGCCTGAGGCTGCGCCCTCCTGCACGAAGCGGAGGGAGTCGATGCCGCGATCGGCCAGGACCTTGGCGACGCCCGTCCAGACGAGGTGCATGTTCACGGCGAGTGCCGTGGCGGGAGCCGCCGACGCGAGGCGCTGCTGCAGGAGCGCCGCCTCGGCGAGGCTGAGCCCCGCACCGCCGAGCTCGGCGGGCACGAGAATCGCGAGATACCCGGCCTCTTTCAGCTCCGCAAGGTCTTCGTCGGGGAAGCGGTTCTCGGCATCCACCGCCGCGGCGCGCGAGCGGATGCGCTCGAGCAGGTCGTCGGGGAGGTGGTCGGCGGGGCTGAAATCGGTCACCCTTCCATCCTGCCCCCGCGCCGGGCGGCTCGGCCTCGCCCGCGCGGATGCCCGCGACGTGCCGCGCCCGCGCCGTCCCGACGCCGTGCCGCGCGCCGTTGCGGACGCCGTGCGTGACGAATGCAGGAAAAGCGCGAGCGGCCTCAGCGGAGGGCCGCCTCCAGGTGCCGCATCGTGGCCTCGGGGAGATCGCGGTGCGGCGAATGTCCTGCATTCGTCACCACCGACATCGTCACCACCGGGTTCTGTCGCACCTCGTCGGCCAGAGTCCCCGTGAAGATCGAGTAGACGTTCGGGTCGCTCGCGATGATGTGCGTCGGGACGGTGAGCCGGGCCGCGGCCCCGCGCACGTCCCACGGAGTGTTCTGCACGCTGGTCTGCTCGACGGCCCAGCGGCTCGCCTGCGCAGCCGACAGCGCCTTCAGCTCGATGTCGTGGGGATGCCACGTGGGGTGCTCGGCGCGGACGGCCGCTTCGGACGTATCGGCGAAGGCGGTTTCCTGGCTGACGCGCACGAGGGCACGATCGTGGTCCTGCAGATGGATGGCGGGGTCGATGAGCACGAGACGCCGCGTCCACGTCGGCGCATCGGCGCTCGCGACGGTCGCCGCCGCGCCCCCCAGGGAGTGGGCGACGACGAGATCCCAAGGGGCGTCGTCGGCGGTCACGGTGCGGGCGAGATCGGCGGCGTACGCCGCGATCGAGTAGTCGAGCGTGCGCGGTGCGGTGCCGTGACCGCGCAGATCGACCGCCGTGGCATGCCAACCGGCATCCGCGAGCCAGGTTCCGTAACGCCACATCAGTGCGCCGCTCGAGCCGAGACCGTGCACGAGAAGAGCCCGGCGGCGGGCGGCAGGGTCGCCCCAGGAGAGGCGGGGGAGGGTCACGGGCGTGCTCATGCCCCCAGCCTAGGAGCGCGGCGTCCGGCCACTGGGCACGCGCGGTGACGGATGCCGCAGGCATCCTGCCATCACGTGATGACGGGGACGGGCTCCGTGTCGGGGATGGGGCTCGCGTCGCGGCCGCGGAGGTCGGGGAAGCCGCGCACGCAGGCGGCGGCGACGACGGCACCGAGGATCGCGAACCCGGCGGCGGCCGCATATGCACCGGCGGGGCCGACGCCGTCGATGAGGAAGCCGGCGATCGCCGAGCCGAGGGCGGCGCCGATCAGCTGCCCCGTGCCGATCCAGCCGTACGCCTCGGCGGTCTCGCTGAATTTCACGGACGCGGACGTCATCGCGAACATCACGGCGAGCGCCGGGGCGACGCCGACACCCGCGACGAGAAGACACAGGCTGACCCACCACGGCGTCGACGCGGTGACCTCGTCGACGAAGAACACGGCGGCGGTGAGGCCGACGGCGACGACCGTCAGGCGCCTGGCCATCGCCCACGGGCCGATCGGGATGTGACCGAATGCGAGCCCGCCGGCGAGGCTGCCGACCGAGAACACGGCGAGGACGAGCCCGGCCTCGAGTCCGCCGTGGCCGAAGGTCGCCACGACCGCCGCCTCGACGGCCGCACACGCCCCGATGAGGAGGAATCCGATCACGGTGGCGAGGAGGACGACGGGCTTTCCGAGGACCTTGCCGAACGCGCGGCGGCTGCGCGGGATGCGTACGCGCCCCACTTCGGGGGAGAGGATGAACCACGCGCCGCCGAGGACGAGGATGACGATGATCAGCAACAGGCCGACGACCGTGCCGACCTGCGTCGCGACGATCGTGATGAGCACGGGCGCGAGGATCCAGATGATCTCCTGCAGGCTCGCATCGAGCGAGAACAGCGCCGTCAGCTGGCGTGAGTTGACGAGCTTCGGGTAGATCGTGCGCACCGCCGACTGCACAGGCGGCGTGGATAGGCCCGCGACGAGGCCGCACGCCATGTAGCCCGGGACGCTCATCGGCACGAGGGCGAGGACCATGAGCGCCGCGGCGCACACCGCGGTCGTCAGCGTGAGCACACGGCGGATGCCCCAGATGCCCATCCAGCGGCTCGTGACGGGGCCGGCGACGGCTTGACCGATCGAGGTCGCCGCGAGCACGAGCCCCGCGGCACCGTAGGTGCCGGTCTGCTGCTCGACATGCAGGAGGACCGCGAGGCTCATCATCCCGTTGGGGAAGCGGGCGGTGAGCTGTGCGGCGATGATGCGCGCGACCCCGGGGGTGCGCAGGAGTTCCCGATATCCCGCCACCCCTCTACGGTACCCGTCGGCGTACGGTACCCGTCGGCGAGGGCTCGCCGCCGCGGCGATCGGGTGCGTGCGCGCGACACGCCCGACACGCCCGCGACACGCCGGAGTGCACGATCCACAGGCGGATTCGATGTCGGAGGCCCCTCGTACGGTCGCAGCTGTGGATGGATGCCTCGGGCATCCGTGAAATGCGCGGGATTCAGGACTTTTCGCGCAGCGGAATCCGTCTCGCGGCTGTGGATGAAACGGTGGACAAGTTGTGTTGTACCTGGGGAGAGCGGTGCAAAACTACACGGATGTAACTACTACCCCTTGTGGTGCTTCCGAGTGTCGGTACCCATATGTAGTATTGGACTCCCGACGGCGTACAGCCGGAGAACGGGCTTGATTTTGAGGGGAGAACGGATCGACATGGCGATCACGGTTTACACGAAGCCGTCGTGCGTGCAGTGCAACGCGACGTACCGGGCACTGGACTCGAAGGGCATCGACTACGAGGTGCTGGACCTGTCCGAAGACCCGGCGGCGCTCGAGCACGTCAAGTCGCTCGGGTACCTGCAGGCGCCGGTCGTCGTCACCGACGAGGACCACTGGTCGGGCTTCCGCCCCGACAAGATCGACGAGCTCGCCGCTCGTCTCTGATCACCACGCACCGGCGCAGCGCGCCGGCACTCGATCACCGGAAGGGGTTCAAGTGCTGACCACAACTGCTGCGCCGCTGCTGGTCTACTTCTCGAGCGTGTCGGGCAACACCGCACGCTTCATCGAGAAGCTGGGGATGCCGGCCCTCCGGATCCCGCTCACCGCTGCCGCCCCCCAGATCGAGGTCGATGAGCCGTTCGTGCTCGTCACCCCGACCTACGGGGGAGGGCAGGGGCGAGGGGTCGAGAAGGGGGCAGTCCCCAAGCAGGTGATCCGGTTCCTCAACGTCGAGCACAATCGGCGTCTCCTGCGCGGAGTGATCTCCGCGGGCAACACCAACTTCGGCGAACACTTCTGCGTCGCCGGCGACATCATCAGCCGCAAGTGCTCCGTGCCGCACTTGTACCGGCTAGAACTTTTCGGCACGCCTGACGACGTCGATCGAGTGACCGACGGATTGGAACGATGGTGGAAGCTGCAGTGAGCGAGACGACCTTCAAGACCGACGCGCGCTTCGAAGGCTTGGACTACCACGCCCTCAACGCGATGCTGAACCTCTACGGCGAGGACGGGCAGATCCAGTTCGACGCCGACAAGCGGGCGGCGCGCGAGTACTTCCTGCAGCACGTCAACCAGAACACGGTGTTCTTCCACTCGCTCAAGGAGCGGCTCGACTACCTCGTCGAGAAGGAGTACTACGAGGGCGCCGTGCTCGAGAAGTACCCGTTCGAGTTCATCCAGCGCCTCAACGACCGCGCGTACGCCGCG
>MEEK01000012.1 GCA_001724425.1 Microbacterium sp. SCN 70-27
GGACTACATCTTCTCGATGATCAAGAACTACCGCGGCCGCGGCGCGCGGTTCGTGCTGCCCGACCGCAGCCAGGTCACGATGACGGTGCCGTTCATGCGTGCGTACACCGAGCTGCTCGTGAAGACGTGCCACAAGCGCGGCGCCTTCGCGATCGGCGGCATGAGCGCCTTCATCCCCAATCGGCGCGACCCCGAGGTCACGGCGCAGGCGTTCGAGAAGGTCGCGGCCGACAAGAAGCGTGAGGCCGGCGACGGCTTCGACGGGACGTGGGTGGCGCACCCCGACCTCATCCCGGTGGCGCAGGCCGAGTTCGACGCGGTGCTCGGCGACAAGCCGAACCAGGTCGACCGGCAGCGCCCCGAGGTGAACGTCAAGGCATCCCAGCTCATCGACGTGCACATCGGACTGCCGATCTCGGCGGCCGGGGTCCACGCCAACGTGTCGGTCGCGATCCGCTACATCGAGGCGTGGCTGCGGGGCCTCGGCGCCGTCGCCATCGACAACCTCATGGAGGATGCCGCGACGGCGGAGATCTCGCGCTCGCAGGTGTGGCAGTGGATCCACCAGGACCGCTCGACCGCCGACGGCGACCGGATCACGCGGGAGTACATCGAGGGGCTCATCACCCAGACGCTCGGCGAAGTGGAGCGGCGCGAGGGAGACCGCTTCGACGACGCCGCGCAGATCTTCCGCGATGTGGCGCTCGGCGAGGACTTCCCGACGTTCCTGACGCTCGGGGCGTACGCCGACTACCTGACCGACGAGGACTGAGCCTCCCCGCGAACGCGGTGTGGGTGCGGATGCCTGGCATACCGCCCGCGACTCGTAGACTGCCAGGGTGGAGAGCGACGCCGAGGGCACCAGCCGGCGGGAGTTCCTGCGGCGCACCGGCATCGGGCTCGCCGGCCTCGCTGTCGCGGGCGGGGCGATCGGCGCCGGCTTCGGCATCTCGGCCGCCCAGCGCCAGGCCATCCCCGACGACGGGTTCCCGCCCCTCCCCGAGCGTCCCGAGCCCGGGTTCGACCACGTCGTCGTGCTGATGTTCGAGAACCGCAGCTTCGACAACGTGCTCGGGCACCTGTACTCGGCGCAGGAGAAGTCGCGCCGGCAGTTCGACGGCATCGCGCAGGGCGCCTACGCCAACACGGCGCCCGACGGCACCCGTATCGAGGCGCACGTCTACGACGGCCCGCCGGACACGATCATGCAGCAGCCGCACCCGGACCCGGGCGAGACCTACCCGCACGTGAACACGCAGCTGTTCGACGTCGAGCGTCCGCCGTTCAACGCGCCGATCAGTGCCGTCGATCCGCGCAACGAGGGCTTCGTCCGCGACTACATCGCGAACTTCCGGCGCTCCCTCGACCGTGAGCCGACCGCCGACGAGTATCGCGTCGTGATGGGCGGATTCTCGCCCGCGATGATGCCCGTCCTCTCGACACTCGCCCGCGAGTTCGCGGTGTACGACCGCTGGTTCTCCGCCGTGCCGTCCCAGACGTACTGCAATCGGTCGTTCTTCCACGCGTCGACGTCGCACGGCTTCGTCGTCAACCACGACGGGCATTCCTACCGGAAGTGGCTGGACGCCCCGGCATCCCCCACGATCTTCGATCGCCTCGAGGAGGCCGGGCTGACGTGGCGCGTCTACTATGACCCGACCCAGCTCGTGTCGCTGACGGGCCTCATCCACGCACCGTCGCTCGAGAAGTACTGGAAGACGAACTTCCGCGACATGACGCAGTTCTACGCGGATGCCGAGGCGGGCAACCTGCCCGACTACGCGTTCATCGAGCCGCGGATGGTCTTCAACCACAACGACATGCATCCACCCTGGGGAGAGCTG
Source organism: Microbacterium sp. SCN 70-27 (assembly GCA_001724425.1). Taxonomy (GTDB): domain Bacteria; phylum Actinomycetota; class Actinomycetes; order Actinomycetales; family Microbacteriaceae; genus Microbacterium. The sequence goes on from MEEK01000012.1 coordinate 1,845, forward strand.
CGCGACGGCACGCTCACGCTCAGCGACGGGACGACGATCGAGGTGGACAGCAGCGCGATCTCGGACGTCCGGGCGGGCGACCAGCTGCTGCAGGACGTCTACGACGCGATCCGCACGAGCACCGCGCCACGCGGCTCGAATGCGCTGAACACGGCACTCGTCGTCACATTCGACGAGCACGGAGGCACGTTCGATCACGTCCCGCCGCCCGCCGCCAAGCCCCCGGACGATTCGGGAGCGGGCGAGATGGGCTTCACGTTCGACCGGCTCGGCGTGCGTGTGCCGGCCGTCGTCGTGAGCGCGTACACGCAGGCGGGGACGGTCATCCACGACGAGATGCACCACGCGTCGGTGATCGCGACGCTGTGCGCACAGCACGGTCTCGCCCCGCTCACGGCCCGCGACGCGGGCGCGACCCCGATCCACAACGCCCTGACCTCGGACACGCCGCGGCAACCCTCGACGTGGCCGACGCCGCAAGCGCTGTGGCTGCCGCCGAACCCCGAGGCCGTCGCCGAGGACACCGCCGACACCCATCGCGCCCGCCCGCTGACATCTCCCGCGCGCGGGCTCCTCGGCATGCTGCTGGAGCGGCAGGCGCCCGGCTCACATCTCCCCGAGACCTACGGCGAGGCGTACGACGCGCTGATGGCGCACGGCCAGGGCCTCTTCGGCACGACCGACGCCGCGGCGGGGTGACCCTGGCGGCGCCCTGACCGGCGCGGTGCTCACCCGCGGCGCGCTCAGTCGAACAGTCCGTGCTCCATCGCGAGCGTGACCGCACGGGTGCGGTCGCCGACGCCGAGCTTGTCGAAGACGTTGAGCAGGTGCGTCTTGACGGTGGACTCCCCGATGCCGAGCTCGGTCGCGATCTGCTTGTTCGAGCCGCCGAGCGCCACCCGCCGGAGGACATCCAGCTCACGCGCCGTGAGAGAGGGCCGCTCCTCTCCCCGCATCCGATCGACGAGCCGGATCGCGACCTGTGGCGACAGCGCGGTCTGCCCGCTGGCGACGGACCGGATGCCCGCCGCGATCTCCTCGGCGGGCGCCGCCTTGAGCAGATAGCCGGATGCCCCGGCCTCGATCGCGGCGAGGATGCGGTCATCGGACTCGTAGGTCGTGAGGATCAGCACCCGCGGCACGGCCTGCGCCCCGCGCGCCGCGACGATCGCCGCCGTCGCGGCGACACCGTCGAGGCGCGGCATCTGCAGATCGAGCAGCACCACATCGGGGTGGACCTCCGCCGCCACGCGCACGGCGGCCTCGCCGTCGGCGACGTCTCCGACGACGGCGAAGTCGGGCTCGTCGGAGAGCAACCCCACGAGCCCCGCACGGACGAGGGGGTGGTCGTCCGCGATCAGGAGGCGGATCATCGCGCCACCCTCACTGACGTGGCATTCAGCTGACCGGCAGCGCTCGGCGGGGTCGACGAGGGCGTGGCCGCCGGGATCCGGATCCGCACGCGCGTACCGCCGTCGTCGGAGTGGAGATCGAGATGGCCGCCCCCGAGTGCGACGCGGTCGATCATCCCGTCGATCCCGTAGCCGTCGCGCGGGGCATCCGCATCGAATCCGCGCCCGTCGTCGCACACCTCGAGCATGAGCGCCTCCTCCGTCGCCTGCACGCTCACGTCGACGTGCGACGCGTGCGCGTGCCGCTGGACGTTCGACAACGACTCTTGCAGGCAGCGCAGCAGCACGACCTGCGCCTCGCGCCCCGTGGCGGAGTCGAGGTCGCCGAGCGTGAGGCGGATCTCGGCGCCGTTCTCCCGGCGGAACCGCTCGACGAGCCGCTCGATGGCCCGACCCGCTGCATCGTCGGCGGGAACCGCAGCCGTGCGGGCAACCAGCGCCCGCGACTCGTCGAGCGCCTCCCGTGCGACGCTCTCGACGGTCCGAAGCGATGCCTGCGCGCCGTCCGCATCCCCCACGGCGGACTGGCGGAGCGCGCGCTCCGCGAGCAGCACGAGCCCCGCGAGCGACTGCGTGACCGTGTCGTGCAGGTCGCGGGCGAGACGCTCCCGCTCCTCCGCCGCGCCGCGATCGCGGTGCAGCAGTTCGAGCTGCGACTGGGCCGCCGTGAGCTCGGTGAGCAGCCGCGCGCGCTCCTTCCCGTACTCCACGATGCTCGAGATCCAGAGCCCGAACCAGATCGAGAACACGACAGAGAGCACCGCCGTGATCACCGCCGACACGACCGACTCCGCGGAGAAGCCGCCCCCCGCCGCCATCCCGACGAACACGGCAGCGGCGATCACCACCGACCCCAGCACTCCCCCGCGCCCGGTGTCGCCGACCATCCAGATCAGGGGGTAGGCGATCGTCTGCAGCATCGCGAGCGCAGGCGCGGCCCACGTGGCGAGCACCATCGCGATGGCGACGACGGCGATGAAGCCGGCGAAGGCCGCGCCGCGGATCGGTACGACGAGCGCCGCGCGCCCGACGAACACATACGCGGCGGCGAGGATCGCGAGCGAGAGGAGCCCGCCGACGAAGCGCGCGGGCGCGATCTCGGGAAGCGACAGCAACAGCACCGCAACGCTCGCGCACGCCGCGACGGCGAACGACAGATCGATCAGTCGACGCGGGACCATGCCCCTATCCTCGCCCTCCGCGCGTCACGCCGCGCGCCGGTTCCAGCGGAACGTCAGCCGCGTGATGACGAGCCCCACGACGAGCCAGGCCACGAGGGCGATCGCGACGCCGCCGAGGTTCCACTCGCCGCCGGTCTCGAGCGCGCGGAAGTCGTCGGGAAGGAACACGGAGCGCATCCCCTGCGCCATCCACTTCAGAGGGAAGGCCGACGCGACGCTCTGCAGCCACTCCGGAATGAGCGTGAACGCGATGTACACGCCCGAGATGAACTGCAGCACGAGCACGATCGGCAGCACGACCGCCGTCGCGCTCTTGCCCGAGCGCGGCACCGCCGACAGCGCGATGCCGAGGAGCGCACACGTCGCGAGCCCCAGGAGGAACACCCACGCGAACGTCAGCCACTTCTCCGGCTCCGACGGAAGAGTCGCACCGAGCAGTACCCCCGTCACCAGCACCGCCGCGGCCTGCAGCAGGGCCGTCACGAGCACCTGGCCGAACTTGCCGATGAAATAGCTGATGGCGGGCAGCGGCGTCCCGCCGAGGCGCTTGAGCGTGCCGTCGAAACGCTCGACGGCGATGTCGCTCGCGAGGTTCTGCGTGCCCGAGAGCAGCAGCCCGGCGGCGAGCATCCCCGGCAGGTAGTACTGCACGGCGGTCGTGTCTGGAACGCCGGGCCCGAACTGCGTCATCCCGGAGAAGATCGTGCTGAACAGCGCCAGCATGAACACGGGGAACAGGAACGTGAAGAACACCTGATCCGGCGAGCGGAAATAGGTGCGGATCTCGTAGCGCGCACGATGGATGCCGAGGGCGAGGGCGCTCGGCTGACGGGTGGGTGTAGCGGTGACGTCGGTCATGGGTGGCTCCGTGCTCAGGCGGTGGGAGTGTCGGCCGGCGCGGCGGCGACAAGATCGAGGTAGACGTCTTCGAGACTCGGGCGGACGATCTCGAGGTCCTCCGGCTCCCCGCCGAGGCGGTCGCCGAGCGATCGTGCGAACGCGAGCGGTGCGTCGGTGCGCTCTTCGCGGACCTCACCCGCCTCCCGCCAGCGCACGATCGGCGTGCGCATCCGGGCGTCGCCGATCCCGTCGACCGAGCCGATGGCGCGCATCCGCCCGGCGGCGATCACCCCGACCCGGTCGGCGAGGTTCGCCGCCTCGTCGAGGTAGTGGGTCGTGAGGACGATCGTCGTGCCGTCGGCCTTGAGCGCGCGGATGAGGTCCCAGAACTCGCGCCGTGCCTCGGGGTCGAAGCCCGTGGTCGGCTCGTCGAGGAACAGCACGTCCGGTCGCCCGACGACGCCGAGGGCGACGTCGACGCGCCGCTGCTGCCCGCCGGAAAGCCGGGAGATGCGGGTCTTCGCCTGAGCGGAGAGACCGACGGCCGCGATGACCTCATCGACGTTGCGCGGGTGCGGGTAGTACGCAGCGAACTGCGCGACCTGCTCACGGACCGTCGCGTTGCCCGCCTGGCCGGCCGTCTGCAGCACGACGCCGATGCGGGACTTCCAGGCCCGGTGCGCGGCCGCGGGATCGTCGCCCAGGACAGTGGCGACACCGCCGGATCGGTGACGGTAGCCCTCGAGGATCTCCACGGTCGTCGACTTGCCGGCGCCGTTCGGCCCGAGCAGGGCGAACGTCTCCCCCGCATCGATGTGGAAGGTCAGCCCGTCCACGACGTCACGGTCACCGTAGGTCTTGCGCAGGTCTTCGACGCGCACAGCGGGTTCGCTCATGCCTTCAGCCTGCCGCGCCGTGGCATCCGTCGGCACCCGCATCCGGTGGACGCGGTCATCCCCCATTCGGTGGATGCCGCGCCGGACTACGCTGGACGGGTGACCGAAACGCAGCGCGCCGACCGCGCCCCCGTCTCCCGCAAGCTCTCCGCCATCGCCGAGTCGGCGACCCTCAAGGTCGACGCCAAGGCCAAGGCGCTGAAGGCCGAGGGCAAGCCCGTCATCTCCTACGCCGCGGGCGAGCCCGACTTCGCGACGCCGCAGTTCATCGTGGATGCCGCGGCCCTCGCCCTGAAGGACCCGGCGAACTTCCGATACACCCCCGCCGCGGGCCTCCCGGTGCTGCGCGAGGCGATCGCGGCGAAGACCCTGCGCGACTCGGGCCTCGAGGTCGCGCCGTCGCAGATCCTCGTGACCAACGGCGGCAAGCAGGCCGTCTACCAGGCGTTCCAGGCCGTCGTGAACCCTGGCGACGAGGTGCTGCTGCCCGCGCCGTACTGGACGACGTACCCGGAGGCGATCGCCCTCGCCGACGGCATCCCCGTCGAGGTCTTCGCGGGCGCCGACCAGGACTACAAGGTGACCGTCGAGCAGCTCGAGGCGGCGCGCACGGAGCGGACCACCGTGCTCGTGTTCGTGTCGCCCTCGAACCCCACCGGCTCGGTCTACACGCCCGAGGAGACGACGGCGATCGGCGAATGGGCCCTCGAGCACGGCATCTGGGTCATCAGCGACGAGATCTACCAGAACCTCGTCTACGACGGCGCGCGTGCCGTGTCGATCGTCGAGGCCGTGCCGGAGCTCGCCGGCCAGGCGATCCTCGTGAACGGCGTCGCGAAGACGTACGCGATGACCGGATGGCGCGTGGGCTGGATGGTGGGGCCTGCGGATGCCATCAAGGTCGCCGCGAACCTGCAGTCGCACCTGTCCTCGAACGTCAACAACATCGCCCAGCGCGCCGCGGTCGCCGCTCTCACGGGCCCGCAGACGGAGGCCGAGGAGATGCGCCAGGCCTTCGACCGCCGCCGGAAGCTCATCGTCGCGGAGCTCGCGAAGATCCCCGGTGTGAACGTGCCGACCCCGCTCGGAGCGTTCTACGTGTATCCGGATGTCCGGGGTCTGCTCGGCCGCACGTGGGGCGGGACGACGGTTCAGACGTCGCTCGAGCTCGCCGACCTCATCCTCGATCAGGCCGAGGTGGCCGTGGTTCCGGGTGAGGCGTTCGGACCGTCCGGCTACCTCCGCCTGTCGTACGCGCTCGGTGATGAGCAGCTGCTCGAGGGTGTGCAGCGCCTGCAGAAGCTCTTCGGCTGACGCGTTCGCGGGCCGCGGCTGACCGGTCGCGGCCCGCGCGGCCGCGCCCAGAACTACAGCTCGACGCCGACGAGGACGGGCTCGGGCTGCAGGATCAGGCCGAACTCCGCCTGCACCCGCTGCTGGATGTAGCGGGCGAGTTCGGCGACCTCGCCGGCTGTCGCGTGGCCGCGGTTGGTCAGGGCGAGGGCATGCTTGGTCGACAGCCCGGCGCGCGAGCGCGGCAGGTGGAAACCCTTGCCGAGCCCCGCATGCTCGATGAGCCACGCGGCGCTGACCTTGACGTCCGGCTGCACAGACACGGGCGGGGCGACGACGCCGTCGTACGCCGCGAGCGGGATGATGCGCGTCTGGTCGATCACCGGCGCCATCGGCCAGCGCGGGCACTCGGCCGGCAGCGTCCGCGCGAAGGCCGCCGAGACGACCGCGTTCTGGAAGAACGAGCCCGCGCTGTAGGTGTCGGGGTCGGCGTCGTCGAGCACCATGCCCTTACGGGCGCGCGTCGCGAGGACGGTGCTGCGGATGTCGGCGAGAGTGGCCGCGGCACCGGCATCCATCCCGAGCGCCTGCCGCAGCTGCGTGCCGCGCACGGGGAACACGCCGTGGCCGACTTCTTCGAGCTCCAGGGTGAGGGAGAGGATGACGCCGGAGCGACGCGCGCCCTGGCCGTAGTGCTGCTTCAGCACCGACGTGCGGAAGCCGAGTTCGAGGTCGGCGGCGGGGACGGTCTCGATCTCGCCGGTGGCCTCATCGAGGAGTTCGACATCGACGAGCGTCTCGACGATCTCCTGCCCGTACGCGCCGACGTTCTGGATCGGCGCCGCGCCGGCAGTGCCGGGGATGCCGCTCATCGCCTCGACGCCGGCGAGCCCCTGCTCGACCGTGTACGCGACGAGCGCGTCCCAGTCGTGCCCGGCTTCGACGCGCAGGCGACGCCGCCCGCCCTGCACACCGGGGAGCACCTCGATGCCGGTCGTGCGCACGAGGATCACGACGCCCTCGACGGGTTCGTCGCCGACGAGGAGGTTCGATCCCCCGCCGACGACCATCCAGGGTTCGCCCGCGGCCCAGGCATCCTGCAGCGCGTCGACGAGCTCGTCGCGCGTGCGCGCCTCGATCATGCGCTCGGGCGTGCCGCCCACCCGCAGGGTCGTGAGCTCGGCGAGCGGACGCGGGGCGATCTCCGTCACGTCAGCCGCCGAGCCGCACGCGCACCTGGGTCTTGCCGAGGACCGCGGTGTCGGCGAAGGTGACGGTGAGGTCGATGCGGGCGATGTCCTCGTCGAGCGCGCCGACCTTCGCGACGATGACGAGGTCGGCGCCGTCCTGCGCGTCGACGACGACGGGGCGCGTGAACCGGGCGCCGTACTCGACGATACGACCGGCGTCGCCGAGCCAGGGCATGATCGTCTCGACGGCGATCCCCATCGTCAGCATGCCGTGCGCGAGGACGCCCGGAAGGCCCACCTCCGCGGCGACGTCGTCGCGGTAGTGGATCGGGTTGAAGTCGCCCGAGGCGCCCGCGTAGCGCACGAGAGATTCGCGCGTGAGGTGCACGGTGCGCTCGGCGACGATGTCGCCGACGGTGAGAGTGGGGGCTGTCGAATCGGTCATGCGACCTCACCGCCGATCAGGAGGACGGACGTCGCCGTGACGACGTGCGCGCCCGTGGCATCCTCGATCGCCGCCTCGCTCGTGACCATCGCGCCCTTGCCGAACGGGCGGATGTTGGTGATGCGCAGGCGCGCGACCAGTTCGTCGCCGGCGACGATGGGGCGCGTGTAGTGGAAGCGCTGTTCGGCGTGTACCGTGCGCTCGAGCGCGATGCCGGAGTCCGGCTCGGCGAGCAGCTGCTGCAGGGTGAGGTCTTGGACGACCATCGCGAACGTGGGCGGGGCGACGACATCGGCGTAGCCGAGCGCGCGGGCGGCCTCGGGGTCGGAGTGCTGCGGGTCGGTGGCGAAGACCGCGCGGGCGAACTCCCGCACCTTCTCCCGGCCGACGAGGTACGGGGCGGTCGGCGGGAAGGCACGACCGACCAGATCAGGGTTCACGGACACCCCTCGATCCTACCGACGGCACCGCGGCGGGTGTCTCACGGCCCGGCCGGATCAACCCACGCGACGAGCGCGCACCGCCTTCAATGCCATCTGGACGGCGATGAAGGTGAGGAAGACCGCGAACAGCACGTTGCCGACCGCGGGGTTCACGAGAGTGGCGATCCACGATCCGAGTGCCGTCGTCGTGCACGCGGAGACGCCGATGATCGCCGCCGCGACGAGGTCGACGTTGCCCCGGCGAACGTTGGCGATCGTCCCCGACACGGCCGTCGGGATCATCATGAGCAGCGACGTGCCCTTCGCGATAAGGTCGCTCGTGCCGAAGAAGATCATGAGGGCCGGCACGACGACCACGCCCCCGCCGACGCCGAGGAGCCCGGCGAGGATGCCCGTGATGACACCGAGCAGGGCGAGGGCGGCGCCCGAGGCCCACGTGAGGTCGAGGTCGGCGTCACGTGAGGGCACGACGACGAACAGCATCACGATCACGAACACGAGGAACGCGATGAATCCCCACCGGACGGCGTTCTGCGGCAGTCGCGCGAGCAGCCAGGTGCCGATCTGCGCGCCGGCGACGGCGAATGCCGCCAGGATGAGCGCGGGGATCCAGGCGACCGACCCGTGCATCGCGTAGGAGATGACACCGACCGCGGCCGTCGGGACGATCGCGGCGAGCGACGTGCCGGCGGCGCGACGCTGGTCGAACCGGAGGAGCAGCACGAGCATCGGCACGATGACCGTGCCCCCGCCGACACCGAAGAGGCCGGACAGCAGGCCTGCGGCGAGTCCGATGCCGATGCACGACAGCACCAGCCGCGCATCTCGCCGGGGCGTCGGCGCCGTCGTCACGCGTGTGCCTCGCCGCTCACGTCCTCGTGGTCTTCCGAGACTGCTGCGTCGGCGGTTCGCGGATCGCCGGCATCCTCACCCGTCGCCTGCTCGAACTGCGAACGGTACAGGCGGAAGTACGCACCCTGCGCGGCGATGAGCTCTTCGTGCGTGCCCTTCTCGACGATGTCGCCGTGCTCCATCACGAGGATGAGGTCGGCGTCGCGGATCGTCGACAGGCGGTGCGCGATCACGAACGAGGTGCGCCCCGATCGGAGCGCCGCCATCGCGTGCTGCAGCAGCAGCTCGGTGCGGGTGTCGACCGAGCTCGTCGCCTCGTCGAGGATGAGCACGCTCGGGGATGCCACGAACGCGCGCGCGATCGTGATGAGCTGCTTCTCCCCCGCCGAGACGTTCGCGGCATCCTCGTCGAGGATCGTCTCGTAGCCGTCGGGGAGCGAATGGACGAAGCGGTCGACGCGCGTCGCGACGGCCGCCTCGACGATCTGCTCGTCGGAGGCGCCCTCGTTGCCGTACCGGATGTTCTCCCGGATCGACCCGGCGAACAGCCACGGGTCCTGCAGCACCATGCCGGTGCGGGAGCGCACGTCGTCGCGGGTGAGGCGCGCGATGTCCTGCCCGTCGAGCAGGATGCGTCCACCGTCGAGCTCGTAGAACCGCATGAGGAGGTTGACGAGCGTCGTCTTGCCCGCGCCCGTCGGGCCGACGATCGCGACGGTCTGCCCCGGCTCGACGCGGAACGACAGGTCGCGGATGAGCGGCTTGTCGGGCGAGTAGCTGAAGGCGACGTGTTCGAACTCGATGACTCCGGGGCCCTCGACGAGCGCGGGGGCGTCGGCGGCATCCGGTTCCTGCTCCTCCTCGTCGAGGAGTTCGAAGACGCGCTCCGCGGAGGCCGTGCCGGACTGGACGACCGCCGCCATGCCGCCGAGTTCGGCGAGCGGCTGCGTGAACTGCTGCGAGTACTGGATGAACGCCTGCACGTCACCGAGGCGGAGCTGGCCGGATGCCACCATGAGCCCGCCGAGCACGGCGATGCCGACGTACGACAGTGACCCGATGAACATCATGGCGGGCATCATGAGGCCGGAGAGGAACTGCGCCTTGAAGGCCGCCTGGTAGAGCTCCTCGTTCTCCTCCTGGAACTTCTCGCGCGAGTCGCGCTCGCGGCCGTAGACCCGGACGAGTGCATGGCCCGAGAAGGACTCCTCGACGCGGGCGTTCAGGCGCCCGACCTTGCGCCACTGGGTCGCGAACGCTTTCTGCGACTTCGGCCCGATGACGCCGAAGATGACGCCCATGAGCGGGAGTGCGACGAGAGCGACGATCGCGAGCTGCCACGAGATCGAGAACATCATGACGAGCACGCCGACGACGGTGAGGACGTTCGTGAGCGCCGTCGACAGGGACTGCTGCATCGTCTGCGTGATGTTGTCGATGTCGTTCGTCACGCGGGAGATCAGCTCGCCGCGCTGCACCTTGTCGAAGTACGAGAGCGGCAGGCGGTTGATCTTGGCCTCGACCTGCTCACGCAGGCGCCACATCGTGCGCACCATGATCACGTTGATGACGTAACCCTGGATCCAGGTGAGCAGCGACGAGACGACGTAGATCGCCATCACGGCGACGAGCACCCACTGAAGGCGTTCGAAGTCCACTCCGCCGCCCACGCGGAAGTCGTGCATCGCGGCGACGATGTTCGCGATGTCGCCCTGACCCGCGGTCCGGAGCGCCTCGACGACCTGATCCTGAGACATGCCGGCGAACTGGGCCGGGAGTGCGGACGAGACGACGCCCTCGAAGATGATGTTCGTCGCCTCGCCGAGGACCTTCGGGGCGATGACGGCGAGGATGACGCCGATCGCGCCGAAGAGGGACACGAGCGCGAACGCCCACTTGTACGGTCCGAGGAGCCCGATCATCCGTCCGAAGCTCTTTCGGAAGTTCGTGGCCTTGCCGGGCGCGACCGAGTCCCAGTCGCCCGAGTTCAGACGTGCCTGCTCGGCGAGTTCGAGCTCGTAGCGCTCCTCTTCGGAGATCTCCGGCTGCGGGGCGGTCGGGTTCTTCGCGGCGCTCACGCGTCCACCCCCAGCTGCGATTCGACGATCTCGCGGTATGTCTCGTTGGTCGCGAGGAGCTCGTCGTGGGTGCCCGACCCGACCATGCGGCCATCGTCGAGCACGATGATGCGGTCGGCGTCGGTGATCGTCGACACGCGCTGGGCGACGACGATCTTGGTGACCTCGGGCAGCTCCCTCCAGAGCGCTTGGCGCAGCCTGGCATCCGTCGTCACGTCAAGCGCCGAGAACGAGTCGTCGAAGACGAGGATGTCGGGCTGGTGCGTGATCGCGCGGGCGATCGAGAGCCGCTGGCGCTGACCGCCCGACACGTTCGTGCCGCCCTGGGCGATGCGCGAGTCGAGGCCGTCGGGCATCTCCTCGACGAAGTCCCTGCCCTGGGCGATCTCGAGCGCGTGCCAGAGCTCGTCGTCGGTCGCGTCCTCACGCCCGAACCGCAGGTTGGAGGCCACGGTGCCGGTGAACAGGAACGCCTTCTGCGGCACGAAGCCGATGCCCTCCCACATGCGATCGAGGTCGGCCGCACGCACGTCGACGCCGCCCACGCGGACGGTTCCGCCCGTCACATCGAAAAGGCGCGGGATGAGAGAGACGAGCGTCGTCTTGCCGGTACCCGTGGAGCCGACGATCGCGACCGTCTCGCCTCGCTCGGCACGGAATGAGATGCCCTGCAGCACCGGCGCCTCCGCGCCCGGATAGCTGAACTCGACGTCGTCGAACTCGACGACGCCCGGCTCGGGGAAGGCGCTGACGGGGTGCTCCGGGCGCTCGAGGGCGTCGCTGGAGTCGAGCACCTCGCCGATGCGGTCGGCCGACACCGCGGCGCGCGGGATCATGATCGTCATGAACGTGGCCATGAGCACGCCCATCAGGATCTGTCCGACGTACTGCATGAAGGCGAAGAGCGTGCCGATCTGCACGTGCCCGGCATCCACCTGGATGCCGCCGAACCAGATGACGCCGACCACCGTGATGTTCAGCACGAGCATGGCGAGCGGGAACATCACGACGAACAGCGATCCGACCTTGCGTCCGACGATCATGATGTCCGTATTGGCGACGCGGAAGCGCGCCTCTTCGATGCGCTCGCGCACGAACGCGCGGATGACGCGGACGCCCGTGAGCTGCTCGCGCATCACCCGGTTCACGCCGTCGAGCTTGTCCTGGTACTGACGGAACAGCGGCACCATGCGGCTGATGATGAGGCCCGCGACGAGGAGGAGGACGGGCACGGCGACGGCGATCAGCCAGCTCAGCCCGACGTCCTGCTGCAGCGCCATGATGATGCCGCCGATCGCGAGGAGCGGTGCCGTGACGAGCATCGTGGCGCCCATCATGGCGAGCATCTGCACCTGCTGCACGTCGTTCGTGTTGCGGGTGATGAGCGTGCCGGCACCGAACGACGAGACCTCGCGCTCGCTGAAGCCGCTCACCTTCTCGTAGACGTCGCGGCGGATGTCGCGACCGGCGCTCATCGCCGCGCGCGCCGCGAAGTAGGTCGCGATGACGGATGCCACGATCTGTCCGAGCGCGATCGCGAGCATGAACCCCCCGCGCGACCAGATGTATCCCGTGTCACCGGCGGCGACGCCCTTGTCGATGATGTCCGCGTTCAGCCGCGGCAGGTAGAGGGAGGCCATCGCGGAGGCGAACTGGAAGACCAGGACCCCCAGCAGCCACCACTTGTAGGTCCACAAATAGCGGACCAGGAGTTTTCCGAGCATGGGGGTCTCCGAGAGCAGGGGGAGGTGACGCTACATGCTAACGCCGTCCTCCGACACGCGGGGGCCGCCGGGCGCTAGCGTGCTGTGCGTGACCCTCCCCACGCCCACTCACGACGTCGTCATCGTCGGCGGCGGCCACAACGCGCTGGTAGCGGCGGCCTACCTCGCCCGCGCCGGCCGCTCGGTGCTGCTGCTGGAACGCCAGGATCACACGGGCGGCGCCGCCGTCAGCGCCCGCGCGTTCGAAGGCGTGGATGCACGCCTTTCGCGTTACTCCTACCTCGTGAGCCTGCTGCCGCAGCAGATCCAGGACGATCTCGGCCTCGACATCCGCCTCGCGCACCGCCGGTACTCGTCGTACACGCCGCTGCCGGGCGATCCCGCCGGTCGCGGCCTGCTGGTCGACCGCACCGACGCCGCCGCGACGGCTGCGTCGTTCGCCGAGATCGGTGCCGCCTCGGATGCCCGTGGCTTCGACACCCTCTACGAAGCCACGGGCAGCATCGCCGCCGCGCTCTGGCCGACCGTGACCGGCCCGCTCCCGACGCGCAGCGAGGCGCGGGCGCTCGTCGGCGACGATGCCGTGTGGGATGCCGTGTTCGAGCGCCCGATCGGGGAGTTCATCGAGTCGCATGTCGATGACGACCTGGTCCGCGGGGTCGTGCTCACGGATGCGCTCATCGGCACCTTCGCGTCGGCGCATCAGGGCGACCTGCAGCAGAACCGGTGCTTCCTCTACCACGTGATCGGCGGCGGCACGGGCGACTGGGATGTGCCGATCGGGGGCATGGGCACCGTGACGACGCAGCTCGACGCCGCGGCCCGCGCCGCCGGAGCGGAGATCCGCACCGGGGCGGAGGTGACCGGCATCCGCCCCGACGGCACCGTGGTCTTCCGCACCTCCGCCGGCGCGGAGACCGTGGCGGGCCGCCATGTGCTCGCGGGCGTCGCGCCGGCCGTGCTCGACGAGCTGATGGGCACCCCCTCCGCCGCGCGGGTTCCGCGACCGCACGGCGCACAGGTGAAAGTCAACCTGCTGCTGCGGCGGCTACCTCGACTGCGCGATGAGAGTGTCGCACCCGAGGCCGCGTTCGGTGGGACCTTCCACATCAACGAGGGGTACGCGCAGCTGCAGGATGCCTACGGGCAGGCCGCCGGCGGGGAGATCCCCACGATCCTCCCGTGCGAGATCTACTGCCACTCGCTCGCGGACCGCACGATCCTCGGCGACGATCTGGCCGCGACGGAGGCGCAGACGCTCACGGTCTTCGCGCTGCACACGCCGAGCGACCTCGTCTCCGCGGAATCGCTCGACGCGCAGCGCGCGCGGCTGCAGCGCGCCGTGCTCGACTCGCTCGATTCCGTGCTGGCCGAACCGATCGAGGACCTGCTCCTCGTGGACGCCGAAGGTCGGCCCTGCATCGAGACGAAGACGACCCTCGACCTGGAGCGCGCGCTCAACATGCCCGGCGGCAACATCTTCCATGGCCCGCTGTCGTGGCCGTTCCTCGAGGACGACGCCCCGCGCGACACCCCCGCGCAGCGTTGGGGCGTCGCGACGGCGCACGAGCGCATCCTGCTGTGCGGCTCGGGCGCGGTCCGCGGCGGCGCCGTCAGCGGACTCGGCGGCCACAACGCCGCGATGGCCGTGCTCGAGTCCGACTGATCGACCCGCGCCCGGAAACACGAAAACCCCCGGCCTCCCGGGGGTTTCTGTAGCAGGAGCGGGGCTTGAACCCGCGACCTCACGATTATGAGTCGTGCGCTCTCACCAACTGAGCTACCCTGCCGCGCTGCACCCGCACGGCGAGATGCGGATGCTGCGAGCCCCGAGTCAGGATTGAACTGACGACCCCTTCCTTACCATGGAAGTGCTCTGCCACTGAGCTATCGGGGCGTGCCGCCCGCGCGCGGGCAACTAGAAGAGGATATCAGGTTCGGGGCATCCGACCGAACCGTCAACCGACGGTGTGGTGGCCCTTCGTGTGCTCGTACATCCACGGCATCGGGTCGGTGTGCGTCGACCCGCCGAGAAGCACCTCGAAGTGCAGGTGCGGCCCGGTGGCCTTGCCGGTCTGGCCGACCCTGCCGATGACCTGACCCGCGGTGACCGTGTCGCCGACCTTGACGGCGAGCGATCCGTGCAGCATGTGCCCGTACCGGGTGGAGACGAGCTGGCCGTCGATGATGTGGTCGACGACGACGGTCACGCCGTAGTCACCGCCGGCCTCCGTCGCGATGCGCACGGTGCCCGCTGCGATGACCTGGATGTCCGCGCCGAGTCCCGGCGTGAGGTCGACGCCGCGGTGCGGGGAGGAGAACTGCGCGAGGTAGCTGACCGAGCCGTACGCCGCCGAGATCGGCACCCCGACGGGGAACGGCCACTGGATCGGCGCGGTCGGGTCGCTGACCCACGTGCCGGCGAACTCGGTGACGCCGCCTGCTGCGGCGACATCCGCCATGGATGCCACGTTGTAGCCGCCCTCGGGGCGACCGAGGCTCGCCACATCGTTGCCGCCGCCGGCGACGAATGCCTGGATCTCACCCTTTGGCGCCGTCGTCGACGCCACCGTCGTGAGGTCCGTCGTCGTGGCGGCGGATGTCGCGGAGGCGAGTGCTTCGGCGGGGGTCGTGGTGCCCACCGCCAGAAGGCCGACGATCGTCATCACGCCGAGCGAGAAGGATGCCGCGGCGATGCGCTGCGCCACGACACCGCGACGCGAACGGCGCGGGGGGACGTGCCCCGCCGCAGCCGGCTGGGGCGCCGTGGGCGCAGGGCGCTGGATGGGAGTCTCGCCCGTGAAGGAGAACAGACGGGCGGCGCGCTCGAACTCGTCGAGATCGGATGCCTCGCCGTCCGCACTCCCCGCGAACGTCGAACCCGGCTCGACCGGCGTATGCGCTGCAGGCGCGTCTTCGGCGGGAGCCGCAGCGTGCGTGGCGACCTCGGCGAACACCGCCTGTGCGGCATGGCGCAAGCGCAGCCGCGCGGGCAGATCGGGCTCGGCACCGACGGACTCGGCGAGGATCGCGGCGGCGACATCGGCGACGACGGTCTCCGCGAGCGACGGCTCGGGCGCGGCCTGCGTGGCATCCGTCGCGGACATCGAGCCACCGGCGGCAGCAGCCGCGGCGGCGCGCCGACGGTACTCGGCGCGGGTGAGGACTCCGGTCACCTCCGGCGCCGACGGCGCGGAGGTGAGGCGGTCGGCGCTGCGTTCGGGCACAGCGTCACCCGTCGGGGAGTCGAGGGTCACATCACAGGCTCTCGTCCGGCCGTGCGGGGGCACACGGCGACGTACTGGGGATTCCGTTCCCCTCACCGTTCGGGCGGCAAAGGTAACGATCGGGTAAACACTACCCCGGGACGTCTGTGAATGCGATGAATGGTCACCGGTATATCGCGGATGCCACGGCGTCGAACACCTCACGACCAGCTGCGATCGTCATCGCGCGGCCGGGGCGGCCGCCCGGCTCGCCGCCGACGACACCGCCCGCCTCGGTGACGAGGAGCGCGCCGGCCGCGTGATCCCACGGTTGCAGCCCACGCTCGAAGTAGCCGTCGAGGCGGCCGGCCGCGACGTATGCCAGATCCAGCGACGCGGCGCCGGCGCGGCGCAGGTCGCGCGCGATCGGCATGACCTGCCGAACCCGGGCGAGGTCACCCTCGTGGGTCGCCGGGTCGTATCCGAACCCCGTGGCGAGGAGCGCCCCGGCATCCGCCCTCTCCGTCACAGCCAGTCGTGCGTCACCGAGCCACGCGCCCCCACCGCGGGTGGCGTGGAACAGTTCGCCGACGGCCGGGGTGAAGACGACGCCGGCCTGAGCCGCCCACGAGGCCGGATCGGGCGCCCCCGTCACCGCCGCGATCGAAACCGCGTAGTGCGGGATGCCGTAGGCGTAGTTGACGGTGCCGTCGATGGGATCGACGACCCAGGTGACGTCGGTGGTGCCGCGCTCCGCACCGGACTCCTCCCCCAGGAAGCCGTCGCCCGGACGGGCCGCGGCGAGTCGGTCACGGATCAGCTGCTCGACCTCGCGGTCTGCGTCGGTGACGATGTCGGCGAGGGCCGACTTCGTCGCGGCGATCCGGACGCCCTCCTCACGGCGGCGCCGAGCGAGGTCGCCCGCTTCGCGCGCGATCTCCACGGCGAGGCGCAGGAGGTCCGAGGCATCCACCTCTGTCAGACGGTCATCCACGAGGCCTCGCGCCTCACCCCTGCTGCGGCGGGAGCGGCGGCACGGGCGGAACGGGCGGGTAGCCCTGGTACCCGGGCGCCGGCGCGACGGGCGGGGCGGGCTGCCGGGCGACCGGAGCAGCCTGCGGCGAAGCGGGGGCCGGCTCCTGCGCCGGAGGAACGGCGGGCGACGCCATGCTCGGGTGGCCGGTGTAGTAGGCGTTCCAGTCCGGCGAACCGTCGGGGAGGACCGGCAACGGCGTCCAGCCGTCGGCGTACGTCGGCCACGCGGATGCCACGGGAGCGGCGGGCGCGCCGTATGCGGCCGGAGCTCCGGGGGTGCCGGGGAGGCCGTACGCGGGCGCGGCGGCGTATCCGCCGGGCACCGCAGGCCGCGGCCTCTTGGGCGCGAACAGTGCGTTGACGAGGGGAACGAGCGCCGTGCCGACCGCGGCGAGGATCGCGAGAGCGACGACGACGCGCCAGTACAGCGGACGGAAGTCGGTGAACTCCTCGCCGATCAGAGCGATGACCAGCATCGCGGCGAGGATCACGACGAGGCCGATCGTCACGTAGGTCACGACAGTCGTGAAGGTCATCGGGTGTCGCAGGTGTGCGGGGATCAGCAGTCGCGCATGGAGGAGGGCGCCCTGGATGATCAGCGCGATCAGCACGAAACGGAAGAACCGTTCGGCGCCGATCCCGTAGCTCGACTCCGATGGCATCCAGATGAGGAACGCGCCGATCAGGAGCGTCAGCACCCACGCGACCATGCTCGCGAGCGCGAGCCACGCGGGGCGGCGCGACGCGAGGTTCGCCTCGCCGATCGAGACACCGGCGAAGCCCGCCAGAAGCAGGATCGTCAGGAACGCCTTGCCGACGATCCCGTTGTCGTCACCGATGAGCACCCACACGACGCAGACGATCGCCGCCGCGATGAGTGCGCCGATGGCGACCCAGATGGATGCCCGGAGGATCCGGGTCGACGAGGGAGAGGTGATCGGCTCCGACATGGGGGTCCCTTCACTGGCTGACCCGTCCATCCTGACAGAGAAACGGCCCCGCGTTGCGGGGCCGTTCACAGGGTGGCGAGTGAGGGATTCGAACCCCCGAAGTCGAAGACGGCTGATTTACAGTCAGATCCCTTTGGCCGCTTGGGTAACTCGCCAGGTGCGCACCCGCCCGGCTTTTCCAGTCGACCGGAGGCGCGATCAACCATCTTACCGGTCCGCGGGCGATGCAAAGAACCATGCACGCCCGGGCGCGCGTCGGATGCGATCGACCGGGGTCAGTTGAGCACGCGGGCGACGAAGTCCTCGACGCGGCGGCGGGTGCCGTCGATCCGCCGATCGACACTCGCCCGCACCTCACTCGGCGCGAGCGGGGCCGCAAGGCGCACGTTCTCGTGGCATCCGAGGTCCGCGCACATGTACGTCCCGACGCTGTCGCCGCGCGCCCCCGCCGCCCCGGCCCGGCGGGCGGTGAACAGCGCGACCTGGTTGCCGGGCTGCATCGTGTGGCAGAGATTGCACACTGCGGCGCGCCCCCGCGAGCCGGACGCCGCCCGCAACACGATCCCGGTCGGCACGCCGTCGCGTTCGACGATGACGTATCCGCGGCCACGGTCTTCGGGGTCCGACCACGCGACGAAGTCGAGGTGATCCCAATCGGCCAGGACGAACGACATCGGGAAGCTCAGACGCTCGCGTTCCTCGGGGGACGCGTTCACGATCGCCGCGCGGACCTCATCTTCGGTGAGCGCTTGCATCGCTCCAGTCTACGAACCGGCCATGCCGCCGGGGCGGCGGGTGCTCGCGCCTGCGCGGTGGGTGTCGATGCCGGTGTCGCGCCCGCGCCGGTGCCGCGCCGCAGCAGTGCGGGCGGGGCGGCGTGACGAATGCAGGAGTTCTGTGACAGGTGACCCCGAGGGGCGCGCAACGGCGCGGGGCGGCGCTCGCGGATCGTGCGGAGCTCCTGCATACGTCACCGGTCGAGGCGACCACACCGGCGACCGCGGAGTTGATCGCGAGGGTGTGGTGGGGCGCGGCCGAGCGCGGTGGGGGCGGCCCGGCAGCGGGCCGGTGGCAGCAGCACCGCAGAGGCGAGCGCCGGACGGCGTGACGAATGCAGGAGTTCTGTCACCGGCGGGCGCCCAGGTGGCGCGAAACCGCGGGCCGCGCGCGCGGACCGTGCGGAACTCCTGCATACGTCACCGGCCGCGCCCACAACTCCGGGGACCGCGCCCGGCCGCCCGCCGCGCGGCCACAAGACCGGGAACCGCGCCCGGCCGCCCGGCACCAGCGGCGCGCGGGGCCGCGGGCTACAGTGAGTGCATGGCCGACAGTTCCTTCGACATCGTCTCCAAGATCGACCGCCAGGAGGCGGACAACGCCTTCAACCAGGCCCGCAAGGAGGTCGAGCAGCGCTACGACTTCAAGGGCACGGATGCCTCGATCGACTGGTCCGGTGAGGCGATCCTCATCAAGGCCAACAGCGAGGAGCGCGCGAAGGCCGTGCTCGACGTGTTCCAGTCGAAGCTCATCAAGCGCGGGATCTCCCTGAAGTCGCTCGACTCCGGCGAGCCGCAGGCCTCCGGCAAGGAGTACCGCATCACCTCGACGCTCAAGGAGGGCATCTCCTCCGAGAACGCGAAGAAGATCTCGAAGATCATCCGCGACGAAGGCCCCAAGTCGGTGAAGTCGCAGATCCAGGGCGATGAGCTGCGCGTGCAGTCGAAGTCGCGCGACGACCTGCAGGAGGTCCAGCGGCTGCTCAAGGCCGCCGACCTCGACGTCGACCTGCAGTACGTCAACTACCGCTGAGCCTCAGCCCCGGATCGGGACGGCATTCCCCGACACGATCACGCCTCCGCGGGCGGGGATGTCGACCGTCAGCACGCCGGGCCGCCCGACGTGCTCGCCCTGCTCTATGACCATCCGCGCGGGTGCGCCACCGAGGTCGCGCAGGTAGGCGCCGACAGCGGCGGCCGCCGAGCCTGTCGCGGGATCTTCCGTGATGCGGCCGACGGGGAAGAGGTTCCGCGCGGCGAACCGCTCGGGCCCGAGTCGATGCAGCACCGTGATGGTCGCCGGCCAGCCGCGCTCGTCCATGAGGGCGCGGACGGCGTCGGGGTCGAATGCGAACGCGTCGAACACGGCCCGGTCGGCGATCACCACGACGGGGTGCGGGTTCCCGGCATTCGACAGCCGCGGCGGCAGCTCCGGATCGAGCGCCGCGTGCGGCACTCCGAGGAGCGACAGGATCGCGTCGAGATCGGCCCCTGGAAGCTCCGCGACGACCGGCTCGATGCTCGTGAACGCGGCACGCAGCCCGCTCACATCGCGCGACCTGACGATCTCGACGAGCCCGACGGCAGTCCGGAAGACGACCGGTCCGAGCGCGCCGTCCCGCTCGGCGAGCGCGATCGCCGTCGCGATCGTCGCGTGCCCGCAGAACGGCACTTCCGCGATCGGCGAGAAGTAGCGGATGCCGAAGACGCCGCCCTCCTCCCCCGTCACGAATGCCGTCTCGGCGTAGTCGATCTCGGCCGCGATCCGCTGCATCTCGGCATCGCTGAGCGACTCCGCTCCGAGGACGACGCCGGCGGGGTTGCCCCCGTCGGGTTCGGTCGTGAACGCCGCGTACCGGAGGATGTCGAGCTCGGCCATTCCGTCAGCGTACGAGCGGCAGCGGCGCACCGGACCGGGCCGATCGCAGATCCGTGGCCCGGTGTCAGCGCCGCGCGAGCGGGGACCAGTCCACTTCGAGCGCGTCGGGGCGGCTGGGTGACACCGCGGCGACGAGGACGTCGCCGACCCTCGGCCATGCCGAGCGCGGCAGCACCACGACCTGTGTGAGCGTGTGGGCAGGGGCCCCGTCGGCGGTCACGGCGAGCTCGACGGTGCACTCCTGATAGCGGCGACGCCCCTCCGGCGCACTCACCGCGACGACGCGGACCCGACCGCGCACGGCGTCGGCGAGGGGGTCGCCCGTGATCCGCTCGAGCCACTGCGCCGCCTGCGCGAGCGGGCTCTCACTCTCGGACTCGATCGCGCCGATGCCGTCGCGCCGGGGGTCGCCCGCACCCGCACCGCGACTCGCGCCGGCACCAGCACCGCCACCCGCACCCGACCCCGCACCGGCACCCGCACCAGCCCGCGCGTCAGGCATCCATCGCCCCGCGCGTCAGCCAGGTCTGCAGGGCGGCGTACGCGGCCTCCGCCGCCCCGTGCTCCGAGAGGAACACGTCGTGGATCGCGTCCGGGATGCGGTCGATCGTCACCCGCGGGCCGAGGCGTGTCGCGGCGCGGGCGATGTCGTCGACGACCAGCACACTGTCGGTCTTCGTCATCTCGTCCGACCACTGCAGCGGCGACGTCGACCGGGCCGACAGCAGGACGAGAACGGGACAGTCGATCTCGAGACCCGCGGCGACGGCGGCGTGACCGGCCATCACCGCGGCGAGCCACCCCGGATGCGTGGGGAATCCCCGCTCCGGCCGCCACCCCTCGGGACTGTCCGGAAGCGTGCCCAGCTCACGCTGCGCCCGCGTGTAGAACCCGAGATCGACGACCGGGTGGACACCGAGCGGATCGAACCTCGCCCGGGCCGCCACGAGCGGCGCGATGGCCTGGCGCCCGATCGCCCCCGTCTGCAGTTCCAGCCACGGGCTGTTGAGCACGAGGGCCGCTGCGACGCCCGGATGCCGAGCCGCCCAGAGGCTCAGCGTCAGCCCACCGGTCGAATGCCCCATGAGCACCAGCCGTCGGCCCTTGCGGGCGGTGCCCATGGCCTCCAGCGCAGCCTTGATGTCGGCGTCGTAGTCCTCGAGGCTCGCCACGTAGCCGGGCGTCTGCCCGGGTCGCTGACTGCGCCCGTACTTGCGCAGGTCGAGCGCGTAGAAGTGCGCCCCGAGCCCCGCCCAGAACCGGGCGAGCTCCGCCTGGAAGAAATAGTCCGACCATCCGTGCACGTACAGCACGTCGACGCCCGCGAGGGGCTTCAGCACCGCCACGTGCGGCCGGGCGCGCACGAGTGTCGCGACGACGGGCCCCTCGGCATCCGTTCCGAGATCGAGGGTCAACTGCTCGAACGGCTCCCCGAGGATGTCGGGAGCCCAGGTGGATGCCATGGCGCCAGCCTAGCCAGAGCGCCGAGCTCTACTCCGCCCGCGAGACCCGCACCATCTCGTCGCGGTCGACGACCTTGATGCGGGCGCGCTCGACCGGCGCGCCGAGCGCGATCTCGTGCTCGTCGAGGCGGTGCCACCCGTCGAGGTCGGTCCAGGTCACGCCGCGCGATTCGAGGAGGGCGGGGATCGCCTCGGGCGACGGGTCCTCCGGAGCCCACCACGAGCCTTGGTCGTTGATGAGGTGGCTCACCGTCTCCATGGCATCCGACTTCGTGTGGCCGATGAGGCCGACCGGGCCGCGCTTGATCCACCCCGTCGCGTACACGCCGGGCACGCGCTCGTTCGAGTCCTTCTTCAGCACCTGGCCCTCGTGGTTCGGGATGACGCCGTGCTTCTTGTCGAAGGGGACGCCCTCGAGCGGCGATCCGAAGTACCCGATGGCGCGGTAGACCTGCTGCACGGCGACCTCGCGCAACTCGCCCGTGCCCTCGACGCCGCCCTGACCGTCGGGCCGCGTGCGCTCGTACACGATCGCCGCCGCGCGCCCCGTGTCATCGGTGCGGATCTCGACGGGCTTCGCCCAGAAGTGCAGGTGGAGGCGACGGGATGCCTCGCCGCCGGCGTTGTTCACCGAGGGGCGCTGCCGCCACGACTGCAGCACGCGGTCGATCACCATGACCTGCTTGTTGGAGGCGATCGCGGCCTTCGACGCCTCGTCGTAGTCGAAGTCCTCGTCGTAGACGACCATGTCGACGTCGCGCAGCTCGCCGAGCTCGCGCAGCTCGAGCGGCGTGAACTTCACCTGCGCGGGGCCGCGGCGCCCGAACACGTGCACATCGGTGATCCGGGATGCCTCGAGCCCGGCCTGCACGTTCGCGGGGATCTCGGTCGGGAGGAGATCCTCGACGTGCTTGGCGAGGACGCGGGCGACGTCGAGGGCGACGTTGCCGACCCCGACGACGGCGACGGACTCGGCATCCAGCGGCCACTCCCGCGGGAAGTCGGGGTGGCCGTCGTACCAGCTGACGAAGTCGGCCGCCCCGTGCGAGCCGACCGCGTCGATGCCGGGGATGTCGAGCTGCGCGTCGCGAATCGCCCCGGTCGCGAAGATGACCGCGTTGTAGTGACGCTTCAGGTCGTCGAGAGTGAGGTCCTCCCCGAAGCGGACGTTCCCGAAGATGCGGATGTCGCCGCGGTCGAGCACGTCGCGCAGCGCCGTGATGATGCCCTTGATGCGCGGGTGGTCGGGGGCGACGCCGTAACGCACGAGGCCGTACGGGGCCGGCAGGTGGTCGAAGAGGTCGATCGAGACGTCGAACTTGCGCTCCGCCTTCAGGAGGATGTCCGCGGCGTAGATGCCGGCGGGACCGGCGCCGACGATGGCGAGCCTCAGCTTGGTCATGCGGGGTGTCCTTTGCATCACGGAACCGGCGCACTCCCGGTCCCTGAACCTGTCGAAGGGTCGGAGGGCGTCAGCTGGAGCGGTCGACGATGACGTGCGAGAGCTTCACGAGGGCGTCGCGCACGACTCCGGAGGGGATCGGGTCGAGGGCCGCCACGGCGGCATCCGCCCACTCGTACGCCTGGCGCCGCGTCTCTGCGGTCGCCGGATCGTCGCGCAGGTGCGTCATCGCCTCATCGAGGATCCCCGGGTCGGCGCCGTCGGCGATGCGGGCGACGCCGTCGTCGATCGTCGCCTTGAGCGCACGCGAGGCCGGGTCGGACGCCCGCCCGAGGAGGAGATACGGCATGGTCGGCACGCCCGCGCGCAGGTCGGTGCCCGGGACCTTGCCGGTCTCGTCCGGGTTCGGCGACAGGTCGATGACGTCGTCGAGCAGCTGGAAGGCGATGCCGACCTTCTCGCCGTACTCGAGCATCGGGAGGCGGTACTCCGACGGTGCATCGGAGAAGAGGATGCCGGCCTGCGCGGATGCCGCGATGAGCGATCCCGTCTTGTCGGCGAGCACCTTCAGGTAGAACTGCACGGGATCATCGCCCGCCTGCGCGCCGACCGTCTCATGCATCTGGCCGAGGACGAGCCGCTCGAACGTGTCGGCCTGCAGCCGGATGGCCCGCTCGCCGATCTGCGCCATCAACTGGCTCGCCCGCGAGAAGAGCAGGTCGCCCGTGAGGATCGCGACGCTGTTGCCCCACACGGCGTGCGCGCTCGGCACCCCGCGGCGGACGTCCGCGCCGTCCATGACGTCGTCGTGGTAGAGCGACCCCAGGTGGGTCATCTCGAGCGCGGTCGCGCCGGCGATGACGTTCGGCGTCGTGCCCTCGCCGAGCTGCGCCGTGAGCAGCGTCAGCATGGGGCGCACGCGCTTGCCGCCCGCCTCGTAGAGGTAGCGGGTCGTGGCATCCGCCAGCGCGTCGCTCACGCGCAGCTCGCGGGCGAGCGTGTCCTCGACACGGTCGAGGCCGTCCTCGACGACACCGAGCAGTTTGCGCATGCGCGGGCCCGCGAGAACGCGCTCGGTCAGGCCCAGTTGGGCCGAGAGTCGCTCTCCGGAGGCGGGAAGGCTCGCAGTCACGGACCCAGCCTACCCGGGCGTTCAGCGAGCGGCGTGGGGCTTGACGCCGCGGTGGAGCGCGACGATCCCGAACGTGAGGTTGCGGTGGGCGACCTCGGTCCACCCGGCACCGCGGATCCACGACGACAGCGTGACCTGGTCGGGCCAGTCGCGGATCGACTCGTTCAGGTAGTCGTACGCGTCGGCATTGGTGCTCACGGTCTTCGCGACGAGCGGCAGGACGCGGTCGTTGTAGAAGCGGTAGAGGCCCGCGAACGCGGGGTTCTGCGGATGCGAGAACTCGCAGATCACGAGCTTGCCGCCGGGCGCCGTGACCCGGAGCATCTCGGCGAGCGCCTTCTTCGGGTCGTTGACGTTGCGGAGGCCGAACGAGATCGTCACCGCGTCGAACGTGTCGTCCTCGAACGGGAGCGCCGTGGCATCCGACAGCGTGAACTCGAGATTCGAGACGTCGCCGTGGCGGCGTCGACCCTCGGCGATCATGCCCGCGGAGAAGTCGCCCGCGACGACGTCCGCGCCGGAACGGGCGAGGCTGACCGAGCTCGCCCCCGTGCCGGCGGCGAGATCCAGAATGCGCTGGCCCGGCTTCGGGGCGACGGCGCGGGTCGTCGCGACGCGCCACAGCCGGTCCTGCCCGAGGCTCAGCACCGTGTTGGTGCGGTCGTAGCCACGGGCCACCTCGTCGAACATGCCGCTCACGCGGGCCGGGTCTTTGCCGAGGTCGGCGCGGTGCTCACTCACCGTTCGATCCTACGTGCGGGCCGGGATGGGGCGGTTCAGTCGGGCGACTGCGGGGTGCGGAGCGGGGGGACAGGCCGCGCGCAGCGGACCGGGCCCGGGCGCGGATTAGGCTGGGCGGGTGAGCGACACGTCCCCGAGCCCGGCGCGGTTGCGGGTGATCACCGGCGAGATCGCGCCGCTCGGTGACCTGCTCGAGTACGCCGATCCGCACGATCCGCTGGTCTGGACCCGCCGCGGCGCGTGGCTCGTCGGCGTGGGCGCGGCCCTCACTCTGACGGCCCCGGGGACGGATGCCACGGGGCTCGCCGCGCAGTGGCGACGGGTCGCGGATGCCGCGGTCATCGACGATCACGTCGGCGTCACCGGATCCGGCCTCGTCGCCTTCGGAGCGCTCCCCTTCGACACGGCCTCCGCCGCGCCGGCCGTGCTGACCGTCCCGCACCTCGTCATCGGCCACCGCGGCGAGCGCACCTGGGCGACGTGGGTGCTCCAGGATGCCGGTGAGCCCGACCCCGACGAACCGCGCACCGTCCCGTTCGGCCCGCACTGGTCCGCCGCCGTCGGGCCGGGCGCACTGACCCCCGAGGGCTACCAGGCGGCCGTGCGCGCGGGGCTCGACGCGATCTCCGCCGGCGAGGTCAGCAAGGTCGTCCTCGCCCGCGACATCGTGGGCACGGTCCCGGCCGGCGCGGACCTCCGCCGCCTCGTCCGATCGCTCGCCGGCGGCTACCCGGACACGTGGGTCTACGCCGTCGACGGGCTGATCGGCGCGAGCCCGGAGACCCTCGTCACCGTCGCCGGCGGCACGGTGACCGCGCGGGTCCTCGCCGGCACCGTCGCCCGCGGCGCGGACCCGGACACCGACCGAGAGGCGGCGCTCGCCCTGGCATCCAGCGAGAAGGACCTCGCCGAGCACGGCTACGCCGTGCGGAGCCTCGTCGACGCCCTCACCCCGCTCACGTCGGCCCTCGCCGCGAGCGAGCAGCCGTTCACGCTGCCCCTGCCGAACGTCTGGCACCTCGCGACCGACGTCGAGGCGACGCTCGCGGGCGCGACCTCCGCACTCGACCTCCTCGGCGTCCTGCACCCCACGGCCGCCGTGGCGGGAACGCCGACGGATGCCGCGGTCGCGGCCATCCGCCGCATCGAGCCCTCCGACCGCGGGCGCTACGCCGGCCCGGTCGGCTGGATCGACGCGCACGGCGACGGCGAGTGGGCGATCGCTCTGCGGGGCGCGCAGTTCGACCTCGCCGCAGCGACCGACGCGGGCATCCCTTTCACGGCTCACGCAGGCGCCGGGATCGTCGCCGGCAGCGACCCCGAGGCCGAACTCCTCGAGACGCGCGTGAAGTTCCGTCCGATCGTCGACGCCCTCGCCTGACGCGCAGCGCGCTGTCTCCCTCGCGCCGGCGGATCGCCCGACCTACCATCGACGTGAACGTCGATGTCGAGACCGCGCGTCCCGCACCCGCCCTCTCTCGCCCTCGCCGCGGCGGAGACCGGTCGGGGGCGGGGCGCGCCTCCCTCGGAGAGTCAGGTCGCCGCGAGCCGCTTCTTCTCCACCGCGACGTCGAAGTCCGCGGGCGGCCACTGCGGATCGATGTCTTCGAGGGCGTCCAGGAGCAGCGCCTGCACGGCGAGGCGCGCGTACCACTTGGCATCCGCCGGCACGACGTACCACGGCGCATCCGGCGTCGACGTGCGGTCGAACACGGTCTGATACGCCTCCATGTAGGCAGGCCACAGCTTCCGCTCGTCGACGTCGCCGGGGTTGTACTTCCAGTACTTGTCGGGGCGGTCGAGCCGCTCCATGAGGCGCGCCTTCTGCTCCTCGGGCGAGATGTGCAGCATGACCTTGACGATGCGGGTCCCGGCATCCGTCACGCGCTTCTCGAAGTCGACGATCGCACCGTAGCGCCGGTCGATCTCCTCCGCGGATGCCAGTGCGCGCACCCGACCGATGAGCACATCCTCGTAGTGCGACCGGTCGAACACGCCGATGTAGCCGGGCTGTGGGAGCTGCTTCTCGATGCGCCACAGGAAGTCGTGCGCGCGCTCCTGCGCCGTGGGCGCCTTGAACGCCGCGAGGTGCACGCCCTGCGGATCGACCGAACCGATGACGTGCCGCACGATCCCGCCCTTTCCGGCCGAGTCCATCGCCTGCAGGACGAGCAGCACCGCGGGGGCGTTCTCCTCGACGCGGCTCTGCGCGAACAGCCGCTCCTGCAGGTCGTCGAGCTCGGCGGCGCCGGCGTCGAGGTCGGCCTGTCCCTGCTTCTTGCCGCCCGTGAATCCGGGGGTCGTGTCGGGGTCGACGTCGGCGAGGCGGAAGCCCTCGCCGACGCGCAGCAGGACGCCGGGATCGCCCGTCCACCTGGTCTGGCTCTTCGCTGTCATGGGGACATTGTGGTCGATCGGGCGCTCCGCGGGGAGGAGGTCGGCGCCCTGACGAGGAGACACGGAGGGGCCGGCCCGGCACGGCGCTCGCGGAGCGGCGGCGCGGAAGCTCAGCGCGCGAGCGCGACCTCGATGACCTGCGGCCCGGTGACGGGAGATGTCAGCGCCTGGTCGAGCTCGGTGCGCGTCGTCGGCGCCACGTGCTCCCACCCGTACGCGGCGGCCAACTGCGCGAGTCGCGCCGCGTGCGGCGTGTAGAGCACGCGCTCCATCGCGGCGGGCGCGGCGGTCTGCGCGACCTCGAGTCCGTCGAAGATCGTGCCGCCGCCGTCGTTCCCGACGATGACCTGGATGCGCGGGCGCGCCTCGCCGGCGGGCAGCAGCAGCGCCCCGACGTCGTGCAGGAACGCGAGATCTCCGATCAGCACGCGCGTCACGCCGGGCGCCCCGGACGACTGGCTCGCGATCGCGATGCCGAGCCCGGTCGCGATCGTCCCGTCGATCCCGGCGAGCCCGCGGTTCGCGTGCACCGCCACCTTCTTGCCGCCGAGCAGCTGGTCGGCGACGCGCACGAGGCGCGACGACGCGAACAGCAGCCGGTCGTGCGGCCAGGTGGCGCGCCACACGGCATCCACGAGCGTCGGCCGGTCGAGCGGAGCGCGGATCACGTCCATCTCCGCGTTGATCGCATCGAGCCGCTCGCGCGGTTCGGTGGAGGCGAGACCGTGCAGATCCGGGGCGGCGGGCGACAGATCGACGGATGCCGCGCGCGACGCCTGCATCCACGCGCCGAACCACGCGCGGTCCATGTCCCCGACGGCCGCGACGACGGCGTCGACCGCGGTCGTCGCACCGTTGAGGTTCAGCGGTTCCCCCGGCCCGCGCACCGCGAGCACGTCGACATCGTCGCGCGAAAGCAGCGCGTTCACCTCACGACTGAGCGTCGGATGCCCGAAGACGATCACCCGCTCGACGCGCCCGCCGAGGTCGGGATCGCTCAGCAGCGCGCGGTAGCCGTGCACGAGGTTCCGCCCGAAACGGGAACCCGAGACGATCTCGGCCACGAGCGGCCAACCCCCCGCATGCGCGAGGGCCTCTGCCGCGCCGGAGGCATCCGCCCCCGCCACCACCAGCGTGCGCGGCCCGCGCTCGAGGATGTGCGGGTCGAGATCGGGATCGGTGGGTCGGTTCGACTCGCCGATGCCACCGCCGCCCTGGTACAGCGCGCCGGAGGGGTCGGGCTCGGCCGGAGGCTCATCGGCCGGCTCGTCGGGGCCCGGAGGTGAGCAGGTCAGTTCAACTCCCGGCACGCCCAGCCACTCGGGGAGCTCGCCCGCGAGCGGCTCGCGGTACGGGAGGTTGAGATGCACGGGGCCGGCCTGGCGCGTCCCCGCGCCGAGCGCGGCCGCGACGGCGTCGGCGGCGACCTGGCGGAGCATCGCGGACTGCTCCCCCGTGCCGTCGTCGTCGACCTCCTCCGGCACGGGAAGGTCCGCCTCGAGCCGCACGCTCGGCGCGAACAGGCCGGGCTGCCGGGTCGTCTGGTTCGCGCCGACGCCGCGCAGCTCCGGCGGACGGTCGGCGGTGAGCAGCAGCAGGGGGACGCCCGCGTGGTGCGCCTCGAGCGCCGCCGGGAGCAGATTCGCGACCGCCGTTCCCGACGTGCAGACGACTGCGGCGGGCATCCCGGTCTCACGTCCGATGCCGAGCGCCGTGAACCCCGCGACCCGCTCGTCGATGCGGACGTGCATGGACAGTGCACCGCGCGCCTCGAACTCCGCGGCGACGAGGGCGAGCGCCTGCGAGCGCGACCCGGGGCTCACGACGACGTGCCGGACCCCGCACTCGATCAGAGCGCCGAGGAGGGCGGCTGCGGCATCCGTCGCGGGAGCCGCCGCGGTGCGCGGCGCCATGTCAGCTGTGCGTGCCGTGCGGGTCGGCGTCGTCATCGTTCGATGTGGGCGCACCGCCCGCGGCATCCGGGTCGGGATCTTCCGCGTCGAGAGCGGCGAGTTCGGCCTCGAGGCGGCGGATGCGCTCATTGACGTCGCTCGTGGTCCCGGCCGAGCCGAGCGATCCGAGGAACGCCGGATCGTCGTCCGGCGCCCGCTGCACGGAGGCCGGGCGCAGCCGCCCGCGACCGACGACGAACCACAGGATCCCGCCGAGGACGGGGAACAGCACGACGATGAGCAGCCACACCGGCTTGTTCACGCCGCGGTGGCGGGTCGGCGGCAGCAGGGCGCAGTCGACGATGCTGTAGACCCAGAACGCGATCAGCAGCAGCAACGCCGGCAGGAGAATGCGCACCACCCCTCCATTCTAGGCGGGGCTCACGACGGCGGCCGGGGCTGCGGAGTTCGGCGGGGTTCGGCGGCGGGCCGGAGACTGACAGGCCCAGGAGCCTCGCGGCGTAGACTGACGGCATGCGTGTCCGCTCGGCCCTCGTCTACTCGGTGCTGCGCCTGGCTGCGTTCCTCGTGCCGTTCGGCATCATGATGCTCTTCCCCGTGATGCGCGAGTACTACTGGCTCGCCGCTGTCTTCGCGGCGCTCATCGGCCTCAGCCTGTCGGTGCTGTTCCTGCGACGGCCGCTCGATCAGATGACGTCGACGATGGGCCGCAGGCCGCGGCGGGTGACGGACGAAGACGTCGAGGACTCCGTCGCGGACGCCGCACCGGCTCCCGCCACCGACGAGTGAACGCGGCGCGGGCCGCGCACCGAGGCATCCGTCAGGCGGCGCAGGCCACGCACTGAGGCATCCGTCAGGCGACGAGCGCCCAGCAGAGGAAGCCCGCGAACATGAGCGACGTCACGCTCGTGAGCGTCAGGGCGACCACCAGTTCGCGCGCGGCGCGGTAGGTCCAGACGATGACGACGGCGCACACGGCGGGGATGAGCGCGATCATCGCGAGCCACGCGCGCGGGTAGAACGTCGCGAGGAAGACGACGACACCGAACGGCACCAGCATCAGCACGGAGAAGAGCACCTGCGTCGCGCGACGGCCGATACGGACGGTGAGGGTGCGCTTGCCGGCGACGCGGTCCTGGTCGATGTCGCGCAGGTTGTTGGCCAGCAGGACGGCGCACGCGAGGCATCCGAGCGCGACGGCGCCGAACCAGGACTCCTGGGGCACGGAGCCGACCTGGACGAACGTCGTGCCGACCGTCGCGACGAGGCCGAAGAACACGAAGACGAACAGCTCGCCGAGGCCGGCGTAACCGTAGGGGCGCTTGCCGCCCGTGTAGAACCAGGCCGCGAGGAGGCAGGCCGCGCCGACCGCGAGCATCCACCAGTGGCCCGTGCGGATGACGATCGAGATGCCGGCGCCGGCCGCGATGCCGAAGAACACGACCGCCGCGAGCAGCACCGCACGCGGCGACGCCTTGCGGCTCGCTGTGAGTCGCGCCGGTCCGACGCGGTGGTCGTCCGTGCCGCGGATGCCGTCGCTGTAGTCGTTCGCGAAGTTCACGCCGATCTGGAGCGCGACCGCGACGATGAGGCAGCACAGGGCGATGACCCAATGGAACGGGGTGTCTGTGATCTGCGCGGCACCCGTACCGAGGATCACGGGGGCGACGGCGAGCGGGAGGGTGCGCAGGCGCGCGGCGCCGATCCAGTCTCCGAGGGTCGCCGGGGCGACGTGCCGCGGGTCCTGAGACTGGTGGGATCGCTGGGGGTTGCCGTGATGCTTCTGCTTCGCCGGACCGCGCTTCTTCTTTCGGGTGCTGCCTGCCACGGACAGATCCTATTCCGTCGGGCTCGGCGCGTGCGGTGCGGGCGGGCGCAGGCCGGCGCAGCGGCCGGCCGGGGCGGCTTGGCCCCCCCCCCCACGTGCCGGGCTGCTCCAAACTGCAGGATCAGGTGTGACTCAAGCCTGGCGAAGAGCCCACTCGGGCCCCACTGGTAACACCCGCTCCTGCAGTTTGGGAGCTACTCGGCGTCACTCGGCCCCGCGGCGCCCTCCGCCAGGTCGCGCAGCGCCGCCCGGTCGGGCTTCCCGCTCGCCAGCAGCGGCAGCTCTGCGACGCCGAGAACGGCGCGGGGACGTGCGACGGGGCCCAGTTCGGCCGCGACCGCCGCGCGTACGCGGGCCGTGGCATCCGTGCCGGTCGCCCCGCTACCCGCCGCGACGACGATGGATGCCTGCCCCCACCGCGGGTCGGCGACGGGGACGACCACGGCATCCCCGAAACCGGGGACAGTGCGCACCACCCGCTCGACGCGATCGAGCGACACGTTGATCCCCCCCGAGACGATCACGTTGTCGGCGCGGCCCGTCACTCGCAGGTGCCCGCCCGCGAACTCGCCGAGGTCGCCCGTGCGATACCACCGCTTTCCGTCCGGGTCGACGGTGAACACCCGCGCCGTCAGGGCGGCGTCACCCAGGTAGCCCTCTGCCAGCGTGGGGCCGGACAACTCCACCTCGCCGTCGACGGTCCGCATGCCCACGCCCGCGAGCGGCACCCCGTCGTACACGCACCCACCCGCGGTCTCGCTCGACCCGTACGTGCGCACGATGCGCGCCCCCGCCGCGGCCGCGCGCTCGGCGAGCGCCGGCGCGAGCACCTGCCCCCCGACGAGGATCGCCTCGAACCGCGCGAGCGCTCGGGCCGTCGCGGGCTCGGGATCATCGAGGAGCGTCTGCAGCTGCGCCGGCACGAGCGAGGTGTACGCGGGCACCGCCCGCCCGCCGTCGCTCGACGCCATCGCGGACGCGGCCGCCGTGAACGCGGATGCCGAGAACGAGCCCTGCAGGATCGCCGGCTCGTGCCCCGCGACGAGCGCCCGCACGAGCACCTGCACGCCGGCGATGTACCCCGGAGGCAGGGCGAGGAGCCACGCGCCGTCGCCGATCCGGTCGGCCGTCGCGAGGGCGGACGAGGTCAGCGCGGCGCGGCTCAGCACGACGGACTTCGGGTACCCCGTCGACCCGGACGTCGTGACCACGACCGCCGTACCCGCCGGCACCTCTGCCGGCAGATCCGTGCCGCCCAGGGCGATCGCCGGCCCCGCGCCGAGCACGGCGCCCCGCAGTCCGCGCAGGACCGCGCGGGCATCCGAGGCATCCACCGGTTCGAGTCTCACGCGGCGCTCCCCTCGCGGCGTCCCCGCCGCGGCGAACGAAGCGGGCGCCGCGGCAACCGCTCTCGGCGCGCCGAAAGCAGGGCCAATCGCCCTCTCCGGCCCCGCGATCCGCCCGACACGTCGATCCACCCTGCTTTCGGAACGCGTCGGTCAGTAGTGGTACGGGTAGGGGGACCAGTCGGGGTCGCGCTTCTCGAGGAACGCGTCGCGGCCCTCGACCGCCTCGTCGGTGCCGTACGCGAGGCGGGTCGCCTCGCCCGCGAAGACCTGCTGACCGACCATGCCATCGTCGATCGCGTTGAAAGCGAACTTCAGCATGCGGATCGCCGTGGGCGATTTGCCGAGGATCGTCCGCGCCATCGCCACCGCCTCCCGCTCGAGCTCGGCATGCGGCACGACGCGGTTCACGGCGCCCATCTCGTATGCGCGCTGCGCCGAGTACTCCTCCGCGAGGAAGAACACCTCCCGGGCCACCTTCTGCCCGACCTGCCGCGCCATGTACGCCGATCCGTATCCGGCGTCGAAAGACCCGACGTCGGCGTCGGTCTGCTTGAAGCGGCCGTGTTCGGCGGATGCCACGGACAGGTCGCAGACGATGTGCAGCGAATGCCCGCCACCGGCCGCCCACCCGGGGATCACCGCGATGACGACCTTCGGCATGAAGCGGATGAGCCGCTGCACCTCGAGGATGTGCAGCCGCCCGGCGCGGGCCTGATCGGGCGCCGTCGCGTCGTCGGCGGCATACGTGTAGCCGTCGCGGCCGCGGATCCGCTGGTCACCGCCGGAGCAGAACGCCCAGCCACCGTCCTTCGGGCTCGGACCGTTGCCGGTGAGGAGCACGACCCCGATATTCGGGTCCTGCCGCGCGATGTCGAGGGCGCGGTAGAGCTCGTCGACGGTGTGCGGCCGGAACGCGTTGCGCACCTCGGGGCGGTCGAACGCGATGCGCGCGATCCGCCCGTCGAGCGAGACGTGGGCGGTGATGTCGGTGTAGTCGGATGCCCCGGGCGCGAGCTTCCATTCCCTCGGGTCGAACAGGTCGGAGACGAAGTCGCGGGTCACCCGCCCAGCCTATCCGCGCGTCACACAACCGCGCGGGGCGCTCCCGCCCCCTACCCTTGAGCGGTGACTTCCTCCATCGTGACCCCCACCCGCCTCGCGACGCTCGCCGCGACGGGGCTGCTCGCCCTCGGCCTCGCCGCCTGTTCCTCGACGGCTGCGCCCGAGGCATCCACCAGCGCCTCCCCGACCGACACCGCCACGCTTGTCGTGAACTCTGCCTGCAACGGCGATGAGGGCGTGACCGTCGTCATCGACGCGGGCGCGTTGAAGGGCGGGGACACGGTCGATCGCACGGCGTGCGTGATCACGGACAAGCCGATCGTCGTGTCGGATGCCCTCGCTACGCTCGGAGTCACCCTCGAGGGAACGGAGCAGTACGGCGACCAGGTCGTGTGCCGCGTGGACGGCTTGCCTTCCGCGACCGAACCGCTCGGCTCGGCGAGCGACCCGAGCTACGTCGAGTCGTGCAAGACGATGCCCGCCGCCTTCGGCTACTGGTCGCTGTGGCTGAAGCCGGCCGGCGGAGCGTGGGACTACGCGCAGGAGGGCGTTTCGGCGCAGAAGGCCGCCCCCGGCGAGTCGGTCGAGCTGCTGTTCACCCTCGACGGGGCGCCGGCCGCACCCGCAGCCTGAGCCGTATGAGGTTCCGGTCCGGCCCGCTGCGCGCGGCCGCCGCTCTGGCGGTGGTGTTCGTGGCGGTCCGGGTCGTCTATCGGGTGCTCTTCCACGGAGCCGATGGCACGGGCGCGGTGCTGCTGCCGCTACCGGTATGGCGGCTGCCGGCTCCGTTCTCCCACGTCGAGATCCTCGGCCCGGTCACCGTCGACGGGCTCACGGATGCCGCGCTGAGTGCCGCGCCGATCGCGCTGATCATCCTCGCGTGCGGGGCGGTCAACGCCGTGGTCGACATCTCACGTCTGCTGGCGCGCGGCGCGCGGTCGGGGGTTCTGCAGGGGGTCGCCCGGGCGGTGTCGATCGCCTGGGCGACTCTGCCCTCCCTTGCCGACAGTGTGCGGTCGGCAAGGTTCGCGCAGCGGCTCCGCGGCGAGCGCGCGGGGGTACGACTGCTCGCGCCCGTGCTGGAAAACACCCTCGAGCGAGCGACCGCCGTCGCCGCCGCACTCGAGCTGCGGGGTTACGCGGGGCGCGGCCTGGTCGGCGACGGGACGCCGCCCGTAGTGCTCCGGGGGTTCGCGGCAGGGTTCGGCACGTCGCCGGAACCGGTGGTGGCCACCGACTCGATCGCGCTGCGCGCGGCATCCCTCACCGTCCTCACGGGGCCGACGGGCTCGGGCAAGTCGACCCTGCTGCGGGCGCTGAGCGGGCTGCACTCGCACCTCGACGGCGGCTGGATCACGGGTACCGCCGGGGTGTGGGGGTACGACCGCGCGGCGACGCCGCCCCGCGACCTGTCGCGCCGATTCGGCGTCGTGCTGCAGCATCCGCGGCAGGCGTTCGCGACGCAGCGCGTCGATGACGAGATCGCCCTCGCCCTCGAGTTGCGCGGCGCGGCCCGTGCGCTTGCCGAGGAACGGACCCGCACCGTCGCGGACCGCGTCGGGATCACCCCGCTGCTCGGCCGGCGGCTCGACGGGCTGTCGGCGGGCGAGGCGACCCTCGTCGCGATCGCCGCCGCGATCGTCGATGAGCCGGGGCTGCTGCTGGTCGACGAGCCGCTCGCCGACCTCGATGTCACCGCCCGCGCGCGCATCGTGGCGTTGCTCGCCGCGCTCGCCCACGAGGAGGGCATGTGCGTCGTCGTGGCCGAGCATCGCGCCGACGAGTTCGCCGCCGTCGCCGATGAGCGGCTCGGCGTCGGCGGCGGGTGGGTGCGGTCGGGCGACCAGGCGTGCCGAATGCAGGAGTTTTCGATCGACTCGGCGCACTTTGGTGGGTCTCACGAGGTTCGCCGCCCGGAAGTCCTGCATTCGTCACGGGCGCCCGCGCTCACTGCGGCCGGGATCACGGTGCGGCACGGCCAGCGCATCGCCGTCGAGAGCGCCTCGCTCACACTCGGCCCCGGTGAGGTCGTCGCACTGCGAGGCCCGAACGGCGCGGGCAAATCGAGTCTTCTCGTCGCGCTGGCCACCGGCGAGCACGCCGCGTCGGTCGCGCTCGTGCCGGACGACGCAGACGCCCTGTTCGTGCGTGACACGGTCGCCGCGGAATGCCGCCGTGTCGACCGCCGCAGAAGACTCGCCGCAGGCACGACCGCTACCGGGTTCGGCACTCTGCTCGGGCTGGCGCCCGACTCACCCGAGCTCGCGGCTCTCGCCCGGCGACACCCTCGGGATCTCTCCGCGGGTCAGCGCCGGTGCCTCGCGATCGCGCTCCAGACGGCCGCGGCACCGCGCGTGCTGTTGATCGACGAGCCGACGAGAGGCCTCGACCCGAACGCGCGCGCGTTGGTCGCCCAAGCCGTGCTGTCCGCGGCCGCTGGCGGCACCGCCGTGCTGTTCGCAACGCACGACGCCGGCTTCGCCGCCCTCGCCGATCGTGAACTGGTGATGGATGCCGGCGTGCTCGAGCCAGCATCAGCCACCGCCGACGACGCGCCCGGCGCGGCGGCATACGCTACGCGCGAAGGTCGGGGCCAGGCGGCGGTGCACGCGGCAGGCGGCGGCCCCGCCGCGACTCCCCCCGCCTCGATCGGGGGTGACGTCCCGACCGAGTGGTCCGGGCCGGGTGCGGTGCCACCCGCCGCAGGCATCCCACCTGCGGCCATCTCCGCACCCACCACCCGCACCACAAAGCCCCGGCCGACCGCTCCCACGCCAGTAGCCGCACCGACCGCCCACCACCCGCCCCGACCCGGATGGCGCACCCCGGCTCTGATCGCGGCGAACCTCGTCGCGGCGGCGGCCTTTCTGTGGCCACTCATCGCGACGGCCGCTCCGAGCCAGGCGCAGGCCGCGGTCCCGTACATCGCCCTCTCGCTCGCCCCGCTCGCGATCGTCCTCGTCCTCGCCGCCCTCGACGGCTCGGTACGCGAGGCGCACACGCTCGCCCTCCTTGCCGTCCTCACCTCCGTCGGCGCGGCGATCCGCATCGCGAGCACGGGAGTCGGCGGAGTCGAGGCGTTGTTCGTCCTGCTGATCCTCGCCGGCCGCGCGTACGGCGCACGGTTCGGGCTGCTGCTCGGCGCGGCATCCATCGCCCTTTCCGCCTTCATGTGGGGCGGCATCGGTCCGTGGATGCCCTTTCAGATGTTCGCCTGCGGATGGGTCGGCGCGGGCGCCGGCCTGCTGCCGCGGCGCCTGCACGGGAGCGCCGAGATCGCGATGCTCGCCGTCTACGGCGTCGTCGCCTCGTACCTGTTCGGCCTGATCATGAACCTGTGGTTCTGGCCGTTCGCGGTCGGCTCGGACACGAGCATCTCGTACGTCCCCGGCGGAAGCCTCGGCGAGAACGTCGGGAACTTCCTCGTTTACTCGCTGCTGACCTCGACCGCCGGCTGGGACACCCTGCGCGCCGTCACGACCGTCATCGGCCTCGCACTCGTCGGGCGTGCGCTGCTGCGGTCGCTGCGGCGCGCCAAGCCCGTGGCCGCGACCGCACTGGCGCCGCAACGGGCTCGCATTACAGTCGAGGCATGAGCACGACCATCCGTCCGCTGACCCGCGACGAGATCGAGTCGGATGCCTTCTGGCCCCTGCTCTGGGAGGCGGCGGGCGTCGACGCGGATGCCCTGATGTGGATCCGCGATGTCGAACTCCCGAAGCTGCACGCGATCGGCGCGGTCGACGGCGACGTCGTCGGATTCGCGGCGTACGAGAAGCTTCCCGATCGGCTCGAGCTGCACTACCTCTCCGTGTCCGAGGATGCCCGTGGCGCGGGCCTCGGCACCCGTCTCATCGATGCGCTCTGCCGCACAGCACCGTCGTCGCCGCTCGTCGCCGAGACCGACGACGACGCCGTCGGCTTCTACCGCGCGCTGGATTTCACCGTGACGGATGCCCCGCGAGACGCCCGCTGGCCCGACCGACGCCGCTACCGCTGCGAACGCTCCCCGCGGGCCGACAGCATGGATATCACTCTCAACTCCTACCGCAATCGGGCGCTGCGGTACGTCGAGGGCACCCCGTCGGAGCCCTCGCCGCTGGTCGCCGTCCTGCAGGAGCACACTCCGCCGGGCGCTCACGTGCTGGAACTCGGGTCGGGGCCCGGGCGCGACGCCGGCGCGCTCGAGGCCGCCGGGTACACGGTCGACCGGACGGATGCCGCGGCACCGTTCGTCGCGCTGCAGCATGCGGCCGGCCACCGGGCACGGCTGCTCGACGTCCGCGCCGGGGACTTCGGCGGGCCGTTCGATGCCGTCTTCGCGAGCGCCGTCCTCCTGCACATCGACCGCACCGCATTGCCGAACGTCCTCGCGACCGCGCGTCGAGCCACACGCCCGGGCGGGGTGATCGTCGCCTCGTTCAAGAAGGGCGACGGCGAGGCGTGGACCGACGCGAAGCTGGACGCCCCGCGGCACTTCGTGTTCTGGCGTGAGGAGGCGCTCGGCGCGCAGTTCCGCGCCGCGGGGTGGCGCGAGGTCGTCGCCCGCGACGCGACGAAGCCGGGTGCGCCGGACGAGTGGATCTTCGTGACCGCCACCAACCCGCACGCGCCCTGACGCAGGTCGTCGGCTCGATCGTGAGCGCCGCGAGGCCCCTGCCGTGGGACAATGGGGCACGGCGAACTCCTCCCCGAACGGATGCCGCCGGGAAGGTTCACGGTGATGGCACGGTGAAGATCAGGAACTCCTCCGACTGGCGCGACTCCCTTCCCTTCGAGATACCGGTCGCGGCGGCCGAAGCCGTGCCGGGCGAACCGACCCGCTGCGTGGGCTGCGGGCCCGACAGCGAGCCGTGGCCGCGTGAGGCGCTCTGGGTCGTGAAGCACCGGCACCCGAACAACCCGGCCGGCTTCGTCCGCTATTACTGCGCCGACCACAAGCCTGCGGCCAAGATCGCACCCCCGGTCTCACAGCCCGAACGGGCCCGCCGCGCACCCGCGAGCCCGCGCAAGCTCGCAGCGCCGACGATCCCCGAGCGGCCCGCCGTGATGTGCCCCGACTGCTTCGTGCAGGTGCCGGCCACGGGCATCTGCGGCATGTGCGGCACTCAGGTCGCCTGAGTCGCACGACCCGCGCCGGGGGCCGACCCCGCGCCCAGGCCTCAGTCGCTCCCCATCTGCAGGAGCACCTGTGACCGAACTCGCCCCACAGGGCATCTGAGTTCACACCAGTAACACTCGGTCCTGCAGTTTGGATCAGACCGAGAAGTACTTCGCCTCAGGGTGGTGGAAGACGAAGGCGTCCGTCGACTGTTCGGGGTGCAGCTGCAGCTCGTCGCTGAGCTCGACGCCCATGCGCTCTGGGCGCAGGAGCTCGACGACCTTCCGGCGGTCCTCCATGTCGGGGCAGGCCGGATAGCCGAGCGAGAACCGCGCACCGCGGTACTCGAGCTTGAAGAGCCCGGCCGTCTCCGTGGGGTCTTCCGCCGAGAAGCCGAGCTCGGACCGGATCCGCGCGTGCCAGAACTCGGCGAGCGACTCGGTCAGCTGCATCACGAGGCCGTTCAGCTCGTAGTAGTCGCGATAGCGGTCTTCGGCGAACAGCTTCGCCGTGACGGCGTCGATCGCCGCCCCCGCCGTGACGAGCTGCACGGGCATGACGTCGATCTGCCCGGACTCGCGCGAACGCACGAAATCGGCGAGGTTCAGGTGCCGGTCGCGCCGCTGCCGCGGGAAGTGGAAGCGCAATCGGTCGGCACCGAGCGGTCCGCCCGACCCGCCGTCGGGCGCGAGCAGCCCCGCCGTCCCGAGGACGCCCGTCGGGTCATCGCCGTGGTGGAGCACGACGATGTCGTCCCCCTCTGACACGACCGGGAAGTACCCGTACGCGACCGAGGCATCCAGCATCCCCTCGGCGAGGATCCGGTCGAGCCAGTACCGCAGGCGCGGCCGCCCCTCGGTCTCGACGAGCTGCTCGTACGACTGCCCGTCGTCGCCGCGGCCGGGCTTGAGGCCCCACTGCCCCATGAACGTCGCGCGCTCGTCGAGGAAGGCGGCGTAGTCGGCGAGCGCGATGCCGCGCACGATCCGGGTGCCCCAGAACGGCGGCACCGGGACGGGATTGTCGGATGCCACGTCCGAGCGCGCCGGCATCGCCTCGGGCTCCGTGAGGGTGAGCTTCGACCCCGCCGTGTGGATGCGCTTCTTCAGCGGTGGGAGGCCGACGGCGTCCGGCGCCTCCCCACGGGCGATGCGCACGAGCGGCTCCATGAGGGCGAGCCCCTCAAAGGCATCCTTCGCGTAGCGGACCTCCCCGTCGAAGAGCTCGGCGAGGTCCTGTTCGACGTACGCGCGCGTGAGTGCGGCGCCGCCGAGGATCACGGGCCACCGCGTGCCGAGCCCGCGCGCGGTGAGCTCCTGCAGGTTCTCTTTCATCACGACCGTCGACTTCACGAGCAGACCCGACATGCCGATGACGTCGGCGTCGTGCTCCTCGGCGGCGGCGACGATGTCGGCGATCGGCTGCTTGATGCCGAGGTTGATCACGGTGTACCCGTTGTTCGTCAGGATGATGTCGACGAGGTTCTTGCCGATGTCGTGCACGTCGCCGCGCACGGTCGCGAGCACGATCGTGCCCTTGCCCGCCTCGTCGGTCTTCTCCATGTGCGGTTCGAGGAGCGCGACCGCGGCCTTCATGACCTCTGCCGACTGCAGCACGAACGGCAGCTGCATCTGGCCCGACCCGAATCGTTCGCCGACGACCTTCATGCCCTCCAGCAGATGGTCGTTGATGATCTGGAGCGGCGTGAGTCCGCCCGCTCGCGCGAGGTCGAGGTCGGCCTCGAGGCCCTTCGACTCACCGTCGATGATGCGGCGCTCGAGGCGTTCGCCGACCGGCAGGGCGGCGAGTTCGGCGGCACGCTGATCGCGCAGCGCCGCCGTGTCGACGCCCGCGAACAAGTCGAGCATCGTGGCGAGCGGATCGTAGGTGAGGTTCCCGTCGGCATCCCATTCGCGCCGGTCCCACACGAGGTCGAGCGCGACCTTCCGCTGCTGGTCGTCGAGGGATGCCAGGGGCACGATCTTGGCCGCATCGATGATGCCCGAGGTGAGCCCCGCCTGCGTCGCCTCGTGGAGGAAGACCGAGTTGAGCACCGAGCGCGCGGCGGGATTGAGGCCGAACGACACGTTCGAGACGCCGAGCGTCGTGTTGATGCCGGGGTACTTCGAAACGAGGCCGCGGATCGCCTCGATCGTCTCGATCGCGTCGCGGCGAGTCTCCTCCTGCCCGGTCGCGATGGGGAAGGTGAGGCAGTCGACGATGATGTCCTCGACGTGCAGGCCCCACGTGCCGACCAGTTCGTCGACGAGGCGGGACGCGATGCGCAGCTTGTCCTCGGCCGTGCGCGCCTGCCCCTGCTCGTCGATCGTCAGGGCGATGACGGCGGTGCCGTGCTCCTTGACGAGCGGCATGATGCGACCGAAACGGGATGCCGCGCCGTCGCCGTCCTCGTAGTTGACGGAGTTCACGACGGGGCGCCCGCCGATGAGCTCGAGCCCCGCCTGGATGACGGCCGGCTCGGTCGAGTCGATCACGAGCGGCAGGGTGGACGCGCTCGCGAAGCGGGAGACGACCTCGCGGATATCGCCGACGCCGTCGCGGCCGACATAGTCGACGCACACGTCGAGCAGATGCGCACCGACGCGGATCTGGTTCCGCGCGATCTCGACGCAGTCGTCCCACCGACCCTCGAGCATCGCCTCGCGGAAGGCCTTCGACCCGTTGGCGTTCGTGCGCTCGCCGATCGCGAGGTAGCTCGCGTCCTGACGGAAGGGGACGTGCTGGTAGAGGGACGCGACGCCCGGGTCGGGCGTTTCGACTCGGCGCTGGGCGACCGGGGCGGGGCTGTCACCGGTCGTTGAGCGCGCGGAGCGCGTCGAAACGCCCAACCGCTCGACCACGGCGGCGAGGTGCTCGGGCGTCGTGCCGCAGCATCCGCCGATGAGCCCGAGCCCGAACTCGCGCACGAACTGCTCGTGCGCCGTCGCCAGCTCCGCCGGCGTGAGCGGGTAGTGCGCACCGTCGGCCGTGAGCACGGGGAGGCCGGCGTTCGGCATGCAGGCGATCGTCACGGGCGAATGCTTCGACAGGTGCCGCAGGTGCTCGCTCATCTCGGCGGGGCCCGTCGCGCAGTTGAGCCCGATGGCATCCACACCCAGCGGCTCGAGGGCGGTGAGCGCGGCCCCGATCTCCGAGCCCATGAGCATCGTGCCGGTCGTCTCGACGGTCACCTCGACGAAGATCGGCAGGCGGATGCCGCGGGCGACGATCGCCTGCTTGCAGCCGTTGATCGCGGCCTTCGTCTGCAGGAGGTCCTGGCTCGTCTCGACGAGGAAGGCATCCGCTCCCCCGTCGATGAGCCCCTCGGCCTGCAGCGCGAACGTCTCCTTCAGATGCGCGTAGGTCGTGTGTCCGAGGCTCGGCAGCTTGGTGCCCGGGCCCATCGAGCCGAGCACCCACCGCATCCGACCGTCTTCGGCTTCGGCCGCCTCCGCGCGCTCACGGGCGATGCGGGCGCCCGCCGCGGCGAGTTCGGTGATGCGGTCGTCGATGCCGTAGTCCGAGAGGTTCGACCAGTTCGCACCGAAGGTGTTCGTCTCCACGGCATCCACGCCCACGGCGTAGTACGCGTCGTGGATCGCGGCGACGACGTCGGGGCGCGTGACGTTCAGGATCTCGTTGCAGCCCTCGAGCCCCTGGAAGTCGGTGGCGATGTCGAGGTCGTGCCGCTGGAGCATCGTCCCCATGGCACCGTCGGCGATCACGACGCGGGATGCGAGGGCGTCCAACAGCGCCTCGGCGCGAGCTGTTCGCGGCACCGCGTCGATGTCGAGGGCGGAGCGGGGCGCGGGCGGGGCTGCGGTCACCGCCCGATTCTCGCACGGCCGCCCGCGCCCGAGTGATGGTGCGCATGCCCAGCCCCAGCCCCTGTGACAGACTGAGCGGAAGGAGGCAGCCATGCTCACTCGCATCCGTCGCACGTTCCGACGCGTCATCCTCGGGAAGCCGATCAGTCACGAGGAGCAGCGCGCCGCGCGGGCCGGCATGTACCGCGACCAGAGGGTCGTGCAGCAGCAGGCCGCCCGTCAGGTCGGCGCCGGCGCGCCGCTCTTCTGAGCGCCGTGCCCCTCCCCCCACTCACCGACCTGCTGTCGACGGCGCGGGTCGTCGCACTGCCGCTCGTGACGAGATTCCGCGGCGTCGACCATCGCGAAGCTCTCCTCCTCGAGGGCCCTGCGGGGTGGACGGAGTTCTCGCCGTTCCTTGAGTACGA
The DNA here is from genome assembly GCA_001724425.1 of Microbacterium sp. SCN 70-27. GTDB lineage: Bacteria > Actinomycetota > Actinomycetes > Actinomycetales > Microbacteriaceae > Microbacterium. The sequence goes on from MEEK01000012.1 coordinate 44,667, forward strand.
CGACGCCGAGGCCTCGACGTGGCTCGCTGCGGCCCTGGATTTCGGGTGGCAGGCGCAGCCCACGCCCGTGCGGAGCACCGTCCCGGTCAACGCGACCGTGCCGGCGGTGGATGCCGCGGCGGTCGCCGACGTGCTCGCACGCTTCGACGGATGCCGCACGGCGAAGGTCAAGGTCGCCGAACGCGGGCAGCGTCTCGCCGACGACGTCGCGCGCGTGCGAGCCGTGCGCACGGCCATGGGGCCGGAGGGACGCGTCCGGCTGGATGCCAACGGCGGCTGGAACGTCGACGAGGCGGAGCACGCCGTGCACGCCCTCGCCGAGTTCGACCTCGAGTACCTGGAGCAGCCCTGCGCCACCGTCGAGGAGCTCACCGAACTGCGCGAGCGCATCGCCGACTGGGACATCCCCGTCGCGGCGGACGAGTCGGTGCGGAAGGCCGCCGACCCGCTCGCGGTCGCGCGGGCGGGTGCCGCCGACCTCATCGTCGTGAAGGCGCAGCCGCTCGGCGGGGCGCGGCGCGCGCTCGGCATCGTCGCCGAGGCAGGGCTGCCCGCCGTCGTGTCGAGCGCGCTCGACACGAGCGTCGGCCTCGCGATGGGCCTCGCCCTCGCCGCCGCCCTGCCCGACCTTCCCTACGACTGCGGTCTCGGCACGGCGTCGCTCCTCGCGGCGGACGTCACGACGGAGCCGCTCCGACCCGAAGCCGGCGTGCTCAAGGTGCGTCGCGTGACGCCGGATGCCACGTTGCTCGAGCGTCACGCCGCCGACGCCGACCGACGCGAGTGGTGGCTCGCACGCCTCGAGCGCTGTCACGCCCTGCTTGCCGGCACGCCCTGACGGGCCCCGGCGCCCGGACTCAGCTCGGGTCGATCAGGATCTCGACGATCCTCGCGAGGCGGTCGTTCATCAGCCCGGCGACCTCCGTCGCAGGGCGCCCTTCGAGCGTCGCGCGTGCACACGTGTCGTCGGAGACGTCGACGAGCAACTGCGCGGCATCCCCGAGCGGGAGCCGCAGGCGAAGGCCGTAGGCATCCACGACGGCCTGCATGATGCCCTCCACGCGTGAGCGGAGAACGCCCTGCCACGCGAGGTACGCCTGCGCGAGCTTCGGGTCGCGCAGCGCCTGCGCGCGGATCTCGCTGATGAGGTGCGGCTCCATCCGTTCGCCGAAGGATGCTCCGACGACCTGTCGGACGAGCGCCGAGGTGTCGGCGAGCGCATCCGGTCCGAGGTCGCGCACACGCACCGCGACCTCGTCGAGCTTCTCCTCGGCGAGCTGGGTGATGAGCGCGAGGAACAGCTCGTCCTTCGAGTCGAAATTGGAGTAGAACGCTCCCCGCGTGAAGCCCGCGCGCTCGCAGATCATCTCGACCGACGCGGCATCCATGCCGACCTCACCGAAGATCTCGTGGGCGGCGGCGAGCAGCCGCGCGCGGGTCTGCTCGCGACGGCGGGAACCGGCACGCTGCGTCACATCGCTCACGGCAACTCCTTTCCTGCCATCTTCACACCCGGCACCCAGACTTGTGGCCGGGGTATCTCCTAGGATACATCTATGTATCGGATACAGTGGTGTATCGAATCCCTCTGACCCTCTGACGTCCGGAGCGCCCGTGTCCACTCTCCTCTACTCGCTCGGCCACTGGTCGTACCGTCACCCGTGGCGCGTGCTCGTCTCGTGGCTGCTGCTCATCGGCGTGGTCGGCGGCGCCGTCGGCGCCGGCATCGCGACGGGAGCCGTCAAGGGCTTCGACAACTCCTTCTCGATCCCGGGCACCGAGGGCGAGGCGGGGCTGAAGCTCCTGAACCGCACGTTCCCGCAGGCGAGCGGCACGAGCGCCCAGATCATCGTGGTCGCCGCCCCAGGGGAGCGGATCGACAAGGCGCCGTACACCGACGAGATCGCCTCTACCGTGAAGGACCTCGGCACGCTCGATGGCGTGCTGGCCGTGACCGACCCGTTCAACAAGATGGTGAGCGGCATGGTGAGCGACGACGGCGAAGCCGCACTCATCCGCATGCAGTTCAAGGGCACCGTCACCGACGTGCCCGCTGCCACGAAGACCTCCCTCACGGACCTCGCCGACACCATGGCGAGTGCCCTCCCCGACGGCGCGAAGGTCGTCGTCGGCGGCGACCTGTTCTCGACCTCCCTACCCTCCCTGTCGCTCGTCGAGGTCGTCGGTGTGCTGATCGCACTGTTCGTCCTCATCGTGACGTTCCGCTCGCTCGCGGTCGCGTGGTTCCCGCTTGTGAGCGCCCTCATCGGCGTCGTCCTCGCGATCACCCTCATCTACGCCTCGACCGCGTTCGCCACGGTGTCCTCGACGACCCCGATGCTCGCGATCATGCTGGGGCTCGCCGTCGGCATCGACTACGCGCTGTTCATCGTCGCGCGACATCAGGATCAGGTGCGCTCCGGCATCGCCCCCGAGGAATCCGCGGCCCGCGCGACCGGCACGGCCGGGTCTGCCGTCGTGTTCGCGGGCGTCACCGTCCTCATCGCCCTGATCGGTCTCGGCTTCGCGGGCATCCCGTTCCTCACGACGATGGGCATCGCCGCCGCCGGCGCGGTCGCCGTCGCGGTGCTCGTCGCCGTGACCCTCACCCCCGCTCTCCTCGGCTTCGCGAAGGAGCGCGTCGCAGGCTGGGGCCACGGCCTCGGGCGCGGCGCCCGCATCGGTCGCACCGCCCGGCGCCGCCCGGCTGCCGCTGCCGCCGGCGACGCGACCGCCGACACCGTGCCGGATGCCATGCCGACGGATGCCACCGACACGGACGCCACCCAGACGCGCCGTTCCGCGGCTCTCGCACCCGCCGCCGGCGCCCCGCTCAAGAAGTCGAACCGGTGGGTCATGCTCGTCACGCGGCATCCCATCGTCACGACGCTCGCCGTCATCGTGACGCTCGGCATCGTCGCCATCCCCGCGGCGAGCCTGCAGCTCGCCCTCCCGAACGCCGGCATGCAGCCGACGTCGAGCGAAGCGCGTCAGGCATACGACCTGACCGCCGAGCACTTCGGCGCAGGCGCGAACGGCCCCCTCATCCTCACCGGCACGATCGTGACCTCGACCGACCCGCTCGGCCTCATGGCCGACCTCAAGGCCGCGGTCGAGAAGATCCCGGGCGTGAAGGAGGTCGCTCTCGCCACCCCCAACGAGACGGCCGACACGGGCCTCGTGCAGGTCGTCCCCGAGACGGGGCCCGACGACCCGCGCACCGCGGCGCTCGTGCGTGAACTCCGTTCGCACCACGACGAGTGGCTGAAGACGTACGGCGTCGACCTCAAGGTGACGGGCTTCACGGCCATCGCGATCGACATCTCCGACCGCCTCGGCGCCGCCCTGCTCCCCTTCGGCCTGTTCGTCGTCGGGCTGTCGTTCCTCCTCCTCATGATCGTGTTCCGCTCGATCTGGGTGCCGCTGAAGGCGACGCTCGGCTACCTGCTGTCGATCCTCGCGGCGTTCGGCGTCGTGGCGGCGGTGTTCGAGTGGGGTTGGCTCGCCGACGCCCTGCACGTGACCCGCACGGGCCCCGTCATCTCGTTCATGCCGATCATCCTCATGGGCGTCCTCTTCGGGCTCGCGATGGACTACGAGGTGTTCCTCGTCTCGCGCATGCGCGAGGACTACGTCCACACCCGCCGCGCGCGCGGGGGCCGCGCCGACCGGCAGACCGCGATCGGCGCCGTCCGCTCGGGGTTCACCGCCTCGGCACGCGTCGTGACCGCCGCCGCCGTGATCATGTTCGCCGTGTTCGCCGCGTTCGTTCCCGAAGGCGACACGTCGATCAAACCCATCGCCCTCGGGCTCGCCGCGGGCATCGCGATCGACGCGTTCCTCATCCGCATGACGCTCGGACCCGCGATCATGGCTCTCCTCGGCGAGAAGGCGTGGTGGATGCCCCGTTGGCTCGACCGCGCACTGCCGCACTTCGACATCGAGGGCGAGGCCGTCGAGCGCGAACTGGCTTTGGCGGAGTGGCCTGAACCCGGCAGCCGCGCACCGCTCGTCGGTGAGGGCGTCGGCGTGACGGTCGACGGCGGACGCGGCGTCGGCGAGGTCGTGCTGTTCGCGGATGCCGCGTTCCGCATCGCTCAGGGCGAGACCCTGCTCGTGACGGCCGCAGACCCCCGCGCGGGGCGCGCGTTCGTGCTGATGGCGGCGGGCCGGCTCGACCCGACCGCCGGGCGGCTGCGTGTCGCCGGGCACCTGCTGCCCGGCCGCGCGGCGTGGGTGCGCGCGCACGTGGGCGTCGCCTTGCTCGACGGCGCCCCCGATCCGCTGCGCGAACTGCGCCGCGCCCTCGCCGGAGGCACGACCCTCGTCGCGATCGACGGGATCGACACCCTCGTCGGCTCCGACCGCGATCAGGCCGCGGCCCTGCTGCGCGACGCCGCGGAGGCGGTTGGGCAGCGGCGGGGTGACCTCGCGCTCACGATCGTCGCCTCGGCTCGCCGCGACGGCGCCGCGTTCGACCTGTTGGCCGATGCACACCGCCCGGGCGTGACCGCGCTCGCCCTCTCCCCCCTTTCGTCCTCGACCGAGGTGATCCCGTCATGACCCTCCCCATCGAACGCGCCCGCTCCCGTCGGCCGGTGACCTGGCTGACCCTGATCGGCGTCCTGCTCCTGCCCGTCGTCATCGGCGGCATCCTCGTCGCGTCGCTCTACAACCCCGCCGAGCGTCTCGGCGACATGAGGGCCGCGATCGTGAACAACGACAAGCCGGTCACGATCAACGGGCAGTACGTGCCCCTCGGGCGCCAGCTGACGGCCGGGCTCGTCAAGGGCTCCGACGATCTGCCGTCGAATCTCGACTGGACGATCTCCAACACCGCGGATGCCGCGGCGGGGCTTGCCGACGGGACGTACGACGCGGTCATCACGATCCCGGAGAACTTCTCCGCCGCGGCGACGTCCACGGCGGGCGCCTCTGACGGGTCGGGCGGCACTCCGGAGAAGGCGACGATCACGGCACAGACCTCGCCGGACAGCCTCATCGTCGACGACGCGATCACGTCCCAGGTGGCGGCGGCCGCGGCATCCGTCCTGGGAGAGCAGCTGTCGACGACGTACCTGCAAAACGTGTTCCTCGGGTTCACGACGCTCGGCGACAAGCTCGGTGAGGCGGCCGATGGCGCGCACAAACTCGCCGACGGCGCCACCCAGGCCGCCGACGGCGCGGCGCAGCTGCCCGCGGGGGCGACGGCGCTCGGCTCCGGTGCGACGCAGTTGGGCGATGGCGCAACGAAACTCTCCGCCGGGCTCACCGCGCTGGCCGGGGGCACCCGGCAGTCGGCGGGCGGCGCCGGCCAGCTCGCCGACGGCCTCCGGCAGGTCTCGGGCCAGCTGACCTCGACCGCAGAGGGCACGCTGGGCGGCACCGCCGCGACGGCCGCGAGCTACGCGGGCGCCGCGGCGGCCGACACGAAGGCTCTCGCCACGACGTACCAGACGCTGCTGGCACAGAACAACTGCATCCCGCCGGCGAAGCCGACCTCCGCCGAGCAGGGAGCCGTGTGCCTCGCGCTCGGCGGTCTTGCGGGCGACGTGCAGAAGTCCGCGACATCGGCCGGCTACGCGGCCGGTTACGCGAGCGGTGTGCAGCAGGGCCTCGGCCAGACCGCGCAGGGCGTCGACCAGCTCACGAAGGGCGCCACCGACCTGCAGACGGGCCTCGGCACGATCGCCGCCGGGCTCGACCAGTCCGCGACCGGCGCGACCGGACTCGCGAACGGCGCCGCCGCACTCTCGTCGGGTGCGACCGAGCTCGCCACGGGCGCTCAGAGCCTCGCCGACGGCGTGAAGGGTCTGTCGACAGGAACGGCGTCCCTCGCCGACGGCCTCACCCAGGCGTCGACCTCTGTCCCCGGCTACACGGACAAGCAGGCGAACGATCTGGCATCCGTCGTCGCCGACCCGGTGACGACGACCGGAACCTCCTCGAACCTGTTCGGCGCATCGGCGGTCCCGCTCCTCGCAATGCTGGCGCTGTGGTTCGGCGGCCTCGCATCGTTCGTCGCCCTGCAGGCGGTGCCGCGGCACGCGCTGAGCTCACGCCGCCCGTCCGCGCTGCTCGCGCTGCGCACCCTCGCACCCGCCGCTGCGATCGGCGCGGGACAGGGCCTGCTCGTCGCCGGCGTCGTGCAACTCGCCGCGGACTACGACGCCGCCACGTGGTGGGGCTTCGCCGGCATCGCGGTCATCGCGGGTGTCGCGTTCGCCGCGGTGAACCAGGCCCTCGTCGCCGTGTTCGGCGGGGCGGGGCGCTGGCTGTCGGCACTCGTCGGAGTGCTCGCGGTCGCGACCGGCATCGTCTCGACGGTCCCGGGAGTGCTGTCGTCCCTCGCAGCGCTCATGCCGACGACGCCCGTCTACCAGGCGATGCTCGCCGCGCTCACCTCCGCCGGCGGGCTCGGCGCGGCGCTCTCGGGGATGATCGTGTGGGCCGCGCTCGCGTTCGTCGCGACCGTCATCGTGGTCGCCCGCCGGCGCACCGCCTCGGCGAAGTCGCTGCTGCAGGCATCCCCCGCCCTCGCCTGATCCCGGGGCCGCCCGCAGGGCCCCGGCTCCGGGCCCAGGACCCCGGGGCCCCGGGGCCGGCGGCCTGCGCGTTCCGTATTCAGTCTCTCCGTGCCGGCGCCGCCGACCGCGCCGCGGATTTCCGGGCCCTCAGCGGGCTGGCCGTGTCGAAGAGACTGAATACGGTCCGCGTCAGGCGAGCCTCGGTGTGCGTGAGTGCCGCGCGGCGCGTGCCTCCAGTCCCGTGAGAAACCCACGGTGCGCGTGCGATCCGCGCACCACGCGCAGTCTGCAACGCACGTCCTCTGCCGAGCGCCTCGCACGAGCCAGCCCAGCGCGAGGGCGGGATGCCTCAGCTCAGGCCGCTGTAGACGTGCATCCCCTTGAAGAACATGTTCACGATGGTGAAGTTGAACATCACGGCGCCGAACCCGACGATCGAGAGCCACGCCGAGCGGGTGCCGCGCCAGCCGCGCGTCGCGCGCGCGTGGATGTATCCGGCGTAGAGCACCCAGATCACGAAGGTCCACACTTCCTTCGTGTCGAAGCCCCAGTACCGGCCCCACGCGTCGTTGGCCCAGACGGCGCCGGCGATGAGGGTGAACGTCCAGAAGATGAATCCGACGATCGCGAAGCGGTAGGCGAGAGATTCGAGCGCGTCCGCGGACGGCAGGGTGCGCAGGAAACGCGGCCCGCTCGAGACGGGTGCGCGCTCCCCCGCGGCACCGGCCTCGTCGGCGGCGAGGGCGAAGCGCTCACGCCGCGCCTGCAGCAGCTGCGTCACCGACAGCGCGAACGCGATCGCGAGGAGCGCGGTCGCGAGCGACGCGACGAACACGTGGATGACGAGCCACACGCTCTTGAGCGAGTCCTGCAGCGGCACGACCTCGGTGTAGAACCAGATCGCGGTCGAACCGAGCAGCACCGCGACGAGCCCCGTGATGAACGTTCCGAGGAAGCGCAGGTCGAACTTCAGCAGCACGACGAGGTACACCGCGATGATGAGCATCGTGCCGGTGAGGGCGAACTCGTACATGTTCGACCACGGCACGCGGTGCGCCGCGATCCCGCGCGTGATGTCGGCGGCGACGTGGAAGACGAACGCGAGCACCGTGAGCGACGTGCCGATGCGCGCCCAGAGATACCGGGGGCGCGCCGACGGCCGCGCCTCGACGGCGGCGAGCGCCGCCTCCTCCTCCGCGCGGATGCGGGTGATCGACGACCCGGATGCCCCGGACGCGCCGACACCGACGAGTTCCCGCACGGGCGCGGCATCCTTCGCCTTGGCGGCGAGATCCGACCGGCGTGCGAGGTCGACCGCGTACGCGATGAACGCCAGAGCGTAGATCGCGATCGCCGTCCAGACCAGCAGGACCGAGAGATTGTCGAGCGTGAAACCGGCTTCGGGCATGCCGTCCAGTCTACGTCGCGACGGGCGACGCGCCGTGAGAAATCGGTCGTTCCGCGCGCGCGTCAGCGCACGGATGCCTCGCGGGGTGCCTCCGCCTCGAGCGACGCCTCGTGGCCGCGCTTCAGGTCGGCGACGGCGACGGCGATCGCGGGGTCCTCGCCGCGGGCGAGACCGGCGTATTCGAGCGTGATCGTCGCTCCATCCGCCGCGGGCGTGGCCTTCACCCACAGGCGACGACGCGGGACGAAGAGCGCTGCGAGCAGCCCCGCGAGCGCGAGGACGGCGAAGACGAGCACGAACGGCGCCCCCACGTCACGATGGATCGACAGCGACACGTAGCGCTTCACCGACTCCACGCCGCCGTTCGCCTGGTTGTCCTCGAACGTGACCGTGCCGAGGCCGTTCGGCAGGTCGACGGTCTCGCCCGGGCGCAGCTCCAGCGCGGCGGTGCTGCTCGTGCCGCCCGCGAGCTGGGTCATCTCGCTCGTGTCGAGCGCGTAGACGTTCTGCGGGATGCCACCGTCGATGCGGAGGTCGCCGGAGAAGACCCACAGGGTCAGCACGGGGTTCACGAGCCCCGGGTACATCGAGGTCTTCGCGCCCGTATCGAGGGTCCCGGCGGTCGGGTAGAAGAACCCGACGAGGCCCAGCTGCTCATCGCGTCCCGCGTCGGTGATGCCGTCGGCGACCTTGATGATGCCCTGCGAGGTCATGTTCGCGTCGGGCGAGACGAACGGCACGTCATCTCGGAAGACCGCGACGCCGGCGGAGTTTCGCACCGTGATCGTGGGGGCGTAGCCGTTCCCCATGAGGTAGATGCGGTCGCCGTCCATGTCGATCGGGTGGTTCACGCGGATGGTCTGGTCCCGCCCGTCCTGCCCCGGCTCCCGCGTCGTCACGTGCGCCGCGAAGTCGCCCGCGAGAGTCCCGCCGCGAGAGCCCGACGGCGTGTACGTGACGGCGAACGAGTCGAGGGTCACGGCGTACGGCGGCAGCGCGTCGAGGTCGACGAAGCGGCCCGGGTTGATCGACGCGTAGTTCATCTGCGAGTTGACGAAGCTCCCGCCCTCTTTCACGACCGCCTGCCCCGTGTAGGTGAGTCCGCCTCCGATGCCGACCGACAGCAGCACCCCGACGAGTGCGGCGTGGAAGACGAGGTTGCCGGTCTCGCGCGCGTAGCCCCGCTCCGCGGAGACGGATGCCACGGCAGGCCGCTTCCCCGCCGCGGGCTGGTCGTACCGCTCGACGCGGTAGCCGGCCTTCCGCAGCTGCGCCTGGGCGAGATCGACGGCGTGGGATGCCGCGTCGGCGGCATCCGTCCCTTCGGGCACCGCGATGACGCTCTCGGCGTGGTCGTCGAGTCGCGACAGTCGCACGGGGGTGCGCGGCGGGCGGGAGCGCAGCGCCTTCCAGTGGTGCTTCGCGCGCGGGAGGACGCACCCGATGAGCGAGATGAACAGCAGGATGTAGATCGCGGAGAACCACACCGACGAGTACACGTCGAACAGCTGGAGCTTCTCGTACACCCCGAACAGGTCGGGGTTCTTCGACTTGAAGTCGAGCACACCGTTGGGGTCGGCCGAGCGCTGCGGCACGATCGATCCGGGGATCGCCGCGATCGCGAGCAGCAGCAGGAGCACGAGCGCCGTGCGCATGCTCGTGAGCTGACGCCAGCCCCAGCGGAGCCACCCGACGACGCCGAGTCGCGGCTGGACGACATCGCGCCCGCCGTCGGCGTGGTCGGAGGGGCGGAGCGGATCAGAGGGGGAGTTCGACACCGCCGATCACCCCCTGCAGCTGCGACATGACGGCGGTCCAGACCCCGGTGACCATGAGGACGCCGAGGGTGACGAGCAGCACGCCGCCGATGATGTTGACCGTACGGATGTGCCGACGCAGGAACGCGACCGAGCGCGTCGCCCAGCCGAAGCCGACCGCGAGGAGCACGAAGGGGATGCCGAGGCCGAGCGAATACGCGACGGCGAGGATCGCGGCACGCCACGGGTCGGCGCCCGTGAACGAGATGGAGAGGATCGACGCGTAGGTCGGCCCGATGCAGGGCGCCCAGCCGATGCCCATCGCGATGCCGAGCAAGGGTGCGCCGATGAGACCGAGACCGCTGCGCACCTGGGGTTTCATGGTGCGCTGCGCGAAGCCGAACACGCCGAGGAAGACGAGGCCCATCGCGATGACGACGACGCCGAGCACGCGGGTGAGGAGCTCCTGGTACTGCACGAAGAAACGTCCGACGGTGCCGGCGAGCACGCCCATCGCGACGAACACGAGTGTGAACCCCGCGATGAACAGCACGACACCGAGGAGGAGTCGCCCACGACTGTTCCGCGGCTCCGTCGCGCGTGCGGGAACCGTGCCGCCGGCGCGCGGCGCAGCCGCTCCGCCCAGGAATCCGAGGTATCCCGGCACGAGCGGCAGGACGCACGGGGACAGGAAGGAGACGAGCCCCGCGAGCACCGCGATGGGGATCGCGAGCGACAGCGCCCCGCCGAAGACGATGTCGCCGGGGTTCACGGGCGCATCCCGGTGCGGCGCGCGTTCACGAGCCCTCCGCCAGCACGTCGGCCACGATCGTGGGGAGGGACGTGTCGTCCTGGACCTGCCCGACGAAGCGCGCCGCGACGCGCCCCTGCCGGTCGACGACGAGCGTCGTCGGCGTCGCCTGCACCGAGGTCCACTCCGCGAACGCGAGCTTCAGGTCGGCGTCGGAGACGGCGAGCAGCGACGGGTAGCTGATGCCGTACTTCTCCTCGAACGAGGTCGCCCGCTCGGGCCCGTCGTAGATGTTGACCCCGAGGAACTCCGCACCGTCGGGCTTGGTCTGCTGGAACGTGCGCTCGAGGATCGGCGCCTCGACGCGGCACGGTGCACAGTCGGCGTACCAGAAGTTCAGGACGAGGACCTTGCCCGCATAGTCGGCGCTCGTGATGGTCGAACCGTCGATGGCCGTCCCGGTGAACTCCACCGTGCCGCCGCGCTGGTCGACGGGGATCTCCTGCACGCGCCCGTCGCCGGAGATGTACCCCTTGCCGGTGCCGCTCTGATACTGCTTCACGAGGTCGTCGTTCCCACCCGAGCACGCCGCGAGGGTGAGCGCGAGCGCACCGGCGACGACGGATGCCAGAATCCTCCGCATCACACCGCCCCCACATCCACGGCGCCGGCGGTCGTCGCGGGCTCCGCGTAGCCGACCTCTCGCCAACCGTTGCCGGTGCGCTCGAAGCTCGTCACGCTGGAGAGGGCGCAGCGCCGACGACGCGGGTCGTGCTTGAGCGGCTCGCCCGCGACCGACAGGTGCGTCACCCAGATGGGGAGCTGGTGCGAGACGATGACCACGTCACCGCCGTCGGACTCGTCCCAGGCTTCGCGCATCGCGGCATCCATGCGCGCGACGACGTCCGCGTACGGCTCACCCCAACTGGGCACCGAGGGGTCGCGCAGGTGACGCCAGTTGAGCGGATTGAGGAGGGCGCGCTTCATGCGCTTGCCCTCGAAGACATTGGTCGGCTCGATGACACGGTCGTCGATGACCGGCTCGAGGCCGAAGAGCTCCGTGAACGGCTCGGCCGATTCGCGCGTGCGCTGCAGCGGCGACGCGTACAGCGCAGACACCGGGCGCCCCTCCCCCCGCAGGAACTCCGCGGCCGACCGGGCCATGGCGCGGCCGTCGTCGCTCAGGCGGTAGTTCGGCAGTCGCCCGTAGAGCACGCGCTGGGGGTTGTGAACCTCCCCATGGCGCACGAGGTGGAGGCGATCGGCGGGCACACCTTCAGTCTACGTGGGAGCCCCTTGTGGACGGGCTGAGAGCAGGCGGCGGCTCAGGCCGGATCAGCATCGGTGCGCTGACGCCCGCGCAGCTGGCGCACGCGCACGACCGTGAACCAGACGAGGGCCGCTGAAGCGGCGCCGATGACGACGTACTGCAGGATGCCGGCGTACTCCTCGACGATGTGCCATTGGTCGCCGAGCAGATACCCGGACAGCACGAAAACCGCGTTCCACACGAGGGAGCCGGCGAAGGAGAGGACGCCGAAGCGCCACAGCGGCATCCGAGTCACACCCGCCGGGATCGAGATGAGGCTCCGGAAGATGGGGAGCATGCGCCCGAAGAAGACGGCCTTGCCGCCGTGTCTGCCGAACCAGGCGACGGTGCGGTCGACGTCCTCGACATGCAGCAGCGGCATCCGTCGTGCGAGCGCCCGCAGACGATCGAGCCCGAACACGGCTCCGAGGCCATACAGCGCGAAGGCGCCGACGACCGATCCGGCGGTGGTCCACGCCAGTGCCTCGACCAGGGTGAACGAGCCGCGCGCCGCGGCGAGGCCCGCCATCGGCAGGATGATCTCGCTCGGCAGCGGGGGGAAGAGGTTCTCCAGGGCGATCGCGAGTCCCGCTCCCGGCGCGCCGATGACATCCATGAGACGGACGACCCCGTCCACGAGCGCGGTCAGCCAGGATCCGTCGGCAGCAGTCATGGTCACCGAGGCTAAGCCGCGAAGATTACGGGACCCTGGGCATCCCCCTCAGTCCCCCTGCGTCACCCGCACGGCCGTTGGATTGCCACGACACGCGAAAACCCGGCCGAGATAACCGCAGAAGGTGGCAAGCGGATGCCACGGGCATCCACAACCGGCGCGCGCGGCCCACGTAGACTGGACCCTCGTGAGTGAACGCACCCTTGTCAGCCAGCTGCAGTCCCGTGAAGACGGCCCCGTGTCGGTGTCCGGATGGGTCGAGACCGTCCGCGATCAGAAGAAGGTGCAGTTCGTCATCCTGCGCGATGAGACCGGCGCCGTGCAGCTCGTGAACCCCGCCACGCGCCCCGACCCCGAGGCGACGGACCAGGATGCCGCGGCGCTCGCCCTCACCGCCGTGATCTCCGAACTGTCGACCGGCACGTTCCTCACGGTCACGGGTGAGCTCAAGCACGACGAGCGCGTCAAGCTCGGCGGCGTCGAGATCAAGATCGGTGCGCTCGACGTGGCATCCGCCGCGCTGCCGGAGACCCCGATCGCGGCCGACAGCGGCATCGACAAGCGCATGGACTGGCGCTTCATCGACCTGCGCCAGCGTCGCAACGCCCTCATCTTCCGCATCGCGACGACGCTCGAGCACGCGATGCGCAGCTACTGGATCGACCGCGACTACGTCGAGCTGCACACGCCGAAGCTCATGTCGACGCCCGCCGAGGGCAACGCCGAGCTGTTCGCGCTGGAGTACTTCGGCGAGCAGACCGCGTACCTCGCGCAGAGCCCGCAGCACTACAAGCAGATGGCGCAGTCCGCCGGGTTCGGCAAGATCTTCGAGATCGGCGACGTGTTCCGCGCCGACCCGAGCTTCACGAGCCGCCACGCGACCGAGTTCACCTCGATCGACGCCGAGATCTCGTGGATCGACGGCTACGAGGACGTCGCGCAGATGCAGGAGGAGCTCCTCGCGACCGCCTTCGCCGCCGTCGCCGAGAAGCACGGCGCCGAGATCAAGGAACTGTTCGATGTCGACGTCGTCGTCCCGACGGTGCCGTTCCCGCGCATCCCGCTCGCCGAAGCGCGCGAGATCGTGACGGCCCGCGGGTACGAGATCCCCCGCACCGACGGCGACCTCGACCCCGAGGGCGAGCGCCAGATCTCCGCGCACGTGGAGGAGACCTACGGGCACCAGTTCGTCTTCATCACGGACTACCACCCCGAGATCCGCCCGTTCTACCACATGCGGGATGCCGCGACGGGGCTCACCAAGAGCTACGACCTGCTGTTCCGCGGCACGGAGATCACCACCGGCGCGCAGCGCGAGCACCGCATCGACGTGCTCGAGGCGCAGGCCCAGGAGAAGGGTCTGTCGCTCGAGGGTCTCGCCCACTACCTCGACTTCTTCCGCTACGGGGTGCCGCCCCACGGCGGGTTCGGGATGGGCCAGGCGCGCCTGCTGATGCTGCTGCTCGGCCAGGACTCGATCCGCGAGGTCACGTACCTGTTCCGCGGTCCCACGCGCCTCGCACCCTGACGCTGTCGAGCCCCACGCCGTCGCACCCGATTCTCTGGGTTGACGGATAGGAGCGACGCCCTAGGATCGCAAACGAGCGCGGCATCCTCGACCGTGCCGGATCCGAAGGAGTACTCCATGACCGACTGGGCCGCTGACGTCAAGATCTACCGTCCCGACGCCGATGACGCCGCTATCTCGGGCCTGCTCGACACCTACCGACTGGTCATGTCGAACCGGGACTCTGCCTACGTCGCGTTCTCCGACCCCACCGAGGTCGAGACCGTCAAGACCAACTTCCTCAAGAAGAAGCTCGGCCTCACCGAGTCCGACGAGGTCCTCGACGCCGCTCTCGCCGAGGTGGGCGAGACGCTGAAGGGCGACCGGACCAAGAGCCGCATCACCGTGTACTACCTGCTCGCAGAGAAGTTCGGCAAGCTCGGCCTGTTCTCCTGAGCCCCGCCTGACCTGGAACGGCCCCCGTGCGAACGGGGGCCGTTTTCGCGCCAGGCGCTCGCGCGATCCGGCGCGTCCCGCCCGCACCGCCCCCCCCCCGCACGCCGCCGATTTGCCCGGGCGTCGCCATCCGTTCACCTCGAACGCATCCGCGCGCCACCTCGCGCGCCTATCGTCCTCTCGTCCCCGTCGCGCTCGCCCCTTTCGGCGTGCGCGCCATCCCGAGAGGAAATCGAATGTCCACGTCGACCCTGCGTCGGATCGTTCCGACCATCGCGCTGATCACCGCTTCGGCGATCGCGCTCGCGGCCTGCTCGTCGGCCGCCGCCACCCCGTCCGAGAGCGGCTCGGATGCCGCCGCCGCGACGAGCGTCGCCGACTTCGGCACGTTCGCCGACCTCGAGGCCGCCGCGAAGGCCGAAGGCAAGCTCAACGTCATCGCGCTGCCGCGCGACTGGGCGAACTACGGCGAGATCATCGACGCCTTCAAGAAGAAGTACCCCGAGATCGAGGTCACCGAGCAGTCCCCCGACGTCTCGAGCGCCGAGGAGATCCAGGCGGCCACGACGAACGCCGGCCTCGACACCGCCCCCGACGTGTTCGACCTCGGCCTCACCGTGGCCCTGCAGAACACCGACAAGTTCGCCGCCTACAAGGTGCAGACGTTCGACGAGATCCCCGACGCGCTCAAGGAGCCGACGGGTCTGTTCGTCGGCGACTACGGCGGGTACATGTCGGTCGGCTACGACTCGAGCCGCTTCCCCGAGCCGAAGAAGATCACCGACCTCCTCGGCGCCGACTACAAGGGCTCGGTCGCGATCAACGGCGACCCGACGCAGGCCGGTGCGGCGTTCGCCGCCGTGGGGCTCGCGACGGTGCAGAACGGCGGCACGCTGGATGACTTCCAGCCGGGCATCGACTTCTTCGCCGACCTCCAGAAGGCGGGCAACCTCCTCAAGGTCGACGTGACCACCGGCACGATCGCCTCCGGCGAGACCCCCGTGGTCTTCGACTGGGACTACCTGAACGCGACGCACTCCGCCGACAACGCCAACTGGAAGGTCAAGGTCTTCTCGGGCGCCGGCTACGCGGGCTACTACAACCAGGCGATCAACAAGGACGCTCCGAACCCGGCCGCCGCGCGCCTCTGGCAGGAGTTCCTCTACAGCGACGAGGTGCAGAACCTCTGGCTGGCCGGCGGCGCCCGCCCCGTGCGCATGGAGGCCATGACGAAGGCCGGCACGATCGACGAGGCCGCCGCGGCCAAGCTCCCCGCCGCCCCCTCCGACACGGTCGTCCCGACCGAGGCTCAGAGCAAGGCCGCCGGCACGCTCCTCGGCGAGAAGTGGGCCTCGGCCGTCCAGTGACACCCGCGACTGTCGCACCCGCTGCGACGAGCACAGGCCCCGGGTCGGAGCACCACGCTCCGACCCGGGGTCGGTCGCGTCGCAGCGCACCGTCCCTCACGTGGCTGGGGCTGCTCCCCTTCGCCGCGTACCTCCTCCTCTTCCTGGCCCTGCCGACCGTCCTCGCGATCGGCACCGGCTTCTTCGAGAAGAACGGCACGTTCACCTGGGCGAACATCTCCGCCCTCGTCGACCCCGTCGTCCTCACCGCGTTCTGGAACAGCACGTGGCTGTCGCTGCTCACCGCCGCCATCGGCGCGATCCTCGGTGCGCTCGTCTGCTACGCCGCGATGGGTCTTCCCCCGCAGGGCGCCGTACGCAGCGCGCTGGATGCCGCGACAGGCGTGCTCGCCCAGTTCGGCGGCGTCATGCTCGCATTCGTCTTCATCGCCACGATCGGCGTGCAGGGTGTCGTGACCCTGCTTCTCAAGGACTCGTTCGGCGTCGACCTGCAGCCGGGGACCTGGCTCTACTCGGTGCCGGGCCTCATCCTCCCCTACATCTACTTCCAGGTGCCGCTCATGGTCATCACGTTCCTCCCCGCCCTGTCGGCGCTGAAGTCGCAGTGGGCGGAGGCGAACCTCACGCTCGGCGGCACGCGGGCGAGCTTCTGGCTGCGGATCGGCCTGCCGGTGCTCGCGCCGTCGTTCCTCGCGAGCTTCCTGCTGCTGTTCGCGAACGCGTTCTCGTCGTACGCGACGGCCGCCGCCCTGGCGAGCCAGGGCTCGCAGATCGTGCCGCTGCAGATCCGTGCGGCGCTCACGAGCGAGACCGTGCTCGGGCGGGAGAACCTCGCGGGCGCCCTCGCGCTCGGCATGATCGTCGTCGTCGGCGTCGTCATGGCCCTCTACGCCCTCGTCCAGCGGCGCGCCGCGCGGTGGCAGTCGTGAGCGGGCCCGGCATCGCGCCCTCGCGGGCGACGCGCACCGTGATCGGCGTCGTCATCGGCATCCTGTTCGCGATCCCGCTGCTGTCGACGTTCCTGTTCACTCTGCGCGACCGCGAGAGCGGCGGGCTGTCGTTCGCCAACTGGGTGCGCGTGTTCGATCCCGCCAACACCCAGGTGCTCACGCCGATCTGGACGGGACTCGGCAACTCGCTCGTCCTCGCCGTCGTCACGGTCGTGATCGTGCTCGTGCTGCTGCTTCCGACGATGATCCTCATCGAACTTCGCTTCCCGAACCTCGCCCGCGTGTTCGAGTTCGCCGTGCTGCTGCCGATCTCGATCCCCGCGATCGTGCTCGTCGTCGGCCTCGCGCCGATCTACCTGCAGATCGGGCGCACGTTCGGCACGGGAACGTGGACCCTCGCCTTCGCGTACGGCATCACCGTGCTGCCGTTCGCCTACCGGTCGATCAAGGCGGCGATGGATGCCGTGGACCTCCGCACGCTCGCCGAGGCGGCCCGCTCGCTCGGCGCGGGCTGGCTCGCCGTCGTCGTCCGGGCGCTCGTCCCGAACCTCCGACAGGGGCTCCTCGCGGCATCCCTCATCTCCGTCGCCGTCGTCCTCGGCGAGTTCACGATCGCGTCGCTGCTGAACCGTCAGGTGTTCCAGACCGCGCTCGTGGTGGCGCAGAAGATCGACCCGTACGCATCGGCGATCTTCACGCTGCTCTCGCTCCTGTTCGTCTTCCTCCTGCTCCTCCTCATCGGTCGCGCGGCCTCCTCGTCTTCACGGGGACGCCGCCGCGCCGGAAAGGCCTCGTCATGACCACCGCCGACTCCCCCGCGCGCGCCCTGCCGCGCACCTCCGAGAACCTGCTCCTGCACGAGACCGGCGAAGGCACGACGGTGCAGCTGGCCGGCATCGTGAAGGAGTTCGGCGCGACGCGCGTCCTGCACGGCGTGGACCTCGACATCGCCCCCGGCGAGTTCGTGTCGCTGCTCGGACCGTCCGGCTGCGGCAAGACGACGCTCCTGCGGATCCTCGCGGGGCTCGAAGACTCCACCGACGGCACCGTCTCCTTCGATGGGAAGGATGTCTCGCGGGTGCCGACCAACAAGCGCGACATCGGCATGGTCTTCCAGTCGTACTCGCTGTTCCCGCACCTCCGGGTCGTCGACAACACCGCGTTCGGCCTCCGCCGGCGCGGTGTCGGCGCCCGCGAGGCGGCGAAGCGTGCGCAGGATGCGCTCGAGCTGGTCGGGCTCGGGCACCTCGCCGACCGGTTCCCGCATCAGCTCTCCGGCGGTCAGCAGCAGCGCGTCGCCCTCGCCCGCGCCCTCGTCACGGAGCCCCGCGTGCTGCTCCTCGACGAGCCGCTGTCGGCGCTGGATGCCAAGGTGCGCGTGCAGCTGCGCGACGAGATCCGCCGCATCCAGCTGCGCCTGGGCATCACGACCGTCTTCGTCACGCACGACCAGGAGGAGGCGCTCGCCGTCTCCGACCGCATCGCCGTCATGAACGCGGGGCGTATCGAGCAGATCGGCACGCCGGGCGAGCTGTACGAGCGGCCCTCCTCCCCCGAGGTCGCGGCGTTCGTGGGTCTCTCGAGCATCGTGCCGGCGGTCTCCGACGGCGCCGTCGCCCGCGTGTGGGGTCTCGAGCTGCCGCTGCTGCGGCCGGTGGATGCCGGTGCGGTGGAGATCTTCGTCCGCCCCGAGAACGTGCGACTCGTCACGACCGCCGTGCCCGGCATCGACGCCACGGTGCAGGAGTCGACGTTCCTCGGCAGCTTCCGCCGCACGCTCGTGCGCACCTCGGATGGTGCGATGATCACGCTGCAGCACCCCGTCGGCGAAGCGGTCACCTACGACGACGTCGTGCGCGTGTCGATCGACCCCGTGCCGGTGCTCGCCCGCGTCGCGCCCTGACGACAGCCTTCGAGGTCTGGGGGCGCGCCGCTCAGACCTCGAAGTCGACGGCGACGCGGTCGGAGACGACCGAACGGATGTAGCCGGCCACCGCCTGGTGGTCGGGGTGCGTCTGATACGCGTCGAGGCCGGCACGATCGGCGAAGTCAGCGACGAGGGCGACGTCCCAATTGCCGCCGCCGACGACGTCGGGGCCGATCGACAGGTCGACGATCGAGGGTACGACCTCCCGCAGCGCACCGAGGTCGGCCGAGACCTTCGCGGCCTGTGCGGCGCGCTCGACGGGGTCTTCCGTGCGCAGCTTCCAAGCGACGACGTGGCGGATCATGCGGGTTCCTTTCGGGAAGGGGTGCGCGTCGCGGCATCCTGCGTCGCGGCATCCTGCGTCGCGGCATCCAGTGCCGTGCGCAGCCGCGCCGCGTCGAGGCGCCAGTGCGCGTGCAGCCGGTCGTCGATGAGCACGACCGGGATCTTCTCCCACCACGTGTCGTACAGCGATGGGTCGTCGAGGATCGAGAGCTCCTCGACCGAGACGGCATCCTCGTCGTAGTCGGCGACGACGACGTCGACGATCTCGCGCGCGACGTCGCAGAGGTGACAGTCGGGCTTCGAGATGATCGTCAGGGTGGCCACGGCATCCATCCTGCCAGGCGGGACGGACCCCCGGCCGCGTCGCCATCCGCTCAGCGCGCGGGAGAGAAACACGAAGCGCCCGTCCCGGAGGACAGGCGCTTGTGTCGTTGCAGCGTGCGAAGAAGGCTTACTTCTTGTTGCGACGCTGGTGGCGAGTCTTGCGAAGCAGCTTGCGGTGCTTCTTCTTCGCCATGCGCTTGCGGCGCTTCTTGATGACAGAACCCACGGAAAACCTCACTATG
>MEEK01000013.1 GCA_001724425.1 Microbacterium sp. SCN 70-27
GCGGGCACGTGACGGAAAGGAACACATAGTGCTCATCGCACAGCGTCCCACTCTGACCGAGGAGAAGATCGGCGAGTTCCGCAGCCGCTTCGTCATCGAACCGCTGGAGCCCGGCTTCGGCTACACGATCGGCAACGCGCTGCGTCGCAGCCTGCTCTCCTCGATCCCCGGCGCCGCGGTCACCAGCATCCGCATCGACGGCGTGCTGCACGAGTTCAGCACCATCCCGGGCGTGAAGGAGGATGTCACCGAGATCATCCTCAACATCAAGCAGCTCGTGGTCTCGTCGGAGCGCGACGAGCCGATCACCGCGTACCTGCGCAAGACCGGCGCCGGTGAGGTCACCGCCGCCGACATCTCCGCTCCGGCCGGTGTCGAGGTGCACAACCCCGAGCTCGTCATCGCGACGCTCAACGACGCGGCCCGCTTCGAGCTCGAGCTCACGATCGAGCGCGGTCGTGGCTACGTCTCCGCGACGCAGAACCGCAACGAGTACGCCGAAGCAGGTCAGATCCCGATCGACTCGATCTACTCGCCCGTGCTCAAGGTCTCGTACCGCGTCGACGCGACGCGTGCCGGGGAGCGCACCGACTTCGACAAGCTCGTGCTCGACGTCGAGGCGAAGCCCTCGATCACGCCGCGCGACGCCGTCGCGTCGGCGGGTCGTACGCTGACGGAGCTGTTCGGTCTCGCCCGCGAGCTGAACGTCGAGGCCGAGGGCATCGAGATCGGCCCCGCGCCGGTCGCCGAGGTCCTGACCAACGAGCTCTCGATGCCGATCGAGGACCTGGATCTCTCGGTCCGTTCGTACAACTGCCTGAAGCGCGAGGGCATCAACACGGTGTCCGAGCTCGTCGCCCTGTCGGAGACGCAGCTCATGAACATCCGCAACTTCGGTCAGAAGTCGGTCGACGAGGTGCGCGACAAGCTCATCTCGCTCGGACTGTCGCTGAAGGACTCGGTCCCCGGGTTCGACGGCGCGCACTTCTACGGCGGCTACGACGACGAGACCCTCTGATCGACACCCGATCGATCAGCTGACATTTTCCACCTGGAGTAACTGATATGCCCAAGCCCACGAAGGGTCCCCGCCTCGGAGGCGGCCCCGCCCACGAGCGTCTGCTGCTTGCGAACCTCGCGGCCGCGCTGTACACCCACGGCGCCATCACAACGACCGAGACGAAGGCCAAGCGCCTGCGTCCGCTCGCCGAGCGTCTCATCACGTTCGCCAAGCGCGGCGACCTGCACGCCCGTCGCCGGGTGCTGTCGGTCATCGGCGACAAGGAGGTCGTGCACGTCCTCTTCGCCGAGATCGCCCCGCAGGTCGCGGACCGTGAGGGCGGCTACACCCGCATCACGAAGATCGGCAACCGCAAGGGTGACAACGCCCCCATGGCCCGCATCGAGCTCGTGCTCGAGCCGGTGAACCCGAAGCCCAAGTCGGCGAAGAAGTCGGCCCCCGCGGCCGCTCCCGCCGAGGCTCCCGCCGAGGAGGTCGCCGTCGAGGAGACCCCCGCCGAGATCGAGGTCGAAGAGGCCGGCGCCGAGTCGCAGGCCGAGGGCGAGGCCGCTGAGGCCGCCGCCGCTGACGCCGTCGAGGAGAAGGCCGCGTAAGGTCTCCCCCTTCGCGAGAGGCCCGCACCCCCGTCTCGGGGTGCGGGCCTCTTGCTGTTGCGTGTGGCATCTCGGGTTCGCTTGCCAGTTCGTGTGGGTATGTGCGGGGTGTTCTGGCAGGTTGTGGCAAGTGAAGGGGTTCACAGGCCGCCGCGACGGGCCAGCGCACGGCGCACCACCTCGACGTCGCGCCCGGTGCGGCGGTCGGCGGCGGTGATGCGGACAACCTCCCAGCCGGCCTCGGCGTACGCGCGGTACTTCTCGATGTCGCGGTGCCACTGACGCGCACTCGTGCGATGGTGGTCGCCCTCGAGTTCCACCACGAGGCGCGCCGACGGGTAGGCGAACTCGCTCACGCCCAGCAGACGCCCCGTGCCGTCGCGGATCTCTGCGTCGAGGAGTGGTGTGGGCAGGCCCGCCGCGGCGCAGTCGAGGCGGTGCAGGGTCTCCGGCGGCGAGGCGGCGCCCGTGACGATGGATGCCAGTGCCGCACGCAGGCGCGCCGCGCCGGCACGCCTCCCGGCATCCACAGCCGCCTGCAGCTCGGCGACCGTCGCGAGCGCCGCATCGGGGCGGAGGATGCCCCACCGGTCGCGGGGGATGCGAACCGCCGCGTCGCCTGCGACGACGAGCGCGCGGACGTCGGACTCGGCGCCGAGCATCGCCCACGTCGTGGCGGGGCTCGCGACGCGGAGTCCCTCGTGCAGCCGCACGGTCGCAAGCGCGGGCAGGACGGTGCGGGCCCGGACACCCACCCGGCGCGGAGCGCGCGTCCCCGCGAACACCGCGACCTCGATCCCGTCCGAGGGTGGCGTGTACAGCCCCCACAGCACGGCCGCGGTGCGCCCCGCGAAGAACCCCGACGGCGGCAGGAGCGGCGCGTATGCACGGGCGACATGGAGCGTCCGCTCGCGCACCCGCCGGTCGTGCGCGAACGGGGCATCCTCATCGACGTCATCCGCGATGAACGGCGCCGTGCGAATGCCCCGGAAGGGCGCCTCCAGCGTCGCGGACCGCAACCGCGTGGGCGTCACCCCCAGGGCGAGCGCATCGGCCACCCGGAAAGCTTCGCCGAGCCCCGGCGGCAGCGGGCGGGGCGGGCGCGACATGGATGCCACTGTGGTGGATCGCGTGCGGTCCCAGGCATCCGTCCCCCTCATTTCGTGGACAACCCGCCACATTCCTCGCCTGGGGAGGGGGTGCCGCGCGGCTCGATTGCCACTTGCTGCGGGAATCGGGGCCTGGATTCCCGCAGCAAGTGGCAAACGGGCGGGTATCAGGGGGCGCCAGCACCAGGACCAAGAGCAGGGAGGGGCACGGCCTGGATAGGGTGGCGGAGTGACTGAGAACACACTGACCGAGCGGATCGCCGAGCTGCGGGCATCCATCCCCGCTGCGGAGCCCGCGCACCCGGATGTCACGCAGTGGCGCACGGCGACGCCCGACGACATCGACGCGATCCACGCCGTCCACGCCGCGTCGGACGCGGTCGATCACCCGACGTGGATCACGCCGCGTGAAGACGTCGCCGACACCTTCGACCTCCCCCACATCGACCACTCCCGCGACACGATCCTCGCGCTGGATGCCGAGGGTGCCGTCATCGCGTTCGGGTCCGCCTTCCTGCACCCCGCCCGAGCGGGCGAGCTCACGGTCCACCTCGGCGGCTCCGTGCGGCCGGACCATCGTCGGCGGGGCATCGGCTCCCAGGTGCTCGCGTGGCAGGTCGCGCGCGGTCTCGCCCAGCTCGCCGAGGTCGCGCCGACTCTCGGGCCGGTCCCGGAGGGCTCGCCCACCGATGCCTGGACGGCCGACCTCAAGGTCTACGGCGAGGAGAGCCAGCCCGACCAGCAGGCCATCGCCGAACGTGCCGGGCTCACCGCGGAGCGCTGGTTCACGACCATGGAGCGCGACATGGCGACGCCCGCGCCGGAGGTCGCCGCACCCGACGGCATCCGCGTCGTCGCCTACACCCACGATCGCGACGAGGATGCCCGTTTGGCGCGCAACGACGCGTTCCGCGACCACTGGGGGAGCCTCCCCTCGCAGCCCGAGAGCTGGGCGAAGTTCGTGGGTGGTCCGTTCTTCCGGAGCGACCTGTCCCGCCTCGCCCTCGACGCGGACGGGCGTATCGTCGGCTTCAGCCTCGCGTCGGTCAACGAGGAGGACTGGGAGGCGCTCGGCGCGACCCACTCGTACATCGACCTCATCGGTGTCGTCCGCGATCACCGGCGACGCGGGATCGCGCCGCTCACCGTGGCATCCTCACTCGCGGCGATCGGCGCGGCGGGGCTCGAGCGAGCCGTGCTCGATGTCGACACGGCGAGCCCGACCGGAGCGAACTCGCTCTACGAAGGGCTCGGCTTCACCGCGACGGAGCGCTCGGTCGCCCTCGTCCGGCACGTCTGACGCACACGGCACGGCCGCCGGTCCGCGGCGCACAAGCCGCAGGCGGGCGGCGGAGACCAAGGGCGACCGGTCAGGACGACGGCTCGGCTTCGACCCCGAAGGAGCGCGCGGTCATCCACCGGATGAGGTCGAGCTCGTACCGCACCTGCGCGCGCTGGTTCTCGATGGCATCCACCGCGCCCGCGACGGTGTCGGCGTACACGGCGCCGCCGGTGGGGCCGGGGTGGATCTGGTCGCCGGCGAGGTAATCGAGGTGCGGCGCGATCGCCTGCGACCAATCGGCGAGCATGACGCGCGGGTGGGAGGCGGCGAACGCCGCGAGCTCCGCATTCACGCCCGGGATCCAGTCCCTCGGGGCGGAGGCCGTCACCAGCACGAGCGAGCGACCCGGGCCGATGGCGTCGTAGACGCTCTGCAGCGCACCTCCGTCGACGGGGCCGTTCGTGCCGAGACCGACGACGACGTAGTCCCGCAGGGCGCCCTGCGCGGCGAGCGCGGCGACGATGTCATCGCCCGCCCACATCGACCGCGACACGGCGGCATCGACCTGGACGCCCGGCAAGCGATCGAGGAGCCCTTGCGCCGATGCGAGCATGACCGAGTCGCCGACCGCCGACACGCGGTCGCCCGACACGGTGACGTGCGGCGGCGGGAGCGGCTCGCCGTCCGGCCCGACGGTCGGCGTGGCTGTCGGAACGAGGTCGGCGTCGGTCGGTGCGGGTGTGGCCGAGGGGGCCGCGGATGCCTGGCCGGCGGCATCCAGCGCATCCTGCCCCGCCTGGACGACGGCTTCGCTCGAGGACACCGGGGGAGCGGCGTTCACCGCGAGGCCGACGCCGACGACGACGAGGACTCCCGAGGCGACCGCCGTGAGGGCGCCGAAGCGGCGCGCGGGTGTCGAGCCGAGCCGTGCGCCGAGCGCACGCAGCGAGCCCCGGAACCCGAGGCGCCGCACGGGCTGCTCGACGAACCGGTAGGAGAGCGCCGAAAGGACGAGGGTGAGCACGAGCGCGGCGATGCCGAGCGGAACCGGGATCGCGCGGTCGACGAAACCGCCCGTCGCGCCGACCGTCACGAGCACGATGAGCGGCCAGTGCCACAGGTAGATGCCGTACGACCGTTCCCCGATCCAGCGCAGGGGCTGCGTATCGAGCGCGCGCCCGAACACCGAGCCGTGCGCGACGCCGGCCGCGATGGCGACGGCCGTGAGGAGTGAGGCCGCGAGCGGGATGCCCGGGTAGAGCAGCTCCCCGTCGGGCCAGGCGGACACCGCCACGACGCCCGCGACGGCGACACCCCCGACGATGCCGCCGAGCGGGCGGGCAGGCTTCCACGCGCGACCCGACAGCCAGAACGCCAGCCCCACGCCGATGAGGAGGCCGAACGCGTGGGTGTCGGTGCCGTAGTACGCGCGGGTCAGGCCACCCGCGGCCGCCACGTACACCGCCCACAGGGCGGAACCGGCGGCGAACGCCGCGGCGAGGGCGACGCGGGCCGGGCGCCTTCGCACGAGGACGACGAGCGGCAGCAGCAGCGGCCACAGCACATAGAACTGCTCCTCGACGGCGAGCGACCAGAGGTTTCGGAAGAGCTCCGGTTCGGCCGCGCCGAAGTATGACGCGCCGCCCGCGATCGACACCCAGTTGTACGAGAAGGTGGCCGCGCCGAGCACCTGGCGCCCGAGACCGACGAGGACGTCTCCACCGACGAACCACGCCGCCGTCGCCGACATCGTGACGACGAGAGCGAGTGCGGGCAGGAGCCTCCGCGCGCGGCGCGTCCAGAATGCCCGCAGGGCCACGGTGCCGGAGGCGGCGTGCTCCCGCAGCAGGAGCGAGGTGATGAGGAAGCCCGAGATCACGAAGAAGACGTCGACGCCGACGAACCCCGAGTGCAGGAACCACGCCGGGAACAGGTGGTATACGACCACCAGCAGCACGGCGATGGCGCGCAGGCCATCCAGCCCGGCGTAGCGGGGTGCGGGGGGTGTGGTCATGGGGAGGGCGTTGTCGAGCAGACGTTTTCGGGAACGGACGCCCAGTCTACGGACCGAGGCTGGGTCCGTGGTCCGATCCGCGGCATCCGCACGCGACGGGCGCGGAAGGATCGGCGGATAGGCTGACGGGGTGCGCCTGCGCCTCGATCTCGCCTACGACGGCACCGGCTTCCGCGGCTGGGCCCGCCAGCCGGGGCTGCGCACCGTGCAGGGCACGCTCGAGACGGCCATCGCCCGCGTGCTCGGCGGCGACCCGCAGCTCGTCGTCGCGGGGCGGACGGATGCCGGGGTGCACGCCGCGGGCCAGGTCGCGCATCTCGACCTGACCGACGCCCAGCGCGCGCGGCTCGAGAAGGGCCGGAACCCGTCTCCGACGGCGCTCGCCGCCCGGATCACGGGAGTGCTCGGGCAGTACCCGGACGTGGCCGTGCACCGCAGCGCCGAAGCCGCACCGGGGTTCGACGCGCGCTTCTCGGCCGTGTGGCGGCGGTACGAGTACCGCATCGCGGATCTCGCGACCCCCTACGACCCCCTCGAACGAGGCCGCACGACGACGTACAAGGCGCGTCTCGACGCCGACGCGATGGATGCCGCGGCCCGCTCCCTCATCGGCCTGCACGACTTCGCGGCCTACTGCAAGGCCCGCGAAGAGGCGACGACGATCCGCACGCTGCTCGAGTTCGGCTGGCGGCGCGATGACGCAGGCATCCTCATCGCGAACGTCAAGGCGGATGCCTTCTGCCACAGCATGGTGCGCTCGCTCGTGGGGGCGTGCGCCGCTGTCGGGGAGGGGCGCCTCGGCATCGCCGACATCGTGGGCATCCGCGACGAGCGCGCGCGTACGAGCGAGATCAAGGTGCTCGCCGCGCGGGGTCTCACCCTGACCGAGGTCGGCTACCCGGCGGAGGAGCTCCTGGCATCCCGCGCGGAGCAGACGCGCGCACGCCGATCGCTCGACGAAGACTGAGCGGATTCATGGGTTGCCGTCGTAGGCTGGCGCCACGATGAAGGTCATCTCGTACAACCTCAACAAGCACAAGGCGATCGGCGAACTCGACGCGCTCGTCGAGTCGACGGATGCCGACATCCTCTGCCTCCAGGAGGCCGAGACCGACTCCCTGCCGAACGAGATCGCAGGCCTCGAACTCGTCGACGCGACGGCCCGCAACCGCCTGGGCCTTGCCGTCTATCTCCGGCGCAATACCTTCGCCGCGCTCGAGGTGCGCACCCTCGCGCTCAAGAAGTCGCTCCACGACCGGGTCCTCAAGCCCGCGGAGGAGCGGATGCTCGCGGTGCGCCTGCGGGACATCGACCACGCGCGCGAGTTCATCGTCGCGAGCTTCCACGCGGCACCCCTCACGGCGCTCAACTCCCTGCGCCGCAAGCAGATCGCTGCGGCGCTCGACGAGCTCTCGGGCCTCGGCGAGAACCTGCCGATCCTCATGGTGGGCGACTACAACTACCCCGTCTTCAAGGAGAACCTCGGCCAGCGCGTGCGTGAAGCCGGGTACGAGCTGACGCTCTCCGATTCGCGCACCTACACGCGGTACAAGTTCTTCCGCGGCCACTACGATTTCGCGACGAGCGTCGGCTTCGACGTCGACACGATCACGACGCTGCCGCAGGGGCTGAGCGACCATCTCCCGATCCTCGTGACGGCGCACCCGCGGGCGCTGACGCACGCCTGAGCGGCGCGCTCAGCGCGTCAGGTCGGCCACGAGGGCCTCGGCGAGCGGCCAGTACGGGGCGTAGTGCTCGGGGTCGCGGTTCACCTGTGTGCGGTGCGCGACGGTCGTGGGCGGGAGTGCTTCACGGTCGGGAACGCGGGCGATCATCGCGCGGTAGAACAGGGTGGCGGCGGTGTACGGATCGAGTCGCTCGTCGCGGGTTCCCCAGCCGTCCTGCTGCTGGAAGAGCCCGATCGATGTCGTGCGCGATCCGTCGGGGTTTGCGACGCCGCTCGTCTCCCAGTCGCCGTAGTCGAGGTTCTGCAGCGACGATTCGCCCATCGCGGTCATGACGGCGATGGTCTGATCCCGCACCGACAGGCCGAGGTCGCGCCCCGCCGCGATGATGAGCGCCGCGTTGTCGCGCTGCGCCCGATCGAATCCGGATACCTCGGCGCCCGGCGTCCGCGCCGGCCCGAGCAGGCCCGCCGTGACGACGGCGAGGGCGATGAGCGGCGCCAGAGTGAGCGCGATCGTCAACCCCGTGCGGCGCCGACGGGTGCGGGCGCGTCGGGAGCGTGCGGACGCCTGCCGGGCCATGCCGGGATCCTGCCACGCTGTCCTGGGCATCGCCCGGACGTCCGTGCGGCACCGGCCCGGAGGGGCGCGGCTACGGGCGGCCCATCCCGAGATACCTCCAGCCGGCGGCGCGCCAGGCCGCGGCATCCCAGCCGTTACGTCCGTCGACGACGACGCGCCCCGACGTGAGGGAGGAGGCGTGCTCGGGGGAGAGCTCGCGGCGATACTCGTCCCACTCCGTGACGAGGACGATCGCGTCGGCATCGCGGATGGCCTCATCGCGGGATGCCTCGTACGTCAGCTGCGGGTGGACGCGCGCCGCGTTGGCGAGCGCCTCCGGGTCGGTCACCACGACACGGGCCCCGAGGCCGTGCAGCCGCACCGCGACATCCAGGGCGGGGGAGTCGCGGATGTCGTCGCTGTACGGCTTGAACGCAGCGCCCAGCACCGCCACCTTCTTCTCGAACACCTGACCGCCCAGCCCCTCGACGACCAGCTGCACGGCGCGATCGCGGCGGCGCAGGTTGATCTCGTCGACCTGGCGCAGGAACGCGACCGATTCTCCGCGCCCGAGCTCCTCCGCACGCGCGGAGAAGGCGCGGATGTCCTTCGGCAGGCAGCCGCCGCCGAACCCGATCCCCGCACCGAGGAAGCGCCGGCCGATGCGCACGTCGTGGCCGATGGCATCCGCCAGCTGGGTGACGTCGGCCCCGGTGACCTCGGCGATCTCCGCCATCGCGTTGATGAAGCTGATCTTGGTCGCGAGGAACGCGTTCGCGGCGACCTTCACGAGCTCCGCCGTGGCGAGGTCGGTGACGATGAACGGCGTCCCCTTCGCGACGGCCGGGGCATACACCTCGCGAAGGACATCCGCCGCCTCCTCGTGCCCGGGGGTGAGTCCGACGACGAGCCGGTCCGGATCGATCGTGTCCTTCACCGCGAAGCCCTCGCGCAGGAACTCGGGATTCCAGACGAGCGTCGCCCCGGTCTCGGCGACGCGCGGGGCGAGCCCCGCCGCCGTGCCGACCGGGACGGTCGACTTGCCCGCCACGATGTCGCCCGGGCGCAGGTGCGGGAGCAGTGCGTCGATCGCCGCGTTGACGTAGGTGAGGTCGGCGGCGTAGCCGTCGCGCTGCTGCGGTGTGCCTACCCCGACGAAGTGGACCTTCGCGCCCGCCGCCGCGGACATGTCGGTCGTGAACGTCAGCCGTCCCGACGCGACGCCCTCCGTCAGGAACTCCGGCAGCCCCGGCTCGAAGAACGGCGCCTCGCCGCGCGAGAGCGCCGCGACCTTGTCCGCATCGACGTCGATGCCCACGACCTCGTGGCCGATGGATGCCATCGCCGCGGCATGCACGGCCCCCAGATACCCGCACCCGATGACGGAAAGTCGCACGTGAGCCCCCAAACGGTTCGTTCGCAGTCTCTTTCGTAGCATGCCGGAGCGTCGAGGGGGTGAAATCGCCTGCCCGCACATCTGCGCCACGACCCCGCCGTGTCGGTCTCTGTGATCTCCCCGTGGCGCGGGGTAGCATGAACGCGTCGCTGCACCTCCCGTGTGCGACACCTGCGCGGGTCGACCCGAAACCCGCCTCGCGCAAACCGGCGCCGGTGCAGCTCAGCGTGCCGGCTCGACGTCCGCTCCCTCCCCCCCTGATGCGGACGTCAGTGAGGGGCCGAAGGCGTCTTCGGCCCCTCACTTCGGTCATCCCCGCGGCGGCGCGGGTTTGGCGCAGGCATCCCCATGCCGTAGGCTTGATCTTTGGTGTCCGGCTCGGCTGATCCGGCGCCACGAACGTGAGCCCTCCACTGGCGCCCTTCGCCTCGCGAAGCACCCCGGAGCGGGATTCACGAACCTCTCCGTTCGAATCAAGAAAGCAGCACTACTGTGACGCGCACCTACACCCCCAAGGCCGGTGAAGTGACCCGTGAGTGGGTCGTCATCGACGCGACCGACGTCGTTCTCGGACGCCTCGCCTCGCACGCCGCCGCGATCCTCCGCGGCAAGAACAAGCCCACCTTCGCCAACCACATCGACACCGGTGACTTCGTGATCGTCGTCAACGCCGAGAAGGTGGCGCTCACGGGCCAGAAGCTCCAGAAGAAGATGGCCTACCGCCACTCCGGCTACCCGGGCGGCCTCACGGCGACCTCCTACGCCGAGCTCCTCGAGAAGAACCCGGTCCGCGCCGTCGAGAAGGCGATCCGCGGCATGCTCCCGAAGAACAGCCTCGGCCGCCAGCAGCTCTCGAAGCTCAAGGTCTACGTCGGTGCCGAGCACCCGCACGGTGCCCAGCAGCCGACCCCCTACACCTTCGACCAGGTCGCCCAGTAAGCGCCGCCGAGAACAAGGAAACGAACATGGCGAAGATCGCTGACTCCATCGAAGAGACCCCCGAGTCCTACACCACCGAGAGCACGCCCGTCGAGGCCGCTGCCACGCCGCGCCCCGTGCTCTCCGTCCCCGGTGCGGCCGTCGGCCGCCGCAAGCAGGCCATCGCCCGCGTGCGCCTCGTGCCCGGCTCCGGCACCATCACGGTGAACGGCCGCACGATCGAGGACTACTTCCCGAACAAGCTGCACCAGCAGCTCATCAACGACCCGTTCACGGTCCTCGACCTCGCGGGCGCCTATGACGTCATCGCGCGCATCTCCGGAGGCGGCCCCTCGGGCCAGGCCGGTGCGCTGCGCCTCGGCATCGCCCGTGCGCTCAACGAGATCGACGCCGAGAACAACCGCCCGACCCTGAAGAAGGCCGGCTTCCTCTCGCGCGACGCGCGCGTGAAGGAGCGCAAGAAGGCCGGTCTCAAGAAGGCCCGCAAGGCTCCGCAGTACTCGAAGCGCTAAAGCTTCATGGCGCTGTTCGGAACGGACGGTGTGCGGGGCCTCGCGAACGGCCCCCTCACCGCTGATCTGGCGCTCACCCTGGCCCAGGCGACTGCCGTCGTCCTGGGCCAGGGGCGTATCGCCGAAGCGCGCAGGGCGGCCGGCAAGCGGCTCACCGCGGTCATCGGACGCGACCCCCGCATCTCGGGGCATTTCCTGTCCGCCGCGGTCGAGGCGGGGCTGGCCTCGTCCGGCGTCGATGTGCTCGATGCGGGCACGCTCCCGACGCCGGCCACGGCCTTCCTCATCGGCGACATCGACGCCGACTTCGGCGTCATGATCTCGGCGTCGCACAACCCGGCACCGGACAACGGCATCAAGATCTTCGCGCGCGGTGGAGTGAAGCTCCCCGACGTCGTCGAGCAGCGCATCGAAGAGGCCATGTCGGGCCCCAAGCTCCAGCCCACGGGTGGGGCCGTGGGCCGCGTCATCCGGTTCGCGGATGCCGAGGATCGCTACGTCATCCATCTGCTCGCCTCCCTGCCGCACCGCCTCGACGGCCTCCACGTCGTCGTCGACTGCGCGCACGGCGCGGCATCCGGCGTCTCGCCCGAGACGTTCCGGAACGCCGGGGCGAAGGTCACGGTCATCGGGGCCGACCCCGACGGCATCAACATCAACGAGGGCGTCGGCTCGACGCACCTGCGGGGTCTCGCGGCGGAAGTCGTGCGCGTGGGCGCCGACATCGGCATCGCGCACGATGGCGACGCCGACCGGTGTCTTGCGGTCGACGCCGACGGAAACGTGATCGACGGCGACCAGATCATGGCGATCCTCGCCGTCTCTATGAAGCAGCGCGGAGTGCTCCGCGAAGACACGCTCGTCGCGACCGTCATGAGCAACCTCGGTCTGCACCGTGCGATGGCAGAGCACGGCATCCGTGTCGAGACGACCGCCGTCGGCGACCGATACGTCCTCGAGCGCATGAACGAAGGCGGGTTCTCGCTCGGCGGTGAGCAGAGCGGCCACGTCATCATGAGCAGGTTCGCCACGACCGGCGACGGCGTGCTCACGGGGCTCCACCTGTGCGCCGAGATGGCGCGCACCGGCAAATCGCTTGCCGAGCTGGCATCCGTCATGACGGTCTTCCCGCAGGTGCTCGTCAACGTCCGCGGCGTCGAGCGCTCGCGCGCGGAGGACGCCGACGTGCAGGACGCCGTGGCGCAGGCGAGCGCGGCGCTCGGTCTCGGCGGACGGGTGCTGCTGCGCCCGTCCGGCACGGAACCGATGATCCGCGTGATGGTCGAGGCGACGACGCAGGACGAGGCCGAGCGCATCGCCGGGGAACTCGCCGAGGTCGTCCGGGGTTGACTCCGCTCCCGCCCGACGCCGTGGTGCTCCGCTAGCCTGAAGGCGGGGGTAGGGAGATGCTCGGGGAGATAGAGGTCGTCTCGCTCGTGCGCGAGGCGATCACGCGGGGTGCGCACGAACGGGTCGCCGAGCTGGTCGACGCGTACCCGCTCGAGGTCTGGTTCGGCATGCGTCCGGACGAGTTCCAGCTTGTGGTGGCCGAGGCGTCGCGTTCTCGCGCGGGGCGTACGGGGGCGGTGGCGCTGTTCGCTCCGGTCTTCGTGGCATCCGGGATCGTGGCGGAGCCGCTGTCGCCGGAGGACTCGACGGGCCTCGAGCGAGATCTGCACGTCCTGGCTCAGGCGATCGCCACGCGGATGCACGGACACGCGCCGGAGGCGTGGGCGCGCGTTCGCGGCATCGGACTCGTCACCGATCCGGTCCCTCGCGGCGTCGATCCGACGCGCGGTCTGCGCGCATTCGCGCTCTTCCAAGCAGGCTTCACCGCGTCGCTCGCCGGAGACCTCGGTGAGGCGATGGATCTCTACGCGAAAGCGGAACTGTGCCCCGTGCCGAAGTCACTGGACTTTCTGGGCCGACACGCCCTTGTACGCCACGCGCTCATCCACGCGCTCTGCGGAGATCGCAGTGTCGCGGAGAGGCTCGAGCGCGGGCTGCGCGCGGACGGACGCACCGACAGCTGGGTCGAGCAGGAGATCGACGCGGAGACCGTTCTGCTGCGCTCGTTGCTGCGGCCCGCGGACGAAGCCGAACAGGCATTCGACGCGATCGCCGCCGTCGACGCGACGGCGGTCGGCGAGATGTGGCCGTTCTACCTGCTGGGTGTCTTCCGGCTGGCCTTCATCGCGGGCGACCACCGTCGCATGCTGGGGGTGATCGACTGGTTCGATCGCGCGAACCTTGTCGGAAGCGGCGGTCCGGGCCTTCCCGGGAGCGTCCTGCGTTCTGCTCGGGCCGTCGAAGCTCTCCTCGACGGGGATGCGCGGCGGGCTCGGCGGGCGTTGCGAGGGGCGGACAAGGACCTGTGGGACACGGGCCTGCTCGTCGCCGCGCTGAGCCTTGTCAGCGGCCGCACCGCGCGCGCCGTCCGACAGCTCGAGGAGCTGGCCTCCGGAACCGCACGACTGCGTCAGGCGGAGAACCTGCGGGTGATCTGTCTCGCCATGGCGGCGCGCGCCGACGGTGACGAGGAGCTCGCCCTCGCACGGCTTCGTGGCCTGGCCCCGCATCTCGATCCCTACGCGACCGCGGCTCTGGCCCTGCTCGCGCCCGAGCTGACCGAGGCGGCGTCGACGCGTCTGGAAGGCTGGCCTCGGCCCGCCGCGACGGACAGCGGGCTGAAGGGGCTGCGGGTGCGACCCACGCTGACCGATCGCGAGTTCGACATGCTGAAGGCACTCGCGCGGGGGATGACGCGTGAGCAGACGGCGGAGGCCCTGTTCGTCACCGTCAACACCGTGAAGACGCATCAGCGCTCGCTCTACCGCAAGCTGAATGCGAACGACCGGGCGACAGCGCTCGTCGAAGCGCAGCGGCTCGGCCTTTTATGAGACGGTGTTCATTTTCCGGGTGAATCAGGGGGTGAGTTCCTCGTGCCTTCCGGGCAACCCGGAAGGGGCCCTCGAGTGAGACTGTAGATTCGACTCATCAGCAGCCGAGCGCGGCCTCCCGCGCGGGCTGCGGTCACGCAAGAAGCGCACGCCGCGGTCGGGCCCCCGACGCGTCGAGACGCATCGGTCGGCCTCTGCCAGGGGCAGGCAAGCGTGTCCGCCGCCCGCGATCATGAGGGATTGGGGCCCTCGCCGTGGGAAGCCGCTGAGCGCGAGCCGTTTGTCGGGGGCATATGCGGCACGCTACTGGGGGATACGGATGCCGGGGTGGGCGGGGCGCCGCCGCCCACCCCGGCATCGCGCACGATTCCGTGTCAGGTCGGCTCCGACCAGCTGAGCGATTCGATGTACCGCAGCAGCACGCCTTCACGCAGCGCCCACGGGCTCACCTCGAGTTCGTCGACGCGGAGCATCGTCATCGCGGTGTGCAGCACGACTCCGGCTGCGACGATCTGGAACGTGCGATCGGGCGTGATCCCGGGAAGCTCCTGGCGTGCGGCCGCGGGGATCCGCGCGAGGCGCGGGATCCACCAGCCGAGCGACCCGCGCGGGAGCAGCATGCGTTCGCTGTCCGACCAGCCGGGGGCGGGATAGCCGGCGAGCTTCGCGAGCGAGCGGATAGCCTTCGACGATCCGACGACGTGATTCGGTCGGGGCTGACCCATCATCATCTCCGCGACCGGTTCGAGCGTGGCGCGGGCGTGCTCACGCAGACGCTCCACGGCCTCTTCGCCCGGTGGATCGGTCGGCAGGAACTCCATCGTCGTCCGACCCGCCCCGAGCGGCACGGATGCCGCGACGTCGGGGAGCTCGTCCGCTCCCGCGGCGAGTTCGAGCGAGCCGCCGCCGATGTCGAACAGCAGGATCTGCCCCGCCGCCCACCCGAACCAGCGGCGGACCGCGAGGAAGGTGAAACGGGCCTCCGATTCGCCGCCGAGCACCTGCAGGTCCTGACCCAGCGCCGCCTCGATGCGTGCGATCACCTCGGGGCCGTTCGTCGCCTCGCGCACGGCACTCGTTGCCGTCGCGAGGAGTTCGACGACGTTCTCTGCCCTCGCCGTCTCGCGCGCCTGCGCGACGGCATCCACGAGCGCTCGAACGCCGACCTCGCTGATCGAGCCGTCGGGCTCGAGGTACCGCATGAGACGCAGGATCGTTCGCTGACTGGTCGCCGCCTGCGGCCTGCCGCCGGGGTGGACATCGGCGACGAGCAGGTGGACGGTGTTCGATCCGATGTCGAGGACTCCCAAGCGCAAGGGAATCAGGCTAGCGGCGGATAGAGTGGGCGCGATGTCCACCGAGGAGCACACGAACGAGCCGGCCACCGACGTCGCCTCGCTGTACCGCGAGGTCGACCGCGCCGAGTGGGCCGCCCTCGCCTCGGGCATCCGGAATCCGCTGAGCGAGACCGAGGTCGTCCAGCTTCGCGGAATCGGGGACCGGCTCGACCTCACCGAGGTGCGCGAGGTCTACCTGCCCCTCAGCCGGCTGCTGTCGACGTACGCGGAGAACACGAAGCGTCTCGGGGCGGAGACGGCCGCCTTCCTGCGTGAGCCCGACACGACGACCCCGTTCGTCGTGGGCGTGGCCGGCTCTGTCGCGGTCGGGAAATCCACGATCGCACGCCTGCTGCGCGAGCTCATGAGCCGTTGGCCCGGTACGCCGCGCGTCGAGCTCGTCACGACCGACGGGTTCCTCTACCCGAACGCCGAGCTCGAGCGCCGCGGCATCATGAGCCGCAAGGGGTTTCCCGAGTCCTATGACCGTCGCGCGCTCGTGCGTTTCCTCACCGACGTGAAGTCCGGGGCCGCCGAGGCGCGCGCCCCGTTCTACTCGCACGTGCGCTACGACATCGTGCCCGACGCGTACGTCACGGTGCGCCGCCCCGACGTCGTGATCGTCGAGGGTCTCAACGTGCTGTCGCCGCCTCCGACGCCCAACGACGTCGCCGTGAGCGATCTGTTCGACTTCTCGATCTACGTGGATGCCGGTGCCGACGACATCGCCGGGTGGTACGTCGACCGGTTCCTGGCGCTCCGCGAAGGCGCGTTCTCGAACCCGAGCTCGTTCTTCAACGTGTTCGCCGAGCTCTCCGACGCGGAGGCGGTCGAGACCGCGCTCGGCTACTGGAACGACATCAACCTGCCGAACCTCCGCGAGAACGTCGAACCCACCAAGCACCGCGCGACGCTCGTGCTGGGAAAGGCCGCCGACCACACCGTGAAGTCCGTCCTCCTGCGGAAGCTCTGACGCCCCTCGGCCTTCGATCGCCGGTTCGTGCGGGTATGTGGCATCCATTCCCGCGTGTACTGGCAAATGAACGGCGCACATCATGCGCGGGAGGCGTCAGCGCCGCTCGTCGAGGGCGTCGACGAGATGCTCGGCGATCGCGAGTGAGGATGTCGCGCCGGGGGACGGGGCGTTGCGCACCAGGGTGGCGGAGCTCGTCTCGTCGATCGCGAAGTCGTCGAGCAGGCGCCCGGAGGCATCCATCGCCTGCGCGCGGATGCCACGGACGAGGCGCGTCGCGCGGGCGCCCTCGAGGGCAGGGACGTAGCGCTGCGCCTCCTGCAGGAAGAAGCGCTGCGAGAGCACCGACCGGGCTTCGCGCACCGCGCTGCCCGCGTTCGCGGCGGAGAAGCGCCAGAACGCGCCGTCGGTCAGCGTCGCCGCAAGATCCCGGGGTGAGAGCCCCAATCCCCGGTATCCCTCGCGTGACAGCGACAGGAAGGCGTTGGGCCCCACGGTCATCTCGCCGTCGTGGCGCTTCGTGAGGTGCACGCCGAGGAAGGGGTACCTCGGATCGGGCACGGGGTACACGAGTCCCTGCAGGATGTCGCGGTACGCGGATTCGAGCAGGAAGTACTGTCCGAAGAACGGCACGATGCTGGGATGCCGGTCGCCGCCGGAGCGGCGCGCGACGCGGTCCGACTGGAGCCCCGCGCACACGAAGACGTGATCGGCGCTCATCGGACCGGCATCCGTGTGGACCGTCGCCCGCCCGGAGCCCCGCTCGACACCCGTCACCTCGCGGCCGAACTCGACGCGTCCGCCCGCCGCCGTGATGTCCTCGACGAGCGCGCGCGTCACGGCGGCGTAGTCGGTGATCGCCGTCGTGGGGGACACGAGCGCCGCCTGCCCGACGGCTTGCGGCTCGATGTCGCGGATGCCGGCCGCATCCGTCAGACGGACGCCCGGCGCCCCGTTGGCCTGCGCACGCTCGTGGATGTGTTGCAGACGCGCCTCCTCCGCATCGTCGAGAGCGACGACGAGCTTGCCGCACTCGACATAGGGGAGCGACTTCTCGTCGCAGAAGTCCTTCAGCAGCGACACGCCGCGGCGGCACAGCCGGGCCTTGAGGCCGCCGGGCTCGTAGTAGAGGCCGGCGTGGACGACGCCCGAGTTGTGTCCCGTCTGGTGCGCGGCCGCGCGGTCCTCCTTCTCGAGGAGCGTGACACTGCTCGACGGGAACCGTCGGGTCAGCTCTCGGCCGACGGCGGCGCCGAGGATCCCGGCACCCACCACGACGAACGACTGCGTCGACGTGCCGCCGGCGCTCATGCGACGAGGCTCAGCGTCTCGCCCTCCTGGGCGTAGCGCTCCCCGGTGTCGGGGCAGACCCAGAGGTCGCCTTCTGCGGCGAGCGGATGCCCGGTGCGCCCGACCCAGCCGATGCGGCGGGCAGGCACGCCCACCACCAGCGCGTGGGCGGGGACGTCCTTCGTGACCACCGCGCCGGCGGCGACGAGCGCCCACTCGCCGACGTTCACCGGAGCGACGCACACCGCGCGGGCACCGATGGACGCGCCGCGCCCCACGGTCACGGCCACGGCGTGCCAGTCGTCGGTGCCCTTCGGCGAGCCGTCGGGGTTCGCCGCGCGCGGGTACTCGTCGTTCGTGAGCACCGCGGCGGGTCCGATGAAGACGCCGTCGCCGAGCACCGCGGGCTCGTACACCAGCGCGTAGTTCTGCACCTTGCAGGCATCCCCCAGAACCACGCCGGGGCCGATGTAGGCGCCGCGGCCGATGTTGCAGTCGGCGCCGAGTCGCGCATCCTCGCGGACCTGGGCGAGGTGCCAGACCCGGGTGCGCGCGCCGAGCGTCGCGCGAACATCGACATCGGCGGACGGTTGGACGATCGGGGCGTCGGGCGTGGACATGGCTTCCTTCCTCATGCGGCAGCGCCGCGGGCGTCGTGTTCCGGTCAGTATTGTGCCAGGCCGCCGAGCGTCGCTACACTTTGGATCGGGGAACCCGGATATGTCCGTGCCGCTTGGGGTGCACGGACAGATCGGCGAGTGATCGTCGATCGGTGTCACGGGCGATTGAGCCTGACCGGCCGATGAGGCGGTCAGGTGACTGGGGAATGAGAATATGGGGACTTCTCAGCGCGGCGTCTACGTCGGCAAGGCGCGATGGCGGAGGGCGGCGGCGATGCTCGGCGCCGCCGCCGTGCTCGTCGCGACGCTCGTGGTCACGTCACAGCCTGACCAGGCGACGGCGGCGAGCCCGTGCGGTGCCGGCATCAACGCCATCGCGTGCGAGAACCGTCAGCCGGGCACTGATCCGTCGGTGTGGGACATCGACGGCGCCGGCGACCCGTCGATCCAGGGGTTCGCGACCGACATCTCGGTCAACGCGGGCAATCGCATCGATTTCAAGATCGACACCCCGGCCTCGAACTACACGATCGACATCTACCGCACGGGCTGGTACCAAGGACTCGGCGCCCGTCACATCGCCTCCGTCACGCCGTCGGCAACGCTGCCTCAGCGACAGCCGGAGTGCATCACAGATGTGACCACGGAGCTCTACGACTGCGGTACGTGGGGGGTGTCGGCGTCGTGGAACGTCCCCACCACGGCCGTCTCGGGCGTGTACATCGCTTCGCTCAAGCGAACCGACACCGGTGGCCAGAGCCACATCATCTTCATCGTCCGCAACGACGGCAATCGCTCGGATGTGGTCTTCCAGACCTCCGACACGAGCTGGCAGGCGTACAACACCTACGGCGGTGCGAGCTTCTACCAGGGTGCGGCCAACGGTCGCGGCTACAAGCTCAGCTACAACCGGCCGTTCGCCACACGCAACTGGGTGCAGGGGCGGGACTTCTACTTCAGCTCCGAGTACGCGACCGTGCGCTTCATGGAGCGCAACGGCTACGACGTCTCCTACGTGTCCGGTATCGACTCCGCTCGCTATGGCGGCGAACTGCTCAACCACAAGGTGTTCATGTCGGTCGGGCACGACGAGTACTGGTCGGGAGCGCAGCGCGCGAACGTCGAGGCAGCGCGCGACGCAGGCGTGAACCTGCAGTTCCTGAGCGGGAACGAGGCCTACTGGCGCGTGCGGTGGGAACCCTCGGCGGATTCATCCCACACGGACTACCGGACCCTCGTGTCGTACAAGGAGACCTGGGGCAATGCCGCCAACAAGGGCGGCGGCAAGATCGACCCGTCGCCGGAGTGGACCGGCACATGGCGCGATCCGCGATTCGCCGACAGTTCGACCGGGGGCCACCTTCCGGAGAATGCGCTCACCGGCACCATGTACATGGCCAACAACTCCGACCTCCCGGTCACCGTCTCGGCCGCCGA
Organism: Microbacterium sp. SCN 70-27; assembly: GCA_001724425.1. Taxonomy (GTDB): domain Bacteria; phylum Actinomycetota; class Actinomycetes; order Actinomycetales; family Microbacteriaceae; genus Microbacterium. Next base: position 19,670 of record MEEK01000013.1, read on the forward strand.
AGGCAAGACACGGCTGTGGCGCAACACGCCGCTTGCATCCATGGCATCCGGAACGACGACCGCTCTGGCGCCGCACACGGTCGGCTACGAGTCCAATGAGGACATCGACAACGGGTTCCGGCCCGCAGGGCTGATCCGGCTGTCGACGACGGTCGGGGCGACGCCGGAGTATCTGACTGACTACGGCAATGTGGTCGTGGCGGGTACGACGACGCATCACCTGACGCTGTACCGCGCCTCGAGCGGCGCACTCGTCTTCTCGGCGGGTAGCGTTCAGTGGGGCTGGGGGCTCGACGCCGAACACGACGGCGACGGTGCCGCCGCGGACAGCCGCATGCAGCAGGCGCAGGTGAACCTGTTCGCCGACATGGGCGCGCAGCCGACCACCCTGATGTCGACGCTCACGGCGGCGACTGCGAGCTCCGACCGGACCAACCCGACCGTGAGCTTCACATCGCCGGCAGCGGGGGCATCACTGGCATCCGACTCCAACATCACCGTCACCGGCACCGCCGCCGACGTCGGGGGCGTCGTCGCGGGTGTCGAGGTCTCGCTCGACGGAGGGCAGAGCTGGCACCCGGCCACAGGGACCACCCAGTGGTCCTATTCGGGTGTGCTCCGCGGCTCGGGTGCGGCGAGCATCCGCGCCCGCGCGATCGACGACAGCGCAAACTTCGATCGCGCCGGAACCTCGCTGGCGGTCACCGCGGCCGGTCCCTACACCTTCTTCGGGTCGGCCGTTCCGGCGACCGCTTCGGCCGATGACAGCGACCCGGTCGAGCTCGGGCTGCGCTTCACGCCGGAATCCGACGGCTTCGTCACGGGCGTTCGGTTCTTCAAGGGCGGCGCGAACACGGGTACCCACGTCGGCTCGCTCTGGGGCCCCGACGGCACGCGGATGGGAACCGTCACGTTCACCAACGAGACGGCCACGGGATGGCAGACGGCGACGTTCGCCTTGCCGATCACGGTGACGGCAGGACAGACCTACACGGTCTCCTACACGGCGCCGAAGGGCGGCTACGCGATGCAGGCGCGCTACTGGCCCTACGCGGCGACGCCGGCGTCGCCGCTCTCGGTCGGCACCGGCCTCGGAGTGGACGCGCCCGGTGTGTTCGGGGCGGCCGGTGCCCGCCCGACCGGAGTGTGGTTCGATTCCAACTACTTCGTCGACGTCGTGTTCTCGAGCTCGGACACCTCGCCGTTGCGGGTGCTGTCGCGTACCCCCGCAGCCGATGCAGGCAGCGTGGACCCGTCCGCAACCATCGCGCTCACTCTCAGTCGCGCGGCCGATCCTGCGACGGTCGGCCTCGCCGTCGCCGACAGCTCCGGCAGGGCCGCGGCCGGCAACGTGACCTACGACGCCGCATCCCGCTCGATCCGCTTCAGCCCGAGTACGCCGCTCGCGCCGCAGACGAAGTACACGGTGACCCCTTCCGCAAAAGATGCCTCGGGCCGCGCCCTCGAGAGTGGGGCGGCATGGTCGTTCACGACGAGGGGAGCGGATCTGCCCGAGGGCACGTGTCCGTGCAGTCTGTTCCCGGAGAGCACGGTGCCCGCGATCGCATCGACGGCCGATCCAGATGCCGTCACGCTCGGCGTGAAGGTCACGGTAGGCGCGTCGGGTACCGTCTCCGGCCTGCGCTACTACAAGGGGCGGGCGAACACCGGAACGCACGTCGGCATCCTGTGGAGTGCGACCGGCTCCGAACTGGCGCGTGCCACCTTCGCCGATGACACGGCGGAGGGCTGGCAGGTCGCCACCTTCAGCACTCCCGTCTCGGTCGCTGCCGGCACCACGGTCGTGGCGTCGTACACCGCTCCCGCCGGTGGATACGCCGTGACCACCGGTCGGTTCGCGTCGCCGTACGCTCGCGGCCCCCTGTCCGTCCCTGCCAACGGAGCGGTGTACACCTACACGGGCGGGTTCCCGACATCGCCCTCGAGCACCGACTACGGCGTGGACCTCGTCTTCCAGACCGGGCCGGCGGCTCCGACCGTCGTATCCCTGTCGCCGGCCGCGGGTGCCACCGGCGTCGCCACCGACGCCGTGGTGTCGGTGAGCTTCTCGACACCCGTGAAGCCGATCAACGGGGCCACCGTCACGAGCGGGGGAGCGGCAGTCGCAGGATCTTGGTCGCTGGATGCCACGGCGACGACGGCGACCTTCTCACCGACGAGTGCTTTGCCTGCGGGCGCCCAGATCGCGGTCTCGCTCACGGGCATCCGCTCCACCGAAGGCGTCGCTGGAACGGATGTGTCGTGGTCCTTTGAGACTCGGGCGAACGAAGCCGTCACGCGGTTCTTCTCCGGCGCCGTTCCTCCGCAGGTGGATGCCGATGCATCGCCGGTCGAGCTGGGGCTCGCCTTCCAGACCTCGACCGCCGGCGAGGTGCGCGCGATCCGCTTCTACAAGGCGACCGGCAACGGCGGTGTGCACACGGGCAGCCTCTGGGGGCCGAACGGTCAGCGGCTCGCGACGGTCACCTTCGCGAACGAGACGGCGACCGGCTGGCAGAGCGCCACCCTGGACAGCCCGGTCACGATCACGCCCGGCGCCGTCTACACCGTGTCGTACTTCGCTCCGCAGGGGCATCCGTCGTATGCAAGCGGGGCACTGGCGGGGTCCGTCACAAGTGGTCCCCTCTCGACGATCGCCGGCAACAACGGCCGTTATCGCTACGGCAACGGCGGAGTCGTGCCGACGCAGTCGTGGCAGTCGTCCAACTACTTCGTCGATGTGGAGTTCGTCGCCAGCACCAACGCGGTGCAGGTGACGAGCACGTCGCCCGAGCGCGGCGCAGGCGCGGTCGCCACGACCGTGACGCAGGTGACGGCGACGCTCGTCGGGGCGACGGCTTCGTCGGCCCCGACGCTCACCGTGGCGGGGTCGAGTGGTTCGGTTGCGGGGACGTCATCGTTCACTCCGTCCTCCGGTCTGCTGTCCTTCACTCCGAGCGCGGCGCTGCCCGCCGAGACTTCTTTCACCGCCACCGTCCGCCTCGGATCCTCGACGCTGGACACCTGGCAGTTCACGACCGCGCCGGCAGTGCAGACGCTGTTCGGGGATGAGACACCGAATGTGGCCGCGACCACCGACACCGATCCCGTCGAGGTCGGCACCGCGTTCACCGTTTCGCAGCCGGGCTCGGTCACGGCGCTGCGGTTCTACAAGGGTTCGACCAACACGGGCAGCCATCGCGGGTCGCTGTGGAGCGCCGACGGGACCTTGCTTGCGCAGGTGGCCTTCACGGGTGAGACCGCGTCGGGGTGGCAGCGCGCTGAACTCGCGACACCGGTGATGCTGGTGCCCGGTCAGCGCTACGTGGTGTCGTACTTCTCGAGCACGGGGCGATACGCCTACACGACCGCGTACTTCAACACGGAGCGGACGTCGGCCTTCATCAGCGCACCGGCCGGCGCGAACGGTCTCTATGCGTACGGCCCGAACGGTGGGTTCCCGACGGGATCATTCCGGTCGACGGCGTACTTCGTGGATGCGGAGATCCGCTTCACGGCGACGGGGGGCGGGACTGCGACGCCGAGCGCGACGCCGACGCCGACTGCGACGCCCACGCCCACGCCCACGCCCACGCCGACGCCGACTGCGACGCCGACGCCGACTGCGACGCCTACGCCGACTGCGACGCCTACGCCGACTGCGACGCCGACGCCGACTGCGACGCCGACGCCGACTGGGACGCCTACGCCGACTGCGACGCCTACGCCGACGCCGACGCCGACGCCCACGCCGACCCCGCCCGCCGTCAGTTCGGCGGCCCCGGCTGGAGGGGCCACGGACGTCGCTCCGACCGCGACGGTCGCAGCGACCTTCGATCGCGACGCGAGCAGCCCGCAGATCGCCGTCACCCGCGGTTCGACGGCGATCGCCGGTGCCACCGCGTACGATGCGTCGACCCGGACGGCCACCTTCACTCCGACCGCGCCCCTCGAGTGGGCGACGGACTACGCAGTGCGCGTCACGAGCGGTGGCGCGGCGGTCACGGGCGGTCAGTGGAGCTTCCGCACTGCGGATGCCCCTCGGGTACTCACCGCCCAGACGATCTTCGGAGACGCAACCCCGCAGAATCCCTGGTGGAACGATCCGGACTCCGTTCAGGTCGCGACACGCTTCAGCGTGAGCACCGCCGGATCGGCGACTGGCATCCGCTTCTACAAGGGCGATGCGAACACGGGTGTGCACACGGGGTATCTGTGGAAGGCCGACGGCACTCTTCTCTCTCAGATCCAGTTCTCGGGAGAGACGGCGTCGGGGTGGCAGCAGATGTCCTTCACGACGCCCGTCCATCTCGAGCCCGGGGTCGAATACCGAGTCGGACTGCACAGCACCACGGGGCGCTATGCCGTCGATCTCGGAGCGCTGGCGCAGCCGACGACGTCGGGGGTGTTCAGCACACCGGCCAACGGGTCCGCGTACACCTATTCGACGGGCTTCCCGGACAGCACGAGTACACACAACTACTGGGTCGACGTCACGTTCACGCCGAACCCGTAGCGACGAGACGAACGGCATCTGTGCACTGGGGAGGAAGCACAATGGCAGAGAAGATGAAGGCAGTGGTCGTGGGGGCCGGGTACTGGGGGCCCAACCTCGCGCGCAACTTCCGCGCGAGCGCTGATTGGGACCTCGCGGGCATCTGCGATCTCGACGAGGATCGCGCCCAGGCCGTGGCGAACGGCGTCGGCGGCGTACCGGTGTGGACTCGGCTCGACGACGTCCTCGCGGACCCCGACGTGGATGCCATCGCGATCGCGACACCCGCGCGGACCCATCATCCGATCACCCTTGCGGCGCTGGATGCCGGCAAGCACGTCATGGTCGAGAAGCCCCTGGCCGACACCATCGCGCGCGGGGAGGAGATGGTGACGCGTGCCGAAGAGTGCGGTCTCGTCCTGATGGCCGATCACACCTACTGCTACACTCCCGCGGTCCTCAAGATCCGCGAGATCATCGCCGACGGGGGCCTCGGCGACATCCTCTTCGTCGACAGCACGCGCATCAACCTCGGGCTCATCCAGCCCGACGTCGACGTGTTCTGGGACCTCGCCCCGCACGACCTGTCGATCATGGACTTCGTGCTTCCCGGCGGGCTCGACACGTCGTCGGTGTCCGCGCACGGCTCCGACCCGCTGCGCACCGGCAAGGCCTGCGTCGGCTACCTCGCGATGCCGTTGCAGGGCGGCGCGATGGCGCACGTCAACGTCAACTGGCTGAGCCCGACCAAGATCCGGCAGATGGTCATCGGCGGCACGAAGCGCACGCTCGTCTGGGACGACCTCAATCCGCAGCAGCGCATCAGCGTCTACGACCGCGGTGTCGACATCGACGCCGTGTCCAAGGAGACGACTCTGGACCGTCGCGCCGCGAACATCTCGTACCGTCTCGGCGACACCTGGTCGCCCGCTCTCGAGGAGCGTGAGGCCCTCGGCGGTGTCGTGGCGGAGTTCGCCGCGGCCATCCGCGAGTCGCGCCCCGCACGCACCAGCGGTGACGCGGGCATGCGGGTGCTGTCCGTCCTCGACGCGGCGCAGCGCAGCCTCGCGGCGGGGGGAGCCCCCGCCCCGATGAATCTCGACATCCCACCCCACACGTCTCGCAGAACGGCAGCAGCATGACCCAGCTCGAAGGAACCCGTGTTCTCGTCACCGGCGGCGCCGGGACGATCGGCTCCACCCTCGTCGACCAACTCCTCGACGCCGGGGCCGCCCAGGTGAACGTCCTCGACAACCTCGTCCGGGGCCGGCGGGCGAACCTCGACGCCGCGCTGGCCACCGGCCGCGTCGAACTCATCGACGGCGACATCCGCGACGCCAAGCTCGTCGACGACCTCACCGCCGACGCCGACATCGTCTTCCATCAGGCGGCGATCCGCATCACGCAGTGCGCCGAGGAGCCGCGTCTGGCGCTTGAGGTCCTCGTCGACGGGACGTTCAACGTCGTCGAGTCCGCGGCGCGACACAAGGTCCGAAAGCTCATCGCCGCCTCCAGCGCGTCCGTCTACGGCATGGCTGAGACGTTCCCGACGGACGAGCGTCATCACCACGAGAACAACGACACGATCTACGGCGCCTCGAAGACCTTCAACGAGGGCCTGGTCCGCAGCTTCCGTGCCATGCAGGGACTGGACTACGTCCTGCTGCGCTACTTCAACGTCTACGGCCCGCGCATGGACGTGCACGGACTGTACACCGAGGTGCTCGTGCGCTGGATGGAGCGCATCGCCGACGGTCGCCCGCCGCTGATCTTCGGCGACGGAAACCAGACGATGGACTTCGTCTGCGTGCCCGACATCGCACGTGCCAACGTCCTTGCCGCGGGAAGCGACGTCGTGGAGGGCACGTATAACGTCGCGAGCGGCACCGAGACGAGCCTTCTCGAGCTCGCGCAGGCGCTCCTGCGCGTGATGGATGCCGAGGAACTCGGTGTCGAGCACGGCCCCGAGCGCGCGGTCAACGGTGTGGTCAGGCGCCTCGCCGACACGAGCGCCGCTCGTGACGACCTCGGGTTCGAGGCGGAGATCGGCCTTGACGACGGTCTGCGGCAGCTCGTCGAGTGGTGGCGTCCGCTCCGCGAGGAGATCGCCGCCGGCCGAAGCCTGGTGACGACATGACCGACCGCATCAACGTGATGATCCCCTGGCTGGGCCAGGAGGAGGCGGACGCCGTCGCCGAGGCGATCGCGTCCGGTTGGGTCGCGCAGGGCCCGCGCGTCGCCCGCTTCGAGGAGGAGTTCGCCGAGGCGATGCAGGCGTCGTACGCGGTCGCGACGAGCAGCTGCACGACCGCCCTGCATCTTGCCCTCATCGTTGCCGGGATCGGACCCGGCGACGAGGTGATCGTGCCGTCCTTCTCGTTCATCGCGACGACGAATGCCGTCGCCTACGTGGGCGCCACTCCCGTGTTCGTCGACGTCGACCTCGAGACGGGCAACATGACGGCCGCAGGCTTCCAGAACGCCCTGACGTCCGCGACCCGCGCCGTCATCGTCGTCGACCAGGGCGGGGTGCCGGTGGACCTCGACCCCATCCGCGAGGTCGCCGACCCGCTCGGCATCGTGGTGATCGAGGATGCCGCGTGCGGCGCCGGTTCGACCTACCGGGGTCGCCCCGTCGGCGCGGGGGCGGACATCGCGGCCTGGTCGTTCCACCCGCGCAAGCTCCTCACGACGGGGGAGGGCGGGATGATCACGACGTCGCGCGCCGACTGGGCGGCGCGCGCGCGTCGTCTTCGCGAGCACGCCATGACCGTGTCGGCCGCGGATCGCCACCTGAGCGTGCTGCCGCCCGCAGAGGAGTACTCCGAGGTCGGGTTCAACTTCCGCATGACGGACCTGCAGGCCGCGGTGGGGCTCGTGCAGCTGCGCAAGCTCCCTGCCATCGTCGCCCGACGTCGCGAGATCGCCACGCGCTACCGCGCCGGCATCCGCGGTGTCGACGGGCTTCGCACCGTCGGCGACCCCGACTACGGGACCGGCAACGTGCAGTCCTTCTGGGTGGAGGTGCAGGACGGCTATCCGACGGATCGTGACGGGCTGCTCGTCGCGCTCGCCGAAGCGGACATCTCGGCGCGTCGGGGCATCATGTCCACGCACCGTCAGCCGCCCTACCGTGACCTGGCCGCAGCCGGTTCCCTCCCGATCACGGAGCACCTCACGGACAACACGCTGATCCTGCCCGTCTACCACACGCTCTCGAACGCGGATCAAGACAGGGTGATCGCGGTCCTGCGAGATCCGCTGAAAGAGGCCATCGGATGACCGCCGGGCTGCTCCTTGTGGGGGCGAGTGGCCTGGCTCGTGAAGTCCTCGCGGCGGGGATCACCGGTGTCGTCGGCATCATCGACGACGACGTGGAGCGCCACGGGAGCGAGATCGCCGGTGTGCCCGTGCTGGGCGGTACCGCCCTCGCGGCGACGAGCGAGGATCAACTGCTCCTGTGCATCGGCCCGAGCGCGGTGCGCCGCGAAGTCGCACGTCGGCTCATGCGTGCAGGTGTCGACGATGACCGCTTCGAGACGTTCGTCGCGCGTACCGCGCGGATCGGTCGGACGTGTGATGTCGGGCCCGGTTCGATCGTCCTCGACGGGGTCGTCGTCACCGCTGATGCGCGCCTCGGGCAGCACGTCGTGGTGATGCCGAACTGTACGATCACGCACGACGACGAACTCGGCGACTTCGCGACTCTCGCGGCCGGTGTCGCCTTGGGCGGTAGCGTGCACGTCGGCAAGCGTGCCTACGTGGGGATGAACGCCTCGGTTCGCCAGGGTGTGATGATCGGGAACGATGCCACCATCGGCATGGGTGCGGTCGTGTTGCACGACGTGCCCGAGGGAGAGACGTGGGCCGGTGTTCCGGCGAGACGATTGGGGAGAGCAGATGACTGAGCAGACGATCACACAGCAGGCGGTTCCGTTCCTCGACCTTGCCGCACAGCAAGCGGAAGTGATGGACGACGTGCTCCCTGTGTGGCAGCGCCAGCTCACGGACGCGGCTTTCATCGGCGGCGCGGAGGTCGCCGCGTTCGAGCGCGAATACGCCGACTACATCGGCACCGGTCACGTCGTCGGCGTCTCGAACGGCACGGATGCCCTCGAGCTGGCGTTCCGCGCCGTCGGCGTCGCTTCCGGCGATGAGGTCATCATGCCGGCCAACACGTTCATCGCGACGGCTGAGGCCGTCTCGCGCATCGGCGCTGTCCCGGTTTTCGTGGATGTCGACGACGCGCACCTGCTCATCGACCCGGATGCGATCGACGCCGCGGTGACGACCCGCACGCGTGCCATCGTCCCCGTGCACCTCTTCGGGCAAACGGCTCCCATGGCCGAGGTCGCGGCGATCGCCGACCGCCATGGACTCGCCGTCGTGGAGGACGCGGCCCAGGCGCAGGGCGCTTCCGGTCCCGCCGGACGCGCGGGCGCCCTCGGGCGCGTCGCGGCGACGAGTTTCTACCCCGGTAAGAACCTCGGCGCAGCCGGCGATGCCGGAGCCGTCATGACCGATGACGAGGGGCTCGCGGACGTCGTCCGGAACCTCGCCGCGCACGGCAGCTCCGTCAAGTATGTGCATGACCGCATCGGCATGAACGCCCGTCTGGATGCTGTCCAGGCGACGGTGCTGCGTGCGAAGCTGCGGCGGCTCGAGGAGTGGAACACCTCGCGCCGGGCGGCGGCGGCCCGCTACGCGGGCCTCCTCGGCGACATCGCGGGAGTGCGTCTGCCGGAGGTGCGCGAGGGCAACACCGACGTCTGGCACCTCTATGTCGTGCGGGTCGCTGAGCGCGACCGCGTGCTCGCAGAACTCGGCGCAGCGGGGGTGGGCGCGGGCATCCACTACCCGACCGTCGTTCCGCTCACCGAGGCATACGCCGGGCTGGGGCACCGCCCGGGCGAGTTCCCCGTCGCCGAAGCGGCCGCGGCATCGATCCTCTCGCTTCCGATGTTCCCGCACCTCACCGAAGCGCAGCAGGCGCGGGTGGCAGAGATGCTTCGACGCAGCCTCGACGGCGACGGGTCATGATCGGCAGCGGGGAAGGCGGCCGCGTGCGGGTGCTCGTCGCCCCGCACAACTTCGAGCTCGGCGGCAGCCAGCTCAACGCGCTCGAGCTCGTCGAGAAGATGTCGACCGATCCCCGGTTCGAGTTCGTGTTGTATGCGCCGGACGGCATCCTCGTCGAGCGTGCCCGCAAGCTCGGCATCGAGATACACCTCACCCGGTTGCGTGACCAGGGGGCATCCGTGCGTCGGATGCGGGAACTGTCGCGGATCGTGCGCGACCGTCGAATCGACCTCGTGCACGCCTACGAGTGGATGCCGACGGTGGATGCCGCGTTCGCGGTCGCGTGGCGACGGGGGGTCCCCGTGCTCTCCACAGTCCTGTCGATGGACTATCCGTACCTTCTGCCCGCGTCCGTTCCGCTCGTCCTCGGAACGAGGTCGCTCGTCGCGCGTGCGCTCGGTGAGGGCCGCGAGGCGTACCTCCTGGAGCCGCCGGTGGACACCGAGCTGTTCCGTTCCGACGCATTGGCGGATGATGTCGTGCTCGAGGCTCGACGCGAGTGCGGCGCGGGTCCCGATGACGACCTCGTCGTGGTCGTCGGGCGTCTCGTGCAGCTGCTGAAGCTCGAGGGCCTGCTCACCCTCATCGAAGCGGTCGGGCGCCTGGCGCGCACGCGTCCCGTGCGTCTCGCCGTCGTCGGCGACGGACCCGAGCGCGCCACCGTCGAAGCGGCGGTTCGCCGGGCGAATGCCGAGGCCGGGACTGCGGCGGTGCGATTGCTCGGTGCCCGCTACGACCCGCTGCCGTACTACCTCGCAGCCGACATCGCGGTGGGCATGGGCGGTTCGGCCCTCCGCGCGATGGCCGTCGAACGGCCGCTTCTGGTCCAGGGAGAAGCCGGATTCTGGGATGTGGTCGACGCGGAGAGCATCCCCGTCTTCCTCGAACAGGGCTGGTACGGCGTCGGCGATGGGCGCGACGCCACGGACAGATGCGCCCACGAGCTCGCGCACCTGCTCGATCTCAGCGTCGCGCAGCGGGCCGAACTCGCCCGTGCGGGCCGCCGTCTCGTCGTCGAGGAATACAGCCTCGACGTCGCCGCGCGACGCCTCGCCGACCTCTATCTGGGCACTCTCGCGGCGCCGCCGCGCCTGCGCGAGCGTGTCTTCGGGCCCCTGCGACTGGGGCTCGAGCTGGTCAAGTCCTCACTGTCGGTGCGGATCCCGGCGCTCCGACGGTGGTCACGTCGACTGCGCGGACGGCCGGTGGCGCCGTCGGCCCCGCGGACGGAGGACGCAGCACGCGCCGTCTCGGTGGTGATCCCGTGCCACAACTATGTGGACTACCTCGATCAAGCCATCCGTTCCGCACTCGAGCAGGACGGTGTCTGCGTCGATGTCACGATCATCGACGACGGGTCCACCGATGGGAGCGTCGACATCGCGCGCAGGTGGGCCGAGCGGGATGACCGGGTGCGGCTCGTCGCCCACGAGCGAAATCGGGGGCACATCGCCACCTTCAACGAAGCGCTCGACGCCGCCACCGCGCCATACGTCATGAAGCTCGATGCCGACGACGTGCTCACTCCCGGTTCGCTGCGCCGCGCGGTGGACGTGTTGGAGGCGTGCCCGACGGTCGCGTTCGTCTACGGGCAGGTTCAGCATGTGCGTGGGCCGCTGCCGCAGGTGCCCGATGTCGCGACCCCCTCGTGGCGTCTCGTGTCCGGCGAGAGCTGGATCCGCACCGTGGCGCGCCATCGCGGGAGGAACCCCATCTCCCAGCCGGAGATCGTCATCCGCCGATCGCTCCTCGAGCGGGCAGGCGGACATCGGGCCGAGGTGCCCGGCACGAGCGACCTCCACCTGTGGCTGCGCCTCGCATCGCTCGGCGACGTCGCCTGGATCCGCAACGCGGTGCAGGGCCTGTACCGGGTGCACGGTGCGAGTATGCGCGCCACGATCCACTCGGGGCTGCTCCACGACGTCCGGGCGCGCCGCGATGCGTTCGAGCTCTTCCTCGCCGAACGGGGCGGCCCGCTTGCGGATGATCCCGCCTTCGCGCGGTCGGTGCGGCACGGGCTCGCGAGGGATGCGCTCACGAACGCGTTCCTCGACGTCGAGGCAGGGCATGACCCTCAGCCGCTGTTGGACGAGGCGGTCTCGCTGGACCCGTCCGTCCGCCGCACGATCGCGTGGTGGATGATGTCGCGCCAGCGAGGTCGGGGAGCCTCCGCCGCTCTGACGACCCGTCTCGGGCGCTTCGCCCGACAGATGTCGGCTCGGTGGCGCTGGCACCGCCAGAGACTGTTCGGGCAGTAGGCGGCCGCGATGATCAACGCAGAATCAGGGCAGCCGTCCGACCCGGTGCAGGCATCGCTCGACGAGCTGGCCGTCGACAGCGTCATGGCCGAACGCGTCGAGGAAGAGCGCGCGGAGCAATCCGGCGCGGCCGCGGATGAGAGCATCGGGCGCCAGGCGACAGCCGGGGTGTTCTGGCTGACCGCGCAGCGGTGGGCCATCCGTCTGCTCGGCTTCGTGACGATCGCCGTCCTCACGCGCCTCCTGTCGCCCGAGGACTTCGGGACGGTCGCGGCCGCGTCGACGGTGCTGCCGTTCTTCTTCCTCATCGCCGATCTCGGGTTCGCCGCCTACATCGTCCAGGTGAAGGATGCCGACCGGCGCATGCTCAGTACGGCGTTCTGGTTCTCTCTCATCGCCGGCGTGCTGCTGTGCGCGGTGATGGTCGCGATCGCGCCGTTGCTCGGTGTGGTCTTCCACGATGAGCGCGTGACCCCCGTGCTGCAGTCGCTCTCGCTGTGGGTGGTGCTGACCGCGTTCGGGTCGGTCCCGATGGCGCTGCTGCGCCGGCGCATGCAGTTCCGGATCCTCGCACTGCAGGGGGCGGTGGCCGCCGTCATCGCGCAGGTGGTGGCGATGGCCGTCGCATTCGCCGGTCTCGGAGTGTGGGCGCTCGTGGCGCAGAGCCTCGTGGCCCCGGCCGTGACCACTCTGCTGGCGTGGATCACGTCCCGCTGGCGTCCGGCGATGCTCTTCTCCTGGCGGGAGTTCCGCGTCATGGCGGGCTTCGGCGGTCAGGTTCTCGGGGTCGAATTCATCGCGATGCTCCGTGCGTGGGGTGAGGCCGCCGTCATCTCGGGCACGCTGGGCATCGCCGCGCTCGGCTACATGAGCATCGCGCAACGCCTCGTGCAGGTCGTCCAGGACCTCACGGGCAGCGCGATCGTCCCCGTGACGACGGTCGCCTTCGCCAAGATCCGCGAAGCGCGGGATCGGCTGCGCGACGCGTACCTGCGCGCGGTCCGGATGACGTATGCGGTGCTGTCGCTGCCCCTCACCGTCATCGCCGTCACAGCACCGCTCGTCGTGCCGATCGTCTTCGGCGACGGGTGGGAGCAGAGCTACACGGTTGCCCGGATCCTCGCCCTCGGCGGTGTCCTCACGGTGGGCGCAGCGCTCGATCATGGGCTCTTCTATGGACTCGGAAAACCCGGAACGTGGTTCGTGTACGCACTCGTGATCGATGGGCTCACCCTCGGCACGACGTTCTTCCTCGCCTCGCAGGGACTCGTCGCGATCGCATGGGGATTCCTGGGAGTGTGCATCGTCGCGACCGTCAGCCGCTGGTTCCTCACGGGGAGACTTCTGGAGACGTCCGCCTGGACGGTCGCGGGCCCCTTCGGCTACCTCGCCGTCGCCGTGATCCTCTCGGGAGGTGCCGGCTGGCTCACCCTCACGCTCACCGCCACGTGGCCCGCCGTGCTCTCGATCATCCTCGTGGGAGCCGTCGTGAGCGTCCTCCATCTCGCCGTGACCAGGCTCATGGCTCCCGACGTGCTCACCGAGGGGTTCGCGATGCTCGCGCGCTCGAAGGTCGGAGCGCGTCTGCCGTTCGTCCGCGGGGCGCGTGAGCGCGCCGCATCCAGAGAGGTCAACACATGACTGCGTCGTCCCGCCGTTCGCGCGTGCTCGTGATCGTGCAGAACCTGCCCGTCCCCCTGGACCGTCGGGTCTGGCTGGAATGCCAGGCGCTGCGCGCTCAGGGGTACGAGGTCTCCGTCATCTGCCCCAAGGGCCCGGGCGACCCCGGCTATGAGGAGATCGATGGCGTGCACATCCACAAGTACGCTCCCGCACCCGAGGCGAAGGGGTTGCTCGGCTTCGCGATCGAGTTCGCATATTCGTGGGTGCGCACGGCGCTGCTGACCCTGCGCGTTCGGCGCCGGCATGGCTTCGATGTCATCCAGGCGTGCAACCCGCCCGACACGTACTGGCTGCTGGCTCTGCTGTGGCGCATCCGCGGCGTGAAGTTCGTCTTCGATCAGCACGATCTGAATCCTGAGCTCTACATCTCGCGGTTCGGCAAGCCCGCAGGGCTCGCTGGGCGCATGCAACTCGGTGCTCTGGCGCTCCTCGAGCGCAACACCTATCGCGTCGCGGACCGTGTCATCTCGACCAACGGCTCCTACAAGCGGGTCGCAGAACGCCGCGGCGGGCTCGACCCGGCGCTCGTGACAGTCGTCCGCAGCGGTCCCGACACGACGGTGATGCGGCCGATCTACCCCGATCCGACCATCCGCGCCGGTGCCGAGCACGTGCTCGCCTACATCGGGATCATGGGCCCGCAGGACGGCGTGGAGAACATCCTCGCCGTCATGGACGAGCTCGTCCACCGGCGCGGACGGACGGGCGTGCGCGCCGTGCTGATGGGGTTCGGCGATTGCCTGGAAGACCTGCGTCGCGAATGCACCGAGCGACGCCTCGATCAGAACGTCGTGTTCACGGGGCGAGTGGGCCCGGCCGAGATCGCGCAGAACCTGAGCGCCGCGGATCTCGGTCTCGGTCCGGACCTGAACACGCCGCTGAACAACGTGTCGACGATGAACAAGACGATGGAGTACATGGCCTACGCGCTGCCGTCGGTGTCGTTCGACCTGGTGGAGACGCGCGTGTCGGCAGGGGAGACCGGAGTCTTCATCCCCTCCGGGGACATCGTCGGTTTCGCAGACGCCGTCGAGGCGCTCCTGGATGATCCGGAGCGACGCACGCAACTCGGCCTGGCGGCACGCCGGCGCGTCGTTGCGGAGCTCGACTGGAAGCCACAGGCCGAGGCCTACGTCGGCGTGTTCGACGCACTGATGGACGAGTATCCGGATGCCGCCCGCCTGGCTGTCTGGCCGTACGCGGCGCGACCGGAGAAGGCGACCTCGGCGGACCGCGCATCGGTGGACCTCGACGACGCGGAGGAGTTCGCGCGCTTCGTCCGGGAACGCACCGCGCCGTCGGTCGTCGCGCCGTCACGGCGCTCCGAGGACGGCTGATGATGCTCGACCATCTGCTGCTCACCCGTTTCAACCTCCCGACCGGTGGCGTGGAGGCGCGCATCCGCGCGAGTGAGACGTGGCTGACCAACCGGTGGGCGCTGTTCGAACGCTATTGCGCGCCGTCGGTGAGCCGCCAGAGCACCGACGATTTCACGTGGCTGATCTTCTTCGACCCCGAGAGCCCGCAGTGGCTCAAGGATGCGATCGCCCCGTACGCCGAGGCGGGCCTGTTCACGCCCTGCTTCCGCGTCGAAGTCACGCCGGAGTCGCTGCTCGAGGACATCCGAGTCGTGGCTCGTCACACGGACGGCATGCTGCTGACGACCAACCTCGACAACGACGATGCGATCGCCGTGGACTTCCTCGAGCGCGTGCGCGCCGCGGTCGACTTCGACGACCGGCGGGCGCTCTACGTGCCTGAAGGGCTCGTCAAGGGGCCTGACGGCCTGTATCAGCACCGCGACGAACACAACGCCTTCTGCTCGGTCGCGACCCCGTGGTCGCGACCGTCCACGTCGTGGGACGAGTGGCACAACATGCTCGGACGCACGATGCCTGTCGTCCTGATCGACGGGGCGCCGGGATGGCTGCAGGTCGTCCACGGAGAGAACGTCAGCAACCGGGTACGCGGCCATCTGGCCTCGCCCGCGCGGTGGCGGTCGGCGTTTCCGGGCGCGCTCGACGACGTCGCAGACCCGGGGCGTGGGGCGCTCCTGCGTGACCGCTTCGTGAGCGGGCCGGCCCGCCGCCTGCGCGATGCCGGCCGCAGCGGCATCCGGCGTGCGGCGATCGCGGTACTCGGCAAAGAGGGGCTGCTACGCCTCAAGGCGCGACTGCGCCCTTAATGGCGGGATATTCACAGAACGCGCGCCGTCCCAGCCGAGTATGCTGGCCGGAATCGCGCTCTGTGTGGGGAGACACTGTGTGGGGAGGGGAGCGATGACGTTTCGCGACGTCCTGGGGGCTGTCTGGCGACGCCTGTATGTGGTGCTGGCCGTCGTCGTGGCATTCGCCGTGCTCTACCAGTCCCTCGCCCGCGATGGCGGTTCGTACTACACCCACAGCACCGTGACCTTCACGCTCCCCCTGCGATCCACCCTTCTCCCTGGCAGCGGCACGACCGACGCGAGTGTCATCGCGTTCGCCGGGTCGGTCGCCGCCGAACTCAACGGCGGTCGCCCCGTGCTCAGCTATTCGACGCTGGATGCCCCGTACTACGGCGCCGGCATCCGTGAGGGAGTCGTCGTCGGGCTTCGCAACGACGGCAATCAGTGGATGTCGATCTTCCCGTCGGCGACGATCGACATCCGGATCGTCGGACGCACGAAGGAGTGGGTGGCGGAGCGTCAGAGCGCACTGCTCGACGAGGTTCTCGGCATCGCCGAAGGACAGCAGGTCGCGGCGTCGACCGCGCCGGAAGATCGGATCACGGCGACCGTCGGTCCCCTCAGCACGGAGATCTCGCAGGTCTCCCCGTCCCGTACGGAACAGACGATGGCCCTCGCGGCCATGATGCTGGCCGCACTGATCGTGGGGGTGTCGGGCGCCATCGGCCTCGATCGCCTCCTGCGCACACCGAAGCGCCGGTCGCTTCGACGTGGCCTCGCCACCGCGAGCTCACCCCAAAGAGGAAGCACAATCTCATGAACGTTGCAGATACCCTTCGAGGTCTGCTCCGACGCTGGTACGTCACCGTGCCCGGTCTCGTCCTCGCGTTCGCTCTCGCCGTCGCCACCTATGTGATGGTTCCGCCGGTGTATCAGCGCACCGCGACCCAGCTGCTCATGCCGGGCGAAGGCACGGTGCCGCCGGGAGCGACGAACCCCTACCTGTACCTGGGTGGGCTGACGCAGGCCGCCGACATCGTCGTCCGCGTGATGCAGTCCAACGAGGTGCTGGGCCCCGTGGCGGAGAAGCACCCGGACGCTGAGCTCAAGGTCGCGCGCGATTCGCAGGTGTCCGGCCCAGCGATCCAGATCACGGTCACGGCGTCGAGCGATGCCGCGGCGGCGTCCGCGCTCGATGCGCTCGTCGATCAGACCGGGGTCGTGCTCGAGCGTCTGCAGACTCAGCAGAAGGTCACCCCCGACGATCAGATGCGGGTCGCCACGCTGACGGAGGACACCCAAAGCACCCTCCAGCAGAAGAACCGGCTGGTGCTCGCCGCCGCGGTCGGATTCGCCGCGGTGCTGCTGACGCTCGTGGTCGCGAGCATGGTCGACGGTCTGATCCGACGGGCGCGACGCTCCGGACGCGGCGGGGTGCGAAAGCGCGCCACCGCGATCGCGGCAGAGGACGTTGATGAGAGCGCCGCGGAGGTCGACGCCGATGACGTCACGCCCGATGCCGTGGTGGCGGATGCCGAGGGAGCCGACGGCCCGGTGACCGAAGCCGCGACGACGGATGCCGAAACGGGCTCCGCTTCGAAGACCGCGGCCGAGGCGGCGGTCGATGAGCCGGTGGAGGCGGACCTCGACGGCTTCGCGCCGTCCGCCGAGGAGGTCGACGCCGACGACACGACCGACGATGCCGACCGCCCGCGCGTGGGGCGTCTCTCACGCTGATCCGATGACTCTGCACAGCGAAGCGCCACCGGTTGCGGTGGGGACCACGGGGATACACGAGAGATCGAGCGGCGTGAGCGCCGCGACGATGCTCACGGTGTACCTCGTGCTGCTGTTCGCTGTGCCGTCCTACCTCACGATCAGTCCGCTCGGCGGGCTCGGTCGGCCCTCCGTGCTGTGGGGGCTCGTGCTGCTGTTCTGGTGGATTCTCGCCGCACTGCAGCGGCGGGGGGCCCCGCTGCTGCGCGTCGCGCAGCCCGTGCGCATCTTCTTCCTGGCGCTCGTGGTCGTCGCCCTGGTGAGTTTCGCCGCCGCGCTCTTGCGAGGCCAACCCGCCGACCAGATCAGTCCCGCCGCGACGGCGCTCGTGCGGTTGGCGTCGTGGGGTGGGGTTCTGCTCGTCGCGATAGACGGCATCCGCACCCACGCCGACGCTGCCCGTCTCGCTCGACGACTGGCCCTCGCAGGTGTGCTCTTCGCGGCGTTGGGGCTTGCCCAGTTCCTCACCGGGCAGTCGCTCCTCGGGTGGATCAACCTCATCCCCGGTCTCGGCGCCGACGCCGGCGACGTCGCGACCCGCGGTGCCTTCACCCGGCCGTCCGCCACCGCGACCCACCCTCTGGAGTACGGCACGGTCGTCGTCGCGGCACTCCCGCTCGCGATCACCGCCGCCGTCAACCGGGGGTT
Organism: Microbacterium sp. SCN 70-27; assembly: GCA_001724425.1. Taxonomy (GTDB): domain Bacteria; phylum Actinomycetota; class Actinomycetes; order Actinomycetales; family Microbacteriaceae; genus Microbacterium. The sequence continues at coordinate 37,776 of MEEK01000013.1, forward strand.
CCGAAGTGCCGCCGCCACCGCCAGCGCCCTCTGGTGGTGGCTGGGCGTCGGCATCCTGCTGCTCGCGTCGCTTCTGACGGTGTCGCGGTCTGCGCTCATCGGTCTCGGTGTGGCGCTCATCGCATCTCTGCCCGCGATTCCCCGCGCCTATCGCTGGTTCGTCGCTGTCGGGGGTGTCATGATCGCCGGCGTCGTCTTCGCGCTCATCCCAGGGATGTTCGGCACGCTCGTGAACCTGTTCGCGGGTGCCTCCAACGATCCGAGCACGTTGTCACGGCAGGCAGCCCTGGCCCGAGTGCCCGACTTCCTGGCATCCTCGCCGACGATCGGCCAGGGGTTCGGCACGTTCCTGCCGCGCTACTACATCTTCGACAACGGGTGGGTGCTGCTCACGGTGGAGCTCGGTGCACTCGGCGTCGCCTGCATGGCGGCGATGGTGCTCTCGGGGATCTTCAGCGCACTCTGGGCGAGCCGTCACTCGCCGTACGAGGAGACCCGCGCGATGAGCCGCGCCCTCGCCGCCTCGCTGCTCACCGCCGCCGTGCTGCTGCTGTTCTTCGACGGTCTGTCGTTCCCGATGTCGGCGGGGCTCATCTTCTTCCTCGCCGGGCTCTGCGGCGCGCTCCGCACGATCGCCGCGTCGGACGACCTGCTCGTGCGCGATCTGGGGCGGGTCTCGCGCGCCGAGCCGGAGGACAGCGTCTCCGGCGAGGGCGTCCGTCCGTCGAGCATCGCCGCGCGCGACCCCGCTTTCCGCTTCGCCACTGCCCGATCCGAGGACACCTGATGCGCATCCATCTCCACGACCTGCTCGCCGAGCGAGCATTCACGCATCCGAACGACCCGGCGCTCACGTCCGGCGATCGGACGCTGAGCTACGGAGAGCTGTGGGCGCAGACTCGCGATACGGCGTTGCAGTTGCGCGCTCTCGGCGTCACCCGCGGTGATCGAGTCGCGATCTACCTCGAGAAGCGCCTGGAGACCGTCGCGGCGATCTTCGGCACGTCCGCTGCCGACGCCGTGTTCGTGCCGATCAACCACGTGCTCAAGCCCGCGCAGGTCGGGCACATCCTCGCTGACAGCGGCGCACGTGTGCTCATCACCTCAGCCGACCGTCTCGCCCAGCTGGCGGGCGTGCTGGAGGAGACCGCCGTCACCGATGCGATCGTCGTCGGCGCCGCCGCTTCCCCCGACGCCGGGCGCGTCGCCGTTCAGGCGTGGCATCCGCAGGGGTCCTCGGAGAGCGCAGAGACTGCCTTTTCCGTCGAGCTGCCACCCCCGGCGTCCATCGACCTCGACCCCGCGGCCATCCTCTACACCTCCGGGAGCACGGGCAAGCCGAAGGGCGTCGTGCTGAGCCACCGCAATCTCATCGTGGGGGCCGAGAGCGTCAGCACCTATCTGCACAACACGAGCGACGACGTCATCCTGAGCGTGCTGCCGCTGAGTTTCGACGCCGGCTTCAGCCAGGTCACGACCGCATTCGCCGTCGGCGCGCACTGCGTGCTCATGAACTATCTGCTGCCGCGCGACGTCGTGCGCCTGTGCGAGAAGCACGGGGTGACAGGGCTCACGTGCGTGCCGCCACTGTGGTTGCAGCTGATGTCGGTGCCGTGGCCGGAACCTGTCGCGGCGCGCCTGCGATACTGGGCCAACACCGGTGGACGGATGCCGCGCAGCACGCTCGACCGCCTGCGGGAGACCTTCTCGGGTGCGGCGCCCTACCTCATGTACGGTCTCACCGAGGCGTTCCGCTCGACCTACCTCGACCCGGCCGAGGTCGACCGTCGTCCGGACTCCATCGGCAAGGCGATCCCGAACGCCGAGATCCTCGTCCTCCGCCCGGACGGCACCGTCTGCGAGCCCGGCGAGGAGGGAGAGCTCGTGCATCGGGGAGCCCTCGTGGCACTCGGCTATTGGAACGATGCGGCACGCACGGCCGAGCGATTCCGCCCGATCGTGCGCCCCGACCAGCCGTGGCGGGCTCCTGAGACGGCGGTATGGTCCGGTGACACTGTCGTGGCTGATGAGGAAGGCTTCCTGCGGTTCGTCGGTCGCGCCGACGACATGATCAAAACGTCCGGCTACCGAGTGAGCCCGACGGAACTGGAAGAGGCCGCGTATGCGACCGGTCTGGTCGGGGACGTCGTGGCGGTCGGGGTGGAAGACCCCGCCCTCGGCCAGCGCATCGTGATGGTCGTCACGGCAGCCGGCGACGCCCTCGAGGAGCAGGCGCTCGTCGCCGCGCTGCGGCCGCGTCTGCCCGCCTACATGCTCCCTTCCCGCGTGGTGATCTGCTCGGAGCTGCCCCGATCCCCGAACGGCAAGTTCGACCGCCCTCTCATCGTCCGCGAGGTATCCGCATGACTCCGCACGAACACGCGACCCGCTTCGGCACGATCGACGGCGAGCTCCGCCTCGGCGGCCAACCGCTGAGCCGCGTGGCGGCGCGCGTCGGACAGACACCGTTCTTCGCGTACGACCGGTCGCTGCTCGACGCCCGAGTCGACGAACTGCGCGGCCTTCTGCCCGCGCGTGTCGAGCTCAGCTACGCCATGAAGGCGAATCCCATGCCCGCGCTCGTGCAGCACCTCGCGCGTCGCGTCGACCGCATCGACGTCGCCTCGGCGGGGGAGATGCAGCACGCGCTGGACACCGGCATCCGTGCCGATCGGGTCAGCTTCGCCGGACCCGGGAAGACCCCCGCGGAGATCCGGCAGGCCGTCGCTGCCGGCATCATCGTCGAGGTCGAGTCGGCGACGGAGCTCGCGCGCGTCACCGCGGCGGCGGGGCAGCTCGGGGTGCGCGCGCTCGCCGCGGTGCGCGTCAATCCCGATTTCGCCGTCAAGGGCTCGGGTATGCGCATGGGCGGCGGGCCGCAGCAGTTCGGGATCGATGCCGAACAGGTACCGGACGTCCTCGCGCGCGCCGGCGACGCGGTGGACATCCTCGGATTCCATGTGTTCGCGGGTTCGCAGAATCTGCAGGCGGACATCATCGCGGAGGCGCAGCGGCGCACCGTCGACCTCGTGACGGACCTCGCCGAGCACCTGCCCGGACCGCTGCGATACCTGAACCTCGGCGGCGGTTTCGGCATCCCTTACACCGCCCGCGACCAGCCGCTGGATCTGCGCGCTGTCGCCGAAGGGCTGGCGGAACTCGTCGATGGGCCGATCGCCGCGCGATTCCCCGAGGCGAGTCCCGTCATCGAGCTGGGGCGCTTCCTCGTGGGGGAGTGCGGGGTCTACGTCACGCGGGTCGTCGATCGCAAGGTCTCGCGCGGCAAGACGTTCGTCGTCGTCGACGGCGGCATGCACCACCAACTGGCCGCGTCGGGCAACTTCGGCCAGGCGATCCGCCGCAACTACCCGGTCGTCGTCGGCAATCGCGCGACCGATGCGAAGGACGACGATGTCGTGACGGTCGTCGGATGCCTCTGCACGCCACTCGACCTGCTGGCCGACGACGTGCCGCTGCCGGACGCCGACATCGACGACCTGATCGTCGTGTTCCAGCAGGGCGCGTACGGACTCACCGCCAGCCCCACCGCCTTCCTCGGACACCCGGCACCCGCCGAGGTGCTCGTCTGACCCCCGATCCGAACCAGGAGACCCCATGGCCACCGACACTCTGAACGCCGTGCGCGAGGTGCTCATCGACGCGCTCGATCTCACGCAACAGCCCGACGAGCTCACTCGGGAGACCGCGCTGTTCGGCGCACTCCCCGAACTCGACTCCTTCGGCGTCGTCGCGCTCGTCGGCGCGCTCGAGGACCGTTTCGACATCGTGATCGACGACGACGAGTTCGGAGCCGAGCTGTTCGAGAGCGTCGGCACGCTCACCGACTTCGTCGACGCGAAGCTCGCGGTCTGACAGGCGGTGACGCGCCGCGCGCTGCCCGCGGCGCGTCACCAGGCGAGCAGTGCGAGCTCGCTGTACATGTAGTCCACATCGGCGTCGGCCACGTCCCCGCGCACCATCTTCGGGCGCGGGTGCGCGAGTGCGCGACCCAGTCCGTCGGTGAAGCCGAGGATCCGGCGCTCGGCGAGGGTGAACGGCAGACGGTGTCGCAACAGAATGCGTGACCGGACGCCGCCCCATGCCTCTCTCAGCAGCCCGCGGTCGCCGCCAACGTACAGGGGTGCCGCGAACAGTCGCAGGCGTTTACGGGACGTCGCGCGGAACACCAGGTACGCGTAGTCGCTGCCGCGCTGCACGAGCAGGTGACGCGCAGCCGAGGCATCCGCGTGATCCCGGTAGACCTCGGCGTCGCGGTCGCGGAGCACGCTGCCCAGAGCGGCCGGGTCCTCCGTGAGACGCACACCGCGCGGGGCGGGGCGGGGGCCGTTCACGATGAGTCGCGTCGTGCTGTCGAGCGTGCGCATGCCGAGGCGCTCGTTCATCGCGATGACGTTGCCGCTCGGCGAGAAATCGGTGAACACGTAACCGGGCTGCGCGAGCAGGGCGCGCACGAGTTTGAGGCTGTGCATGCGGTACTCCTCCCGCACGCAGAACGCCGCGAGGTTGCATGTGGTGAGGGGGCCCGTGCTGGTCTCGCGGCGCGCGTAGACGGCGGCGTAGACCCCGACGACCTCGCCGTCGACGGTGAGCTGGAACCCCCGATTCGGCCCCGCGTCCGGCCACGAAGGCTGCAGCAGCGCCTGCCAGCGGGCGACGCTGACCGCGGAGTTGAGCTCGGTGTGGAGGAACCGGGCCGCGGGCCCGGTGTCATCTGCGGTGATCGGCGAGGTCTCGACGCGTGCCATGGGCTCAGCCTCTTTCCCGGTGAGCGTTATGCGCGGCGGCCGCGCGGATGACAGCCGCGTGCCCCGCGAGCATCGCCTTGACTCCCGAACGCTCGTCATCGGCAGCACCCGTCGCGGCGGCGCCCCCGGAGCGTTCGCGGAGGACCGTTGCGGCGATCCGACGCACACCCTCGCGAAGCTCGGCGGCGTTGGACTGGCGACGCGAGCGCCGGCGGGCGGTCCGCACGCGACCGTCGCTGACGGCGTCGGCCGCGCCGGTCGCATTCGCGATCAGCACCGAGCGCCCCGCATCCCGTTCCACGAGTTCTCGTGCCCCGCCTACGTCGCTGAGCAGCACGGGGTGCCCGAACGCCATCGCCTCGGTCGCCGCCACGGGCCACCCCTCGAAGAAGGAATCGAGGACGAAGGCATCCGCCGCAGACAGGAGCGTGCGGGCATCCGAGTTGCCGAGCAGATGGATGCGGTCAGCGGCGGGACCTGAGCGGCGTAGCGCGTCGGTGCGGCGCACCTCGACGCGGTCGGACGCGTCCCCCGCGCAGATCAGATGGACGGGGGGCGTCGTGTCCGCCAGCGCCGGGGCGATCGCCGCGACGAGCCCCGCATAGTTCTTCTGCGCGTCGTAGCGGGCGAGACTCACGAACACGATCGCGTCCCCCAGGTCGTGCTCGATCGCGAGGGAGAGCGCGGTGCGGGCGGCTGCCCGCTCCTGTGCGGTGGGTCGTGCCGCGGTGGGGGCCCCGTTCGGCACCACCGTCACCGGAACGCGGATGTCTGCGCGCTGCAGATGGAAGTCGCGCACGGTGGCGCTCACCGCAATGGCCGCCACCGATCCCGCGGCGAGGGCGGTGAACTCGCGCCAGCGCGCCGGTGTGTAGTGGATCTCGGTGTTGTGCATCACCGGAATGAGCGGTACCCCGCTCGCGAGGAGTGCGCGTTCGATGAACGGCGAGGCGCTGTGCGACTGCGCCACATCGGGGCTGAGGCGGGCGATCGCCGCGGACGCCTCCGCCTCGTCGCCGACCGAGACGACGTCGATCCCCGCGGAGCGAAGCCGGGCGGCGCGCTCGCCGTCACCGCGGCAGAGCACGATGGGCCGGACCTCGTACCGGTCGAGTCCGCGTGCGAGCATCTCGATCACGGTTCCGATGCCGCCCACGTCGAGCCCGTCCGCCGCGAGCAGGCACACCGTCGGCGCACCGCGATCCGTTCCCGAGTCGGTCTCGCTCGCGGCAGGGGAGGCCGACGCGGGCGATGGTCGTTCGGGTGCGTCGTCGGCCGCGCGCAGGGTCGGGAGCGGACGGCGGAGCACGGCAGCGGTCAGTCGATGCACGTACCCGTAGCGCACGCGAGGAGGCAGACAGTCGGTGAGGAACACCACGACGCCCCACGCCGATGCGGCGAGGCCGGCGGCGCGGCGCCGGGCGTCAGGCAAGGCCCGGGACGGGTTGGTTGCGCCACGACGGCCAGAGGGACGCGAGTTCGGCGGCGGTGACCCCGAACAGCGCCCACTGGCCGGTGGAGTGAGAATTGCCGAGAAGATGGGGCTCGTCCTCGAGCGGGCCCCACGCGGCCAGGACGTCGGGGGTGAGGCTCGCGACGAAGATCAGCTCGTCGGGTTGACGCTCGGCGATCATCCGGCGCGCCTCGTCGGCACCTGCCGCCGTGACACGGAACGGCCGGCCGAACCGGTCGAGGTGCTGCGAGAAGGTCGCGACAGCCTCCGGGTCGAGGTCGATGACGTGCAGGGATGCCTTGCCACCCGTTTCGAGGGCGTCGTCGATCAGCATCCGAATGTCCGCGAGCACCTGTGCGCTGTCGGGGCTCGCCCGGCGCGTCGTCCGGGCGACGAGCGACTCGTTCCACCACAGCCGCGCACTGTTGTAGCGCCGGAGCCCCGCCGAGAGCCGGTCGGCCGTGGCCCCCGAGCGGCGGATCGTGCCGCAGGTCGTGTGCAGCGGAAGCAGTTCGGGGTACGCGTCTCCCACGTGTCGATGCGCGAGGTCGAGCTTGGCGAGGTTCGTGCTCAGGCTGTTGTGCGTGAGCGGGATGTCGCGTGCGACGGCTCGCAGCCCGGCGCGCCGCATCCGGGCCGCGTACTCGACGCCGTAGGCATGCCACGCCAGGAGCGGCTCTTCGGCGAACGGCTCGCGGAGGATCTGGTCGCGCGTCGTCATCAACAGGACCTCGTCGAGGGAGTCCACGTCGCGCGGAGTCGGTGCGAGCTCACCGATCGGCACGATCCGGTCGCGGATCCGGCCGACGATGCTGCGGTCGGCGTCGATGCCGCAGGCGCCCAGGATGCCGATGTCGGTGGCATCCAGCAGCTCCGCGGCGACCTCTTCGAGCCGCGGCAGCGAATGGAGCACGACATCCTGGTGCACGAAGACGACCACGGGATTCCGTGCGATCCGAGCGCCGTGGTTCAGCGCCGCACCTGCGGTCGAGAACCGACCCTCACGGTTGTCGACCGCGATCAGCTCCGTTTCGGGGGCATCCGTGCTCTGGGCCCTCACCGATTGGCGCAGGCACGAGTCCAGAACGGCCTCGTCGTTGTAGACGCACACGATCGAAACGGGTGCGCGGCGGGCGTTCTCGGCGTTGTGATCGGATGTCGAGGACACCACAGAATTCTACGGGGGATCACTAGGCTGGACCAGTGGAAATCGATGTCGCTGCCGTCGTCGTGACATACAACAGCGAGGATCACGTCGCGGGGCTGCTGGACAGTGTCGGTCCCGCGCTCGGGGCGCTCTCGGGAGCGATCGTCGTGGTGGACAACGGCTCCACCGACCGCACTCTCGAGATCCTCGACGAGCGCACCGACTGCGTCGTCATCCGCTCCACGAACATCGGGTACGCGGCGGGCATGAACCGCGCCATCGCCGCCGCGCCCGAGGCGCGGGCATTCCTCATCCTCAACCCCGACGCCACGCTCGACCCGGACTCGGTCGAGACGATGATGCGCGTGTTGGCGCAACCCGGAGTGGGGATCGTTGCCCCGCGCGTTCGGGAGAGCGACGGATCGCTGTCGCCGTCGCTGCGCCGGCGTCCGACGCTCGGCCGGGTGGGCGGCCTGAGCTTCACGGGGCTCGCAGCCTTCACCGAGCGCATCGAGGACCCGCGCGAGTACGAGAGCGCGCACGACGTCGATTGGGCGGTCGGCGCTGTCCTCCTCGTCGATGCGGGCTGCTACACGGCGCTCGGGGGCATGGACGAGTCGTTCTTCCTCTACTCGGAAGAGACGGATCTGAGCCTGCGCGCGCGTGCGGGCGGATGGGCGACGCGCTACACGCCCGATGCCGGGGCCGTGCACGTCGGTGGCGGTTCGGGCGAGAGCGACTTCACCCACACGCTGAAGATCGTGAACCGCGTCCGCATCTACCGCCGCCTCACCGGGCCCGTGCGCGGCTGGATGTACCTGTGGGCGAGCGTGTTCGTCGAGTTGCGCCGCGCAGCCCTCGGGCGCCGCGAATCGCGGGCCGCGGTGAAGGCGCTGCTCGTTCCCTCGGCGCGGCCCGAGGTGCTCGGCCTCGGATCGGTGTTCGTTCCGCGCTGAGCACGCAGCACCGCCCGGCACCGGATCGAGCTGCCGGATCGAACGGCGCCGCGTCGAATCGGAACGGCCGGCCCGCATTGCGCGGACCGGCCGTTCCGGGTGGGGGAGCGGGCGTCACTCCTCGGGGCGTCCGATCGCCGCGCCGTCGCTGAATCGGTTGTTCGACCAGACGTTGCCGTTCGGCGCGCCGGCCTTGTTCAACGAGTTGGTCGGGCCGTAGACGCCGCACTTGCCGGATCCGCCGCGGGCGAACACATTGTCGGTGACCGTGAGGTTCCGCGTGTTCGGGTACGGCTTGCCGGGGTAGTAGCCGGGGTTGAGGCAGTAGCCGGCTTGGGTGTGCTTGCCGGCGTCGCTCATATCGAACGTGGATGCCAGGTAGTTCTTCGTGATGGTGATGTTCTGGATCGGCCCGTAGTCGCCGTAGAACCCGATCACCGCCGAGCAGCCGGCATCCTCGACGCGACTGGAGTAGGCCGACCAATCACCGCAGGTGGCGTAGTTGTGCTCGATGCGGAAGCCATCGGTGCCGTTCCCGCCGAAGGCGTTGTAGTGGTACGCGCCGCCGAGTTCCATCCCGTGGACCCAGTTGTCCTTGGCCTCGCAGTTGGTGTCGCACTTGATCACGCCTTCACCGCCGTGCGAGTTCACGCGGTAGGCGAAGAAGTTGCTGCGACCGATGTTCTCCCACCACGGAAGGTCCGGCGGGGCCACTTCGGTGTCCTCGATGAGCACGGGGCCGTAGCTCGACTTCTCCGCGAAGATGACGCCCTTCACGAGGGAGTTGCGGATCGTGACGCATGGAGTGCTCTTCGATGTCGTGCCGTTGCCGGCTTCGATGATGATCGATTCGTTCACGATCTTCGAGTCGATGACGACGCCGCAGGAGCGGATGGTGGTCGGGCCCGTGTACGTGGTGAGGGTGACGGGCTTGCGGGAGTCGCCGGGCAGGCCCTGCGGGTAGCCGGTGTTCTGCGGTCCTGGCCAGCATCCGCCCCACGGGTCCGGTCCGCCGGGGGTGTTGGCCGCGCCCACGCACGAGCCCGGGGTCGCCGGAGCGGACGTCGCCGACGGCGTCGGCGTGGGGGTCGCCGTCGGTGTCGGGGTGGACGTCGGTGTCGGCGTCGGCGTGGGCGTCGCGGTCGGCTTCGGCGTGGGGGTCGCGGTCGGCTTCGGCGTGGGCGAGGTCGACGGGGTCGGGCTGGACGACGGAAGCGGCTTCGCATCGCCGGATGCCGCGAAGACGATGTCGACCATATAGTTCGAGCCGCGGTACGTGCTCTGCGGGACGCTGCTCGTCGCGCCGTAGCGGTACACACCGGCGCTCGAGTCGAGGCGGAAGCCGTTCTGGGTCTTGCTGCGCACCAGATCCTGCTCTCGCACCGGATAGGCGCCCCCCGGTGCCTGGTATGAGGCGACGTACCGCTTGCCTGCGCTGAGTTTGACGGGGTTGTGGAGGGCGACCGTCCGCCACCCGACGGTGCGATCCGCGGGGAACGACGCGCGTGCGAGTACGGTACCGTCCGCGGACCACAGCGTCGCGGACGTCACATCCGTCGTGGCGCTGCCCTGGTAGTACTGCAATGCGGTGACCGATCCCGAACGCTCCGGGCTGAAGCGGATGCCCAGTTCGACCGGAACCCGATCGGGATCGACGGCGACGGTGGGCTTGAGTTGGTCGGAGAAGATGCCGGTCGTCGTGGGGGCGGCGACGGCAGGGGTGATGATGGCCAGTCCTGTGATGGACAGTCCGGCCGCGATGAGTGCGGCGACGGCGACGCGGAGATTCCGCGTCAGGTGGGAGCGCACGCGGACGCGTTCGCGAGGGGTGGGGGCTTCGGCAGACATCTCGTTCCGTAAGTGGGAAGCGACCCGGCGGGTTTTCGGGGAGAGGACCGGGTCTGACGATCAGGTTCTAGGGAAGTATGACCGCAGTGTAGGGCCTCCTCGGAACGAATGAGAGAACACTCACATGCAGACCGTTCGGATATGCTCCTGCAGGAGCAGCGTCGGCGGGGGCACCGTCTGCGATGCGGCCACCTGGGGAGGGGCGTGATGGGACGACGGAGTGCCGCTATCGGACTGGGGGTGTACGGGGTGGCCGCTGCGGTCATCCTTCTGGCGCCTGTCTCGTACGGCGACATCGTTCAGGCGATCGCCGACGTCCTGGCCCGTCTTTTCGGTCTGGACGGGTTCGGCTCCGGCTGGGTCGAGTTCGTCGCCAACATCCTGCTCTTCACGCCGCTCGGGTTCCTCCTGACGGTGTTGTTGTACCCGCGCTGGTGGGCGGTGCCGCTCGCGATCGCCTTGTCGGCATGCGTGGAACTTGCGCAGATCGTCATCCCCTCGCGGCAGCCGAGCCTGCGAGATGTGCTCGCCAACAGTCTGGGCGCCCTCGTCGGCGCGTTGGTCGCGTTGCTCGTCATCGGATGGCGGGCACGGCGTCGTCGGCGCCGCGAGAGGATCAGCGCAACCGTTTGACGAGGCTTGCGGCGGCGTTCCGCGCCTCGGACGCCCCGCTCCGGCGCGTGACGAGAGCGCTGACCGACTCGGCGGTGTCATGCTCGGTGACGCTGTAGCGCGCACGCATCCATGCTCCCGGGCGACTCCGGTAGCGGTCGCTCGTGTACAGCACCCGGTACCCGGCGGCGCGGACCCGGCGCACGGTGTTCCGGTCATACCGGCCGAGAGGGAGCGCCGCCTCGGTGGGGGTCGTGCCCGACGCCTCCTGGATGGCATTGCGCGCGTCGAACAGTTCGCGCCGTGCCGCCGCGTCGTCGAGCGCGCGCCACGGGGTGTGGGTCCACCCGTGGTTTCCGATGGACATCCCCGCCGCGACCAGCGAGCGCAGGTCGTGCGCGTTCAGGCTCGCGGGGTCGTCGAGGCGTCCCGCGAGCACGAAGAACGTCGCCCGCAACCCGCGCTCCGTGAGCGCCGGGAGAGCGATGTCGAGGTCGGACCGATTGCCGTCGTCGAAGCTCAGTTCGACGTCGGATCGGTCCGCGAGGGCGTCGAGCGTGCGCAGGAAGGTGTCCTCCGCCATCCAGTACCGGGCTTCGCCGCTTTCCCGCTCATCGGCGCAGACGCCGATGCCGTGGAAGCAGATGTGCGTGGTCACGTGACGTTCTCCTCAGGTCGTGCTCGCGTGCTCGTGTCGTGTCCCCAGCCGACCGCCTGCCCACGTCGCCCGCGCCGCCCTGCGATCGCGGTGATCACGACATAGGGCACGGCAGCGGGCGCGAGCCAGGGATTCGGCACCACGACGTCGCGCAGCCAGGCCCAGCGATCCGACGGTCGGACGGTGATCGCGACCTCCCCGGACGCCGCCGCCGCCCGCAGCTGCGCGTTGCCGCGGCGCACGCGAACCAGCCGGGCGAGAAGATCGGAGGTGCGCATCGGAGCCTCGACGACGACCTCGATCGCCGCGACTTCGCGCTTCTCCGCATCGTCGAAGAGTGAGTCGAGGAAGAGGTCATCCGCAACCAGTGTCGGGAAATCCGCGAACCGATCTCGCCCCTCCTCGGAGAGCGCGATCAGGCCGCGTCCGAACAGCCCTCGCCGAAAGACCGGGAGCCGTGAACTGATCGCCGTGTAGGCGCGCACGGGCCAGGAGCGGCCTACGACCTCGATACGTCGAGCCGGAACCGCAGCGAGGATGCCGGGCGCGTCGAGCGACTCGCACAGCGCGGTCAGACCCCCGGGAGGGACGACGATATCGGCATCGAGGTAGATGCGCGGAAAGCTCCCGGCGACGTCTTCGGCGGCGTTGAGCGCCGCCGCCTTGCCAGGCTCGGAGCGATCGATGACGACCGCTCCGCGACGGGCCGCGATCTCGGCGGTGCGATCCGCGCATCCGTTGGCGCTGACGATGATCTCCAGTCGCCCGGCCACATCCTGCGCAAGAAGCGCGGTGAGACACCGGTCGATGACCGCTTCCTCATTGTGCGCTGCGATGATGACGCTGACCATGGGCTCTACCCTCGCCCCCGCACCACCGACGGCGACCAGGCGTGTTCGATGAACACGCTCGGCTCGCTCGAGCCGTCCGCCGCCAGCTTCCAGACGTCGTAGTCGCCCACGGCACCGTCTCGAGGCATCCCGTAGAGAATCGTGCCGTCGTCGAGCCACTCGATCTGGTCGTCGATGCTGCGCGTCTCCGGCAGCAGGGTGACCGCGCCGGTGGCGATGTCGTAGACCGCGGGTGTCCAGTGCACGGTGGGGCCGGAGCCCGATGTGACGCGTTTGAACGCGATCCGCGTGCCGTCGGGGGAAAGCGAGGGACACTCGACGTTGGCGGCGATCGCATCGAGGGACCGGGTGGAGATCGATCCCTTCACGAGGTAGGTGGTGCCGACCGTCGTCGTCCCGACAGTCGCGTAGAAGGTGTCGTCATCGACGAACGTGATGCCCCAGTAGTTGCGGTCCACCGGTGCGCTCGGCCGGCCGTCGATCGTCAGCGACCAGTCTTCGAGAGTGCCGAGGTCCTCTCCCGTCGTCGTGTGGATGCGGGTGTCGGTCGAGAAGCCGATGGTCGCGTAGGAGTGCCCTGTCACGAACGACGTGGAGGCGATGAGGGTGCCATCGGATGAGATGCGGGTGCGACTCGGGAGACCGGGAAGGGGCCATGAGGCGGCTTCAGTGCCGTCGGCCCGATACAGCGTGCCGGTATAGCTCGGAGTGATGCCGCGTACTGTCCGCAGGCAGCTGAACTCGAGGGGCGTGGCATCCACGCGGTCGCAGACGACGTCGGAGATCGCGCGCGGACCGCTGGGATCGGTCAGCGGCACCGAGGCGACGTGGCCGTACTCGGCACCCGAGGCGGTGCTCCGGAAGACCACGCGATCGGATCCGATCACCGGTGCGGCCTCGGTCGCCACATCGCTCGGAGCCTGCTGTCGCGCCTGATACTGCTGCCATGCGACGATGCCCACGACGCCGGTCGCAGCGAAAGCCAGGACCGCGAGGACCGCGATCAGGATCCAGCGCGCACGGACACTCACGGCGTCCCGCCCTTCTCCGCCTTCGCCGGCCGGTGCAGCAGCGGACGCAGGAGAACCGCGACGAGGGGAATCGCGAGCGCGAGCACGATCGCCACTGCGACCATCGCCGCGTCTCGGCCGGCGACGAACCACAGGACGCCGAAGCCGGCTGCCGAGACGAACCGCGTGAGCGCCACGACCGTCTGCGCGGTGGCGATCGCCGTGCCTCGACTGTCCGGGGGCGCCAGCTGTGAGACGAGAGCCGAAAGCACCCCGTCGGTCGCGGCGTAGAACGCGCCCAGGAACACGAGACAGAGGATCGTCGCGGCCACATCGGCGAGCGGCAGCACCGCGATGACATAGGCGGCGAGCAACCCCAGGTGGCCCCAGACGAAAACGCGGGCTCGGCCGACCCGGTCGGCGAGGCGCCCGAGAGGGACGGCGAAAGCCAGGAAGGCCACGTTCGTGCCGACATACAGCAGGGGGAACCAGAGCGCGGCGAAATCGCTTCGGGCCTGCAGCACCAGGTAGACGAAGCCGTCGCCGATCGTGACGAGTCCGAGGATGCCCGCGGCGGCGAGGACGCGCCGCATGGGTCCTCGGACCACGGCGCGCCAGTCCACCTTCCGACGTGCTTCCGCGCGCCGTGCTCGAACGTTCGGGACGACGAGACCGAGGATCAGCACGCCGAGCGTGGCGAAGACGAGCGATGCGACGAAGACGATGTGGAACCCGTCCGGCACCACCAGCAGGATGAGGAACGCGAGGAACGGACCGATAGCGGCCCCGATGTTGTCGAGCATCCGATGCACGCCGAAGGCGTTGCCGAGCCGTTCGGGATCGCTCGTCGCCGTGATGAGGGCATCTCGCGGCGCTGTGCGGATGCCCTTGCCGATCCGGTCCGCGGTGATCACGGCCGTCATCGCGGCGAACCCGCTCCACAGCAGGAGTCCCACACGTGCGACCGCAGCCAGCGCGTACCCCACGAACGCCACCCATTTGGGCTGATCGAGGCGGTCAGAGGCGTAGCCCCCCGCGATGCGGACGATCGCGCTCGTGCCCTGGTACAGACCGTCGAGCACGCCGAAGGCGATCGTCGAGAGGCCGAGGAACCCGGTGATGTACAGCGGAAGGATCGCCGAGACGGACTCGGAGGAGATGTCGGTCAGCATCGAGACGATACCGAGCGTCACCACGGTGGACGACACGGTGCGCACGCCGGCCGGTGCGCCGCCGCGTGGCTTGTCTGCCGGGGAGTTGGTGAGCGAGATGTACACGGTCACTCCGTCCGCAGCGTGCCGAACAGCTTGTAGACGAGGCCCGTCGCGGTCTCACTGGTGGTGAGCGAGATCGAGGTGAAGGGGCCGGAGTATGAGACGGTCGAGTCATCGCCGCCGGCGGGAGCGAGTCCGAGTGAGGCCCAGAGGGCGCGATAGTGATCGGCGATCTCTGCGGCGCTCTGCTCGGTCCGCGCGGTGAGACCCGCCTGCATCCTCGTGCCCTCTGAGGCGATCGACGAGTAGATGATCTCCGCGCCCGCCACCGGAGCCGCGACAGAAGTGGGGAAGCCGTCCACGAGCTTCCCCTGGGCGGTGGCGTCGGGCGGGAGCGGTGCGGCCACAAGCGGCGACGCCTGCGTCCGCTCGGGCAGTCGCGCGGCGTCCGACTGGCCTGTCTCCGGTGGCAGTACTTCGCTGCCGTCGACGGGCGTGGGCGCTGTGGTCGGTGTGGTCGGTGTTCCAGGCGACTCGGTCGTCCCCTGGGTCGGTCCCTGGACCGACCCAGACCGCGCTGTGTCGGCACTCCCGCCCGCGCCAGGCCGCACGACAAGCAGCGATCCCGCCCAGATGAGCCCCGCGGCGACGATCACGGCGATGCCGATCAGCGCCCATCGCATTCCGCGCGTCAGCGCGCGCGTCTTCGTCTCGGGCGCATCTGCGCCCTCAGTCGTCCCCATTTACGGATCCCCACATGCTCCGTACCGCCACTGCTTCCCACACTCGTTCGTCCGACACGATCGGCCGCCGTCCCCGGGGCAGATCTGTGCGGGCGATCGCCTCCTCAGAATCTACTCAGCTTCCCCCTCGTGCCGATAGCCACGTCCCGCGCAACCTCGGTGAACGGCGCGCCCGCCCTCGTGTGGGAGGAAGGGCGGGCGCGCCGCGTGGTGGCCGGCGCATACCCGCCGGGGGTCGGCATACCGCACCCGTGCGCGCGCACGAGGAGCACCCACCGACCCTGCCCGAAGGCGGGATCGTCTGCGTGGGTCGGCTGGGCCGGGCATGCTCGGTCACCTCTTTCAGTACGCTCCGCTCGGGCGGACCATGACGGCCGCAGTGCGGAGGATGATCTTCACATCGGCCAGGAGCGACCAGTTCTCGACGTAGTTGAGGTCGAGGCGCACGCTCTGTTCCCAGGACAGGTCGCTGCGCCCGCTCACCTGCCACAGGCCCGTGATGCCGGGCTGCACGTACAGTCGCCGCAGCACCTGATGGTCGTAGTCGGCCACCTCGCTCGGCAGCGGAGGCCGAGGGCCGACGACGCTCATGTCACCGACGAGCACATTCCAGAACTGCGGCAGCTCGTCGAGCGAGAACTTCCGCAGCACCGCACCGACCCGGGTGACACGGGGGTCGTTGCGCAACTTGAACAGCGGTCCCGAGCCCTCGTTGGATGCCGCGAGTTCGGCCTTTCGGGCCTCGGCATCCACTCCCATCGTGCGGAACTTCAGGATCTCGAACACCTGGCCGTCACGTCCTATACGACGCTGGCGGAAGAACACCCCGCCCGGGCTGTCGAGGACGATCAGAAGTGCGATCAGCGGGGTGATGAGGGCGATCGGCACGAGCGCGAGCGTGGCGACGACGACATCCAGTGCGCGCTTGGCGCGCAGCGTGGAGCGGTCGAAGCGGGGCAGGCTCACGTGGGTCAGCGCGAGCCCGTGCGTACGGTCGAACGCGATCCGCGAGCGGTCGACGTCGGTGAGGCGCGTGGCGAGGATCAGGTCGGTCGCGGCCCCCTCGAGGCTCCAGCTGAGCCGGCGCAGGTAGTCGGCGTCGTGGACGCCGTCGGCGACGATCACGGTCTCGATGCAGAGCTCCTTGGCGAGGCGCGCGACCTCCTCCGGGCGGCCCAAGGTGGCGAATGTCCGGCCGGCCACCTCGACGCTGGTGCCTTCGTCACCGAGCAGAGCGACACCCAGCACGTTGTGGATGAGGCGTGAGTCGGCCAGAAGCGACGTCAGCGCGTACTCGACACTGCTGCGCGAGCCCACGACGATCGTGCGCGGCCCCATGGTGCGGTGCGGCGGTCGGCGCCGGGCGAAGGTGCGGCGCGTTGCGCGCACCGCCACGAGCGTCGCCGCACCGAGCGGCACGGTGAGCAGCAGGTGCGGCCCGAGCACGGGCCAGCCGGTCACGACCGACAGCGTCGCGATCGCCGCGACGCCCACCATCGTGGAGTGCAGGATCGGCGCGAGTTCGAAACGCTCGCCGGCCCCCCGCCGGTGCGCGTGATCGCTCAGCACGATGAGCGTCGCCGCCCAGGCGGCCACGATGACGGCCGCAGCCGTGACCGACATGCGATCGAGCTCGGTCGCCGGCGCCACCGCGTGCAGAACGGTGGTCAGAGCGGCGGCCGACGCGATGATCGCGGTGTCGATGAGCGCGAAGCGTGCCCGTCGACGCCGGCCCTGACTCAGTCGCCGCTCGAGCACCGGCATGACCTTCGGCGCGCCGATCGTCTGCGTGATCGGCGCCGGCGTCGTTGCGACGTGCGATGCGGCGTGCGTCGGCGCACCCGACACGAGCGCGGTCAACGCTCTGCTCCCTCGATCGCGGGCGCGATGGATCGGCGCTCCCGGCGCGCGCAGGCGCGCGCCACAGTGATTCCCCCCATGAGATTCCCCAGTGTTCCCCGTTGCAGGCCGAAGCCCGCGATCCCCAGCGGCGGAACCAGTCCGCCATTCCCCGTTCTCCCCGGCAGCCCCCGGATCGACTCCCACATCGACCCCGGGACCGGACTGGAGGACGCCGACCCCTCGGCATCCGTCCTGCCTTTCGACAGCCGGTTGGGGATGAGTATTGCACACCCGCGCCTCCCTGGGAAGCACCCGTGAAACGAAGCTTCCCCGGGCGGTCGAGGCGCCCGCGTGTCGTGCCCGAAGTCCGGGGCCCCGCCCCTCCCGGCGGCGAGAATGGAGGTGCCAGTACGATCGCCGGTCGTCCCCAGCGGCTCGTGCCCTCGGAGTCCCCAGCTTGAGGGCCAGGCGATGTGGCGGAGGCCTTCGCGGGCGCTCCCTCCCGGAGAGCACTGCCCGCGAAGGCCTCACTTCGCGAAGCCGTCGGACGGTTTTGCGAGGGGTCCGACCAAACCTCGGCGGGCTACCCTTGACCCTATGTGTGGAATCGTCGGATACGTGGGCCCGCGCGAAAGCCAGGCCATCCTCCTCTCGGGTCTCGCCCGCCTCGAGTACCGCGGCTACGACTCGGCCGGCATCGCCGTCATCGACGGATCGGGCGACCTCGACATGCGCAAGCGGGCCGGCAAGCTCCAGGTGCTGCGCGACGACCTCGCGGCCCACCCGATGCCCGACGGCACGACGGGAATCGGTCACACCCGCTGGGCGACGCACGGCGGTCCGACGGATGCCAACGCGCATCCGCACCTCGCCGACGACGGCAAGCTCGCCGTCATCCACAACGGCATCATCGAGAACTTCGCCGAGCTGAAGGCGGAACTGCTCTCGCTCGGCTACACCTTCCGCTCCGAGACGGACACCGAGGTCGCGGCGGTCCTGCTCGGACACGAGTACGGCACCTCCGGCGATCTCACGGCAGCCTTCCGGTCGGTCGTCTCGCGCCTCGAGGGTGCCTTCACGCTGCTCGCGATGCACCAGGACCAGCCCGGACTCGTCGTCGGCGCGCGCCGGAACTCGCCGCTCGTGATCGGCCTCGGCGACGGCGAGAACTTCCTCGGATCGGATGTCGCCGCCTTCGTCGAGCACACGCGCAGCGCCCTCGCCATCGGGCAGGACGAGATCGTCGCGATCACCCCCGGCGGCGTCGAGATCACCGACTTCGAGGGCGTTGCCGTCGAGGCGTCCCCGTTCGAGGTCGTCTGGGACGCTTCCGCCGCGGAGAAGGGCGGTTGGTCCTCGTTCATGGCCAAGGAGGTCTCGGAGGAGCCCGAGGCCGTCGCCAACACGATCCGCGGGCGCGTCCACGACGGCGAGGTCGTGATCCCGGAGCTCGACGGGCTCGACGATCTGTTCACCGGCATCCGTCGCATCATCGTCATCGCGTGCGGCACCGCCGCCTACGCGGCCCAGACCGGTGCGTACGCCATCGAGCAG
Source organism: Microbacterium sp. SCN 70-27 (assembly GCA_001724425.1). Classification (GTDB taxonomy): domain Bacteria; phylum Actinomycetota; class Actinomycetes; order Actinomycetales; family Microbacteriaceae; genus Microbacterium. Next base: position 56,430 of record MEEK01000013.1, read on the forward strand.
TGGACCCGCGTCCCCGTGAGCGTCGAGCTCGCCCACGAGTTCCGTTACCGCGATCCCGTCATCGGCGACGACACTCTGGTCGTGTCGATCTCGCAGTCCGGCGAGACGATGGACACCCTCATGGCCGTCAAGTACGCGCGCGAGCGCGGCGCCAAGACGCTGTCGATCTGCAACACGCAGGGCGCGACGATCCCGCGCGAGTCGGATGCCGTGATCTACACGCACGCGGGGCCCGAAGTCGCCGTGGCATCCACGAAGGCGTTCGTCGCCCAGATCACCGCGCTGTACCTGCTCGCCCTCCATGTCGGCCGACTGCGCGGGGTGCTCTCCTCCGCCGAGTCCGCCGATCACGTGCGGGAGCTCGAGGCGGTCCCCGCGAAGATCCAGCGCGTGCTGGACGAGGAGCAGACCCACATCGAGCAGTTCTCGCGCTGGATGGCAGACACCCAGTCGGTGCTGTTCCTCGGCCGCCACGTCGGGTTCCCCATCGCGCTCGAGGGGGCCCTCAAGCTCAAGGAGATCAGCTACATCCACGCCGAGGGCTTCGCCGCAGGCGAGCTCAAGCACGGTCCGATCGCACTGATCGAGCCGGGGCAGCCCGTCTTCGTGATCGTGCCGTCGCCGCGCGAATCGGCGGAGCTCCACAAGAAGGTCGTGTCGAACATCCAGGAGATCCGCGCGCGCGGAGCCCGGGTGATCGTCGTTGCGGAAGAAGGGGATGCCGCCGTGCTGCCCTTCGCCGACGAGGTGCTGCGCATCCCGCTCGCGGGGCCCTTCTTCGAGCCGCTGCTGGCGGTCGTGCCGCTGCACATCTTCGCGATGGGGCTGGCGACGGCGAAGGGTCTCGATGTCGACCAGCCGCGGAACCTCGCGAAGTCCGTCACCGTCGAGTGAGGTTCCGCGCGGCTGACGGCGTCGCCGTCGGCGCCCGCATCCGCCCCGACCGGCGCCGGTAGGCTGGATGCCGTGATCGTCGGTATCGGCGTCGACCTCGTCGACATCCCACGCTTCGAGCGGTCGATCGCGCGCACGCCGCGGCTCCTCGAGCGGCTGTTCGCACCGGGGGAGCGCGCCCTGAAGCCGCACTCGCTGGCTGCGCGCTACGCCGCGAAAGAGGCCCTCATCAAGGCCCTCGGCGGCTCGGAGGGCGTGCACTGGACCGATATCGAAGTGGCCTCCGAGCCGAGCGGGCGGCCGGTGTTCGCGCTGACCGGTGAGACGGCCGAGACGGTGGATGCCCGGGGCATCCGCTCGCTTCACCTGTCGCTCAGTCATGATGCGGGCCTTGCGACCGCGTACGTCATCGCCGAATCGGTGGGCGTCTCGCCCGCCGCCTCGACACACGTGCCCACGGAGGCCGCGGTCGCCACCCCGGCCGAAGGAGCCTCGGCATGAGCAGCCTCCCCGCCGGCGTCCTGCGCGAAGCGCTCATCGACACCGCCGCCATCACCGAGAACGTGAGGCACCTGCGCCGCGTCACCGATTCCGACGTGATCGCCGTCGTCAAAGCGGACGGCTACGGTCACGGCGCTGCGCGTTCCGCCGCCGCCGCTCTCGCCGGCGGCGCGAACCGGATCGGCGTCTCCGACATCTCCGAGGCGCTCGCGCTCCGCAGGGCCGGGATCGATGCGCCGATCCTCGCGTGGCTGCATGCGCCCGGGGCATCCTTCGTGGAGGCGGCCGCCGCGCGGGTCGAACTCGGCATCTCGAGCTTCGACCAGCTCGAAGCGGCTGCGGCCGCGGCATCCGGCGATGCTCCTGTCGCGGTGCACCTCAAGGCCGAGACGGGTCTCGGGCGCAACGGCATCGCGCCCGCCGACCTCGGCCGCGTGTTCTCCGAGGCGGCGCGCCTCGAACGCATCGGGCGGCTGCGCGTCGTCGGGATCTTCAGTCATCTCTCGAACACGAGCGAGGTCGACGACCTCGCCGCGGTCTCCCGTTTCGAGGGCGCCCTCTCGCTCGCAGCGACGCACGGGCTTGCGCCGCAGGTGCGGCACATCGCCGCCTCGCATGCGGCGATCGCCCTGCCCCAGGCGCGCTTCGGGTGCGTGCGGCTCGGGATCGCGATCTACGGACTCTCGCCCTTCCCCGACCGCACCTCGGCGGACCTCGGCCTTCGCCCCGCGATGACCTTGCGCGGGGCGGTCGCGGCCGTGCGACGGGTGCCCGCGGGGCAGGGAGTGTCGTACGGCTACGTGCACCGCACGCAGGAGGAGACGACGCTCGCCCTCGTGCCGCTCGGCTACGCCGACGGTGTGCCGCGCGCGGCCTCCGGCGCTGCGGCCGTGCGCATCGGCGGCGCGACGTTCCCGGTCGCGGGTCGCATCGCGATGGACCAGTTCGTCGTGGATGTCGGGTCGCACCCCGTCGCCGTGGGCGATGAGGCGGTGCTGTTCGGCGACCCGACCCTCGGTCACCCGCCGGTGGAGGCCTGGGCCGACGCCGCGGACACGATCAACTACGAGATCGTCACACGGATCGGCCCGCGCGTGCCCCGCCGCGAGGTCGCACGATGACCCGGCATGCGCGCGCCGGGGCCACGCCCTTCGTCAGCGCGACCCCCGCTGTCGCGGGGCTCGGCGGGCATCCGCTCGGCTTCTTCGCCGACTCTCGCGAACCGTATTCAGTCCGCAGCGCGGGCGCACGGGGCCGGAGCCGCGGAAACACGGGGCCCGGCCGCGGCGCGCGCGCCGCGCGGACTGAATACGGCACGGCGAGCGCGGGGCGCGGATCGGCGGAGGCGGCATGAGCGGGCTGGATGCCTTCGTCGGCGAGCGCGAGATCGCCTCGCCGTCCGAGATGGAGGCCTTGGGCCGTGAGCTCGGCGGGGCGCTCGCGGGCGGGGACCTGGTCGTTCTCACGGGCGCGCTGGGTGCCGGAAAGACCACCCTCACCAGGGGAATCGCCGCGGCCTTGGGTGTGCGCGGGCGAGTGCAGAGCCCGACGTTCGTGATCGCGCGCACGCACCCCTCGCTCGCGGACGGACCGGCGCTCGTGCATGTGGACGCCTACCGCCTCGGCACCGACGGCGAACTCGACGATCTCGACATCGACTATCCCCACTCCGTTGTGATCGCGGAGTGGGCGGCACCCTATGCCGCAGCCGTCGCCGACACGTGGTGGGAGGTCGAGATCGACCGCGGGTGGTCGGGCACCGGGGTCGACAACGCGTGCGGCACGGCGGGACCGCACGTCGCCGACATGGAGGATGCCGCGCCCCGGCTCGTCCGCATCTCGCGCCGCCCCTAGCCTCGCCGAGCCGCCCCCCGCCAGGGCCCGACTACCCTGGAGAGGTGATCCTCGGCATCGACACCTCGCTCGGCACGGCCGTGGCCGTCGTCGACCTCGACGGAGTCGTACGCGCCGAGGCATCCAGCGACAACCCGCTCGGACACGCCGAGGTCATCGGCGACCTGCTGCAGGCCACGCTCGCGGATGCCGCGCGCGGGCCACTCGGGCAGACCGGCGCCATCGAGCCCGTGACCCTGACACACGTCGCCGCGGGAATGGGCCCGGGCCCGTTCACGGGGCTGCGGGTCGGGATCGCCGCCGCGCGCGCCTTCGCCCTGGGTCGGGGGCTCCCGGTCGTCGCCGTACCGAGCCACGACGCGGCGGCGCTCGAGGTGTTCCTCGCGAGCGCGCTCACAGATCCCTTCGCCGAAGTGCCTCGCTTCGGCATCGTCACGGATGCTCGCCGTCGGGAGTTCGCCTACACCGTCTATGACGGCATCGACGACGACGGCCTCCCGGTGCGGGTCGCCGGGCCCGCACTCACACCGCGCGACGAGATCGACACCGTGCTCGCGGGCTTCGGAGCCGAATGCCGCGACGGCGTCTCGATCCGGGCGGCCATGCTCGCCACGATCGCCGCCCGGGCGGTCGCCGCGGGGCGTGAGCTCACCGGCCCCGAACCGCTGTACCTCCGCGCGCCCGACGTCACGCTGCCGCGTGCGCCCAAACGGGTGACCGCATGAGCCTCCGGCCGGCGACCTCCGCCGATCTCGCCGCCATCATGACGATCGAGCGCGCCGCGTTCCCGTCGGATGCCTGGAGCGCGGCCATGATGGCGGAAGAGCTCGCTTCGCCGCACAACCACTATGTCGTCGCCGAGCGCGCAGGTCGCGTCGAGGGGTACGCGGGGCTTCGTGCACCGGCGGGCGCGAACGACGGCGACGTGCAGACGATCGCGCTCGCCGAGTCCGCCCGCGGCCGCGGGGCCGGGCGGGCGCTTCTCGTGGCGCTCCTCGAACAGGCCGCGCTGCGGGACGTGCGGCATGTGTTCCTCGACGTCCGCGACGACAACCCCGTGGCGCACGCACTGTACGTGTCGGAGGGGTTCCGCGAGATCGGCCGGCGCGCGAACTACTACGCCGCCGACGGCGTCGACGCGATCGTCATGCAGCTCGACATCCCGGCCTGGGCCGCGGCGCGTGTGCCGCAGCCCTCCGATGCGGGAGCGTGCTCGTGAATCGGTTCCGAAAGCAGGGCGAACTGCGCCCGGAGTGGCGCGTAGCCGCGCGGCGCCCCGCTTCGCCCTGCTTCCGCAACGGAGAGCCCGTCTCTCGCATCGGAAAGGGCGTCGCATGACTCGCGCCGAACCGCTCGTGCTTGGCATCGAGACGAGCTGCGACGAGACCGGCATCGGCATCGTGCGCGGCCGGACGCTCCTGTCGAACACGATCGCGAGCTCGATGGACGAGCACGCCCGCTACGGCGGCGTCGTCCCCGAGGTTGCCGCGCGAGCGCACCTCGAGGCACTGCAGCCCACGATCGAGGCGGCCGTCGCGGAGGCCGGGATCACGCTCGATGAGCTGGATGCCGTCGCCGTGACGAGCGGCCCCGGCCTCGCCGGCGCGCTCATGGTCGGCGTCGGGGCGGCGAAGGCGCTCGCCGAGTCCGCCCGCGGCCGCGGGGCCGGGCGGGCGCTTCTCGTGGCGCTCCTCGGGGGACGAGGTCGAGTACCCGACGATCGCGCTCCTCGTCTCGGGCGGGCACACGTCTCTCCTGCTCGTCCGCGACCTGACGACCGACGTCGAACTCCTCGGTGAGACGATGGACGACGCCGCCGGCGAGGCCTTCGACAAGATCGCCCGGATCCTCGGGTTGCCCTACCCCGGCGGCCCCGAGATCGACCGCGCGGCAGCGGTCGGTGACCCGAACGCGATCCGCTTCCCGCGCGGCCTCTCCCGTGCGTCGGACATGGCAGAGCACCGCTACGACTTCTCGTTCTCGGGGCTGAAGACCGCCGTCGCCCGGTGGGTCGAGCAGTCCTCGCTCACCCCGAGCGAGGGTGCGGGCGAGGCGTCGCAGGAGACCGGACCGGCAGGCCCGGCTGGACCCAGCGCCGCCGACGTGGCCGCGTCGTTCCGCGAGGCGGTCGTCGACGTGCTGGTGACGAAAGCGTTGGATGCCTGTGCCCGCCACGGCGTGCCGCGACTGCTCCTGGGCGGCGGCGTCGTCGCCAATCGCCGTCTGCGCGAGGTCGCGCTCGACCGCGCCGAGGCCGCGGGCGTCACCGTGCGCATCCCGCCGCTCAGCCTCTGCACGGACAACGGCGCGATGATCGCCGCGCTCGCTGCCCAGCTCATCTCGAGTGGACGCCGCCCGTCGACCCTCGCCTTCGGGGCGGATTCGACGCTGCCCGTGACGGAGATCCAGATCTCCGAGGAGGCCCCGTGAGCGACCCTCGAGACCACGACCGAGACGCCGCCGAACCCGCTGCATCGGCGGCCGCGCCGGCTCCCGCCACGTCAGCCGAGTACCCGACCGCACCCGCACCCGCAGCATCGCCCTCCCTCCCGCTCGGTGCGCCTTCGGACGATGTCACCGTCGCCGCGTCGGCGGCGCTCCCGGGCGAGCACCGCGGCGGCTTCCAGCGCGAGTTGACGGCGCCCGTCCCGATCACGGCGACGGTCCACACGGAGTTCGCGTGGACCGAGCCCCCGGCCCCTGCTCCCGCACCGACGCACCTCGGTTCGTGGGCACTGACGTTCGCCGTCGTGGGCCTCGCCGTGTCGTTCCTCGTCGGGTGGGGTTTCCTCATCGGCCTCGTGGGCCTGGTGCTCGCGATCCTGGCCCTCCGGCGGCCGTGGGAGTCGCGGTCGATGGCGGTGTGGGCCCTGTGCCTGAGCGCGCTCTCGCTCGTCTACAGCGCCGGCTGGCTGTGGTGGGCGTCGACGCAGGGCCCGCTGTTCGGCTGAACGCCTGCCCGCTACACCCGGTCGGCGAGCAGCGTCGTGCGCGTGTTCCCGATACGCGTGACGAACAGCGTCGCGGACTCCGCTCCGGAGGGCTTCAGCTTCGTCCGCAGGACGGCGGGGTCGATGTCGACCCCGCGCTTCTTGATCTCGAGGGTTCCGATCCCGCGGTCACGGAGCGCCCGACCCAGCGCCTTGATGTCGTTCGGCAGCTGCTCGCGCACGCGGAAGGTCTGCACGAACGGGCTGGATGCCGGGGCATCCGACGTCAGGTACGCGATGCGCTGATCGAGCATCCCGGCGCCGATCGTGCGGGCGACCTCGCCGATGAGTCGCGCCCGGATGACGGCGCCCTCGGGTTCGTGCAGGTATGCGCCGAGGCCGCGCACGGGCGCGTCGGGCGCATCGCCGGATGCCACGAGCTCCGCCGCCTGCCCGCCGCGGATGACGAGGGCCGCCCGCCGCACGCCGGGGCGCGCGAGGATGCCGGTCCATACGACGAGCTCGATCGTCGACCCGTCGACGGAGATCCACTGCGCCTCGGCGTCGTCGGGGATGAGCGAGCGGTCGAAGGCCGGCCCGAGCTTGATCCCGGCCGGCAGGCGCGCCGACAGGCCGAACACCCAGTCGAGCGGGGGTGACCAGTCGTCCGCACCGACGCGGGTCGTCTCGCCGTGGCCCGCGGTGCGCCGCGCGGGGTCGAGCCACACGGCGTCGATCCCGGTGAGGTCGACGTCCTCGGCGCGACTGCTGCGTACGGAGACGCCGTCCCCGAACGGTGCGAGGTTGTAGGCCGCGAGCGCCGACGTGATCTCGTCGGCGTCGACAGCGAGCACGTCGAGTCCGATCCCGGCGAGCGCGAGCGCGTCGCCGCCGATCCCGCACCCGAGGTCGGCGACCCGGGTTACGCCGGCATCGCGGAAACGCCCTGCGTGGCGCGCCCCGACCTCGAGGCGGGTCGCCTGTTCGAGGCCGGCGCGGGTGAACAGCATGCGATCGGCGAACGCCCCGAACTTCTGCCGCGCGCGGGTGCGCAGGCGCGCCTGGCCGACGACCGCCGAGACCAGTTGCGGGGAGTGACCGGCGGCGCGCAAGCGCGACACGGCGGATGCCACGGCATCCGTCGAATCGATCGCGCCCGCTTCGTCGACGAGCCGCAGCCCCTCGGGGGTGAGGAGGGCATCGAGTTCGGCGCGGTCCATGGAGCCAGCCTGCCACGGCCCGGCGAACGACGCCGTGCGTCACACGAACTGGCACTCGCGTTGCACGAGTGCCAACGGCGCCCTAGACTTGCGGTTAGCACTCCGACCCCTCGGGTGCTAATCAGTCTTTTCCGTGACCGCGGCCGTGCGCCGCACCAGAAAGAGGTGAACCGTGTCGGTTTCCATCAAGCCGCTCGAGGATCGCATCGTCATCAAGCAGGTCGAGGCCGAGCAGGTCACGTCCAGCGGGCTCGTCATCCCCGACACCGCCAAGGAGAAGCCCCAGGAGGGCGAGGTCGTGGCGGTGGGCCCCGGCCGCATCGACGACAACGGCAACCGTGTGCCGCTCGACGTCGCCGTCGGCGACCGCGTCATCTACTCGAAGTACGGCGGCACCGAGGTGAAGTTCGGCGCCGACGAGTACCTCGTCCTGTCGGCTCGCGACGTGCTGGCGGTCGTCGTCCGCTGAGACGGCGCCTGCGACACCGCAGACCTGAAGGGTCCGGATGCCTCGGCATCCGGGCCCTTCGTCGTTCCCACGGGCGGCCGGGGCGGGCGTGGTGGATGCTGCGGGCGCGGCGTGGCGGTGATCCGACGCGAAATGGCAGGCGTCGCGACCCCCGCGGTGTCATGACCGTTCTAGGCTCGGACCCATGACACCCGACGAGTCCGCCCGCGAAGAGCGCGTCGGCGGGGTCTACGCCTTCGCCGCGTACTTCCTGTGGGGGTTCCTGCCCCTCTACTTCCTGCTGCTGGCTCCCGTCGGCCCGTGGGAGATCGTCGTCTGGCGGATCCTCTTCTCTCTGCTGTTCTGCGCCGTCCTCCTCACGGTGACGAGGACGTGGGGAAAGCTGTTCGCGATCCTGCGCGATCGTCGCCTCGTCTTCTGGACGGTGATCGCGGGCCTTCTCATCTATGTCAACTGGCAGGTGTTCCTCATCGGCATCCTGACGGGACACGTCATCGAGGGGAGCCTCGGCTACTTCATCAACCCCATCGTCACGGTGCTCCTCGGAGTGCTCGTACTCGGTGAGCGACTGCGCCCCGGGCAGTGGGTCGCGATCGCGATCGCGGTGGTCGCCGTCCTCGTCATCGTCGTCGCCTACGGATCGTTCCCGTGGATCGCCCTGACCCTCGCGGCGAGCTTCGGCACCTATGGGCTCGTGAAGAAGCAGATCGGGCCGCGCGTGGATGCCATCAGCGGACTCACCCTCGAATCGCTGTGGCTCACGCCCATCGCCATCGGGCAGCTCATCGTCGTCGCCTCGACGACCGGCATCGTCTGGGGGACGCAGGGCGCGTGGCACACGGCGCTCGTGCCGATGGCAGGCGTCGTCACCGCGGTGCCGCTGCTCCTCTTCGCCGCGGGAGCGCGGCGCGCGCCCCTGACCGTCATCGGGCTGCTCCAGTTCGTCGCGCCGATCCTGCAGTTCCTGACGGGCTGGTGGCTCCTGCATGAGCCGATGCCGCTCGAGCGGTGGATCGGCTTCGGGCTCGTCTGGGTGGCGCTCGTCATCCTGTCTGTGGACTCGCTGCGGCATGCGCGTCGCTCCCGCGCGGCATCGGATGTGACCGACCTCGTGTGACATCTCGTCGTGGATGCCGCGTTATCGCACCGTGATCGATCTGTTTCACACCGTTAACGCATCGCAACATTCGCGACGCCGACCGCGCATTAGGTTTGTCACAACCCGGACGCGGGCCCCCGGGCCCGTGCCACGACACCAAGGAGCAATATGAGCGTCTTCACACGTTCAGGAGCCGGCAAGGCGGTGGGCGCGATCGCGATCGCCGCTGTCAGCGCGGTCCTCCTCGCCGGCTGCGCCGGCGGGGGGGCGGCGGAGCCGACCAAGAGCGATGCCCCGGCCGAGGACCTGACCCTCAAGATCGGCAGCGTGCTGCCCCAGACCGGCAGCCTCGCCTTCCTCGGGCCGCCCGAGGAGGCCGGCGTCCTGCTCGCGGTCAACGAGGTCAACGAGGCCGCGAAGGGCATCACGATCGACTTCACGCCCGGCGACTCCGGCGACGCCGACAACAAGGCCTTCGAGACGACGGTGCCGAAGCTCCAGAACGCCGGGGTCTCGGCGATGATCGGCGCGGCGGCATCCGGTGTGACGAAGCTCTTCCTCGACTCCAACGTCGCGGCCGGGATCATCACCTTCTCGCCGGCGAACACGTCGCCCGACTTCACGACGTGGGACGACAAGGGCCTGTACTGGCGCACCGCTCCGAGCGACCTGCTCCAGGGTGAGGTGCTCGGCAACCTGGTCGCCGAGGACGGTCACAAGAACATCGGCATCATCTACCAGAACGACGCCTACGGCACCGGCCTCTACGGCGTTGTGAAGAAGGTCTTCGAATCCACCGGCGGCACCGTCGTGGCCGAGGCCTCATACAACGACGGCGACAGCTCGTTCGACGCACAGGTCGCGACGATCGCGGCGGCGAAGCCCGACGCGGTCGTGCTCGTCACGTTCGACCAGTTCTCGACCATCGCTCCGCTCCTCGTGAACGCAGGCATCCCGGCGAAGAACTTCTACCTCGTCGACGGCAACCTGAAGCAGTGGGGCAGCACCGTCTCGGTCTCGCTCGAGGGTGCGAAGGGCACGACGCCCGGACCGGTGCTCGAGGACGACTTCAAGGACCGCCTCAACGCGGCATGGACGAAGGCCAACAACCCCCCGCTCGAGGACTACTCGTACGCGGCCGAGTCGTACGACGCCGTCGTGCTGCTCGCGCTGGCCTCGCTGACCGCACAGTCGACCACCGGTGCCGACATCGCCGGAAAGCTCCAGGAGGTCTCTGGCGGCTCCGGCAAGGGTGAGAAGTGCACCTCGTTCGCGAAGTGCGCCGACATCATCCTCGGCGGCGGTGTCGCGGACTACGACGGCTACTCCGGCCCAATCACCTTCGATGACGCCGGTGACCCGACCCAGGCATCCATCGGCATCTTCCAGTACGGTGCCGACAACATGCACACCCGCATCGACACTCGCTGAGCGTCGCGGCAAGAAGAAGGGCCCCGGAGAGATCCGGGGCCCTTCCCTTATGTGTCGGGAGGCAGTGGCATGAGCGCTGTGCGCGCCGGCTCGATCGAGCCGGCGCGCTCAGCGCTCAGTGCGCGTCTTCGGTGCCGAGCGTGCCGAGGTACAGGCCGATGACCTGCGGGTCGTTGAGCAGCTCGCGCCCCGTCCCCTCGTGGGCGTCGCGCCCCTGATCCAGGACGTATCCGCGGTCGCAGATCTGCAGGCAGCGGCGGGCGTTCTGCTCGACCATGATCGTCGTCACACCGGCCTTGTTGATGTCGGAGACGCGGATGAACGCATCGTCCTGCCGCACGGGCGACAGGCCTGCGGACGGTTCGTCGAGCAGCAGCACGGACGGGTCCATCATGAGCGCACGGCTCATCGCGACCATCTGGCGCTCGCCGCCCGAGAGCGACCCCGCCCGCTGCTTCAGGCGCTTGCCGAGCTCCGCAAAGATCCCCGTGACGAACTCGAGTCGTTCCGCGTAGATCTTCGGGTTCTGGAAGAGGCCCATCTGCAGGTTCTCCTCGATCGACAGCGACGGGAACACGTTGTTCGTCTGCGGCACGAAGGCGACGCCGCGCTGCACGAGCTTGTCGGCCTTCAGCCCGACGATCGACTCGCCGTTGACGGTGATGATGCCGCCGCGCACCTTGACGAGCCCGAAGATCGACTTCAGCAGCGTGGACTTTCCGGCGCCGTTCGGCCCGATGATGCCGATCAGCTCGCCCTTGCGGGCGATGAGGTTCGCGCCGTTGATGATGTTGATGCCGGGGAGGTAGCCGGCGGTGAGGTCGCGGACTTCGACGACGACGTCGTCCGAGGAGGCGGGGGCGGCAGCCGGTGCCGCAGCGGGAGTGGTCACTTGTTCTCCTCCTCGGCGTCGGCGATCGCCGACGCCTCGTCTTCCTGGATCTCTTCGAGGAGCTCCTGCGCCGACTCGTCCAGTTCGCCCTCGATGCGGCCGGTCACGACGCCGAGGTCGACGTCCTGATGGCTCCCGAGGTACGCGTCGATGACGGCCTGGTCCTCCATGACCGTGTCCGGCGGGCCTTCGGCGACCACCTTGCCCTCGGCCATCACGACGACCCAGTCGGCGATGTGGCGGACCATGTGCATGTCGTGCTCGACGAACAGCACGGTCACCCCGAGGTCCTTGAGGTCCAGGATGTGGTCGAGGAGCGACTGCGTGAGTGCCGGGTTGACGCCGGCCATCGGCTCATCGAGCATCACGAGGTTCGGATCGCTCATGAGAGCGCGCGCCATCTCGAGGAGCTTCCGCTGACCGCCCGACAGGGAGGCCGCGAAATCGTTCTCCTTGGCATCCAGCTTGAACCGCTGCAGCAGCCCGCGCGCCTTGATCTCGTTGGCCTTCTCCTGGTCGCGCCAGACGGTCGGGACGAAGGCCTGCCAGAACTTCTCACCGCGCTGCCCCGGCGCGCCGAGCTTCATGTTCTCGAGCACGGTCAGCAGCGACAGCGCCTTCGTGAGCTGGAACGTGCGCACCTGGCCCATCCGCGCGACCTTGAAGGCGGGGATGCCGGCGAGGCTCTTGCCGTCGTACGACCACGACCCGGTGTTCGGCTTGTCGAAGCCGCACAGCAGGTTGAACAGCGTCGTCTTTCCCGCGCCGTTCGGGCCGATGAGGGCCGTGATGGCGTTCCGCGGGATCTCGAGGTGCTCCACGTCGACCGCCGTGAGCCCGCCGAAGCGGCGCGTGACGCCGTCGATCACCATGATCGGGTCGGTCTTGGCGACGCCGGGCACCGCGGCGCCCTTCGCGAGCCCGGTCGCCTTGGGGCGGGGGATCGATCCGGTGACGGGAGCCGTCACGTCGCCTGCGGGGTTCTGATCACTTGACAAAGGTCATCTCCCTCTTGTCGCCGAGGATGCCCTGCGGCCTGAAGATCACGAGGAGCATCAGCGAGGCTCCCACGAGGATGTAGCGGAGCGTTCCCGCCTGGATGTCGGTCATCGGCAGCCACCCGGCCTTCGCCATCTCCGGCAGGAGGTTTCCGAGGAGGGCCATGACCATCCAGAACAGCACCGCACCGAGCGACGGTCCGAAGATCGTCGACGCGCCGCCGAGCAGGAGGATCGTCCACAGGAAGAAGGTGAGCGCCGTCGTGTAGCTCGACGGGATGACGGCCGACGGCAGGACGTAGACGATGCCGCCGAGGGCGCCGATGACACCACCGACGATGAGGGCCTGCATCTTGTACGCGAACACGTTCTTGCCGAGCGAGCGCACGGCATCCTCGTCTTCACGGATGCCCTTGAGCACGCGGCCCCACGGGCTTCGCATGAGCGCCCAGACGACGAACAGCGACACCGCGAGCAGGATGAGCCCGAACACGACGACCCAGAGCTGCTGGGCCGAGAACTGCCACGGGCCCCACCCGTATCGCCCACCGTCGGGGAGGTTCGGGAAGGGGTTCGCCGACTGGAAGCTGCCGTTGTAGTTGCCGAGTCCGTCGGCGGAGTTGGTCCACTCGTCGAAGACCTGCGTCGTGAACAGCAGTCGCACGATCTCCGCCGCCGCGATCGTCACGATGGCCAGGTAGTCAGCACGCAGTCGCAGCGTCGGGATGCCGAGGAGGAACGCGAACAGGGCGGCGAGCACGAGCCCGACGAGCATCGCGAGCCACCACGGCAGTCCGAAGGTCAGAATGGAGATCGCGTAGCCGTACGCACCGAGGGCCATGAAGCCCGCCATGCCGAAGTTCAGCAGGCCCGCGTAGCCGAAGTGCACAGCGAGGCCGGTCGCCGCGAGGGCGTAGGCGATCGTCACCGGGCTCAGCAGATAGCTGAGCGTGTTGGAGATGATGGAACCCCAATCCATGGCGATCACCCGAGCCTTTCTTTGCGACCGAGCAGACCCTGGGGTCTCACGAGCAGGATGAGAATCAGAACGACCAGGGCTCCGGCGTACTTGAGGTCGGACGGGATCCAGAGCGTCGACACCTCGACGACGAGACCGACGATGAGGGAGCCGAGCAGTGCTCCGAACGCCGTTCCGAGTCCGCCGAGGGTGATCGCGGCGAAGATCAGCAGCAGCATCTGCGTGCCCATGTTCCAGGTGACGCCGGGGCGGAAGTAGGCCCAGAGGATGCCGGAGATCCCCGCGAGCGTGCCGGCGATGATCCACACGATCCGGATGATCCGGTCGACGTTGATGCCGGATGCCGCGGCGAGCTGCGGGTTGTCGGAGATCGCGCGCGTCGCCTTGCCGATCCGCGTGCGCAACAGGAAGTAGGCGACCGCGAGGATGATGACGATGCTGACCCCCATCGAGATGAGGTCGATGTAGGAGAGCTGGATCGGGCCGATGTCGATCGGCGTCGGGCTCGCGCCCGGCAGCTGGTACGTCTTGCCGCCGATGAAGAACTGGTAGATGTACCGCAGCGCGAGGGACAGGCCGATGCTCACGATCATGAGCTGGACGACGCCGAGGCCCCGTCTTCTGAGCGGGCGCCACAGCGCGGCATCCATCGCCCAGCCGAGCACCGCGCCGGCACCGACGGCGATGATGAGCGCGGCCCACAGCGGCAGGGCCCACGAGGACGTCGCGACCAGTGCGACGAGACCGCCGAGGGTCACCATCTCGCCATGGGCGAAGTTCGACAGGCCCGTCGTGCCGTAGATGAGGGCCGCTCCCATCGAGGCGAGAGCGAGGAGCAGGCCGAAGTTCAGTCCGTTGATGATGCGGACGAGCAGCTGGTCGCCGAAGGATTGCGTGACGCGTTCGCCGGCGCCGAGGAAGAGGTTCACGATCTTCGTGTTCGTGAGGCCGAACTCCACTTCGAACTCGCCCGTCGACCCCTGCTTCGGCTGCAGACCCTCCGGCAGATGCGACGGGTCGACGATGACGCCGTCGGGGAGGGTCGACTCATCGATGATGAGGGTGAACGTGTTCTTCTCGGGGACGTACAGGCGCCACTTTCCGGCGGCATCGGTCACCGTCTCGGCCTCGAAGCCGTTGCCGGTGACCTTCACGGTCACGTCCGGCACGGGCTGCTCGGCGTTGGTGATCACACCGCCGAAGTAATAGGGGGTCTTCTCCTGATCGCCACCGGGCGTGTCGGGGGCGGCGGCGAAGGCCGCACCGCCCGAACTCAGCAACAGCGCCGACGCGGCCAGCAGTGCGCCGAGGACGAGCACGAACCACCTCAGTGGATTCCGCGCGGTGACGGTCATGGGTCTCAAAGGATCCTCCAGTCCAGCGCACCAAACGGGTGATGCGGTCGCATCGACAGTGATCAACGACGCTACGAGCGTAATGTGTCGGGATTGTTTCCGCCTCCCTGCCGCGTGTTTCGTGTGTCTTCGCTCGTTCGTCCGCGCGCGCACATGCGCGGGGATCACAAGCCAGGAATAGGCGGCCCCCGTGCGCGACTTACACTTGTACACACGCTCAGGGATGCCGTCCAGCAGGGAGAACACGTGGAGCACAACGACCCGTTCGGATTCGTCGGACTGACCTATGACGACGTGCTGCTGCTCCCGGGACACACGGACGTCATCCCCTCCGAGGCCGACACGTCGTCGCGCGTCACCCGCCGCATCACGGTCGCGACGCCGCTCGTGTCGGCGGCGATGGACACCGTGAGCGAGTCGCGCATGGCGATCGCCATGGCGCGCGAGGGCGGCCTGGGCATCATCCACCGGAACCTCGCGATCGCCGACCAGGCCGCGATGGTCGACCAGGTCAAGCGCAGCGAGTCGGGCATGATCACCGACCCCATCACGACGACCCCCGACGCGACGATCGAGGAGGTCGACAGCCTCTGCGCCCAGTACCGCATCTCGGGTCTGCCGGTCGTCGACGGCGAAGGGCGCCTCGTCGGCATCATCACGAACCGCGACATGCGCTTCGTGTCGGGCTTCGAGCGGCAGACGACGAAGGTCCGCGATGTTATGACGAGCGAAGGCCTCGTCACCGGTCGGGTGGGGATCGCCGCGGGCGAGGTCATCGCACTGTTCGCGCGGCACCGCGTCGAGAAGCTCCCCCTCATCGACGACGACGGCAAGCTCGCCGGTCTCATCACGATCAAGGACTTCGACAAGAGCGAGAAGTACCCGCTCGCGACGAAGGACGACCAGGGGCGACTGCGCGTCGGCGCGGCGATCGGCTTCTTCGGCGACGCGTGGGAGCGTGCCGAGGCGCTTCGCGACGCGGGTGTCGACGTCATCGTCGTCGACACCGCCAACGGGCAGTCCCAGGGCGTCATCGACATGGTGCAGCGACTGAAGGCCGACGAGTCGTTCGCGCACATCGACGTGATCGGCGGCAACATCGCGACCCGCGAGGGCGCGCAGGCGCTCATCGACGCCGGAGTGGATGCCGTGAAGGTCGGCGTCGGCCCGGGCTCGATCTGCACGACCCGCGTCGTCGCGGGCGTCGGCGTGCCGCAGGTGAGCGCGATCTGGGAGGCCTACCAGGCGGCGCGCGACGCAGGCATCCCGATCATCGCCGACGGCGGTCTGCAGTATTCCGGCGACATCGCGAAGGCGCTCGTCGCGGGCGCCGACTCGGTCATGCTCGGGTCGCTTCTGGCGGGTACGGACGAGTCGCCGGGCGAGATCGTCTTCCAGGGCGGCAAGCAGTTCAAGCTCTACCGCGGGATGGGGTCGCTGGGTGCGATGCAGACGCGCGGCAAGAAGACGTCGTACTCCAAGGACCGCTACTTCCAGGCCGACATCCCCTCGGACGACAAGCTGATCCCCGAAGGCATCGAGGGCCAGGTCGCCTACCGCGGACCGGTTTCGGCGGTGGCCTACCAGCTCGTCGGGGGCCTCCGTCAGTCGATGTTCTACGTCGGAGCGCGCACGATCGCGGAGCTGAAGGCCCGCGGCAAGTTCGTGCGCATCACCGCGGCGGGGCTCAAGGAGAGCCACCCGCACGACGTGCAGATCGTGGTCGAGGCGCCCAACTACAAGAAGTAGCCGCGCGGGCGGGGCGCGGGCACCCACGGGCGCCGCGCGAACTCCGCAGAATCACACGAACTCCGCACCCGTTCCCGCGATCGGGTGCGGAGTTCGTCACTTTCTGCGGGGTTCATCGCCTCCTCCCCAGGCAGGGCCGGGCGGGAGTTGTCCACGAGAGCGGGTTCGCGGAGGCATCCGAGAGCCCGTGGCGCGGCAGGATGCCGTGTATGCACCTGCTTCCCGTCACAGAGCGCCTGCGCGGTGCGGCGGCGCATCGCGAACAGCTGCGCGACGAGGGCTATCGCGACACCCACCTGCGGGCGGCCGTGCACGCGGGTGAGGTGGACGTGTTCCGCCGCGCGTGGTTCGTGTCGCCGGATGCCCCGGACGAGCTCCGCACGGCGGCGCAGTGGGGCGGGCGGATCACGTGCACGACGTTCGCACGGCACCGCGGATGGTGGATGCCGGAGGGTGCCGACGACGCCGTGCACCTGCACTTTCCACCCGGGTCGACGGGCCCGCGGATGCCGTGGACCGGCGTAGCCCACTGGACGCAGCCGATAGCTCCCGTCGGCAGGGCGCTGGTTGCGACGGTCGAGGACGCCCTCGCCCACATCGCGGTGTGTCAACCTCCCGCGGTCGCGCATGTGCTCTGGGAGTCGGCCGCCCGCGTCGAGCAGCTCTCGCCGGAGGCACTGCGCGCGATCCGCTGGCCGTCGCACGCTGCCCGCGAGCTCGCCACGGAGATCACGGGACTCGCCGACTCGGGGCTCGAGGTGCTCATGTGTCGCCCGCTCCGGCGGCTTCGTGTGAAGGTGCGGCAGCAGGCGGTCCTCGCCGGAAGGCGCGTCGACGCCCTCGTCGGCGAGTGGCTCGTCCTGCAGATCGACGGCTGGGCGCACCACTCGTCGTCGGCGCAGCGCACGAAGGACATCGCCCACGACGCCGAATTGCGCCTGCGCGGCTACACCGTGCTGCGGTTCTCGTACGCGCAGGTGGTGCACGACTGGCCCGGCGTCGAGCGGACCATCCGCCGCGCGCTCGCCGCCGGGTTGCACGCTCGCGCGTGAGCGCGCGGAACACGCCGGTGCGGCGCGCTGGGATGTCGCCGGGCGGGGCGTGGCCGGGGGAGGCCGGGTGCGCGCGGTGATCCGTTGTGTGAGGCATCCGACGAACTCCGCAGGATGCCACGTACTCCGCACCCGATCATGGCGCCCGGTGCGGAGTAGGTCACAATCTGCGGAGTTCGCGGGGTGACAGCGCGCGGGAAGAGCGCGAGCGGCGCCGGCGCCCGTGCGCGGGGCCCCGCCGCGAACCCGGGCGCGCTAACCTGGCGACCGTGAGACGAAAGCCGGCCGACGCGGGTGCGCACGATCCGGGCGTGACGCGGACCGAGGCCTACACCGACGCCGTGTTCGCGATCGCGGCGACCCTCCTCGTGCTCGATCTGACCACGACCTCGTTCGGCGAGATCCGCAGCGACGGGCAGCTGTGGGCGGCGCTCGGTGCGCTCTGGCCGAACCTCATGGCGTTCGGGATCAGCTTCGCGCTGCTGAGTGCCATGTGGATCATCCACCTGCGTCAGTTCCGCGACATCCGCACGATCGACACGACCCTGCTGTGGCTCAACAACGCGCGGCTGCTGTTCGTCGTGCTGATCCCGTTCGCGACGGCGCTCAACTCGGAGTTCAACAGCTTCTACGCCGGCCGGATGCTGCTGCCGATCGACTTCTTCCTGGTCGCCCTCTTCGGACACCTCTCGTGGCGTTGGGCGGCCGCGCGCGGAGGGCACCTGATGGACCCGGATGCCTACGCGCACCGCTCCGCCGCTGCCGCCGGCGGGATCGCCGCCATCGTCTGCGGTGCGATCACCGTCGCCGCCTCGCCGTGGTTCGGATCGTACGCGTTCTTCGCCTTCTTCCTGAGCGGGCCCGTCAGCGTTCTGCTCCTGCGACGCTGGTCGCGCGGGCCGCGCGCCGCGGCCGACAGCGGTGCAGCGGGAGGCGACGCCGCGCCGGGCGGAGACACCGAGTCGGGCCCGGTCGGATAAGCTGGTCGGCTCCGCGCCTGCGACGCGGCCGGGGCGGAAGGATCCGCCGTGGGGCACATCGACATCGCCGCCGTCTCGTTCGTCCTGCCCGACGGGCGACCCCTGCTCGACGAGGTGACCTTCCGTGTCGCGGAGGGCAAGACGACCGCGCTCATCGGGCAGAACGGCGCCGGCAAGACGACGCTCTTGCGGATCATCCGGGGCGAGCTCGCCCCGCGATCGGGAGTCGTCACGATCGACGGCGGACTCGGCGTCATGGACCAGTTCATCGGTCACGGCGACGCGGACCAGACCGTGCACGACCTGCTGATCGCCGTCGCCCCGGCGCGCGTCGGCGCCGCCGCTCGAGAGCTCGAGGATGCCGAGGCGGCGATCATCGAGCACGACGACCTCGACACCCAGATGCGGTATGCCGCCGCGCTCGCCGACTACGCGGAAGCGGGCGGATACGAGTACGAGACGGTGTGGGACACGTGCACGGTCGCGGCCCTCGGCATCCCCTTCGCGCGGGCGCGGTACCGAGACCTCGGAACCCTGTCGGGCGGCGAGCAGAAGCGGCTCGCGCTGGAGGCGCTGCTGCGCGGCCCCGACCAGGTGCTGCTCCTCGATGAGCCCGACAACTACCTCGACGTGCCCGGCAAGCGCTGGCTCGAGGAGCGGCTGCGCGAGACGCCGAAGACGGTGCTGCTCGTCTCGCACGATCGCGAGCTGCTCGCGCGGGCCGCGGATCGGATCGTGACGCTCGAGGCGGGCGGCGCGGGGAGCACCGCGTGGGTGCACGGCGGCGGCTTCGGCACATACCACGCGGCGCGGGAAGACCGGATGGCCCGCCTCGACGAGCTCCGCCGGCGCTGGGACGAGCAGCACGCGAAGCTCATCCGCTTCGTCGCGGACATGAAGGCCAAAGCCGCCGCGAGCGACGAGTTCGCCTCGCGCTACCGCGCCGCCCAGACCCGGCTCCGCCGCTTCGAGGAGGCGGGTCCGCCCGAGGAGCGTCCGCCCGCGCAGGATCTCGACCTGCGGTTGCGCGGAGCGCGCACCGGCAAGCGCGCCGTCGTCGCCGAACGGCTCGAACTCGTGGGACTCATGCAGCCGTTCGACCTCGACGTCTGGTTCGGCGACCGCGTCGCCGTCCTCGGATCGAACGGATCGGGCAAGTCCCACTTCCTGCGGCTCCTCGCCCGCGGCGGCACCGATCCGGACGGCCTGCTCGGCCACGTCACCGAAGTGGGCGCGGCACTCGAACCGGTCGCGCACACGGGGCGCGCCGTCCTCGGCGCGCGCGTGACGCCCGGCTGGTTCGCGCAGACCCACCGGCATCCGGAGTACACCGGGCGCTCGCTCCTCGACGTCCTCCACCGCGGCGACGATCGACGGCCGGGGATGCCTCGTGATGCGGCCAGCTCGGCCCTCGACCGCTACGGGCTCGTGCGTCAGGCGGAGCAGACCTTCGACAGCCTGTCGGGCGGTCAGCAGGCGCGCTTCCAGGTGCTGCTGCTCGAGCTCTCCGGCGCGACACTGCTCCTCCTCGACGAGCCGACCGACAACCTCGACCTCGTCTCGGCGGAGGCGCTCGAAGACGCGCTGCGCCGGTTCGAGGGGACCGTGCTCGCGGTCACGCACGATCGCTGGTTCGCGCGCTCGTTCGACCGCTTCATCGTGTTCGGCTCCGACGGCCGGGTGGTGGAGAGCGACGAGCCCGTGTGGGACGAGAAGCGGGTGGCGAGGGCACGCGGGTAGGCTGAGGGGGTGAGCATGGAGATCGAGCTCGGCCGCGCCAAGCGCGCCCGCCGCGCGTATGCGTTCGACGACATCGCGGTCGTGCCCTCACGGCGCACCCGCAACCCGGAGGACGTGTCGACGGCCTGGTCGATCGACGCCTTCGGGTTTGAGATCCCCGTGCTCGGCGCGCCGATGGACTCTGTCATGAGCCCGACGACGGCCATCATGCTGGGTCAGCTCGGCGGCCTCGGCGTGCTCGATCTCGAGGGCGTGTGGACCCGCTACGACGACCCGGAGCCGCTCCTCGCCGAGATCGCGTCGCTGCCGGCCACCGAGGCGACCCGCCGCATGCAGGAGCTGTACGCCGAGCCCATCAAGCCCGAGCTCGTGCGCGACCGCCTCGCCGAGATCCGCGCGGGCGGCGTCACCGTCGCGGGCGCGCTCACGCCGCAGCGCACGCAGGAGCTGTACGAGACCGTCGTCGCCGCAGGCGTGGACCTGTTCGTCATCCGCGGGACGACCGTCTCGGCCGAGCACGTGTCGTCGGATGCCGCGCCTCTCAACCTCAAGAAGTTCATCTACGACCTCGACGTCCCCGTCATCGTCGGCGGCGCCTCCACGTATACGGCGGCGCTCCACCTCATGCGCACGGGTGCCGCCGGCGTCCTCGTCGGATTCGGCGGGGGAGCGGCGTCGACGACGCGGGCGACCCTCGGCATCCACGCACCCATGGCGACCGCCGTCGCGGACGTCGCCGGCGCGCGCCGCGACTACCTCGACGAGTCGGGCGGTCGCTACGTGCACGTCATCGCCGACGGCGGTGTCGGCACGTCGGGCGACATCGTGAAGGCGCTCGCGATGGGAGCGGATGCCGTCATGCTCGGCGTCGCGCTCGCGCGTTCGACCGATGCGCCGGGTCGTGGCCATCACTGGGGCCCCGAGGCGCATCACTCCAAGCTTCCCCGCGGCAAGCGGGTCGAGGTCGAGCAGGTCGGCCCGCTCGAACAGGTGCTGTACGGACCTGCGCCCGTCGCGAACGGGACCGCGAACCTGATCGGCGCCCTCAAGAAGTCCATGGCGACGACCGGCTACTCGGACCTCAAGGAGTTCCAGCGCGTCGAGGTCGTCGTCGCGCCGTACGCCGCGAACTGATGTCGGTGGACGACCCTTCGGCAGGCGCGGCGACCTCGGGCGGGCCGTCGCCGCGCGGCGGCGGCGGCGAGCGGGCGGAGGTGTTCCCCCCGACCCTGCGCGAAGTGATGCTCCGCCCGTGGTGGATCGGCATGCTCGCGTTCGCGCTCCTCGTCGCGGGCGTGTTCGCATGGCTCGGGCAGTGGCAGCTCTCGCGTGCCGTCGACACGAGCCCGCCGCCCCCCGGTGCGACGGAGAACATCCGCCCGATCGCGGATGTCGCAGCCCCGGGTGAGAATCTGCCCGAGCCGCTCGTCGGCCAGCGCGTGAGCGTCTCGGGCTCGTTCGTGGCGGAGGACTTCCTCGTCGTCTCGTCGCGCTTCAACGACGGCGAGAAGGGCTACTGGGTCACCGGCCAGCTGCGGGTGCCGCCCACGGAGGATGTTCCGGACCCGACGTCGCTCGCCGTCGCGATCGGCTGGACGGCTGACCGCGAACTGGCGGATGCCGCGGCATCCCGGCTCGCTCTGGCGACCGACGGGAGGATCGCGCTGACCGGTCGCCTGATCTCCGACGAGGGACCCGCCGTGCCCCCGCGCGGGGCGCCCGCGACCGAGATGACCCGCATGTCGCCCGCCGGACTCCTCGGCCGCTGGCACGACGTGGCCGAGCTCAACGTCTACCGGCCCTATCTCGTCGCAGACGGTGTGGACGCCGTCGCCGGGCTGCTGAAGGACACGGGCCTCGTCGCCATCGACTCGCCTGCGCCCAGCGAGGGGTCGAACGTCAACTGGCTCAACATCTTCTACGCCGTCGAGTGGGCGATCTTCGCCGGCTTCGCCTTCTACATGTGGTACCGCCTGGCGAAGGATGCCTGGCAGAAGGAGGTCGAGGCGCTCGAAGACGCCGACGGCCCCCAGCCCGGCGCCGACTAGACTCGAACCCATGCCCCAGCCCAAGCTCGCCACCTTCCCGGCGATCCGCGGTGCGCTGAAGTTCTACCAGATCGCGTCGGTCATCACGGGCGTCATGCTGCTCCTCTTGTGCACCGAGATGGTCGTCAAGTACGTCCTGCACTACGAGCTCTTCCTCGGCGGTTCGGGCGGATTCCTCTGGTTCGCACCCGTCATGGAGACTGCGGGTGGACTGGAATCGACAGGGGACGGACTCAACCTGTCGCTCGGCATCCTCGTCGCGCACGGCTGGTTCTACGTCGTCTACCTCTTCGCGTGCTTCCGCATGTGGAGCCTCATGCGCTGGAACTTCACGCGCTTCGTGCTCCTCGCCCTCGGCGGCATCGTGCCGCTGCTGTCGTTCTTCATGGAGGTGCGCGTCGCGCGCGACGTGAAGGCCTACCTCGCCGAGCGCGAAGCCGACGAACTCCACGCCCGCGCCGAACGCTCATCTTTGACCCACGAGATCCCCACGGAGAACAAGCGGTGACCACCCAGACCGAGACCGCCCAGCGTCCCGTCCTCGTCGTCGACTTCGGTGCCCAGTACGCCCAGCTGATCGCTCGGCGCGTGCGTGAGGCCGGGGTCTACAGCGAGATCGTCCCGCACACCGCGACGGCGGCCGAGATCGAGGCGAAGAACCCGGTCGCGCTCATCCTCTCCGGCGGCCCGTCGTCCGTCTACGAAGAGGGCGCGCCGTCGCTCGACGAGGGCATCCTGCGCCTCGGCATCCCGACCCTCGGCATCTGCTACGGCTTCCAGGTCATGGCGCAGCAGCTCGGCGGCGAGGTCGCGAACACGGGGCTGCGTGAGTACGGCGCGACGGATGCCTCGCTCACGGGCGACGGCGGCGTGCTGCTGGGCGGCCAGCCGGCCGAGCAGAACGTGTGGATGAGCCACGGCGACCAGGTCGCGACCGCGCCCGACGGGTTCGAGGTGCTCGCGTCGACGTCCGCGACGCCCGTGGCCGCGTTCGGGAA
Organism: Microbacterium sp. SCN 70-27; assembly: GCA_001724425.1. Classification (GTDB taxonomy): domain Bacteria; phylum Actinomycetota; class Actinomycetes; order Actinomycetales; family Microbacteriaceae; genus Microbacterium. The sequence goes on from MEEK01000013.1 coordinate 79,619, forward strand.
CGCGGAGAAGTGCTTCTACGGTGTGCAGTGGCATCCGGAGGTCAAGCACTCGGACTACGGCCAGGACGTCATCGTCAACTTCCTGCACAAGGCGGCGGGTCTTCCCGCCGACTGGAACAGCGGCAACGTCATCGCCGAGCAGGTCGCCCGCATCCGCGAGCAGGTCGGCTCGGGCCGCGTGCTGTCGGCGCTGTCCGGCGGCGTCGACTCGGCCGTGTCGACGGCGCTCGTGCATGAGGCGGTCGGCGACCAGCTCGTCGCTGTGTTCATCGACCACGGGCTCCTTCGCAAGGGCGAGCGCGAGCAGGTGGAGAACGACTACGTGGCATCCACCGGCGTCCGACTCATCACGGTCGATGCGCGCGAGACGTTCCTCGACGCGCTCGCGGGCGTGAGCGACCCGGAGCAGAAGCGCAAGATCATCGGGCGCGAGTTCATCCGCGCGTTCGAGAAGGTGCAGCAGGACCTCATCGCCGAGGCCGCCGCCGAGGGCGACCCGATCCGGTTCCTCGTGCAGGGCACACTGTATCCCGACGTCGTGGAGTCCGGCGGCGGCACCGGGACGGCGAACATCAAGAGCCACCACAACGTCGGGGGCCTCCCCGAAGACCTGCAGTTCGAGCTCGTGGAGCCGTTGCGCACCCTCTTCAAGGACGAGGTGCGCGCGATCGGCCGTGAGCTGGGCCTCCCCGAGGCGATCGTCGGGCGGCAGCCGTTTCCGGGCCCCGGCCTCGGCATCCGGATCGTGGGTGAGGTCACCGCTGCTCGCCTCGAGATCCTGCGTGACGCCGATGCCATCGCGCGCGAAGAGCTGACTCGCGCCGGCCTCGACGGCGAGATCTGGCAGTGCCCCGTCGTGCTCCTCGCCGATGTCCGGTCGGTGGGTGTGCAGGGGGACGGCCGCACGTACGGGCATCCGATCGTGCTGCGTCCGGTGTCGTCGGAGGATGCGATGACCGCTGACTGGACGCGCCTGCCGTACGACGTGCTGTCGAAGATCTCCAACCGCATCACCAACGAGGTCCGCGACGTCAATCGGGTCGTCCTCGACGTGACCTCCAAGCCTCCCGGCACCATCGAGTGGGAGTGACCTGACGGATGCCGGGGCCGCGCGCCCCGGCATCCGTCGTCTCACCTCCGTCCCGGCCGGAGCGGGGAGTCTGCGACGGACGGGTGGACGCGACGAGGTGGGAACGACGAAGGCCCGCCCCGGGAGGGGACGGGCCTTCGAGAACGCGCGGTGTCGCGCGTCAGTTGTTGCCGCGGAGGATCGCGATGATGCGCAGGATCTCGACGTACAGCCACACGATCGTGACCATGAGGCCGAACGCGCCGAGCCAGCCGTACTGGCGGGGGGCGCCGTTGCGCACGCCCTGCTGGATCGAGTCGAAGTCGAGCACGAGCGAGTACGCGGCCATGATCACGACGAGAACGCCGATGATGAGACCCAGCGGGATTCCCGCGACCTTGTTGCTCAGCAGGCCGAAGGCTCCACCGGCGATCGGGACGTTGAAGAGCATCAGCATGACGTTCACGAGCGAGAACACGAGGTAGCCGACCATCGCGATCAGGAAGATCTTGGTGGCCTTCGCGGATGCGCGGATCTTGCCGCTCGCGAACAGGGCGAGGGTCACGCCGACGACCGAGAGGGTCGCGATCGTCGCCTGGACGACGATGCCGGGCCAGATGAACTCGAAGAACGCCGAGATGCCGCCGATGAACAGACCCTCGAACGCCGCATAGGCGAAGATGAGGCCCGGGCGCACGGTCTTCCGCGACGTGAACGTGATGATCATCGCGAGGACGAAGCCGCCCAAGGCGCCGATGATCCACGGCATCATCGTCGGGACGGGGTTCGCCGCGGTCACCGGCGACATCGTCCAGATCCATCCCGCCACCGCGGTGACGAGGAGGATCGCGAACAGGCCGATCGTCTTCATGACGGTGTCCTCCACCGTCATCCGGCCGGTGTCGGCGGAGCTCGCCGCGGGCGCGGCGAACGCGCCTTCCAGCTGGGCGTGGACGGCGGCGTCGACGGCCTGCGCGGACGCGGCGGAGGTCTGGGTCTGGGCAGCGGGCGGGGTCAGCCCGGGGCGCTGCTCTTGGAACGCGGGGTTGGCGAATGCGGGATTGCTGCTCGAGGCCATGGTGGTCTCACTCCAATGCAAGAGGCGCGGGGCGATCCCGCGTTCCCCCAGCGTATCGCGGGTGCGGGACACGGCGCTGGTCTCGTGCTGTGAGGCCGCTTTGAGAGTCTCAGCGCTCCCGCCTCGATAGCCTGGAGGCATGCCGCGTCGTCGTCCGCTCGTGATCGGTCATCGCGGTGCTCCGGGGTATCGTCCCGAGCACACCCGCTCGTCGTACGACCTGGCGCTCGCGCTCGGGGTGGATGCCGTCGAGCCGGACGTCGTCTGGACGCGGGACGGGGTCGCCGTCGTCCGGCACGAGAACGAGATCAGCGGCACGACCGATGTCGAGACCCGCCCGGAGTTCGCCGGCCGGCGCACCACGAAGACGATCGACGGCGTCGAGATGACCGGCTGGTTCACCGAGGACTTCACGTGGGCCGAGCTCTCCACGCTCCGCTGTCGCGAGCGACTCCCGAAGCTCCGTCCGCGCAGCGCGAGCTTCGACGACGCGCAGCCGCCGCTGCGCCTGCGCGACGTCCTCGACATCGTGCGTCAGGCATCCCTCGACCAGGGGCGCGAGATCGGCGTCGTCCTCGAGATCAAGCACGCCACCTACTTCGCGGGGCTCGGCTACGACGTGGCCGGGTCGATCGCCGACGAGCTGCGCACGGCGCGCTGGGGCGGGGGAGAGCTTCCCCTGTACATCGAGTCGTTCGAGTCGACCGTGCTGGCGGCCCTCCGCTCCCGAGGCATCCGCGGCACCTACATCTACCTCGTCGAGGCGGAGGGGCGCGCCTTCGACCTCGTCGCCGCGCACGGCGCCGCGGCCCCGACCTACGCGGACCAGATCGCCCCTGCGGGCCTCGACGCGCTCGTCGGCGTCGTCGACGGGATCAGCGTCGACAAGCGGATGATCCTCGCGCCGGACCGCCGCGGACGCACGGCCGGGCCCTCCTCGATCGTCGCCGACGCCCACGCGCGGGGCCTGCGAGCCTTCACATGGACGTGCCGCCCCGAGAACGCCTTCCTCGTCGCGCAGTTCCGCACGGGGCGCGGCAAGGCGGCGTTCGGCGACTACGAGAGCGAATGGCAGATCATCGCGGATGCCGGTGTCGACGGCGTCTTCGTCGATCATCCGGACCTCGGCGTCGCGTTCTTCCGCTGACATTCCGCCGCCGGCGCAAGGCCGATCCTGGGCTCCGGCGCCCCGGCGCCATAGTGTGGGGTCATGGAGTCCCCCGGCATCCTCGCCACCGGCGTGCGCCGTTCCTTCGGGAATGTCCACGCCGTCCGCGACGTCACCCTCGAAGCGCGCCCCGGCGCGGTCACCGGCCTCATCGGCCCGAACGGGTCGGGCAAGACGACGCTGCTCCTCATGCTCGCGTCGCTTCTCGCACCGGATGCCGGGTCGCTCCGCATCGGCGGGATCGACCCCATCACCGACCCCGCCGGCGTCCGCGCGATCACGGGATGGATGCCGGATGCCCTCGGCGCCTGGTCGTCGCTGACGGCACGTGAGACCCTCGTCGCGACGGGGCGCCTCTACGACCTCGACGCCGCCACCTCCGCCGCCGGTGCGGCGCGCCTTCTCCACGAGGTGGGCCTCACGAACCTCGCCGACGCCCCGGCGCGGGTCTTCTCGCGCGGGCAGAAGCAGCGCCTCGGCCTTGCCCGCGCGCTCGTCCACGATCCGAAGGTGCTCCTGCTCGACGAGCCCGCCTCGGGGCTCGACCCGCAGGCGCGCGTCGAACTTCGCGTGCTCCTGCGCCGCCTCGCCGCCGAGGGGCGCACGGTCCTCATCTCGAGCCACATCCTGTCCGAACTCGAAGAGGTCGTCGACGAGGCGGTGTTCCTCGTCGACGGGGCGACCGTGTCGAGCGACCGCGTCGCGGCGGCCGCGAGCCGCCGCCGCACGTGGCGCATCCGTCTCGCCGACCGCGACGCCCGCGCCGCGGTCCTCCCCGTCGCGGGCGTCCTCGGCCTCGACGCGGCCCTCATCCCGATCGACCGACGCGACCTGCTGGTCTCGTTCGAGACGGATGCCGGGGCCGCCGCCGCCCTCGCCGCGCTCGTCGGTGCCGGGCTCCCCGTCGCGGAGTTCGCCGCGGCCACGGGCCTTCTCGAACACACGTTCCTCGACCTCGAAGGAGGCCGCTCGTGAACGGCGCACGGCTCTGGACGATCGCCCGCCTCGAACTGACCCAGCGGGTGCGCACCGTCGCGTGGTACGTGCTGCTCGGCATCTTCGCCCTGCTGCTGATCGGTGTGACGCTGCTGTCGTTCCTCGCCTTCGGCGGTTGGGGGACGGGCGGTGCCGGGGTGTTCTCCGCCGTCGTGTACGTCACCCTCCTGCTCGTCCTGCTCGTCTCGCCGACCCTGAGCGGCAACAGCATCAACGGCGACCGTGACGCCGCGACGCTCGCCCCCCTCCAGGTCACTCTCGCGACGACGGGCGAGATCCTCCTCGGCAAGTTCCTCGCGGCATGTATCACCGGCCTCGCCTTCGCCGCGGTGGCGGTGCCTTTCCTCGTGATCGCGACCCTCGCGGGCGGCGTCAACGGCTGGGCCGTCGTGACCTCGCTCGTCGTCCTCGTCGTCGAGGTCGGGATCGTCGCCGCGATCGGGGTCGCGATCTCCGGCATCCTCGCGCGTCCGTTGTTCTCCGTCGCGGTGACCTACCTCATCGTCGCGGCGCTGTCCGTCGGCTCCGTCATCGGATTCGGGCTCGTGAGCACGGCGGCGGGGAGCGAGTTCACGTCGAAGAACCGGTCCGCCGAGTACAACTCGAACGGGGAGATCGTCTGCAAGGACGGTGGCCACGACTGCTACGGCGACACGGACCAGATGGTCTGCGGCGAGTGGGACAGCTACACCTACCGCGTGCCGCGCCCGGACCGGGTGTGGTGGCTGCTGTCGTCGAATCCCTTCGTGATCCTCGCGGATGCCACCCCGACGAGCTTCGACCGGCACGGCAACCCCGACGACCTGTTCGGATGGATCAAGACCGCCGTCCGCGGAGCGCAGTCGGCGCCGGAGCTGCAGAGCACGTGGGACGAGTGCGATCCGCAGTATCTCGACGGAGCCGAGTACCGGAGCGGGCCGACCCCGGAGGAGATCATCGCCACGACCGTGCCGAGCTGGTTCGTCGGTCTCGGTGTCCAGGTCTTGCTCGCCGCGCTGCTGCTGTGGTGGGCGTGGACGCGCACGCGTACGCCCGCCCGCACCCTGCCGCCGGGGACCCGCATCGCCTGACCTCCGCCCGGCTCCCCGATGAGGATGTTCTCATCGAGGTTCCCTCGGCGTACGGCAGATGCATAGCCTCCTTTCAGTCACCTCCCACCCGGAGGTGTGAGTCCTGTTCGAAAGGTGGATCCCTCTTGCGACGACGCATTCTCGCGGCCGTCGGCGCCATCGCGCTGACATTGCCCGCCTCCGCTGCCCTCGCGGCAAGCCCGGACGACGACCCGTCGTCGCGGTTCCGTGCCGCAGCCTCACGCGGCGCGATCGACACGTCCTTCTCGTCGGCGGCCATCGGCGCCGACGGTCGCGTCACGGTCGTGATCGAGATGACGGGCGACCCCGTCGCCGTCGTGGAGGCGGAGAACGGGCAGGAGCTCAGCACGGGCGAACGCAGCGCGGTGAAGAACAAGCTCAAGAAGGCACAGGACTCCATCAAGGGATCCATCACGGGCAAGGGCGGTGAGATCCAGGCGCAGATGCAGTCCGCGTACAACGGATTCCAGGCATCCGTCCCCGCCGACCAGGTCGACGCCGTCGCGTCGCTGCCCGGGGTCGTCGCGATCCACCCGGTCCGCACCTACTCGATCGACAACGCCGTCTCGGTGCCGTACCTCGGTCTGCCGGCCGTCTGGCAGAACACCGGATTCACCGGTCAGGGCGTCAAGGTCGCGATCATCGACACCGGCATCGACTACACGCACGCGACCTTCGGCGGTCCTGGAACGGCGGCGGCCTACGAGGCCGCGCATGCCGCCGAGACCCAGCCTGCCGACCCGGCGCTGTTCGGGCCCGGTGCCCCGCGCATCAAGGGCGGGATCGACCTCGTCGGCGACTCGTACAACGCGGACCCCAGCAGCGCGAGCTACCAGCCGGTCCCGCACCCGGACTCCAACCCGCTCGACTGCCAGGGTCACGGCTCGCACGTCGCCGGCACGGCCGGAGGCTCGGGCGTCCTCGCCGACGGCACCGGGTTCACCGGGCCGTACGACAGCACGACGCCGGGCAACGCGTTCCGCGTCGGCCCGGGAGTCGCGCCGAAGGCCGACCTCTACGCGATCCGTGTGTTCGGCTGCGGCGGCTCGACCGACATGGTCGTCCCCGCCCTCGACTGGGCCGTCGAGAACGGCATGGACGTCGTGAACATGTCGCTCGGATCCTCCTTCGGTCGCGGTGACGACCCGGATGCCGTCGCGGCGGCCAACGCCGTCGGCGCGGGCGTCGTGGTCGTGGCATCCGCCGGAAACGCCGGCCACAACCCGTACCTCACCGGGTCGCCGGGGACGGGTGACGGCGTGATCGCCGTCTCGGCCGTCGACAGCGCCGAGGGCTTCCCCGGCGCGACGATCACCGTCGGCGGTCAGCCCATCGAGGCCATCAACGCCAACGGCGTCTCCGTCGCGGGCCTCGGCACGCTGTCGGTCGTGCGCCTCGTCGATGACCCCGCGACGCCCGAGAACGAGGCGCTCGGCTGCTCCGTCGCCGCGTACACGAAGGCGGGCGTCGCTCCGGGCCAGAACCAGCTCGCGGTCTCCACGCGCGGCACGTGCGCGCGAGTGGCGAAGGCCATCTACGCGCAGGAGGCCGGTGCGGCCGCGGCGCTCATGGTGAACAGCAGCAACGACCTGCCGCCGTTCGAGGGCGCGATCACGGAGAACGCCGACACGGGCGAGCCCGCGAACGTCACGATCCCGTTCCTCGGCGTCCGCTCGTCGAACGGTCCCGTGTTCACGACCGGCGCGACGGCGACCTTCGCCGACGCACAGATCTCGAACCCCGGCTTCCGCGGGTACGGTTCGTTCACCTCGTCCGGCCCCCGGTCGGGTGACAGTGCCATCAGCCCCGATGTCGCGGCGCCCGGTGTCTCGATCGTCTCGGCGGCGGTCGGCTCCGGAAACGGCGCGGTGACTCTGTCGGGCACGTCGATGGCCGCACCGCACGTCGCCGGCGTCGCGGCGCTGTCGGTGCAGGCGCACCCCTCGTGGAGCGCTCCGCAGGTCGCCGCCTCCGTCGTCTCGACCGCCGACCCCGAGAAGGTCGCCGGGCAGAGCCTGACGATCGGCGGCGTGGGTCTCGTCGATGCGGCGCAGGCCGTCGCGACGACCGTCACCGCGACGGGCGACGCATTCCGGACGGAGAGCGGCTGGGCGCGCGAGTCGGCGCTGAGCTTCGGCTTCCAGGAGTCGCCGCTCGGGTTCGCCGGGATCAAGACGGTCACCGTCCGCAACGACGGTCCGAAGTCGGTCACCTACAAGGTGTCGACGTCGCCGTCCGCGCAGTCCGCGAAGGCGAAGGTGAGCCTGTCGACGAAGTCGATCACGGTGCGCCCGGGCAGCTCCGCCAAGCTGCTACTGAGCGTCACGGCATCCGCCAAGGACATCCCGACCTCCGTCGTCGCGGGCGACCAGTTCACGTTCTACGAGATCTCGGGTGACATCACCCTGACCGCGAAGGACTCGACGCTGCGCGTGCCGTACCTGCTCGTGCCGCGCTCGACGAGCACGGTGTCGTCGCCGACCTCGGCGCTGTTCACCGGCAAGCAGAAGGTGACGGATGCCACGAAGAAGATCTCACTGTGGAACATCTTCGGTGCGCAGGCATCCGCCGGCGCCGATGTGTACACGTGGGGCCTGTCCAACGGGAAGGACATCGCGAGGACCCTGCCCGACACGGGGTACGACATCCGTGCCGCCGGTGTGCAGTCGTTCGCCGACGGGTCGGATCACCTGATGGTGTTCGCCCTCAACATGCACCACCGCTGGTCGAACGCGGCAAGCAACGAGTACGACGTGATCCTCGACACCGACCGGGACGGTCAGGCCGACTGGATCGTGCTGTCGGCGGACTCCGGCGCCGTGCGTGCGGGGGACAACAACGGCCTGTCCGAGGTGTTCATCGTCAACGCGAAGACCGGGGCGACGGCGGCGAGCGGTTTCCAGACGCAGTCCCCGACCGACTCGAGCACGCTGCTGCTACCGGTGTACGCGAGCGACCTCGGCATCACGGGGGCGTTCAACTACACGGTGCAGACGTCCAGCGTCAACGGCGGGAAGGACTCGGTGAACGGCTGGGCGACGTACGACCCGACCGCTCCCGCGATCAGCAACGGTCAGTTCGTCGACGTGCCGTCACGGGGCTCCGCCTCGGTCGACGTCGCCGTGAACGCCGCGCAGGTCGCCGCGCAGAAGCCGTTGGGCACGATGGTCGTCGTCTTCGACAACCCGTCGGGCGCCGGTGAGGCGCTGCTGGTGAAGGTGAAGTAACCCATTCCAGCCGAAGGGGCGGACGCGCGGGCGTTCCGCCCCTTCGGTGTGTGTGGGCGCGGCGCGGCACGGGTCTCGTCGCGCCATGGCTCGGTGACCGTCCGCTCGGTGCGGGATGCCGCTCAGCGGGTGCAGAGGACGGGGTCGTCGCCCGTGCCGAACCGGTAGTCGTACGTCTTGTCGCCCGCGGTGACGACGACGCGCATGCCGTCGATGAGGGCCTGTGTGTACGACTGTCCGGGCGACGCGCAACCCAGCGAGCCGTCGCTGAAGGTGACGGCGGTCGCCGAGACGAGTGCGGGTGCGTCGGCGACGCCGCGGCTCGAGAGGTCGGCCACGATGGCATCCCATCGCGCCGGCGGGACGTCGGTGGGGGTCCCCGTCGGGTCGACGGGCCCGGGTGTCGTCGTCTGGAACGGCGGACGCGTGCTCGCGGGAGGCGTCGGGGTGGGGTCGCTCATCGTCGCTCCGGAGGCGCAGGCCGCGAGCATGAGGGCGAGTGCGGCGGCGGATGCCGCGCCGAGCGTTCTGCGCATCGGTGCCTCCCGGGATCGCGGTGTTGGGTCGAGGGTAGGGCCTCTACCTGCGAACCGCCGGGGAACTCAGTCCCAGTCCAGGTAGTCCTCGATGAACCAGGAGGTCTCGCCCGGGTGCGTCGCAGGGAACAGGTGCCCCGCGCCCTCGACCGTCTTGAGGCTCGCGAGCGCGGGGGCGGATGCCACGAGCCGCTCGCTCTCGGAGAGGGGAGTGACCTCGTCGCCCGTGCCGTGGATGACGAGCACGGGGATGTCGTCCGCGAGGGGGATGTCCGCGGGCTCCGGCGCGAGCAGGAGCACGCCGTTGACGCGGTCGTGGTGGTCGGCGGGGACCGTCCGGGCGACGGTGCCGCCGAACCCGTGGCCGCCGATCCAGGAGTGGTCGAGCCCCACGGCATCCATGATGTCGACGACGGTCCGCGCGAGGTCGTGCCGGTCGGCGGCGGGATCGAGCGGCGCGAGCCGCACGACGCGGAAGTCCTCCTCGACGAGGATCGAGGCGAGCGTGCCGAGCGAGGCGATGTCCTGGCCCGTCTCGGGGATGAGGATGACGGCGGGACCGGTGCCCTCGTCGATGTAGGCGATGGCGCGGCCATCCGGCTCGAACGTCTGGAGCGGTGCGGTCGTCATGGCATCCAGTCTCCCAGGGGCGTGCGGGGCGCGCCAATCCGCACGCGCGGCGCCGCTCGTGGCCGCCGCGCGTGGTGTCCGCTCAGGGCGTCGTGCGCGAGTGGAGCGTGATCGCGTAGCCGTCGAGGTCCTGGAAGACGAACGTGTCGCCGAACGGGCCCTCGAAGGGGCCCTGCAGGATCGTCGCCCCGGCGGCGGCCATCGCCGTGTGCCGCTCGGATGCCTCGGGGTCATGCAGCCACAGGGCGACTCCGAGGCCCAGGGGGCCTGCCTCGAGATCGACGCCCGGTGCGGCGTCGCGCACCGCGAAGGCGGGCTGAGTCGCGAAGACGACCGCGTGCGGCGGGGAGAACGGGGCACGCTCGAGGCCGACGACGTTTTCGTAGAAGGCGGCGGCCTTCTCGAGTGTGGAGTTCGGGGCTCTTTGGCGGTGTTCTGTGATCGCTTTGTGTCGCTAGTTGCCGATGATGAGGGCGCTTGAGGAGGCGTCGAAGACGTCGTCGGTGATACGTGTTGGAAACCGAGCGCACTGACTCGTGCCTAGCAATCCACTTCGCCAAGTTCGACGGCTCCACCCGCCGGCTGCGGGAACTGGTCGCAGCCGAGACTAGCTGTTGCGCCGTTGTCGACTGGGACATTGACGAAACACACGCTGATCTCCGGCTCATCGTCACCGGCACAGCCGAGCAACTCCCCGCGCTCACAGTCGGCTAGTGTCGTGCGCCAGTAATTCATTGGATTAGTTGTAGAATGGGGCATGCCGCGCACTGGACGCCCGAAGACCCCGCTGGAGCTCACCGGTGAGGAG
>MEEK01000014.1 GCA_001724425.1 Microbacterium sp. SCN 70-27
GCCCCGGGCGTTGAGCGAGCCGCGCAGCGGCGAGTCGAAACGCGATACGGTGCACGGGACGTTTCCACTCGCTGCGCTCGGTCAACGACCGGGGGTGGCGTCGACACGGCCGGGCGGCCCCGGGCACCGTCGATACGACCGGGCGGCCCCGGGCGCCGCTGACACGGCCAACTGCCCCCGGGCGTTGAGCGAGCCGCGTAGCGGCGAGTCGAAACGTGACACGGTGCACGGGACGTTTCCACTCGCTTCGCTTCGCGACACGGCGGCGCGGGAGACGTTTCCACTCGCTTCGCTCGGTCAACGACCGGGGGGCTTCGCTCGGTCAACGACCGGGGGGCTTCGCTCGGTCAACGACCGGGGGTGGCGCCGGCCGGTCGACGACCGGGGTGCCGGGGGCGCTCGATCAGGTCGCAGCGTGCTCGTGCCAGAGCCGCAGCGCACCGTCGTCCTCTCCGACGAGCAGAAGTCCTTCGAGGTCGGTGCGGGCGATCCGCGTGCCGAGCGCGGTAAGCATGTCGAGGGTCTCCGCACGGGGATGGCCGTAGGTGTTCTCCCCCACGGAGATGAGCGCGAGCGCGGCCCGGATACGGCGGTACAGCTCCGGGTCCTGGTCACGGCTGCCGTGATGGGACACCTTCACGACGGCGTACGACAGCGGCATCAGCGCTCGCGAGCGCATCGCCCGCTGCCCCTCGGCGGAGAGATCGCCGAGGAAGAGCGCGCTCGGAACGCCCGGTCCCTGGATGTCCACGACAACGCTCGCGTCGTTCCCCGGCGGGGCCCCGGCTCGTGGCCAGAGCACACGCCATCGTGCAGCACCGAGCGCACCGCCCATTCCGACGGTGGCCTCAGTGACCCGCGCACCGGCCGCGGACAGCCCGTCGAGCAGGCGCTGGTCATCCGGGGTGTCGACCGGACCATGCAGGACGCTGCCGACGATGCCGCGGAGCGCGTCGACGCCGCCGCTGTGGTCGAGATCGAAGTGGGTGAGCACGAGCAGGTCGATGCGGGCCACGCCGAGCCGATCGAGGCACGAGCGAAGCAGGCCCGGGTCCGGCCCCGTGTCGATGAGTGCGATCGCCCCTGCCGAGCGGATGAGCACGGCATCCCCCTGGCCGATGTCGCACGCGGCGATCGCCCACGAGGAAGGGGTCGCGGTGCGCTCGACGATGCTCCCGACCGGTCCGAAGGCGAGCGCCACAGCGACCGTGACGGACACGGTCGCTGTGGCGAGCAGACGGAGGCGTCGCCGAACCGGGATGATGAGCGCGGCCACGGCGGCCCCGACAACAGCGAGTGCGGCGAACCCGCCCCAGCCCTCCGGCCAGGGCGTCACTGCGCCGGGGAGCGCGGCGAGCGTCGTCGCGGTCGCTGCGATCCACGCCGCCGGCAGCCATGCCAGCGCCGCGAGCCCGCTGCCGAGCAAGGGCACACCGGCTCCGAAGCAGGCGGCGAGCCCCAGAATCGTGCCGAGCGGCGCCGCCGGGGCGGCGAGCATGTTCGCCACCACCCCGTACATCGACAACTGCGGCGCGATCAGGACGATGAGCGGCCCACAGGCGAGCTGAGCGGCGAGCGGTACGGAGATCGCGAGGGCGAGGGGCCGCGGCATCCACCTCGCGAGTCCGTCGGCGAGCGGCCCGGCGCCGATGAGCAGCGCGCCGGTGGCGACGGCGGAGAGGGCGAAGCCGAGTGACAGCGCGAGCCAGGGGTCGAGCACGAGCAGCACCGTGGCTGCCGCCGCGAGCAGCGACAGGCCCGCCCCGGGGCGACCGAGGAGGAGGCCCAGCATCGCGATGAGAGCCATCGCGGCAGCGCGCACGACGCTCGGTTCCGGTGACACGAGCACGACGAAGCCGGCGAGGGCAGTGACTCCCGCCCCCACACGCACACCGCGACGGGCGCGACAGAGCGCCGCGAGTCCAAAGGCGCCCGCGACGACGAGGGCGCAGTTCGCCCCCGACACTGCGGTGAGATGCGACAGCGAGGATGCCTTCATCGCGGCATCCAGCGACGCGTCGACCCCGCTCGTGTCGCCGACCGCGAGCCCCGATACGAGACCGGCGCCGGGTTGCGGCAGCCCGGATGTCACGTCGAGGAGTCCTTGCCGCAGGGCGGATGCGACCGCGAGCACGCCCGCGGGCGGCTCGACCATCTCGGGGGCCGCCGCTGCATCGACCACGAGCACGGCACGATCCCCCGCATCGGCACGCCAGGCGGTGCCGGTCACCCTGATGCGGGCTCCGAGATCGAGCTCCGCGGACGTGTGCGCGGAACGCACGACGACTGGAACTCCGCCGGGAAAGTCCACGGCGCCGACGGGGTCGTCTCCACGCGCGACGCGCGTGACGAGCGCATCGAAGCGGACGCCGGCGGGGCTCGGCTCCACCTTTCCGACGATGTGGAGGTCGAGAGTCAGCGACCGGCCACCGTCGATCTCGAGCGTTGCCAGCGCCTCGCGCGCGGGAAGTGCTGCCGCGACGTGGACGCAGACGGCGGCGGCGATCGCCGCGCTGACAGCTCCGCGCGCCCACCATGTCCGCGCCGGCTGCCGGGCGCGCACGGCCACGAGGACCGCGAGCAGCGCCGCCGCCCACAGCACCAGCGCGGCCGCACCGGCACCGCCGGGGTTCAGCGTCGCCACCGCAGCGGCTATCCACGCCGCGCCCGCCACCGGAACGAGGCGGGCATCCCTCCGTCGCAGGCGCCGGAGACTCGGTGCGCCGTCGACGCGAGCCGTGACATCGACGCTCACACCGTCACCAGGTCGCGCAGGGCCGAGAGCATCTTGTCTCCGATGCCGGGGATCGACAGGAGATCGTCGACGCTCGTGAACGCACCGTTCGTCTCGCGCCACTCGATGATGCGTTGCGCGATGGCAGGGCCGACGCGGGGCAGGGTGTCGAGCGTCGCGGCATCCGCGGTGTTGAGGTTCACGCGCCCGTCTGCCGTGGTGCCCGCCGACGTCCCCGTAGCGTCGGCTGGCGGAGCCTCACCCACGAGCGGCACGCGGAGCTGTTCCCCGTCGGTCAGGCGACGCGCGAGGTTGATCGAGCTCTGATCGGCACCGTCGGCGAACCCGCCGGCGGCCGCGATCACATCGACGACGCGCGCGCCCTCCTCCAGCCGGTAGAGGCCGGGGCTGGCGACGGCACCGAAGACGTGGACGTACAGCGAGGGCATCGTCGCGGCATCCGTCGCAACCGCGACGCGCTCCCCCATCCCATCCCCGGCGCCCGGCGAGCCCGCCCCACGGACGAGCCCGATGACGACCGCGACGATCGCCGCGACCAGCACGAGCACGATCGCGGCGCCGATGCCGAGCCGGCGCCGCGTCGGAGCCTCGAGCGTGGAGACGGACACCCGCTCACCGTGTCACTCCGCGGGCGCGCGCGTGGCGCCGAAACAGCGATCCGTGGACGGATGCCGGGAACGGCCCTCGGTGGAGAGGGCTTCGACGCCCGGGGGTCAGGCCGTCGTGAAGCTGACGACCTTCGGCGCGCGCACGACGGCCCGGACGATCTCACGACTCGCGAGGGATCGGACGATCTTCTCGTCGGCCCGAGCGAGCGCTTCGAGTTCCTCGGGCGAGATGCGTGCGGGCACCGTCAGCGTCCCGCGCATCTTGCCGTCGATCTGAACGACCGCCGTCACCGACTCCTCCACGAGGAGCGTCGGATCCGCCTGTCGCCAGGTCGCGAGGCCCACGAACGGCTCGTAGCCGAGACGTTCCCACATCTCCTCCGCCGTGTGCGGGGCGAACAGGTCGAGGATCAGCGCGAGCGCCTCCGCCGCCTCGCGGACGGCGGGGTCGCCGGCGCCGGGACCCTGGTCGATCGTCTTGCGGATCGCATTGACGAGCTCCATGAGGCGCGCGACGACGACGTTGAACTTCGTCTGCTCGACAAGCCCCTGCACGTCCGCCCACAGGCGGTGTGTCACGCGGCGAAGCGCCGTATCGCCCTCTGCCCAGACGACGTCGGGGCTGCTTGAGACCTCGCCCGCGATCCGCAGCGCACGCGAGAGGAACTTCGCCGCGCCGGTCGTCGACACGTCGTTCCAGTCCTTGTCGTCCTCCACCGGGCCGGCGAAGGCGAGGGCGACCCGCAGTGCGTCGGCGCCGTGCGCGTTCAGCTCCTCCTGGAAGAGCACGAGGTTGCCCTTGCTCTTGCTCATCTTCGCGCCGTCGAGGATCACCATGCCCTGGTTGATGAGGCTCGAGAAGGGCTCGGTGAACTCCACGAGGCCCATGTCGAACAGGGCCTTCGTGATGAAGCGGGCGTACAGCAGGTGCAGGATGGCGTGCTCGACGCCGCCGATGTAGAAGTCGACGGGACCCCAGCGATCGGCCTGGCGCGACGAGAACGCCTCGGTCGCATCTCCCGGCGAGAGGAAGCGGAGGAAGTACCACGAGCTGTCGACGAACGTGTCCATCGTGTCGGGGTCGCGGCGCGCGGGAGCACCGGTCTCGGGGTCGACCGTGGTCACCCAGTCGGTCGCGGCGCCGAGCGGCGACGTGCCCTTCGGGGTGAGGTCGAGCCCTTCCACTGAGGGGAGCTCGACGGGCAGCTGGTCGCTCGGCACGGGGACGATGCGGCCGTCTTCCGTGTGGATCATCGGGATCGGCGTGCCCCAGAAGCGCTGACGGGAGATCAGCCAGTCGCGCAGACGGAACGTCTTCGCCGCACGACCGTTGCCGGATGCCTCGAGCTCTTCGATCGCGCGCGCGATCGCGTTGCGCTTGCTCAGCCCGTCGAGCGAGCCGGAGTTGATGAGGCGGCCCTCGCCCGTGAGGGCGATGCCGGTGCGCGCCGGGTCGATGTCGTCCAGCTGCGGGCCCGGATCGATCGGCACACCCTCGGCATCCAGTTCGATCACGGAGATCGCACCCGTGATGGGCGCCGTCGTGTCGACGACGACCTTGACAGGCAGGTCGAAGGCGCGGGCGAAGTCGAGGTCGCGCTGGTCGTGCGCCGGCACGGCCATGACTGCGCCGTGACCGTAGTCCGCCAGCACGTAGTCGGCGGCCCAGATCGGCAGTCGCTCCCCGTTGATGGGGTTGATCGCGAACCGATCGAGGAAGACGCCGGTCTTCGGGCGGTCAGCCGTCTGCCGCTCGATCTCGCTCGTCTTCTGCACGGTCTCGAGGTAGTCCTGGAAGCGCATCCGCACCTCGGCCGAGGACCCGGAGGCGAGTTCGGCGGCGAGGTCGGAGTCGGGCGCGACGACCATGAACGTGGCGCCGTGGAGCGTGTCGGGGCGCGTCGAGAAGACGGTCACCTTCTCCGCGCGGCCCTCGATCTCGAAGTCGATGTCAGCGCCGACGGAGCGGCCGATCCAGTTGCGCTGCATCTGCAGCACCTTGTGCGGCCAGAACCCCTCCAGCTGGTTCAGGTCGTCGAGCAGCCGGTCGGCGTAGTCGGTGATCTTGAAGTACCACTGCGTGAGCTTCTTCTTGACGACCTCGGTACCGCACCGCTCGCAGCGTCCGTCGACGACCTGCTCGTTCGCGAGCACGGTCTGGTCGAAGGGGCACCAGTTGACGGGGCTCTCCTTGCGATACGCGAGCCCGCGCTCGTGCAGCTTCTGGAACAGCCACTGGTTCCAGCGGTAGTAGTCGGGGTCGGACGTGTGCAGCACGCGCGACCAGTCGAACGAGACGCCGTACTGCTGCATGCTGGCGCGCTGCTGCGCGATGTTCTCGTACGTCCACGCGCGCGGCTCCGCGCCGCGCTTGATGGCGGCGTTCTCGGCGGGCAGCCCGAAGCTGTCCCAGCCGATCGGGTTCAGCACGTTGTATCCACGGTGGCGCCAGAACCGGGCGACGATGTCGGAGTAGAGGTAGTTCTCCGCGTGCCCCATGTGCAGGTCGCCGGAGGGGTACGGGAACATCGCGAGGACGTATTTGCGCGGGCGCGTGTCGTCGTCGCCGCCCGCGCGGAACGGGTCCGCCTCCGCCCAGAGTCGCTGCCACTTCTCCTGGATCGCGTGCGTGTCGGGCGCGCCGTTACCGGCGGCGGGAACGAAGTCGACGGAACTGCTCATGGAGAGATGTGGCCAATCGTGCGGGTGGAGATGACGCAGAGCGCGCCCCTCAAGACTATCGGACCGCCCCTGCAGGCGGCCTGCGTCCGCGTGCGCTCACCAGCCGTCGGGCAGCGTCGCGCCGAGCGCTGCGAGCGGGCCCCGCGCCTTGATCCCGACCTCAGCCACCTCTTCATCTGCTCGCGAGAGCCAGGTGATGCCTCCGCCTGCGCCGACGTACGCCCCGCCCGGTTCGACGATGATCGAGCGGATGGTCATGGCGAAGTCGGCCCGCCCGTCGACACCGATCCAGCCGAAGCATCCGGCATACACGCCGCGCGGCGCGCCCTCGAGCCCGCGGAGTATGGTCATGGCCGAGAGCTTCGGCGCCCCCGTCATGCTCCCGGCCGGGAATGCCGCGTCGAGGAGATCGCCGAGGGTGACGGCGGGTCGGAGCCGCCCGGCGACGGTGCTCACGAGTTGATGCACGGCGGGATAGCTCTCCACCTCGAGCAGCCGCTCGGCGGCGACCGTTCCCGGCAGGCACACGCGCTGCAGGTCGTTGCGCATGAGGTCGACGATCATGACGTTCTCGGCGCGCTCCTTGGCACTGTCCGCGAGTTCGTCGCGCAGCGCGGCATCCGCCGGTTCGTCCGCTCCTCGCGGGCGCGTCCCCTTGATCGGTCTCGTGCGGACGATGCCGCCCCGCACCTGGAGGAACACCTCGGGGCTGGCACTCAGCAGCGCGCGGTCACCGATGCGGACGAACCCTCCGTGATGAGCCGGAAGGCTCGCCCGCAGCCGCAGGTAGGTCGTGACGGGGTCGAGTTCCGCGCCCTGCGACGGGACGGTGAACCGCGTCGTGAGGCACAGCTGATAGGCATCCCCGGCTCGGATCGCATCGCGGCAGTGCTCGATCAGCGCCGCGTACTCCTCCGGGGTGTGCCGGGCGTCTGCGACGTACCGGAGGCGCATGGTGGATGCCGGGGCTTCGCCAGCCCGCGCGGCGTCGCTCCACGATGTCACTTCGTCGAGCGCGGAGTGGAGGTCACCGTCCTCCGCGATGACCCAGGCCTCGCGCCGCGCATGGTCGAACGCGACCACCCGCCGCACACGGATCGCCGCGTCGGAGGACCCGTCGTCGAGTGCTGGCGCGCCCGCGCGCCGTGCGGCCGCATCGTAGGTCGCCCAGCCGACCCACCCTCCAGCGAAGCCGCCTGGTACGTCCACGCGCGGCAGCCCCGAGGACAGGGTGAGGTCGTGCGGGAGCCCTTGAGCGGGCTCCCCCACCCCCATCCAGCTCCAGCCGGCCGTCGCGTCGGCCCCCGCGTCGAGCCACATCGCGTGCGTGGAGCGCCCGGGACCGGCGCGGAACAGCGACGCGGGATCGGTCCACGCGATGCGCTGGAAGACCGGACCGGTGGGCATGCGAACAGGGTAGCCGCGTGCAACGTAGGCTTGAGCGGTGAACGAGTTCCTGACGTGGCTGCTGGATGCCGTGCAGAGCGTCGACCCCGTTCTGCGGACCGTGCTCGCCGGCATCGCGATGGTGCTCGAGACGAGCGTGCTCGTGGGGCTCATCGTCCCGGGCGACACCGTCGTCATCATCGCCTCGACCGCCGTGGACTCGTTCGCCCAGGGCGCGTGGCTCGTCGTCGCCGTCATCGCGGGGTCGCTCCTCGGCGAGACGATCGGCTTCTGGCTCGGGCGTTGGCTCGGCCCCCGCATCCGCTTCTCGAAGCTCGGCGCGCGTATCGGCGAGCACAACTGGGCCCGCTCGGAGCTCTACCTCCGTCGCCGAGGCGGGCCGGCGATCTTCCTCTCCCGCTTCCTTCCGGTGCTGCACTCCCTCGTGCCGCTCACGGTCGGCATGAGCGGGTTCTCGTACCGTCGCTTCATCGCCTGGACGGTGCCCGCCTGCACGATCTGGGCGGTCGCCTACGTCGGTGTCGGAGCAGCAGCCGCGGGCACGTACCGCGAACTCGCCGACCGCCTGCACTACGCGGGCTACATCTTCGTCGCGATCATCGTCGTCTTCCTCGTGCTCGCCTACGTCGCCAAGCGTCTCATCACCCGCAGCGAGGCCCGTCACCTCGCCGCGGCGGTGGAGGACGAGGGCGAGGGCGTGGGAGACTGAGTCGATGCCAAACCGACCCGAGCCACGCACGAAGGTGCTGTGGATCGCCCGGCTCGAATACCGCTTCCACGCGTGGCGCGAGCGGCGGGCCCGCGGTCGCGGGCACCGTCCGAGCGTGGCCGCCTACCCCGGCTACGGTTCCGAGGAGTGGGTGCGCGTGCTCGGGCGCGTGCTGATCGTGCCGCCCCTGAAGACCCGGCACCGCGGTGAGTATGCGAGCGTGCGCGGCTGGCGTGCGTTCGCGTCGGTCCCGGTGGGATACGCGCAGGTCACGGTCACGATCGACGGCGTCTCGCACGATGTCGTCGCGGACCGCGGTGGTGTGATCGACACGGTGCTCCCCGCGACGCTCCCCCCGGGCTGGCAGTCCATCACGATGTCGGTCGAAGAGTCGGAACCGTTCGAGACGCGGGTGTTCGTCGTGGCATCCGACGTCGACTTCGGTCTCGTGTCGGACGTCGACGATACCGTCATGGTCACCGCTCTCCCCCGACCCCTCGTGGCCGCGTGGAACTCGTTCGTCGTTGACGAGCACGCCCGACAGCCTGTGCCCGGCATGGCGGTGCTGATCGAACGCCTCGTGCGCGATCACCCCGGCGCGCCCGTGATCTACCTGTCCACGGGTGCGTGGAACGTCGCGCCGACTCTGCAGCGGTTCCTGCGGCGGCACCTCTACCCGCCGGGGGCGCTCCTGCTCACCGACTGGGGCCCGACGCACGACCGGTGGTTCCGGAGCGGTCGGGAGCACAAGGAGGAGAACCTGCGGCGCCTCGCCCGCGAGTTCCCGAAGATCAAGTGGATGCTGATCGGTGACGACGGTCAGCACGACGACGACCTCTACACGGCCTTCACGAGCGAGTTCCCCGAGCACGTCACCGCCGTCGCGATCCGGAGGCTTTCCACGGCGGAGGCCGTGCTGGCGGGCGGTCGGACGGTGGTCAACGACCACTCCGCCGCCGATGTGCCGTGGGTGTCCGATTCGGACGGCGCCGGCATCCTCGACCGGCTCGCCGATGTCGGCGTCATCCGCGCCCACTGAGTAACGTCGGGTGCCCCGCGTAGGCTGGCCGTCATGTGCGGACGATTCGTGGTGGCCGAGCGTGGGTCGGAGCTCGTCGGGGTGCTCCGCGTCGATCTCGTCGGTGATGATCTGCCCGAGCCGTCATACAACGTCGCGCCGACCGACCGCGTCGCGATCGTGCTGGACTCGGCCAAGACCGAGCCGCCCACGCGTCGCCTCGAGGCCGCGCGGTGGGGCCTCGTCCCGGCGTGGGCGAAGGACCCTTCCATCGGGTCGAAGGCGTTCAACGCGCGGGCCGAGGAGGTGGAGGACAAGCCGATGTTCCGACAGGCGCTCGTGAAGCGTCGCGCGGTGATCCCGGCATCCGGCTACTACGAGTGGCACACCGAAGGCGGCGTGAAGACGCCGTACTACGTGCATCCCGCTGACGATGCGCCGCTGTTGTTCGCGGGCCTCTACGAGTGGTGGAAGGATCCGTCGAAGTCCGATGACGATCCGGCGCGCTGGCTGCTCAGCTTCACCATCATGACGCGCGCGGCGACCGGGCAGCTCGGCTCGATCCACGATCGGATGCCTCTGTTCATCGACGCCGACTACGCCGACGTGTGGCTCGATCCGACCACCGACAACGTCGGCGACCTCCTGGATGCGACGATCGACGCCGCGCCAGAGCTCGTCGACGGGCTGTCCATGCGCGAGGTCGGACGCGACGTCGGGAACGTCCGCAACAACGGGCCGGAGCTCATCGCCCCGGCCCGTTGACTGCGCAGACCGCGCCCGTCAGTCGAAGCTGATCGTCGCGTGCTCGTTGTTCAGGACGATGACCGGGGTCACCGTCGAGAGCCCCGCGGCGCGGATCTTTCCCGCGTCGAATCGCACGAGGGCTGTCCCCGCGCTCACGCGGTCGCCCGCCTTCACGAGGGTCTCGAATCCGTCGCCCTTGAGGCCGACCGTGTCGATTCCGATGTGGATGAGCAGCTCGGTGCCGTCATCGAGCGCGAGACCGATCGCGTGCCCCGTCGGGAAGACGGATGCCACCGTGCCGGCCGCCGGCGCCACCACCGTGTCGCCGGTGGGGTCGATCGCGACGCCGGGCCCCATCGTGCCCTCCGCGAACATCGCGTCGGGAACCTCCGAGAGCGCCAGGACGCGTCCTTCGACGGGCTGCCGGAGCCTCAGCGTGGTCGCGGTCGGCGCGAGCGTCGTAGTGGCCGTCGTGGCTGCGGGTAGGTCGCCGGCGGCCTGCGCCGCCTCGATCCTCGCCGTGCGGCCCGAGATGAGGTCGTCCATGGCATCCTTCACGAACTGCACGTTGAGACCGTAGATGACCTGCACGGAGTGCCCGCCGGTCTTGATCGTGCCCGCGGCACCCGCGCGCTTGAGCGCGTGCTCGTCGACCTTCGAGGTGTCTCCGATCTCCATCCGCAGGCGCGTCGCGCAGTTGTCGACGTCGATGATGTTCTCTCGGCCGCCGAGCGCGGCGATGAACTTCTCCGCCGTGCCGTGGTAGCCCGACAGGCTGGTCTCGAGATTGTCGGCATCCTGCGCGTCGTCGTCGTCCTCGCGCCCCGGCGTCTTCAGGTTGAAGCGCTTGATGACGAAGTAGAACGTGAAGAAGTAGATGAAGAACCAGGCCACGCCCATGAGCAGAAGGATCCAGGGGTTCTGCGCGAGCGGGTTCATCCACTGAAGGAACATGTCGATGAAGCCGCCCGAGAAGCCGAACCCGAGCCTGGTCGGGAGCAGTGCCGCGATGCCGACCGAGATCCCGGTGAACACCGCATGGATCAGGTACAGCCAGGGTGCGACGAACATGAAGGCGAACTCCAGCGGCTCCGTCACGCCGACGAAGAAGGATGCCACCGCGGCCGACAGCATGATGCCGTAGGTCACCTTCTTGCGGCTGGTCTTGGCCGTCATGTACATCGCGAGGGCCGCGCCCGGCAGGCCGAACATCATCACGGGGAAGAAGCCCGACATGTACTGGCCGGTGACGCCGTACACGCCGTCGCCGTTGGCACCGTTGAGGAAGTTCGGGAGGTCATTGATGCCCGCGACATCGAACCAGAACACGGAGTTGAGTGCGTGGTGAAGGCCTGTCGGGATCAGCAGACGGTTGAAGAAGCCGTAGAGACCCGCACCGAATGGCCCGAGCGTGGAGATCCACTCACCGAACGTCACGAGGCCGGTGTAGACGACGGGCCAGATGAACATCAGGACGACGGCGACGACGAGCGACAGTCCCGCCGTGACGATGGCGACGGACCTCTTGCCGGAGAAGAACGAGAGCGCATCGGGGAGCTTCGTGTCTTTGAACTTGTTGTAGCACCACGCCCCGATGAGGCCCGCGATGATGCCGACGAAGACGTTCTGCACCTTGCCGAAAGCCGGGTTCACCTCCTCGAGCTTCGCGATGCCCATGAGGCTCTTGACCGTCGCGGGCGCCAGCAGCGTCGTGATCGTGAGCCAGGACACGAGGCCTGCGAGGGCGGACGTCCCGTCGGTCTTGTTCGCCATCCCGATGGACACACCCACCGCGAACAACAGCGGCATGTTGTCGAGCAGTGCACCGCCGGCGGCACCGACGAACGCGGAGAACGTGTTGGCTCCGCCCGCGGCGCTGCTGATCCAGTACGAGATGCCGGACAGGATCGCGGCGACCGGCAGCACTGCCACCGGAAGCATGAGCGAGCGGCCCAAGCGTTGGAAGAACTTCATTCCGACCTCCATCCGAGAACGTCGGCGAGCGGTGGCCCGTCGTGGGACCGACGCTATCGATTTCCCGAGCAGATATACAGCACTCACACAGGAAACGCGCGCGCCCCGACCTCCTCGTGTCGGCCGGTAGAGGCACCAAGTGATCGCGCCCCCGACCGACTGAAGCGGTAATGCGAAAAGCCCGGCCGATGGCCGGGCTCGTTCGTGAAGGTCAGCTGTCGCGACTCATTCGGTGGACCTGAGGGGACTCGAACCCCTGACCCCCTGCATGCCATGCAGGTGCGCTACCAGCTGCGCCACAGGCCCATTGTGTGGGATGCCACCGCTCTCGCGGCAACCCTTCGATCCTACTACACGCGAGGGGATGCCACGAATCGCGACCGCTATCCGGGCGCGTCGGCCGGGATGCCCGTGGGAAGTACCGGGCAGTCCTTCCACAGCCGTTCGAGGCCGTAGAAGACACGCTCCTGCTCGTGGAAGACGTGCACGACGAGGTCGCCGAAGTCGACCAGGATCCACCGTGCTTCGGCCTTGCCTTCGCGCCGCAGGCGCTTGACCCCCTGCTCGAGCATGGCCTCCTCGATCGCGTCGGCGATCGCGGCGACATTGCGCTCGCTGGTGCCGGTGGCGAGGAGGAACGCATCGACGAGCGGCAACGGGTCGGAGACGTCGAAGGCGACGAGGTCCTCGGCGCCCTTGGCATCCGCTGCGGCGGCCGCGATGCGGACGAGTTCCTCTGTGCGTGCGCTGGCGGTCATCCGATCGCTCCCGTCACGAGCGCAACGATGAGCACGCCGATGAGGGCGAGCGCGAGCGCCCCCGCGGTGATGCCGAGAGCGAGCATGAGCCGGCTCCCCTTCTCGGGGGCCGGAGGTTTGATGATGTCGTCGTCGCTCTTGATCGTGCTGATCGCCGCGCTCGCGGCGATCGGGGTGGGAGATGACGCGGGCGGCAGTTCGCCGTCGACGAGCAGCGCGTCGAGATCCTTACCATCGGACGAGCCGTGCGCGGTGCCGGTCGAGCCCAGCGATTCGGGAAGGTTGAACATCCCCGTGATGAGGACCTCCCCCGTCGCCGTGACGGGCGCCGTGATCGACCCCGTCTCGGGCGTCTGAGAGAGGATCAGCGCGTTCGAGGTTGCCGACGATCCCACCGTCGCCGATCCGCGGGTCAGCAGCTGGTCGAAGGATGCCGGGAGCTCGATCTCCACGCCCTCGCCCGCAAGCAGCCCGGAACCGAACGTCGGGGCGACCACTGCGCGCTCTTCGTCCTCCGCAGGAGCATCCGTCGCAGCCGTGACGAGCTCGTCCAGACCAGTGGCGGCGGCGGCCGCGGCGACAGGCGCAGACCAGCCCGGCACGTCCGCGATGACGGCCTGCCCGAGCTCCTCCTCGGAGACCTCGTCGACGTCGGCGACGATGACCTCGTCGTGGGCGTCGGCGCTGATGGAATCGCTCTCGGACGGCGCGGCGTCTGCGGCATCCGACCGTTCTGCGTCGACGTCCGAAGTCTCGTGATGGTCCGGGGCGCCGGCGTCGGGCTCAGCGCCTGGCGCCTCGGCGGCGTACTCTTCCTCGGCGTCATCGGCACCGACGACGGGGACGGATGCCGTGCGCAGGCGCTCCTGTCGCCGCGCACCGCGGCGTGTGAGAGCCGGGGAGTCGAGATCGACCTCGTCAGCGGCAGGCGGCTGCTCCGCGACGACGACAGGTTCCGCGGCGCGCGGCAGCGGCGCGACGACGGCGGTGTTCTCCAGCGCGGCGGCCTCTGCGGCGGCCTCGGCCGCGTCTTCGGGTGTGATCACCGGGTTCGATGCGGTGTTGCGCAGTTCGCGCAGCTGACGACGGGTCAGCTGCGGTGCTTCTGGCTGATCGGGTGTGCTCATGCCTCGCTCCGGTACAGGTGGTGCTTCGCAATGTATTGGACGACGCCGTCGGGGACGAGGTACCACACGGGGTTTCCCGCGCGAACTCTCGCGCGGCAGTCCGTGGAAGAGATCGCCAGCGCGGGCACCTCGAGCTGGCTGACGTCGTCGCTCGGCAGGCCCTCGGTGCTGAGGACGTGCCCGGGTCGGGACACCGCGACGAAGTGCGCGAGATCCCAGAGTTCCTCGTGATCGCGCCATCCGATGATCTGCGCGATGGCGTCCGCACCCGTGATGAAGAACAGCTCGGCATCCGGCCGCGCCGTCTTCAGATCACGCAGCGTGTCGATCGTGTACGTCGGGCCGTCACGGTCGATGTCCACCCGGCTCACCGTGAAGCGGGGGTTGGATGCCGTCGCGATGACGGTCATCAGGTAGCGGTGCTCGCTCTCGGTGACCTTGTCCTTCTGATACGGGATGCCCGTAGGGACGAAGACGACCTCGTCGAGATCGAACGACTGCGCCACCTCGCTCGCGGCGACGAGGTGACCGTGGTGGATCGGGTCGAACGTGCCGCCCATCACCCCGATGCGCGCAGTGCGCTCCGAAACCATCTCGGGCGCCTCAGTGGTGACCGTGGCCCACCTGAGCGTGATCCACGGGGTGCGCCTTGGCGTACGCCTCCGCCTTGTGCGAGTGGCGGTTGGCGACGTTGCGGAAGGAGACGGTGACCAGCAGGAGCGCCATGAAGACGACGAACGCGATCGCGCCGTAGACGAACGTCTCAGCCTGGACGTTGCCGTGGTGCTCGGTCGTCTCTGCGGCGAGTGCGGCGATCGTGGCGAGGGTCATGCGGGCTCCGTTCGGTTCGGTAGGTTCAGTTTAGGCGGTTCAGGCGCGGATCTGCCCGGAGCCGCGCGCGAGCCACTTCGTGCTCGTGAGTTCGGGCAGGCCCATCGGCCCCCGCGCGTGGAGCTTCTGCGTCGAGATGCCGACCTCCGCACCGAACCCGAACTCGCCGCCGTCGGTGAAACGCGTCGAGGTGTTCGCCATCACGACGGCGGCATCGACCTCGGCGAGGAATCGCTCGATGTGCGCGTCATCGGTCGTGATGATCGACTCGGTGTGCTGCGTCGAGTACCGGCGGATGTGGTCGAGGGCCTCGTCGAGATCGTCGACGACGCGCATCGACAGGTCGAGGCTCATGTGCTCGGTCGCCCAGTCCTCGTCGGTGACGGGCACGGCGTCCGCGACGAGTCGGCGCACCTCGTCGTCGCCGTGGATCGTGACGCCGGCATCCGTCAGCGCCGTTGCGACCGGCGGGATGAGGCGGTCGGCGGCATCCCGCACGACGAGCACCGTCTCGACGGCGTTGCACACGCTCGGGCGCTGCGCCTTGGCGTTCACGACGATCTGCTCGGCCCACTCCAGCGGCGCGGACGAGTCGAGCACGATGTGCACGACACCGGCGCCGGTTTCGATGACGGGGACGGACGACTGGGTGACGACGGTCTCGATGAGCTGCGCACTCCCCCGCGGTACGAGCACGTCGACGAGTCCGCGGGCCTGCATGAGCGCGTGGGCGCCGTCACGGCCGAACTCGTCGACCGTCTGGATGGCCTCGGGGTCGATGCCGCGCGCGGCGAGGGCATCGCGCATCACCCCGACGAGTGCCGCGTTGCTCGACTCGGCGGCGGTCCCGCCGCGCAGGACGACGGCATTGCCCGAACGCAGCGCCAGTGCGGCGATGTCGACCGTGACATTCGGGCGCGCCTCGTAGATCGACCCGATCACGCCGAACGGCACCGACACCTTCTGCAGGGCCACACCGTTCGGAAGCGTCCGCTCGTCGAGAACGCGGCCGACGGGATCGGGCAGCTCTGCGACATCGCGCACGGCGGCGGCGAGGGCGGCGACGCGCGCCTCGTCGAGCCGCAGCCGGTCGAGAAGGCCTGCCGACAGCCCATCGCGCTCGCCCCGCGCCAGGTCTTCGGCGTTCGCCGCGACGATCTGCGCCGCGGATGCCTCGAGAGCGTCGGCGATCGCGGTGAGAGCATCAGCCTTCTCGGAGTCGCTGAGCAGGCCGATCGAGCGGGACGCCGCCTTGGCGCGCTCCATGCGCTCGCGGGCGGTCGTCGCCGTGAGGGTCACGGAGGAGGTCATCTCGCCAGTGTATCGGGGGCGAACCAGGTGCCGACGTGCTCCCCGGTCATCGCCTCGTTCACGAGGTCGGCGCTCGTGACGAGCACGCCGATGCCTGCAGCCGCGGCCAGCCGCGCGGCCGAGACCTTCGTCGCCGCGCCCCCTGTGCCGACACTGTTGACGACACCGGCGCCGAACTCGAAGCCGGCGAGGTCGTCGCCGAACGCGACGGTGTCGATCGGGAGCGCGCCCGGCTCGCTCGGCGGCCGCGTGTACAGGCATTCGATGTCGCTCAGCAGCACGAGCGCGTCCGCAGAAATCAGCTCGGCGACGAGCGCCGCGAGCCGGTCATTGTCGCCGAAGCGGATCTCGTGCGTCGCCACCGTGTCGTTCTCGTTGACGATCGGGAGGATGCGAAGGCCGAGGAGCCGGTCCATCGCGCGCTTGGCGTTGGAGCGGTGGGTCGCGTTCTCGAGGTCGCCGGCGGTGAGGAGCACCTGACCGGCGACGATGCGGAACGGGCGCAGCGAGTCCTGGTAACGGTAGATGAGGACGTTCTGGCCCACGGCGGCTGCCGCCTGCTGCGTCGCGAGGTCTACCGGCCGCTCCTCGAGGGACAGGTACGGCATTCCCGTCGCAATCGCGCCCGACGAGACGAGCACGACCTCGGCGCCGCGGGCGTGCGTCGACGCGAGCGCCTCGACGATGCTCTGGATCTTGCTCGCGTTCTCGCCGCTGATCGACGACGATCCGACCTTCACCACGATGCGTCGAGCCGTTGCCAGCTCGGCGCGGTTCCCGATGGTCACGACTCGTCGTCCTCCACCCACTCGTCCCAGCCGTCGACTCCGGCCAGGCGCTCCTGCTCGAGTTCTGCGCGGGCGTCGGCCTTGGCATCCATGCGCTCGTGGTACCGCTCGCGGCGCTGCGACGTCGTCCGGCGCGGATTGAGGTCCAGTCGCGGGTCGGTGCCGCGCGGCGCCGTCATGAGCTCCGCGGCGGAGGAGAGCGACGGATGCCAGTCGAAGACGACCGCGTCGCCTTCACCGATGAGGACGGTGGAGCCGGCGACCGCACCCGCGCGGTACAGCTCGTCCTCGACGCCGAGCTTCTCGAGTCGGTCGGCGAGGAAGCCCACGGCCTCTTCGTTCTGGAAGTCCGTCTGCTGCACCCAGCGCACGGGCTTGTCACCGAGGATCCGGAACACATCGCCGTATGTGCCGCCCTCGACGCGGATCGAGAACTCGCGCTCCGCGCCCTTGGGCCGGATGATGACGCGCTCGGGCGCGGGGGCCGCGGCCTCGTCGGCCCGGTGCTGCGCGACGATGTCCGCGAGAGCGAAGGTGAGCTGACGCAGACCCTCATGGCTCACGGTCGAGATCTCGAACACGCGATACCCGCGCGCCTCGAGGTCGGGCCGCACGAGGTCCGCGAGGTCCTTCGCCTCGGGCACGTCGACCTTGTTGAGCGCGACGAGCTGGGGGCGCTCGAGAAGCGGGACCTGACCCTCGGGCACGGGGTAGTTGCCGAGCTCCTCGAGGATAATGTCGAGGTCGGTCAGCGGATCGCGACCCGGCTCGAGCGTTGCGCAGTCCAGCACGTGCACGAGCGCGGTGCAGCGCTCCACGTGGCGCAGGAACTCGAGCCCGAGGCCCTTGCCCTCGCTCGCGCCCTCGATGAGGCCCGGCACGTCCGCGACCGTGAAGCGCACGTCACCGGCCTGGACGACGCCCAGGTTCGGGTGCAGGGTCGTGAACGGGTAGTCCGCGATCTTCGGCCGCGCCGCAGACACGGCGGCGATGAGGCTCGACTTGCCGGCGGAGGGGAACCCGACGAGGGCGACGTCCGCGACCGTCTTCAGCTCGAGGACGACGTCGCCCTCGAAACCGGGCGTGCCGAGCAGGGCGAAGCCCGGCGCCTTGCGCTTGGGGTTCGCGAGCGCCGCGTTGCCGAGGCCGCCCTGACCGCCGGGAGCGGCGATGAAACGCGTGCCCGGCACGACGAGGTCGGCGAGGGTCGTGCCGTCGATGTCCTTGACGACCGTGCCGACGGGAACCCCGAGTTCGAGGCTCTCCCCCGCCGCGCCCGAGCGGTTGTCGCCCATGCCGAACCCGCCGTTCCCGGCGTGGCGGTGCGGCGAGTGGTGGTAGGAGAGGAGCGTCGTCACCTGCGGGTCGGCGACCAAAACGACATCCCCGCCGTGCCCGCCGTTGCCGCCGTCGGGGCCGGCGAGCGGCTTGAACTTCTCGCGGCGGACGGAGACGCATCCGTTGCCGCCCTTGCCCGCACGCAGATGCAGCGTCACGCGGTCGACGAAAGTGACCATGTCGTTCGCTCTCCCTCTGAGATGGACGTCGGATATGAGTGAGGGGCGAGCCGAAGCCCGCCCCTCACCTCAGTGCCGTGGATCGTTCGCGCGACGGATCACTCCGCAGCGGCGACGATGTTGACGACCTTGCGGCCGCCCTTCGTGCCGAACTCGACCGCGCCGGCCTCAAGGGCGAACAGCGTGTCGTCGCCACCGCGGCCGACGTTCGCGCCCGGGTGGAAGTGCGTGCCGCGCTGGCGGACGAGGATCTCGCCGGCGAGGACCTTCTGGCCGCCGAAGCGCTTCACGCCCAGTCGCTGGGCGTTGGAGTCGCGACCGTTACGGGTAGAGCTTGCGCCCTTTTTGTGTGCCATCTCAGCGCCTTTCGAGACTTACTTGATGCCGGTGATCTTGACGCGCGTGAGGTCCTGACGGTGCCCCTGGCGCTTCTTGTAGCCGGTCTTGTTCTTGAACTTCTGGATCACGATCTTGGGACCGCGCTCCTCGCCGAGGACCTCGGCGGTGACGGTCACCTTCGCGAGCTTGTCGGCGTCGGTCGTCACGGTGTCGCCGTCGACGAACAGCACGGCGGCGAGCTCGATGTTCTCGCCGACCTTCGCCTTCTGGCGGTCGAGCACGACGACCGTGCCGACCTCGACCTTTTCCTGCCGGCCGCCGGCGCGCACAACTGCGTAAACCACTTCACACCTTGTTTCTTCTGTGGAGCGCTCGGCTCCGGTTGTCGTCTGGAGAGACGGAAAGTCACGGTGCGGAGGCAGGACCTCGACGCACCAAGGGACTACTTTACCGGATGCCGGTCGATCGGGCAAAAGCACGCCGCGCGCGTGTCGCGGCTCCGTACGATGGGGCGATGGCTGTTCTCGTCGATGATGCCCGCTGGCCCGCGCACGGGCGCCTCTGGGCGCACCTCGTGAGCGACAGCGATCTCGACGAACTGCACGCCTTCGCGGCGGCACAGGGCATCCCGCGCCGCGCGTTCGACCTCGATCACTACGACGTCCCCGAGGACGCGCTCGCCCGGCTCATCGCCGCGGGTGCGGAACACGTGAGCGGTCACGAACTCGTCACCCGTCTCATCGGCTCGGGGCTGCGTGTCACAGCGCGCGAACGCCGCGGCCGGAAGGACACTCACCCGGCCGCGCCGCCCGAGACCACTTAGGACTCTTCGCTGGGAGGCGTCGCCACGACCGGTGTGCCGCTCAGCGCGGCGGTCGTCACACGGCGCCGTCCGCGGCCCTGACCGGGGGCCTTCGGCTCCGGCAGGGCGCTCAGCACCGAGTCGAGGAGCATGTCCTTCTCGGTCTTCGGAGCGCCGGATGCCGCGGCATCCGCCCTGTCCGAACGTGCACCGCGACCCTCCCCACGCTTGCGACGTGGCTTCTTCGGGGCCTCCGCGGGCTTCTCGGCGGCGACGTCGGCAGCCTCTACCGCGGGCGCGTCCTCATCCGTCGCCGCATCGTGGTGGATCGTCGAGGCGGCGATCGCGGCGAGAGCGGACTTCGCGCCCTCCGTGATCACGTGCGTGCCGCCGTTCGCGCCGTTCCCGTTCGCGCCGGCGCTGTTGCCGCCGGACGACGAACGCGACCGGCGACCGGACTGCCCGTTGCCCGCGGGGGCCGCCGAGCGGTGCTTCACGACGGGGTCGTGGTGGACGATGACGCCGCGGCCCGCACAGACCTCGCACGGCTCGCTGAACGTCTCGAGGAGGCCGAGCCCGAGCTTCTTGCGGGTCATCTGCACGAGACCGAGGGACGTGACCTCGGCGACCTGGTGCTTCGTCCGGTCGCGGCTCAGGCACTCGATGAGGCGACGCAGCACCAGATCGCGGTTCGATTCGAGGACCATGTCGATGAAGTCGACGACGATGATGCCGCCGATATCGCGCAGACGCAGTTGCCGGACGATCTCTTCCGCCGCCTCGAGGTTGTTCTTCGTGACGGTCTCCTCGAGGTTTCCGCCGGAGCCGACGAACTTCCCCGTGTTGACGTCGACGACCGTCATCGCCTCGGTGCGGTCGATGACCAGCGAGCCGCCCGAGGGCAACCACACCTTGCGGTCGAGCGCCTTCTCGATCTGCTCCGTCACGCGGTAGCGCTCGAACGGGTCCTGCTCGTCCTCGTACTTCTCGACGCGCTCGAGAAGGTCGGGCGCGACGCCCGTGAGGTACGCCGTGATGGTCTGGTACGCGTCCTCGCCCTGGATGAGCATCTTCGAGAAGTCCTCGTTGAAGACATCCCGCACGATCTTCACGAGAAGGTCGGGCTCGGAATGCAGGAGGTACGGCGCCTGCTGCGTCTCGACCTGCTGGGAGATGTGCTCCCACTGGCTCGTGAGACGCTGCACGTCGCGGGTCAGCTGGTCCTCGGTCGCGCCCTCGGCGGCCGTGCGGACGATGACGCCGCTCGACTCCGGGAGCACCTCCTTGAGGATCCGCTTGAGGCGCGCCCGCTCGGTGTCGGGGAGCTTCCGCGAGATGCCGTTCATGGCGCCGCCGGGCACGTACACGAGGTATCGGCCGGGGAGGGAGATCTGGCTCGTGAGGCGCGCACCCTTGTGCCCGACCGGGTCCTTCGTGACCTGCACGAGGACGCGGTCACCGGACTTCAGCGCCAATTCGATGCGGCGCGGCTGGTTGCCGGTCTCGACGGCATCCCAGTCGACCTCACCGGAGTACAGGACGGCGTTGCGACCGCGCCCGATGTCGACGAACGCGGCCTCCATGGAGGGCAGAACGTTCTGCACGCGGCCGAGGTAGACGTTGCCGATGAGAGAGGACTCCTGGCTCCGCGCCACGTAGTGCTCGACGAGGACGTTGTCCTCGAGGACGGCGATCTGGATGCGCCCGTTCTTCGAGCGCACGATCATGTCGCGGTCGACCGCCTCGCGACGGGCGAGGAACTCCGCCTCGGTGACGACGGTGCGCCGGCGCCCGGCCTCGCGCCCGTCGCGGCGGCGCTGCTTCTTCGCCTCGAGGCGCGTCGATCCCTTGATGCGCTGCGGCTCCGTGATCAGTTCGACGGCGCGCTGGCGCGGCTGACGACCGCCACGCTCTGAGACGGGTGCGTCGTCGCCGTCGGTCCCCGACGCGCCGCCTCCGCGGCGGCGGTTGCGGCGCCGCGAACTCGAACCCTGTCCGATCCCCTGCTCGCCCTGCTCGTCACGATCGTCCTCGTCGAATCGCGCCGGGAGCGCGATGACCTCGGGAGCGTAGAAGAAGAGCTGCGTCGAGACCTGCGAGACGAACTCCGCGGGCAGGAGGCCGAGGGACACCGCGGTGACGGCCTCCTTCACGACCTCCGCCTCGGCCACGACCTCTGCGACGGCTGCGGCCTCTGCCGCCTCTGCGATGGATTCGGCGGCGTCGACCGCGGCGGTCTCCACTGCCACCACCTCGGCGGCGTCGGCGACGACCGCCTCTTCGGCGACCTCCTCCGCGACGACGGCGTCATCGACGATGCTCTCCGCATCGGCGACGGCGGCGGCATCCGCCTGCTCCTCTTCAGCGACGATCGCCTCCGCTTCCGCGATGACGTCCTCCTGCGGCGAGGCGTCCGGCTGCGACGTCAGCGGCTGCGCTGCGTCATCGGATGCCGGGTCAAAAGTGTCATTGTTCTCATCGGCCATCTCTGGCGTACTCCTCGGGGGCGGCTCCGCGGGCCTGCCCGGCAGATCTGGCGGATTCGCTCCGGTCCGGAGGTTCCGCGAACTATACGGTCTGCAGCCTCACCCGCTCTCCGGCGGGGCTCGTACTGCGCAAGGGCGATCATCGCCCGAAGTCTTCGGTGATGCGCTGCGGCGCGGCCGCTGCGGCATCGGCATCCATTATTCCACTTTCCTCCGACGATTGCTCGTCGGCATCCGCGCCCGCACGCACGACTATGCAGACGCATAGGATTCGGATGCCATAATCGCCGCATGCCGACCCGCACTGTCGATACCCGCCCCCGCACGCTCGCCGTCTGGCTGGTGATCGCCGGTGTGATCGGCTGGATCGCCGCCTTCGCCCTGACGCTCGAGAAGTTCCACAAGCTGGGCGATCCCGACGCGGGCCCCGCGTCGTGCGACTTCAGCCCGCTCGTGCAGTGCTCGCGGAACCTCGACTCGTGGCAGGGCAGCGTGTTCGGATTCCCGAACCCGATCCTCGGCCTCACGGGATGGATGGCGCCGGTCGTCGTCGGCATGGCGGTGCTCGCCGGCGCCCGCTTCGCGCGGTGGTTCTGGCTGGCGTTCGCCGCCGGCATCACGTTCGCGTTCGGCTTCGTCCTGTGGCTGATCGGTCAGAGCATCTTCGAGCTCGGCACCCTCTGCCCCTGGTGCATGGTGACCTGGGCGGTCACGATCCCGACGTTCTACGCCGTCTGGGTACAGCTGCTGAAGTCCGGCACGATCACGCGTTCGCCGGGCGTCCGAGCGTTCGGCGCGGCGCTGGCACCGTGGGTGCCTCTCATGGCATTCGTGACCTATGTGGTCGTCGCCCTCATCGCGCAACTCCGCCTCGACGTCATCGCGTCGCTCTTCTGAGCGCGATCAGGCGAACCAGATCGCGAGTTCGCGCGCGGCGGACTCCGGGCTGTCGCTGCCGTGCACGAGGTTCTGCTGCACCTTCTGACCCCAGTCGCGGCCGAAGTCGCCGCGGATCGTGCCGGGCGCGGCCGTCGTCGGGTCGGTCGTCCCTGCAAGCGAGCGGAAGCCCTCGATGACGCGGTTGCCCGCGAGGCGGATCGCGACGACGGGGCCGGACAGCATGAACCCCAGCAGCGGCTCGTAGAAGGGCTTGCCCTCGTGCTCGGCGTAGTGCTGAGCGAGGAGGTCGCGCTCGGGCTCGACGAGCTTGATGTCGACGAGTGCGTACCCCTTCGCCTCGATGCGGGCGAGGATCGCGCCGGTGAGGCCGCGCGCGACGCCGTCGGGCTTCACGAGGACGAGGGTCTCTTCCGTGGGCATGTCAGTCTCCGTTCTGGGCGGCACGTGCCGCGTTGCGGCGGTCGAGTGCGCCGCCCTTGATCGTCGCATATGCGTACATGGCTCCGAAAATGACGGCGACGACGAGGAGGGCGGGAACGAGGATGCCACCGAGTGCGACGAGCACCTGCCACAGCCAGCCGAGGCCGACGCCCCAGGGGTGGCGCAGCACACCCACCGTCGCGATCATGAGGGCGGCCAGCACGGAACCGGCGACCACGCCCCACCAGTCGGGGATCTGCTCCGGCAGGGTGCCGAGGCCATAGATGACGAGCCCGCCGAGGAACACGATGATCGACTCGAAGCCGAGCACGACGGCGGCAAGCGACTCCGCGGCGCCGCGGGGGCGGCGCCCGCGGCGGGGCGTCGAGGACCCGGTGGCGTCGTCGCTCACGCGCGCCACCCGTCCTTCCAGTCCTCTTCAGCTGCGAGCTGCAATGCCTGGCCCGCGAGCACGACGCTGCCGGCGATCACGACAGCGCGGCGGTCGGAGCCCGACGCCCACTCCCGGGCGGCGTCGGCCGCGTCGGCGAGGTCGGGGTGCACGGTGACCTGCGCGCCGGCGGCTTCCGCGATGTCCGCGATCGTGTCGGCGTCGGCGGCGCGCTCGGAATCGGGCGCGGTCGCGAA
This sequence comes from Microbacterium sp. SCN 70-27, assembly GCA_001724425.1. Lineage (GTDB taxonomy): Bacteria > Actinomycetota > Actinomycetes > Actinomycetales > Microbacteriaceae > Microbacterium. The sequence continues at coordinate 23,828 of MEEK01000014.1, forward strand.
GATATGCGCCGCGACGGGAGCGAGCGTGTCGATGATCCCTGCGACGTCCTTGTCTCCGAACGCGCCGAGGACGATGCCCCACTCGTCGAAGTCGAAGGAGTCGCCGAGCGCCTGCACGAGGGAGCGGGCACCGTGCGGGTTGTGGGCGCTGTCGACGAGCACGGTGGGTGCGACGCCGACGAGCTGCAGGCGGCCGGGCGAGGTGACCTCGGCGAGCCCCTCCGCGACGACGTCGGTCGCGAGCGCCTGTTCGCCGCCCCCGATGAGCGACTCGACGGCGGCGATCGCAAGGGCGGCATTGTGGCCCTGGTGCGCGCCGTACAGCGGCAGGTAGAGATCGTCGTACGTGCCCGCGAGCCCCCGCACGCCGATCTGCTGCCCGCCGACGGCGAGGTGCTGCGTCGTGAGGCCGAACTGCTGGCCTTCGACCGCAAGGCTGGCGTCCTTCGCCGCCGCGGCGCGCTGCAGCACGGCCAGCGCCGCGGCATCCTGCTCGGCGGAGACGACGGCGGCACCGTCCTTGATGATGCCCGACTTGACGGTCGCGATCTCCGCGATCGTCTCGCCGAGCTTGTCGGCGTGGTCGATGTCGATCGGCGCGATGACCGCGACATCGCCGTCCGCGGTGTTCGTCGAGTCCCAGGCCCCGCCCATGCCGACTTCGACGACCGCGACGTCCACGGGGGCGTCGGCGAACGCGACGAAGGCGAGCACCGTGAGGAGTTCGAAGAATGTCAGCGGCGCGTCGCCGGATGCCTGGAGCTCTGCATCCACGATGCCGACGAAGGGCTCGATCTCGTCCCAGGCATCCGCGATCAGGGCATCCTCGATCGGGGCGCCGTCGATCATGATGCGCTCGGTGAAGCGCTCCAGGTGCGGGCTCGTGAACAGCCCCGTCCGAAGACCGTGTGCGCGCACGATCGACTCGATCATGCGCGACGTCGATGTCTTGCCGTTCGTGCCGGTGACGTGCACGACCCGGTACGTCTTCTGCGGGTCGTCGAGGAGTTCCAGCACGCGGCGCGTCCGCTCGACGCGCGGCTGCACCCACTGCTCCCCCTGCCGTGTCAGCAGGCTCGCGTACACGGCGTCCGCGCGAGTGCGATCGCTCACGGCTGTCCTCCGATCCGGGTCACGGCGACGTGGAAGCCGCCGGTGTTCGCGTACGTTCCGGCGGGGACGTACCCGACATATTCGGGGTTCTCTCCGAACGCGAGCGGGTACCAGACCTCGCCCGGCGCGTCGGCGGGAAGATGTATGTCGCGCTCGGCGACCGCGATGCGGTGCGCGATGGCGAGCGTCTCCTCGGCGACGCGGGCGGTGTCGAAGGCCGACGCGACGGCGTCACCGTCGGCGGCGGCGGCGAACAGGAGCCCGAGGCGGATGCGATCGCTCACGTCGAAGCCGGCGGCCTTGCGGGTGTCCTGCACGGCGCGGATGACGTCGCGCGCGAGGCCCTCTGCCTCGAGCTCGGGCGTCGTCAGCGTGTCGAGCAGGACGAAGCCGCCGCCCGACAGCAGGGCGATCGCCGTGCCGTCGGCGACACCGCCTGCTTCGAGGGCGATCTCGTACTCCCCCGGCTCGAGCGGGATGCCGTCGACGATCACGGTGCCAGCCGACTCCTCCCACAGACCGTTCCGTGCACCGGCGATGACGTGCTGCACCTGCTTGCCGAGCCGCGGGCCCAGCGCACGAGCGTTGACCGTCAGGCGTCGGCTGATCCCGTACTGCTCTGCGAGCCCCTCGCTCAGCGGCACGAGGTCGACCTGCTTCACGTTGAGCTCTTCGCGGATGGTGTGTCCGAAGGCATCCAGCCCCGCGACGTCTGCTGTCGCGACGGTGAGGAGCGGCAGCGGCAGCCGCACGCGCTTGCCGGCCTTCTTCCGGAGGGCGTTGGCGACCGAGGACACCTCGCGCACGGCATCCATCGCACTGCGGATCTCGGGCGAGGCGGGGTAGACCGCGGCGTCCGGCCAGTCGGTGAGGTGCACGCTTCGTCCGCCCGTGAGCCCCTGCCAGATCCGTTCGGAGACGAGCGGGATGAGCGGTGCGGCGACGCGCGTCAGCGTCTCGAGCACCGTATACAGGGTGTCGAACGCCTCCGTGCTCGTCGGGTCGTCGGTCACGCCGACCCAGAAGCGGTCGCGCGAGCGCCGGATGTACCAGTTGGTGAGCGCCTCGGCGAAGTCACGCAGACGCGCGGCCGCCGTCGTCGAGTCGAGCGCCTCGAGGTCGGATGCCACGTCGCGCACGAGATCTCCCGTGAGCGCGAGGATGTAGCGGTCCATCACATCGGTCGAATCGGTGCGCCAGCGGGCCTCGTAGCCCTCGCCGGATGCCCCGCCCGCCGCGTTCGCGTACGTCGCGAAGAAGTACCACGCGTTCCAGAGGGGCAGCAGGAACTCACGCACACCCGCGCGGATGCCCTCCTCGGTCACGACGAGATTCCCGCCCCGCAGCACGGACGACGCCATGAGGAACCAGCGCATGGCATCCGAGCCGTCGCGGTCGAAGACCTCGGAGACATCCGGGTAGTTGCGCAGCGACTTCGACATCTTCTGGCCGTCGCTGCCGAGCACGATGCCGTGGCACGCGACGCCGGAGAACGCGGGCCGACCGAACAGCGCGACCGACAGCACGTGCATGACGTAGAACCAGCCGCGCGTCTGCCCGATGTACTCGACGATGAAGTCGGCGGGCGCGTGCGTGTCGAACCACTCCTGGTTCTCGAACGGGTAGTGCACCTGGGCGTAGGGCATGGAGCCCGAGTCGAACCAGACGTCGAACACGTCCTCGATGCGGCGCATCGTCGAACGTCCGGTCGGGTCGTCGGGGTTCGGGCGGGTGAGGTCGTCGATGTACGGGCGGTGGAGGTCCACCTCGCCCGCCTCGTTGACGGGGAGCCGGCCGAAGTCGCGCTCGAGGTCGGCGAGCGAGCCGTACACGTCGACGCGCGGGTACTCCGGGTCGTCGCTCTTCCACACCGGGATCGGCGACCCCCAGAAGCGGTTGCGGCTCACCGACCAGTCGCGCGCTCCCTCGAGCCACTTGCCGAACTGACCGTGCTTGACGTTCTCGGGCGCCCACGTGATCTGCTCGTTCGCCGCGAGCAGATCGTCCTTGATGTCGGTGACCCGCACGAACCAGCTCGAGACGGCCTTGTAGATGAGGGGGTTCCGGCAGCGCCAGCAGTGCGGGTAGGAGTGCTCGTAGGATGCCTCGCGCAGGAGCCGTCCCTCCGTCTTCAGCAGACGGATGAGGGGGCGGTTGGCATCCATCCACAGCTCGCCCGCGACGTCGGACACGGGCGCGAGGAACCGCCCGCCGTCGTCGAGGCTCAGGATCGTGGGGATGCCCGCGGCATCGGCGAGGCGCTTGTCGTCCTCACCGTAGGCGGGGGCCTGGTGCACGATGCCCGTGCCGTCGCTCGTCGTGACGTAGTCGTCGACGAGGATCCGCCAGGCATCCTCGGTGCCCCACGTCTCGGCATCCGCGTAGTAGTCGAACAGGCGGTCGTAGTGCACGTCGGCGAGGTCGGCGCCCCGCACGGTCTGCTCGACGGCCTCGGCCGCCTCGGCCGGGTTCTCGTACCCGAGGTCCTTCGCGTAGCCCGCGAGCAGGTCGGATGCCAGGAGGTAGCGGTGCGCCGTGGCCGCCTCCGTGTCGCCGACGACGTCCGCCGCGCCCTTCGGGCCGCCCGGCAGCACGACGTACTCGATGTCGGGACCGACTGCGAGGGCCAGGTTCGTCGGCAGCGTCCACGGGGTCGTCGTCCACGCGAGAGCGCGGACCCCGGTGAGACCGAGCGACTCCGCCTTCTGGCCCACGAGCGGGAACGTGACGGTCACCGACGGGTCCTGACGCATCTTGTAGACGTCGTCGTCCATGCGCAGCTCGTGGTTCGACAGGGGGGTCTGGTCGCGCCAGCAGTACGGCAGCACGCGGTAGCCCTCGTAGGCGAGACCCTTGTCCCAGAGGCTCTTGAACGCCCACAGCACCGACTCCATGAAGCCGGTGTCGAGGGTCTTGTAGCCGCGCTCGAAGTCCACCCAGCGGGCCTGGCGAGTGACGTAGTCCTCCCACTGCTGGGTGTACTCGAGCACCGACTCCTTGGCCTTCGCGTTGAAGGACGCGATGCCCATGTCCTCGATCTCGCTCTTCTCGGTGATGCCGAGCTGCTTCATCGCCTCGAGCTCGGCGGGGAGGCCGTGCGTGTCCCACCCGAAGACCCGGTCGACCTTCTTGCCGCGCATGGTCTGGAACCGCGGGAAGAGGTCCTTCGCGTATCCGGTCAACAGGTGCCCGTAGTGCGGCAGTCCGTTCGCGAACGGCGGGCCGTCGTAGAAGACCCACTCCTCGGCGCCTTCGCGCTGCGCGATCGAAGCCCGGAAGGTGTCGTCAGCAGCCCAGTAGGCGAGCACGTCGCGCTCGATCTCGGGGAAGCGCGGGCTCGGCACGACCGTGTCGGCGGCGGGGCCGAAAGCCGAGGCCGACGTCGAGGGGCGAGGGTAGGTCATTGTCACTCCAGCAGGTGCGTTGCGTCTTGCGATGCTTCCTGCGAGGACGATCTGCGCTTGCGCACTGACCGCGGTACCACCCCGCTTGCCCGTCGCCGGGCCTCTCGTGCTGCGGCTGTGACGGGCCTGCCCCGCGCGGGTCTAGTTGTCCTGGCGAACCGGGACGTTCTTCCGCGAGCTCCCCGGTGATGGCCGGATCGATGCTGGTGCGCCCATCATACCGTGGCCCGTTTCGACTCCCCGCTCCGCGCCTCGCTCAACGACCGGAGGTGCCACCCGACCGTTGACCGAGCGCAGCGAGGCCCCCCCCGGTCGTTGACCGAGCGCAGCGAGTGGAAACGTCTGCGGCGCGGCACGTTTCGACTCGCCGCGGAGCGGCTCGCTCAACGACCGGCGCGGCTGCACCCCCGGTCGTTGACCGAGCGGAGTCCGTGCCCCGGTCGTTGACCGAGCGCAGCGAGTGGAAACGTCGCGCGCGGCGGGGGTCACCGTTGGGGCGAGGCGGCCTCTGCGAGGCCCTGAGCGCGGCCCTCCTCGAACGCCTCTCGAGCGCCTCGCGAGAACAGGTCTCGCTCGACCGGCCGCGGGATCGAGCGTGCGCCGGGCAGGTCCAGACCACCGACCAGATCATCGCGCCCGCGGATGACCGCGACCGGGCACCCACTGGCCTTCCGCTTGGCGAGATCGGCCGCGGATGCCAGTTCGTCGGCGACACACGGGCGTGTCACCGCGAGGGGCCGGCCACCGGCATCCACCTGTCCGCGCAGCTCCTCGAACACGTGGACGCCCGCCGCGCCGATCGCCGCATCTGTCTGCCCGTCCCGCCATGCACGGCCGAGCGTGTCCGAGACGATGACGCCGATCCGCGCGCCGGTGCAAGAGCGCAGCCCTGCGGCGAGCGCCCGAGCGGAGGCATCCGGGTCCTCCGGAAGCAGCAGGATGATGCCGTCGGGCGTGTTGCTCGCGTCGATCCCCGCGGCTGCCGCGACGATCCCGAGCCTGCTCTCCACGATCCGGACCGCCCCCGTCGCGTCCTCCGCGACAACGCGGACGGTCTCGCGCGCGAGCGCCTGCTCCCGCTCCGATGCCGGCAACTGTCGCCCCTCGGCCTTCGACACGATCTTCGAGGTGACCACGAGGATGTCGCCGTCACGCAGCGTCCCGTCCGCGGCGGCGGCCACGAGGGCGACGAGGTCGTCTCCCGCAGATATCTCCGGGATGCCGGTCAGGGGCCAGATCCGCAGCTCGGCTGCGGGGGTGGACGGGGTGGGGGTCACGAGCCCACGATAGGCGGATGCCGGCGCCGTCGTACGCTGGGGCCATGAACCGCTCCCCCCGTGTCGTCCTTCTCGCCGGCGGTGTCGGCGGGTCGACGTTCGCCGCCGGCCTGCGCGACGAAGTGCGCGAGCGTGGCGGTGAACTCACCGTCGTCTGCAACACCGGCGACGATCTGTGGCTCGCCGGAGTGCGTCTGCAGCCCGACGTGGATTCGATGCTCTACGCGCTCGCCGACGTCAAGGACACCACGAAAGGCTGGGGCCGACGCGGCGACTCGACGCGCGTCGCCGGCGAACTGCACGCGTGGGGCGTCGGCTGGGACTGGTTCGAACTCGGCGATCTCGACCTCGGTGCGCATCTCGCCCGCACGTCGTGGCTCCGCGAGGGCGCGAGCGTCAGCGAAGCGCTCCGTCGCCTTCAGAGCCGATGGGACATCGGCGCGACGCTCCTGCCCATGACGGATGCCGAAGTCGACACCCGGGTCGTGACCGCCGAACGGACGATGCACTTCCAGGAGTGGTGGACCCGCTTTCGCGCCTCGATCCTGCCGGAACGGTTCGACAACCCCGGAATCGAGACAGCCGTTCCCGCCCCGGGCGTCCTCGATGCTCTCGCGCAGGCGGATGCCATCGTCGTGGCACCGTCGAACCCCGTCGTCTCGATCGATCCGATCCTCGCTGTCCCCGGAGTCCGGGGGGCCCTGCGCGCCTCGAGCGCACGGGTCGTGGGCGTCTCACCGATCATCGGCGGCGCGCCGGTGCGCGGGATGGCCGATGTCTGCCTGCGGGTCGTGGGCGTCACCTGCAGCGCGGCCGGAGTGGCGGCGCACTACGGCGCGCGCGAGTCGGGCGGGATCCTCGACGGCTGGATGATCGCCGAAGAGGATGCCGCCGATCGCGCGGGGATCGAAGCGCTGGGCGTCACCACGACGGTCGCGCCGCTGTGGATGACCGACGCGGCGCACACGCGCGCAATGGCGGTGCGCGCGCTGGCCGCCGCGGGACTGCCCGGCTGAGTGCGTTCAGCCTCCCGGCGTCGTCGCGCTGGCGGCATCCGCGAGCGCCTCGGCCACCAGCCGGACATTGGAGACGACCATTCCTGCCGTCACCCGCACGTGCGGCGTCGTCTCGGCACCGGGAGCGATGAACGGGGCGCCGGGAGCGACGGCGATCCCTGACGCCGCCAGTCGGACGAGCGCAGCCCGCTGGTCCTGAACCGGCAGCCACAGATTGAAGCCGTCGGGGTGCCCGACATCGACACCGGCCCGGCGCAGTGCAGCGGCGAGCCGGTCGGTGCGGTCCCGGTAGATCAACCGCGCGGCCTGGACGCGCGCGATGGCAGTCGGGTCGGTGAGCAGCACGTAGAGGATCTTCTGCAGAAGACGCGACGTCCACGCCGGACCGAGCGTGCGGCGAGCCTGGATGCGCTGAACGAGCTCGGCGGGCCCGCCGAGCGCCGCGATGCGCAGATCGGGTCCGTGCGACTTCGCGAAGCTGCGCACGTGCACGACGCTCCCCGGGAGCCATCGTCCGAGTGTGACTGCCGGCGCACTGCAGATGAGGGCCGAGTGATCGTCTTCGATGACCGTGACCGGACGACGACCGGCGGAGCGCCCGATCAGATCCGCCAGAACGCGCGCGCGGTCGGGAGTCATCGAGACCCCGGTCGGATTCTGTGCGCGCGGCTGCAGCAGGAGGGCCGAGGGACCGCGGGATAGGGCACGGGCGAGCGACTCCGGGGTGATGCCGTCGGCATCCAGCTCAACCGGGACAGGCACGGCATGCACGGCCTCGACGAGGTCGAAAAGGTACGGGAAGCCGGGCGATTCCACGACGACCCGATCGCCGAAGCGCACGACCTGCTCGAGCGTTCGCGAGATGCCATCCATCGCCCCATCGACGATCGCGAGCGCCGCGACATCCGGCTGAGGCCAGCTGCGGCGAAGCAGTTCTTCCAGTTCGGGGAGCGTCGGTACCTCCGAATAGCGCCCCGTGTCGGCTCGAGCCGCCAGATGCGGCAGCGCCGCGTCGAGCGCCGGCAGCATCGCCGCGTCGGGAGTGCCGCCCGACAGATCGAGCCGGATGTTCCCGGTGTCGCCGTTCAGGCCTTGTACCCGCGGACTCAGCCACTCCGCGGGCCGCGAACGCACGAAGGAGCCGGCGCGACCGCGCGAGACGATCACGCCGGAAGCAGACAGTGCACTCCAGGCCGTCGACACGGTCCCGATCGACACCCCGAGGCGGGCCGCCACCTCGCGCACCGTGGGAAGTCGTTCCCCCGGGGCGAGATCACCCGCCTCGACGTGTCGAGAGATCTCCGCCGCGATGCCGAACGGGGTGCGATCCTCGATCGCTTCGAGACGGATCACGGATGCCTCTCATCTCTCGTGACCCTCCACCGAAGTGTTACGGCGGCGTCACAGTCAGAAACGGTCGCGAAATGTTCAAGTTGAACAGTATCAGAAGCAGCGGTGAAGCCTTCGAAAGGACAGACAGATGGTCACAGTGCGCGCAGCGATCACGCAGACGACGTGGACCGGCGACAAGGAATCGATGCTGGACAAGCATGAGCAGTTCGCGCGCGACGCGGCCGCTCAGGGCGCCCAGGTCATCTGCTTCCAGGAGCTCTTCTACGGCCCGTACTTCGGGATCACGCAGGACAAGAAGTACTACCGCTACGCGGAGCCCGTCGACGGACCCATCGTGCAGCGGTTCGCGGCGCTCGCCCGCGAGCTCCACATGGTGATGGTCCTCCCGATCTACGAAGAGGCGCAGACCGGGGTGTACTACAACACGGCCGTCGTCGTCGACGCCGACGGCACGATCCTCGGCAGCTACCGCAAGAACCACATCCCGCACGTGGAGAAGTTCTGGGAGAAGTTCTACTTCCGTCCGGGCAACCTCGGCTACCCCGTCTTCGACACTGCCGTCGGCAAGGTCGGCGTCGTGATCTGCTACGACCGCCACTTCCCCGAGGGCTGGCGGGAACTCGGGCTGAACGGCGCACACCTCGCGTTCAACCCCAATGCCACCAAGCCCGGGCTCTCCAACCGGCTGTGGCAGATCGAGCAGCCGGCCGCCGCCGTGGCGAACGGCTACTTCGTGCTCGCTCCGAACCGTGTCGGGCTCGAGGACAACGAGTACGGCGACGAGGCGGTGTTCTTCTACGGCAACAGCCAGGTCGTCGACCCGCGCGGCAACTACGTCGGTGAACTCGGGTCGTCCGAGCACGAGGAACTGCTCATCCGCGACCTCGACATGGACCTCGTGCAGGAGATGCGCGACGACTGGCAGTTCTATCGCGACCGCCGCCCCGACACCTACGGCGAGATCACGGCCCCCTGACACGCGAAAGGACCGCATCATGGCCACCACCCTGATCGCCGGCGGAACGGTCGTCAACGCGACCGGCACCGGCAAGGCGGATGTCCTCATCGACGGCGAGACCATCGTCGCCGTGCTCGCTCCGGGGTCGACGCTGCTCGGCCATGACCTGGGCGCGACGGTCGACACCGTCATCGACGCCACCGGGAAGTACGTCATCCCCGGCGGGATCGATGCGCACACGCACATGGAGATGCCCTTCGGGGGCACCTTCGCGAGCGACACGTTCGAGACCGGCACGCGTGCGGCCGCGTGGGGCGGCACCACCAGCATCGTCGACTTCGTCGTGCAGTATCCCGACCAGAACATCCTCGAGCAGTACCGCGCGTGGCACGAGAAGGCGGCGGGCAACTGCGCGATCGACTACGGATTCCACCAGATCCTGTCGGATGTCCAGGACTCCTCCCTGACCGCGATGGACGAGCTCATCACCGAGGGCGTCACGAGCTTCAAGCTCTTCACCGCGTACAAGGGCGTGTTCCTCTCGGACGACGGTCAGATCTTCCGGGCGTTCCAGCGCGCCGCCGACAACGGCGCGATGATGATGATGCACGCCGAAAACGGCTCCATCATCGACGTGCTGCAGCAGCAGGCGATCGCCGCCGGCCGCACCTCTCCGGTCTTCCACGGCACCACGCGTCCGTGGCAGACCGAGGAGGAGGCCACGCACCGGGTCATCATGATCGCCGACATGACGAAGGCGCCGCTATACGTCGTCCACGTCTCGGCGAAGCAGGCGGTCGAGCAGATCGCCGCCGCGCGCGACCGCGGGATGAACGTGTTCGGGGAGACCTGCCCGCAGTACCTGTATCTGTCGCTCGAGGAGCAGCTCGCCGCCGTCAGCGAGCAGTGGGGCGAGCTCGAAGGCGCGAAGTGGGTGTGCTCCACTCCCCTGCGCTCGCGGGCGGAGGGCCATCAGAACCACATGTGGCAGGCGCTGCGGACGAACGACCTGCAGATGGTCTCCACCGACCACTGCCCGTTCTGCATGAAGGACCAGAAGGAGCTCGGCCGAGGCGACTTCACCAAGATCCCGAACGGCATGGGCAGCGTCGAGAACCGAATGGACCTCATGTACCAGGGTGTCGTCGAGGGGCGCATCTCTCTGGAGCGCTGGGTGGAGGTCACCTCCACGACGCCGGCCCGCATGTTCGGCATGTACGGCAAGAAGGGCGTCATCCAACCGGGCGCCGATGGCGACGTCGTCGTGTACGACCCGAACGGCACCACCACGATCAGCGTCGACACGCATCACATGAACATCGATTACTCGGCTTGGGAGGGCTGGAAGGTCGACGGTCACGTCGACACCGTGATCTCGCGCGGCCGGGTGATCGTCGACAACGGCCAGTACCTGGGCGACAAGTCGCACGGGCGCTACATCAAGCGCGGCCTGAGCCAGTACCTGATCTGAGGAGTGACATGGACTTCGGAGTTGTCCTGCAGACCAATCCCCCCGCGGCCCGCACCGTCCAGCTCGCCCAGCTGGCGGAGGCGCACGGGTTCAGCCACGTGTGGACGTTCGATTCGCACCTGCTGTGGGAGGAGCCGTACGTCGTCCACTCGGCCATCCTGAATGCCACCCGTCGCGTCGTCGTCGGCCCGTTCGTGACGAATCCGGCCACGCGCGACTGGACGGTGACCGCCTCGGTCTTCGCCACGCTCAACGAGATGTACGGCAACCGCACGATCTGCGGCATCGGGCGCGGCGACTCGGCCGTTCGTGCGACCAACGGCAAGCCGACCACGCTCGCGCAGCTGCGTGAATCGATCCATGTGATCCGCGAGCTCGGCAACTCGCGGCCGGTGGAGTACCAGGGGGCGACGGTCCAGTTCCCCTGGAGCCGAGGTTCGGAGCTGGACGTCTGGGTTGCGGCGTACGGTCCGCTCGCATTGAAGCTCACGGGCGAGGTCGGCGACGGGTTCATCCTGCAGCTGGCGGATCTGGACATCGCGGAGTGGATGATCGCGACCGTCAAGGATGCCGCGGCGGCGGCCGGGCGCGACCCCGAGTCGATCGCCTTCTGCGTCGCCGCACCGATGTACATCGGGGACGACTGGGAGCACATGCGCGAGCAGTGCCGCTGGTTCGGCGGCATGGTGGGCAACCACGTGGCCGACATCGTCTCCAAGTACGGGCCCTCCGGCGAGGTGCCGCGGGCACTCACCGACTACATCGAAGGCCGCACGGGATACGACTACAACTCGCACGGCAAGGCATCCAACGACCACGTCGACTTCGTCCCCGATGAGATCGTCGACCGCTTCTGCCTTCTCGGTACGGCCGAGGAGCACATCGCGAAACTCGAGCGACTCGCCGCGATCGGGGTCACCCAGTTCGCCGGCTACCTCCAGCACGACAACAAGGAGGAGACCCTGCGCGCGTACGGGGAGACGGTGATCCCGGCGCTCACCGAGAGGGTGACGGCCACGCGATGAGGGGGTCACGCCTGCGCCCCGTCCTCCTCGGCATCACCGGCGTGGTCCTGCTCGCCGTGATCTGGGAGGTCTACAAGGCCGTCGCGCCCGCCGACGGCGTCGCGGTCGCGGGCCTGACCGTCCTCCCCCGCACGAGCGATGTCGCCATGCCGCATCTGTGGGACATGGTCGCACGCGCGATGGAGCCGGTCACGCGCACCCCGGGGGCGCCGCCCCTGTGGGCCGCGACGCTGCAGGCCGCGTCGGTCACGCTCGGGATCGCCGCCGTCGGATGGCTCCTCGGGGTCGCGGTCGGGTTCCTCATCGCCATGCTGATGCAGCGGTTCCGGACGGCGGAGTCGGCGCTGCTGCCGTGGGTCGTGCTGAGCCAGACCGTGCCGCTCATCGCGCTCGCGCCCGTCGTGCGCAACTGGGGTACGCGCATCCAGTTCGGCGACTTCCACTGGGACAACTGGATGTCGGTCGCGGTCATCGCGAGCTATCTCGCCTTCTTCCCCGTCTCGATCGGTGCTCTCCGCGGATTCACGTCGCCCGACAGCGCACAACTCGACCTGATGCGCTCGTACGGCATCGGCTGGTGGCGCACGTTCACGCGTCTGCGCCTGCCGGCGAGCGTGCCGTACCTCATCCCGGCGCTGCGACTCGCTGCCGCCAACGCGGTCGTCGGCACCGTCGTCGCCGAGGTGTCCATCGGCATGCGAGGCGGGATCGGCCGGGCCATCGTCGAGTTCGCCGCGAGTGCGAGCTCGGACCCGCCCAAGCAGTGGTCGCCCATCTTCGGCGCGGTTCTCATCGGATTGATCGCCGCCGGTTTCGTGGTTCTCATCGGCGCCCTGCTGCGCCGCTATCGCAGAGTGGAGGTGAACGGATGAGTTCGAGCACGAATGCGGCGCCGGCAGTCCGGGTCGCTCAGGTTTCGAAGACATTCCGCACCGGCAAGGGCGCTCAGGTCCACGCCCTCGAAGACATCGACCTGGAGATCGCGCCGGGCGAGTTCGTCTCGCTGATCGGACCCTCCGGGTGCGGCAAGTCGACGCTCATGCGCCTGATCGCCGATCTCGACTCCGCAACGTCGGGAACGCTGGAGGTGTTCGGCAAGACGGCCCGGCGCGCACGGCTGGATCAGGACTACGGCATCGCGTTCCAGCAGGCGGGACTCCTGCCCTGGCGGACCGTCCGCGCCAACGTGGAGCTTCCCCTCGACCTCCACGGGACCGAGCGGGCGACCCGCCGGGCCCGCGTGGACGAACTGCTCTCGCTGGTCGGTCTGAGCGATTTCGCCGATAAGTATCCCGACCAGTTGTCGGGCGGCATGCAGCAGCGCGTCGCGATCGCGCGTGCCTTCGCGGAGAAGCCGAAGCTCCTCCTGATGGACGAACCGTTCGGCGCGCTCGACGAGATGACCCGCGAGACCATGCAGACCGAGCTCGCGCGCATCTGCGCCGAGACGGGCGCCGCGGTCGTGTTCGTGACGCACTCGATTCCCGAGGCCGTGTTCCTCTCCGACCGCGTCGTGGTCATGTCCGCCAGGCCGGGGCGCATCACGACCGTGCTGCCGATGAACCTGCAGGGCGAGCGCACGGAGGACCTCCGCGAGGAGGCCACCTTCTTCGAACGCGTCAGCGCGGTGCGCGAGGCGCTGCACGGCGCTCCCCACACGGGGGCGCGCGGGGTGGAGAACCGATGACCACGGCGCGGAGGTGGACGGTGGTCGCCGCGCCGATCATCTTCGGCGTCATCGTGCTCCTGGCGTGGCAGGGCGCGGTGGTCGCATTCGACATCAAGCCCTTCGTCATCCCCGATCCCCTGACGATCGGACAGCAGTTCGCGAGCCGCAACGACGTGATCGTGCAGGCGAGCCTCGGCACCGCCCGCAACGCCCTGATCGGACTCGTCGTCGGTACGGCGATCGGCACGATCTGGGCGATGATCGCGGCGGCGCTGCGCCCGATGGACGAGCTCAGCGCGCCGGTGCTCACGGCCCTCGCCGTCGTACCGATCGTGGCGATGGCGCCGGTCTTCTACGCGATGTTCGGCGCGAGCGTCGAGACGGGCCGTCAGATCATCGCGGCGATCGCCGTGTTCACGCCCGTCTACTTCAACGTGCTGAGGGGTCTGCGCCAGGTCAAGCCGATTCACCGAGACCTCATGCGCGCCTATGCCGCCTCGCCGCGCCAGCTCACCTGGACGGTCACGTTCCCCGGTGCCGTGCCGTACTTCTTCACCGGCCTGCGGATCGCGTCCTCGCTCGCCGTGATCTCCGCGCTGGTCGCGGAGTACTTCGGCGGGCCGGTCTCCGGACTCGGCAAGGCCATCACCTCCGCAGTGTCCTCGAGCAACTATCCGCTGGCCTGGGCGTTCGTCCTCGGGGCCATCCTGACCGGGCTCGCGTTCTACTGCCTCACCTACCTGCTCGAAGTCCTCGTCACCTCGAGGATGCGAGCTGCCTGACCTGCCTCGCACGCGCGAGGAGGAACCCCACCATGCACGAAGGAGGAAGCACATGCACCACAGCACACGACGACTGCTGACCGTGGCCGCCGCCGGCGCCACCGCGGCTTTGGTACTGGCCGGATGCTCGGGCGGCGGATCGTCCCAGCCGTCGGAGTCCTCGAGCGGAGACGGAGGGCTCACGAAGGTGACTCTCCAGCTCCAATGGGTCGCGCAGGCCCAGTTCGCGGGCTACTACGCGGCGCTCGCGGAAGGGTATTACAAGGACGAGGGCCTCGATGTCACGATCAACGAGGCCGGCACCGACACGGTCCCGATCGACGTGCTCGCCTCGGGCAACGCCGACTTCGCGATCTCGTGGGTGCCGAAGGTCCTCGGTTCGATCGAACAGGGGTCGAACGTCACCGACATCGCGCAGATCTTCGAGCGCTCCGGCACCACGCAGATCTCGTTCAAGGACAAGGGCATCACGAAGCCCGAGGACCTCGCCGGCAAGAAGGTCGGCAGCTGGGGCTACGGCAACGAGTGGGAACTGTTCGCCGGGATGCAGAAGGCCGGCATCGACACGACGAAGGGCATCTCGCTGGTGCAGCAGGCCTTCGACATGAACGGGTTCCTCGCCGGGGACATCGACGCGGCTCAGGCGATGACCTACAACGAGTACGCCCAGGTCCTCGAGACCGAGAACCCTGCCACCGGCGAGCTGTACCAGCCGTCAGATCTCAACGTCATCGACTGGAACGACTACGGCACGGCGATGCTGCAGGACGCGATCTGGGCCGACGCGGGCAAGCTCGCCGACGACCCGGCGTACGCCGACACCGCGGTGAAGTTCATCAAGGCGTCCATCAAGGGCTGGGTCTTCGCGCGGGACAACGCGGAGAAGGCTTCGCAGGTCGTGACGGATGCCGGATCGACGCTCGGCCAGAGCCACCAGCTGTGGATGACCAACGAGGTCAACAAGCTCATCTGGCCCTCCACGAGCGGCATCGGCACGATCAACGCCGACCAGTGGAAGCAGACGGTCGACATCGCACTCGGAACCAAGAACGACACCGGGTCGACGATCATCACGAAGCAGCCGCCGTCCACGGCGTACTCGAACACGTACGTCGAGAAGGCGCTCAAGGAGCTGAAGGACGAGGGGGTCGACGTCATGGGCGCCGACTACAAGCCCCTCACCGTCACCCTGAAAAAGGGCGGCGAGTAGCAGCCGCCCCGCGGGTCCCGGGGCACCACCCCGGGACCCGCACCACGAAACCCCCGCGCGCGCGTTCGGATGCCGCGCCAGGCGCACGAAGGACCGAGATATGAGCACGACAGCCGATCAGACCGACCTCGACACCCTCACCCGGCGACTCGACCGGGAGCACGTGTTCCACTCGTGGTCCGCGCAGGCGCACCTCGCTCCGTTCCCGATCGCGGGCGGAAGCGGCACCCGAGTGTGGGATCACTCCGGCCGGACCTGGCTCGACTTCTCCAGCCAGCTGGTCAACGTCAACATCGGCCACCAGCACCCCGCAGTCGTCGAGGCCATCGCCGAGCAGGCGCGCCTGCTCACGACGATCGCCCCGTCCACCGCCAACCTCGCGCGCGGCCGCGCGGCGGAGGCCATCGCGGGCTTGGCCCCCTCCGGCTTCGAGAAAGTGTTCTTCACCAACGGCGGCGCCGACGCCAACGAGAACGCGATCCGCATGGCACGTCTGCACACCGGCCGTGACAAGATCCTCTCGCGCTACCGCTCGTATCACGGCAACACCGGGGCCGCGATCGTCGCGACCGGCGACTGGCGCCGCCTTCCGAACGAATACGCGCGCGGGCACGTGCACTTCTTCGGGCCGTACCAGTACCGTTCGGAGTTCTGGGCCGACACCCCCGAGCAGGAGTGCGAGCGCGCGCTGCACCACCTGCGCCGCGTGATCGAGGCCGAAGGCCCGAGCAGCATCGCCGGCATCCTCCTCGAGTCGATTCCGGGCACCGCCGGGGTGATCGTCCCACCCGACGGGTACCTCGCCGGGGTTCGCGCGCTCGCCGACGAGTTCGGGATCATCCTGATCCTCGATGAGGTGATGGCGGGGTTCGGCCGCACCGGCGCCTGGTTCGCGTTCGAGCGGCACGACGTCGTCCCCGACCTCATCACCTTCGCGAAGGGAGTGAACTCGGGGTACGTGCCCCTGGGCGGCGTCCTCCTCTCGGATGCCGTCGCCGCGACGTTCGACGAGCGCGTGTTCCCCGGTGGCCTCACCTATTCCGGGCATCCGCTCGCCACTGCCGCCGCCGTCGCCACGATCGAGGCGATGACCTCCGAGGGGATCGTGGAGCATGCCCACGCCATCGGCGTCGACGTGCTCGGCCCCGCATTGGCCGGGCTCGCCGAGCGCCACGATGTGATCGGTGAGGTGCGCGGAGAAGGCGTGTTCTGGGCGCTGGAGCTCGTTTCGGACCGCGCGACACGGGAGCCCGTCTCCGCCGCCGTGATGGGCCGCATCAAGTCCGCCCTGTTCGAGCGGGACCTCCTGCCCTTCATCAGCGAGAACCGCATCCACGTCGTCCCGCCCTGCGTCGTCACCGCAGAGGAGATCGCGCAGGCCGTCGCGATCTACGACGACGTGCTGAGCACGTCCATCTGACCCAGAACCCCATCCGAAAGGCATTCTCATGAGCATCACCCCCATCGAGCACTGGGTCGACGGCGCGGCCTGGGCCGGCACGTCCAAGCGGACCGGCGACGTGTTCAATCCCGCGACCGGCACGGTGACCGGCACCGTCGCCCTGGCCTCCGCCGCCGATGTCGGTGTCGCGGTGGCTGCCGCCGAAGCGGCATGGCCGGCATGGCGGGATGCCAGCCTCGCCACGCGTCTCAAGGTGATGTTCGCCTTCCGTGAGCTGCTGAACGCCCGAAAGCAGGAGCTCGCCGAGATCCTGACCGCCGAGCACGGCAAGGTCCTCGCGGATGCTCTCGGAGAGATCGCCCGGGGACTGGAAGTGGTCGAGTTCGCGTGCGGCGCCGGCCATCTGCTGAAGGGGGAATACTCCGAGTCCGTATCGACGAACGTCGACGTCTACACGGTGCGCCAGCCGGTGGGGATCGTCGGCGTGATCAGTCCCTTCAACTTCCCGGCGATGGTCCCGCTGTGGTTCCTGCCGATCGCACTCGTCTCGGGCAATGCCGTCGTGCTGAAGCCGAGCGAGAAGGATCCCTCCGCTTCGGTGTGGCTCGCGCGGCTCCTGCAGGAGGCGGGGCTCCCCGACGGTGTGCTGAGCGTCGTCCACGGGGACAAGGAGGCCGTCGACGCGCTGATCGACTCCCCCGTGGTGTCCGCGCTGTCCTTCGTCGGCTCCACCCCGATCGCGAAGTACATCTACGAGCGCGGCAGCGCCGCGGGAAAGCGTGTCCAGGCCCTCGGTGGAGCGAAGAACCACATGCTCGTACTGCCCGACGCCGACCTCGACCTCGCCGCCGACGCGGCGGTGAACGCCGGGTTCGGCTCGGCCGGAGAGCGGTGCATGGCCGTATCCGTGCTCCTCGCGGTCGACACCATCGCGGATGAGCTCGTGACGAAGATCGCGGAGCGGGTCGGACAGCTGCGCACCGGAGACGGTACCCGCGGCTGCGATATGGGGCCGCTGATCACCCGTGCTCACCGCGACAAGGTCGCGGGCTACCTCGACATCGCCGTCGCCGATGGCGCGGAGATCGTCGTCGACGGTAGGGACGTGGTCGTGGACGGCGGTGACGACGGGTTCTGGCTCGGCCCCACCCTGATCGATCGCGTCGCGACGACCTCTGCCGTCTACACCGACGAGATCTTCGGTCCGGTTCTGTCCGTCGTCCGCGTCGCCGGCTATGACGAGGGGCTGGCGTTGATCGAGGCCTCGCCGTACGGCAACGGGACGGCGATCTTCACCAACGACGGCGGTGCCGCCCGGCGGTTCCAGCGCGAGGTCAGCGTCGGGATGGTGGGCGTGAACGTCCCGATTCCGGTGCCGGTGGCTTACCACTCCTTCGGTGGCTGGAAAGCATCGCTGTTCGGCGACGCCAAGGCCTACGGCCCGCAGGGGTTCGCGTTCTTCACCCGGGAGAAGGCGATCACCTCGCGCTGGCTCGACCCGTCGCACGGCGGCATCAACCTCGGCTTCCCCGCGCACGACTGACCGCCATGCCCACCACCGACACCGAGCTCGACACCGCCGTCATCGACGAACGCGAGGCCACCGCACTCCTCGCGGCGCGCGGCGACGCGTTGCGCGCGCTCGTGCGGCGTGCCGGCGAGGTCCGCGATGCGGGCCTGCGGGCCGCGGGTCGTCCGGGCGTGATCACCTACTCGCGCAAGGTGTTCCTCCCCCTGACGACACTGTGCCGGGACCGGTGTCACTACTGCGCCTTCGTCGACACCCCGGCACAGTTGAGTCGGGCGCGTGCGCCGCTGTACCTGGACGACGCGCAGATTCTGCGCATCGCGCGGGCGGGCGCTGCGCAGGGATGCCGGGAGGCGCTGCTCACCCTCGGCGACCGTCCCGAGGAGCGCTGGCCGGAGGCACGCGCGTGGCTCACCGAGCACGGATTCGCATCGACGATCGACTACGTCGCGCACGCTGCGCGTCTCGTGACCGCGCAGACAGGTCTGCTCGCACACGCGAACCCGGGAGTCATGCGTCCGGACGAGCTGTCGACACTGCGGGCGGTGGCGCCGTCGATGGGGATGATGCTCGAGACGACGTCGCGGACGCTGTTCGAGCAGCCGGGCCAGGCGCATTTCGGCTCCCCGGACAAGGACCCGGCCGTCCGCCTCCAGGTGATCGAGGATGCCGGGAAGGCCCGCATCCCCTTCACCACCGGCATCCTCGTCGGCATCGGTGAGACGCTCGCCGACCGGGCGCGGGCGCTGGTCGCGCTGCGCGACGCGCACCGGCGGCACGGGCATCTGCAGGAGATCATCGTCCAGAACTTCCGGGCGAAGCCCCGCACCGCGATGGCGACCTCCGCCGATGCCGATCGCGACGAGTACATCGCCGCGGTCGCCGTCGCGCGGCTCGTGTTCGGGCCCCGCATGCGCATCCAGGCACCGCCGAACCTCAGCTCCCCGGGCGAACTCGCTCTTCTGCTGGAGGCGGGCGTCGACGACTGGGGCGGGGTCTCCCCCCTCACCGCGGACCACGTGAACCCCGAGCGGCCGTGGCCGCATCTGGAAGATCTCGCCGCGCACACGGCGGCAGCCGGATTCACCTTGCGGGAGCGGCTGACGGCACATCCGGAGTACGTCTCCGGCGCAGCGGAATGGATCGATCCACGCCTGCAGGGCGCCGTTCTCGCGCTCGCAGACGTCGACACGGGGCTCGCCGCGACGCACCGAGCAGATGCGGCGGATGCGACCGACCCCACCCCGGCCGTCCTTCCCGTCCGCCGAGCGGGCGGCACGCAGCAATCGGCCTTCCGAGCCCTCGTGGAGCGTGCGGCGACGAGCCCCGCATCCCTCGACGCGGCCGAGTGGGAGCGCCTGCTGGTCGCAGAAGGCGACGACCTCGTCGCCGTCGTACGCGCCGCCGACGAGGTGCGGCGCTTCACGGTCGGCGACACGGTCGGCATCGTCGTCAACCGCAACCTCACCACGAATGCCCTCGCGGAGCACCCGGCGCCGGGCGCCGTCACGCTCACCGACGTCGCAGAGATCGCACGCGACGCCGCCGACCTCGGGGCGACGGAGCTGTGCGTCCAGGGGCGTATCTCCGCACGTGAGGACCCTCAGCTCTACCGGCGACTCGTCGACACCGTCCGGACAGCAGCGCCGGAACTGCACCTGCACGCCTGGCGTCCCCAGGACATCGCCGACTTCTGCGACCGCACCGGAACCGGCCTGCACCAGGCCCTGTCGGAGATGCGACGACGCGGAGTGGGCACGGTCCCGGGTACCGGTGTGAAGATCCTGAGCGAGCGCGTCCGGCGCCTCGTCGCGCCCGAGGACCTCGAGATCGACCGATGGCGGGAGATCGTCCGCGCCGCACACCGCACTGGTCTTCGCTCCACGTCCGTGCTCTTCTACGGCCACGTCGAGACGGCGTCGGAGCGGATCGCGCATCTCCTCGCGCTGCGCCGCATTCAGGAGCGCACCGGGGGGTTCACGGAGTTCGTCCCCATCCCGATGCCCGGGTGGGACGCACGGCTGGTCACGGACAGGCCCGCGGACGACGAGCACCGGGCCATGGTGGCCGTCTCGCGGCTCCTGCTGTCCGAGCACATCCGGCACATCCAGATCCCCTGGACGCGACATGGGCGCGCACGCGCCGCCGACCTGCTGCGCGCGGGTGGCGACGACCTCGGCGGAACCCTCCTCGACGGACGCATCCGTCCCGATGCCGGCGTCGAGCACGGTCTCGAACTGCCGCTCCCGGCGGCCACGCGACTGGCAGGGTCAGTGGGTCGCCGGCTGCGCGTCCGCACCACGGACTACGGCACGCCGGTGCCGCGAGCGGCGGTGGCATGACCCGTCACGTCGAAGTGCTCATCGTGGGCGCCGGGTTCGCCGGCGTCGCCACCGCGCTCGCGCTGCGCGCGGCGGGGCACGATGTCGCGATCGTCGAGCGCGGGGAGAACGTCGGCGGCACGTGGCGCGACAACCGCTATCCGGGTGTGGCGTGCGACGTGCCCGCGCACGTCTACAGCCTGCGCACGCACCCGAACCCCTCCTGGTCACGTGAGTACGCGCCGGGGGAAGAGATCCGGACGTATCTCGAAGACGTCGTCGCACGCGAGGGGATAGACCGGGTCATCCGATTCGGCACTGCGCTCACCGGGGCGGCGTGGGACGGCGACGAGGACTGCTGGCGGATCACGCTCTCCGGAGCAGAGCAGCTCACGGCGGAGGTCCTCGTGATGGCGACGGGACGCCTGTCGGAACCGCACATCCCGCTCATCCCGGGACTCGCAACCTTCCCCGGTCCCGTGCATCACACCGCGCGGTGGGACCCGTCGTGGGACCCGTGCGGCCGGCGCGTCGCCGTCGTCGGCACCGGGGCGAGCGCGATCCAGCTGGTGCCGGAACTGGTGCGCCGGGGTGCGCACGTCACGCTCTTCCAGCGCACCCCGGCCTGGGTCCTCCCGCGCGGGGGGCGCGTCTACACCGACGCGGAACGGCACGCGTTCGCCGCCGACCCCGCGGCGCTCGCCGGGCTGCGCTCGACGCTGATGGCAGACGATGACGAGAGGTTCGCGGCACGCTCGGGCTCCCTCACGCCTGCCGCTGCGGCCGTCCGCGCCGCCCATGCGCACCGCGTCGCGCAGGTACCGGACCCCGTCTTGCGCACCGCGCTGGCTCCCCGGACGCCGTTCGGATGCCGAAGGGTGCTCCTCTCCGACGACTACTACCCGGCGCTCGCCTCCGACGCCGTGGACCTCGAGCCGTCCGCTCTCGCCGACGTCGAGGGCGGGCTCCTGCGTGCCGCGAGCGGACGCGCCTACCGCGACATCGACATGATCGCGCTCGCGACCGGATTCGACACGTCGCGTCCGGCCTACGCGCCCGGCATCCTGGGCGAGAGCGGCGAATCGCTCGCCGCGCACTGGACCGACTTGATGTCCGCCGCGGCCTCGACCGTCGTCTCGGGCTTTCCCAACCTCTTCCTCGTCGGCGGTCCGCACTCCGCGCTGTCGTACACGTCGTCGCTGCTCGCGCTCGAAGCTCAGGCGCTGTTCGTCCGCGACGCGCTCGCGATGCGTCCTGACCACGGCGGCGTCCTGCGCGTCGATGCCGCGCAGGAGGCGGCCGACACGGCAGCCGTCCGGCATCGCGCGGCGGGGCGTCCGTGGACCTCCGGGTGCCGCACCTGGTACACAGACGAGCGGAACGGGAACGTCTCGGTGCTGTGGCCGGGAACGATCGATGACTTGCGGGGCGTGCTGAGCACCGCCGTGGACCGGGTGTTCGATTCTCGCTCGGTTGCGGTCACGGCGCAGACAGCGGGATGACGAGGAGGAGCAGGACGATGAGATTCGGATACAAGGCATCCGCCGAGCAGTTCGGTCCGGTAGAGCTGCTGGAGTACGGTGTGGCGGCCGAGCGGGCGGGACTGGACTCGGTGTTCGTGTCGGATCACTTCCAGCCTTGGATGGACGACGGCGGGCACGCACCCGCATCGCTGCCGTGGCTCGGTGCCCTCGGTGCCCGAACCGAGCGGATCACGATCGGCACCTCCGTGCTCACACCCACGTTCCGCTACCACCCGGCCGTCGTCGCGCAGGCCGTCGCGACGCTGGGTGTGCTCTTCCCCGACCGGGTGATCCTGGGCGTCGGCACCGGCGAAGCGCTCAACGAGGTCACCCTCGGACTCGACTGGCCGGAGAGCCCGGAACGCTTCCGCCGGCTGAAGGAGTCGATCGCCCTCATGCGCGAGCTGTGGAGCGCAGACCGCGTCTCGTTCGACGGCGAGTTCTGGCGGCTCGTCGATGCCACCGTCTACGATCGTCCCGCGACGCCGGTGCCGATCTACCTCGGCGCCGCCGGTCCCGCCGTGGCCCGCCTCGCCGGACGGATCGGGGACGGGTTCATCACGACGAGCGGAAAGCCGCGTGCCCTCTACGCCGACACGCTGCTCCCGGCGGTCGCCGAGGGCGAGAACGGCCGAGACCCCGTCGAGCGCATGATCGAGGTCAAGGTCTCCTACCACCCCGACCCGGTCGAGGCACGCGAGCGCACGCGGTTCTGGGCTCCCCTCGCGCTGTCGCCCGACGAGAAGATGGGCATCCACGACCCCCGCGAGATGCAGCGCCGCGCCGCGGAGCTGCCGATCGAGCGGGTCGCGTCGCGCTTCATCGTCTCCAGCGACCCCGACGAGCACGTCGACCGCATCGCGGAGTACGTCGACCTCGGTTTCACGCATCTGGTCTTCCACGATCCGGGGGCCGACCAGCGGGAGTTCCTGACCCGCTATGAGAGCGACATCCTGCCGCGCCTGCGCGCGAGGTTTGGCGCATGATCCCCGTCTCGTGGACGGTGATGATCCCCGTGAAACCCCCGCTCGTCGGCAAGTCCCGCTTGGGTCCTGCGACCCCTGAGCGCGCTGCGCTGGCCGCCGCGATCGCGCTCGACACGATCGGCGCTGTCGCTCGGGCGCGCGGTGTCGGCCGGGTGATGGTCGTGACGGCGGATGCCTCCTTCGCTCAGCGCCTTCCGGGCGGTGTCGAAGTCGTCGCGGAGCCCCGGCCCGCGGGGATCGACGCGGCGCTCAGCCGAGCTGCCGCTCGCGCCGGTGACGCGACGCCGCGTGCGGCGCTGCCCGCCGACCTCGCCGCGCTGCAGCCGGAAGAGCTCGCCGCCGCGCTGGAGGATGCCGTGGCGTGGTCGCGTGCCGTGGTCCCCGATGCCGAGGGGCGCGGCACGACCCTGCTGACAGCGGGCGCCGGGGTGCCGTGGCGATCGGCTTACGGACCGGAATCCTTCTCCCGCCATGTGACGCTGGGATGCCACGCGCTGACGATCGCCGAGGGATCAGGGCTGCGCTGCGACCTCGACACCCCCGCCCAACTCGTCGCGGCCCGCGGCGGCCTCGACGCCCGCACGCTGCTGGCCAGCTAACCCCCGGTCCTCGGCCGCCGCCCGAGCGCCCGCCCCCTGGTCGTTGACCGAGCGCCCACCCTCCGGTCGTTGACCGAGCGAAGCGAGTGGAAACGTCTGTGACTCGGCGCGTTTCGACTCGCCGCGGCGCGGCTCGCTCAACGACCAGGACCAGCCCACCCCCGGCCGCCGACCGAGCGCCCGCCCCTGGTCGTTGACCGAGCGAAGCGAGTGGAAACGCCCCCACGCACAGACCGTTTCGACTCCCCGCTGCGCGGCTCGCTCAACGACCCGGGAAGGGGTGGCCCCCGGTCGTTGACCGAGCGAAGCGATTGGAAACGCCTGTGACTCGCCACGTTTCGACTCGCCGCGGAGCGGCTCACTCAACGACCGGGAAGGGATGCCCCCCGGTCGTTGACCGAGCGAAGCGAGTGGAAACGCCCCCCACGCACAGACCGTTTCGACTCCCCGCTACGCGGCTCGCTCAACGACCGGGAAGGGGTACACCCGGTCGTTGACCGAGCGGAGCGAGTGGAAACGGCTGTGACTCGCCGCGTTTCGACTCCCCGCTACGCGGCTCGCTCAACGACCGGAGCGCGGCGCGCGGGGGCGGATAGAATGGCTGGACCACCCACACTCAGGCACGCTCACACAGTGCCGCACATATCGCTCGAGGAGATCCCCATGTCGAACGCGCAGATTCCGGACAAGCCCGCCCTGGAAGGCCTCGAGCAGAAGTGGGATGCCGCGTGGTCCGCCGCCGGCACGTACCTGTTCGACCGCGACGCAGCGAAGGCCGCGGGCCGTGCGGGTGTCTTCTCCGTCGACACTCCCCCGCCGACGGCATCCGGGAGCCTCCACATCGGACACGTGTTCAGCTACACCCACACCGATGTGAAGACGCGCTTCGAGCGCATGCGCGGCAAGACCGTCTTCTACCCGATGGGCTGGGACGACAACGGCCTGCCGACCGAGCGACGCGTGCAGAACTTCTACGGCGTGCGCTGCGACACCTCCCTCCCCTATCAGCCCGACTTCACGCCGCCCTTCCGCGGCGACGCCAAGAGCCTGAAGCCCGCGGACCAGGTGCCGATCAGCCGCCGCAACTTCATCGAGCTCTGCGAAGAGCTGACGCTCGAAGACGAGAAGGCGTTCGAGTCGGTGTTCCGCCAGCTCGGCCTCTCCGTCGACTGGACGCAGACGTACCGCACGATCTCCGACGACACCATCCGCACGAGCCAGCTCGCGTTCCTCCGGAATCTCGAACGCGGCGAGGCGTATCAGGCGCTCGCCCCCACGCTTTGGGACATCGACTTCCGCTCCGCGATCGCGCAGGCCGAGCTCGAGGACCGGGAACAGCAGGCCTCCTACCACCGGCTCGCGTTCCACAAGACCGACGGATCGGGCGACATCCACATCGAGACGACGCGTCCGGAGCTTCTCGCCGCGTGTGTCGCGCTCGTGGCGAACCCCGACGACGAGCGCTACCAGCCCTACTTCGGCAAGACCGTCCGCACCCCGATCTTCGGCGTCGAGGTGCCCGTGCTCGCCCACCACCTCGCGCAGCAGGACAAGGGCTCCGGCATCGCGATGGTCTGCACGTTCGGTGATGTCACCGACATCGTGTGGTGGCGCGAGCTGGATCTGCCGAACCGCACGATCCTCGGCCAGGACGGCCGCATCCTCGCCGAGGCGCCCGAGGCCCTCACGACGGATGCCGCGAAGGCGGCCTACGCCGAGATCGCGGGCCTCACCGTCTTCAGCGCCAAGAAGAAGATGGTCGAGCTCCTCGAGGCATCCGGGGAGCTCCTCGAGGTCTCGAAGCCGTTCAACCACCCCGTGAAGTTCTACGAGAAGGGCGACCGCGCCCTCGAGATCGTCTCGACGCGTCAGTGGTACCTGCGCAACGGCGCCCGCGACGAGGCGTTCCGCGAGAAGCTCCTGGAGCTCGGGCGTGGCATGGACTGGCATCCCGATTTCATGCGCGTGCGCTACGAGAACTGGACCAACGGCCTCACCGGTGACTGGCTGATCTCGCGCCAGCGGTTCTTCGGTGTGCCGATCCCGGTCTGGTACCCGCTCGACGAGAACGGCGACCGCGTCGAGGCGGGCGTCATCGTCCCCGACCTCGGGCAGCTGCCGGTCGACCCGACCATCGATGTCCCGGCGGGCTTCGACGAGTCCCAGCGCGGCGTGCCCGGCGGTTTCGAGGGCGAGAAGGACATCTTCGACACATGGGCGACCTCGTCCCTCACGCCCCAGCTCGCCGGCGGCTGGCAGCGCGACGACGAGCTCTGGAACCTCGTCGCCCCGTTCGACCTCCGCCCCCAGGGGCAGGACATCATCCGCACGTGGCTGTTCTCCACGATGGTGCGCTCGGCGCTCGAGGACGACCGCGCCCCGTGGTCGGATGCCGCGATCTCCGGCTTCATCGTCGACCCCGATCGCAAGAAGATGTCGAAGTCGAAGGGCAACGTCGTCACCCCCGCGGACATCCTCGAGCAGCACGGCACGGACGCGGTCCGCTACTGGGCGGCCTCGAGCCGGCTCGGCGCCGACGCGGCGTTCGACCCGCAGAACCCCACGCAGGTGAAGATCGGCCGGCGCCTCGCGATCAAGGTGCTGAACGCGGCGAAGTTCGTCCTGTCGTTCTCCGTGCCCGAGGGCGCCGAGGTGACCCACGCGCTGGATGCCTCGATGCTCGCGACCCTCGATCAGGTCGTCCGCGACGCGACCGCCGCGTTCGAGGCGTACGACCACGCCCGGGCGCTGGAGATCACCGAGGCGTTCTTCTGGACGTTCTGCGACGACTATCTCGAGCTCGTCAAGGAGCGCGCTTACAACCAGACCGACGTCGGGCAGGCATCCGCCGCCCTGGCGCTCCGCCTCGCCCTGTCGACCCTCCTGCGCCTGCTCGCCCCCGTGCTCGCCTTCGCGGCCGAGGAGGCATGGTCGTGGTTCGAGGACGGTTCGGTCCACGCGGCGGGCTGGCCCGAGCCGCTCGGCACGGGCGGCGACCCTGCGGTGCTCCACGCCGCGAGTGCGGCGCTCATCGGCATCCGCCGTGCGAAGACCGAGGCGAAGGCATCGCAGAAGACGCCCGTCCGCCGGCTCGTCCTGCGGGCGCCCGATGCCACGGTCGCCGCGCTCACACTCGCGGAAGGCGACCTGCGCGCCGTCGGCCGCATCGAGAGCCTCGAGCTCCTGCCGAGAGCCGACGCGCTGAGCGTCGAGACCGTCGAACTCGCTCCGCAGCCCGAGACGGGAGCCTGACATGCAGCTCGGAACACGCTGGACGAGCGGCGACGAGCCGCCCGCGGCGGTCCCCGCGCCGCTGCGCCCGCAGATCGCCGCGGTCGACCGTGCGCTGCCGACCGATGACCTCGGTCAGCCGCGCCCGCGGTGGACCCTCACCTTCCTCGAAGGGCGACCCATCGCGGAACTCGACACGGGTGTCATCGTCGAGCTCACGGCCGAGGGTGAGGTCGTCGTGCGGCACGACGACGAGGACGAATTCGGCTGAGTCCGCTCAGGAGGGCCGGTCGGCGCCGGCCTTCCGCGTACCCCCGATGAGAAGGGGTGCCGCCACGAGCGCGGCGACGGCCGCGACCGCGCCGCCGATGAGGAACGGCAGTCGCAGGTCGGCGCGACCGACCCAGCCGCCGAGCAGCGTCGCCACGGGGAACAGGCCCCACGTGACGGTGCGGATGACCCCGAGCACGCGCCCGAAGATCTCTGGCGGCACGATCTGCTGCCGCAGGCTCCCCCACGGCACGTTCCATACCGAGACGGCGCCCGCCGAGGCGGCGAAGGCGGCGACGGCGAGCCAGGCATTCGGCGCGAGCCCCGTCAGCAGGAGCGTGACACCGCCGACGAGGATCGCCGAGAACATGACGATCCCGCGCCCGAAGCGATCGACGAGCCGGGATGCCACGAGGGAGCCCACAAGGGCGCCCACACCGACTCCCGCTGTGATGAAGCCGATCGCGGCGACGGGCACATCGAGAGTCTTCAGGAAGTACAGCAGGATCACCGCCTGCGCGAACGAGAGGCTCGACCCGATCAGCGACGTGAAGAGCACCATCGTGCGCAGGTAGCGGTGGTGCAGCAGGTAGCGGAGCGCCTCGGGGGTGCTGATGCGCGACGGCGGCGCGGGGGTCGCGACGGGCTCCGCGAGCGCACCGGCGGTGACATCTCCCCCCGCGACCCCATCGGCGGGGGTCGCGGATGCCACGGTGTCGCTCGCCGCAGCTTCCGTTGGCGCTTCGCTCCGCAGCGCCCGGGCCGCGCTCAGCGGCAGGAGGAGTGCCAGCACGACGGGTACGAGGTAGCCGGCGGAACCGACCCACAGCGGAAGGGCGAGCGAGACGGCGAACAGCACGCCCGCGATCGGGGTGGCGATGAAGCTGTCGATCGTGATCTGCGCCGCCTGCATCCATCCATTGGCGCGATCGAGCTGGTCGCGGCGGACGACGGACGGGATGACCGCGTTCGTCGCGTTGTCGAAGAGCGTCTCGCCGAAGCCGAACACGAGCGTTGCGACGAACAGCGCCCACAGACTCATCGAACCGCTGACTCCGAGGACGGCGAGCCACACGGCGACCGAGCCGCGGATCACGTTCGCGAGCGCCATGATGATCCGTCGGTCGGCGTGGTCGACGATCATCCCGGCGGGGAGCCCGAAGACGAGCCACGGCACGAAGGCGAGGGCGCCCAGCACCGAGATCATGAGCGGGTCCTGTGTCAGCGTGACGGCGACGAGCGGCACGGCCGTGCGGCCGATGCCGTCGGCGAGATTGCTGAACGCCGCGGCGGTCCACAGCTTGCCGAAGTCGCGGCCGAGGGGCCGGCGGCGTCCGGCTCCCTCGGCCGCGGTGGTGGGCGCGGACGCGGTCATCGCGGCAGCAGGTGGAGTGCGTGCAGCGCACCCTGATCGCGGACGAGCTCGTCGTGCGCGGCCGCGGCCGACGGGCGCGGCGGCACGATACGGGTCATCATCGAACTCTTTCGGCTCATGAGGCACCTCCTTCGGAGGACGGAGTCGCAGGCGTGGCGGTCGGATGCGACGGGATCTGATCGGTGGGCAGGGGGAAGACGTCCGTGCGGATGCTGATGGGATGCACGTCGTCGACCTCCTGGTCGCGGTAGGTCGCCGTGAACTCGTCGACGACCTTCTGCAGGCGCGTCATCAGCTGCGCGGCCTGCTCGGCGGTGAGGCGAAGCGTGGCGGTGGAGATCATGGCCTCGTCCTCGTCGAGCATCCCGGGGTTCGAGAGCGTCGAGCCGACGTACTGCATGAGCTGTTGGTGCCGCCGGTTGAGGAACTCCTGCATGACGACCTGCGTCGCGGCGCGACCCGAGGGCGTCTTGATGACCTCGGCGTTCGTGAAGGAGATCCCTCCCCTCGGACGTTCCCACCACCGCTCACGCCCGGTCCCCCGGTCACCGACCTCACGGATCAGGTCGTGCTTCGCGAGGGCCCGGAGGTGATAGCTCGTCGAGCCTGACGACTCGCCGGTGAGCGCCGCGAGGGTACTCGCCGTCTGGGGACCGTACTGCGACAGGATGTCGTAGATCTCGACACGCAGCGGGTGGGCGAGCGCCCGCAGCGCGCTCGCATCGAGGGTTCGCTCGGCACGAGGCGTCGCCGCCGGGGTGGTCTCTTCGGTCATGATGCAAAGCTACCTTTGCAATCGACAACTTGCAAGCATTTCTTTGCAAGTGTCTCTTTGCATCGGATTGCGCCTACGCTGGAACGCATGACGGATGCCGCACTCAACCCCCTGCTCGCTCCTTCGACCCTCGCCTACGGGCTCCCCGACTATCGACTCTTCTCCACCGACGACTACCTGCCCGCCTTCGGCTCCGCTTTCGCCGCACACCGCGCCGAGATCGAGGCGATCACGTCCGAGACGGAGCCCGCGACGTTCGAGAACACGCTCGTCGCGCTCGAACGCTCGGGCGAAGCCCTCGGCCAGGTCGCCCGCGTGTTCTACACGGTCTCTTCCGCCGATGCGACGGCCGCCGTGCAGGAGATCGACGAGACCCTCGCCCCGCTCATGGCCGCGCACCACGACGCCATCCAGCTCGACGCCGCACTGTACCGCCGCGTCGCCGAGGTGCATGCGCACCTCGATGACCTCGACCTCTCCCCCGAACAGCGCTACCTCGTCGAGCGGACCTATCGCGAGATGACGCACGCCGGCGCGGGGCTCGATGAGGCGCAGAAGGCCGAATTGACCGACCTGAACCAGCGCCTGTCCGTCCTCACGACCGCGTTCGAGAAGAACCTCCTCGCCGACACGAACGACCTCGCCGTCGTGTTCGACGACGCCGCCGAGCTCGACGGGCTGACGCCGGGTGAGCTTTCCGCCGCGGCGCAGAATGCCGCCGATCGCGGACTCACCGGACGCTACGTCATCACGCTGACGCTGTTCACCGGGCATCCCTACCTGTCGACGCTCACGAACCGCGAGAGCCGCCGCCGCCTGCTCGAGGCCTCACGCTCGCGCGGCGCCCGCGGCGGCGAGCACGACAACCGCGACGTGCTGCGCGAGATCGTGAAACTCCGCGCGCGCCGGGCGGAACTCCTCGGTTACGCGAGTCATGCAGCGTACGTGACGAGTGACGAGACCGCCGGGTCACCGGACGCCGTGCACTCGCTCCTTCGCCGCCTCGCGGTGCCCGCCGCGGCGAACGCGCGTCGCGAGCAGGCGGCCCTGCAACAGATCGCGGATGCCTCGGGTGCGACGTTCCCGATCGAGGCGCACGACTGGGCGTTCTACACCGAGAAGGTCCGCGAGGCGGAGTACGACCTCGACCGCACGGCGCTGCGTCCGTGGTTCGAAGCCGAGCGTGTGCTGCAGGACGGCGTGTTCCGTGCCGCCACGCAGCTGTACGGCATCACCTTCACCGAGCGCGCCGACCTGCCCGCCTACCACCCCGACGCGCGCGTCTTCGAGATCCACAACGAAGACGGCTCGGCGCTCGGCCTCTTCATCCTCGACCTGTACACGCGCGACACGAAGCGCGGCGGGGCGTGGATGAACTCCATCGTTTCGCAGTCGGCGCTGCGCGGCACGTCGCCCGTCGTCGTCAACAACCTCAACGTCCCGAAGCCGGCGCCCGGGGAGCCGACGCTCCTCACCCTCGACGAGGTGACGACGCTCTTCCACGAGTTCGGCCACGCCCTGCACGGCCTGTTCGCGACCGTGACCTACCCGCACTTCGCCGGCACGAACGTCTTCCGCGACTTCGTCGAGTTCCCGAGCCAGGTGAACGAGATGTGGATCCTGTGGCCCGAGATCCTCGCCACGTACGCGCGTCACGTCGAGACGGGTGAGCCGCTGCCGGATGCCGTCGTGGAGAAGCTCCACGCCTCCGAGGCGTTCAACCAGGGGTTCGCGACGAGCGAGTATCTCGCCGCGTCGTGGCTCGACCAGGCCTGGCACTCACTGAGCGCCGCGGAGGCCGAGGCCGACCTCGACGTCGCGCAGTTCGAGGCATCCGCCCTCGCCGACATCGGGCTCGACAACCCGGTCGTTCCCACCCGGTACTCGTCTACGTACTTCGCGCACGTCTTCTCGGGCGGCTACAGCGCGGGCTACTACTCGTACATCTGGAGCGAGGTGCTCGACGCCGACACGGTCGAGTGGTTCACCGAGAACGGTGGGCTGACCCGCGAGAACGGCGACCGCTTCCGCACACGACTGCTCGGCGTCGGCGGGTCGAAGGATCCGCTGGAGGCATACCGCGACTTCCGTGGTCGGGATGCCGAGATCGCCCCGCTCCTGGCCCGTCGCGGCCTCGAGGGCTGACGCTACCCCTCGCGGACCGCCGCCGGTGAGACGGCGTACACGAGGCGGGCGAACTGTCCGACCGCCTTCGCCGACACGAGGCGGAGGCGATCGGACTCGAGCCGTCGCGGGAGCAGCGGCGCACCGCCCGTGAGCAGCACCGGCGCGACCGACACGGCGATCTCGTCGAGCGCGCCCGCGTCGAGGAACTGGCCCGCGAGGTCACCGCCTCCGACCACCCAGACGTCCGCGTCACCTGCCGCCTCACGCAGCCTGGGCAGCACGTCGGCCACGTCGCCCGAGACGAGGGTCACATCGGCGCCCTCGGGTATCGGGAGATCCCGCGTCGTGAAGACGAACGTCGGGCGGTCGCCATGGAACTCCCGCCACTTCTCGGGTTGAGCCAGGATGTCGGACTCCGCGAGGACCCATTCGTACGTCGTCGATCCTTCGACGAGCACGCCGGCGTTCGCGGGCAGCAGCGACTCGTCGGGCGTCGTCCCATCCTCGACGGCGAACAGCCATGCGAGGGAGTTGTCCTCGTCGGCGATCCACCCGTTCAGGGTGACGGCAGTGTCGAAGAGGATGCGGCTCATGCAGCGAGCGTAGGACGCACCTCCGACATGCGGTGCACCGGGAGCGCGCTCAGGCGCTCTTGCGCTTGCGCTCCAGCACGAGAGTCGGCGCCGCACCGTCGGTGACGGATGCCCGCGTGACGATCACCTTGGCGACGTCGTCGATCGACGGGATCTCGAACATGATCGGGCCGAGCACGTCCTCGAGGATCGCCCGGAGCCCGCGGGCGCCGGTCTTGCGGGCGACGGCGAGGTCGGCGATCGCACGCAGCGCGTCGTCCTCGAACTCGAGTTCCGCCCCGTCGAGCTGGAACATGCGCTGATACTGCTTCACGAACGCGTTCTTCGGACCCGTGAGGATCTCGATGAGCGCCGTCTGGTCGAGCGGCGCCACGGAGGTCACGACGGGCAGGCGCCCGATGAATTCCGGGATGAGCCCGAACTTGTGCAGGTCTTCCGGCTCAACCTCGCTGAACAGGTCGAGCTCTTTGCCCTTCTCCTGCAGCGGGGCGCCGAAGCCGACCCCGTGCTTGCCGACGCGGGAGGAGATGATGTCTTCGAGCCCCGCGAACGCCCCCGCGACGATGAACAGCACGTTCGTCGTGTCGATCTGGATGAACTCCTGATGCGGGTGCTTGCGTCCGCCCTGCGGCGGGACGGAGGCGACCGTGCCTTCGAGGATCTTCAGGAGCGCCTGCTGCACGCCCTCCCCCGACACGTCGCGCGTGATCGACGGGTTCTCAGCCTTGCGGGCGATCTTGTCGACCTCGTCGATGTAGATGATGCCCGTCTCGGCGCGCTTCACGTCGAAGTCGGCGGCCTGCAGGAGCTTCAGAAGGATGTTCTCGACGTCCTCACCGACGTAGCCCGCCTCCGTGAGCGCCGTCGCGTCTGCGACCGCGAACGGGACGTTGAGGCGCTTCGCGAGCGTCTGCGCGAGGTAGGTCTTGCCGCAGCCGGTCGGGCCCAGGAGCAGGATGTTGCTCTTCGCGATCTCGACCTCTTCGGCCCGCTGCTCGGCCGGCTGGATCGTGCCGTGGGCGCGCACGCGCTTGTAGTGGTTGTAGACGGCGACGGAGAGGGCCTTCTTGGCGGCATCCTGCCCGACGACGTACTCCTCGAGGAACGCGAAGATCTCGCGCGGCTTCGGGAGGTCGAAGTCGGCGACGACGCCCTCGCCTGCCTCGGCCATGCGCTCTTCGATGATCTCGTTGCAGAGCTCGACGCACTCGTCGCAGATGTAGACGCCGGGTCCGGCGATCAACTGCTGCACCTGCTTCTGGCTCTTGCCGCAGAACGAGCACTTGAACAGGTCGGCGCTCTCACCGATGCGAGCCATGTGCTCCTCCTTCAGACCATGCTCCGGGACGCTTTCGAGCCTAACCGCTGACGGGGACATCGCGGCGGATTGCGACACGTTGTCGCAGATGACGACGGCCCCGCTCCCGGCGATGCGGGGGCGGGGCCGTCGTCAGCGATCGGGTCAGGACGAGATCGCGGCCGGCACGCGCTTGCGTGTCGTCAGCACCTGGTCGACGATGCCGTAGTCCATCGCCTCCTGGGCGGAGAGGATCTTGTCGCGGTCGATGTCCTTGTTCACCTGCTCCTGCGAGCGGTTGGTGTGACGGGCCATCGTCTCCTCGAGCCAGGTGCGCATGCGGAGGATCTCCGCCGCCTGGATCTCGATGTCGGATGCCTGCCCGTGACCGGACTCGCCGACGGCGGGCTGGTGGATCAGGATGCGGGCGTTCGGCAGGGCCAGACGCTTGCCCGGGGCACCGGCCGCGAGCAGCACGGATGCCGCGGAGGCGGCCTGACCGAGGACGACCGTCTGGATCTGCGGCGACACGTACTGCATCGTGTCGTAGATCGCCGTCATGGCCGTGAACGAGCCACCGGGCGAGTTGATGTACATGATGATGTCGCGGTCGGGGTCCTGCGACTCGAGCACGAGCAGCTGCGCCATGACATCGTCGGCGGACGCGTCGTCGACCTGCACGCCGAGGAAGATCACGCGGTCTTCGAACAGCTTGTTGTACGGGTCCTGGCGCTTGTAGCCGTAGGCGGTGCGCTCCTCGAACTGGGGCAGGATGTAGCGGCTGGACGGCATCTGCAGGCCGCCGGCCGAGTGCATCGGGGCGCCGAAGGCGGGGGTGTTCATTCGTTCTGCTCCTTCGGGTCAGTTCGCGGGGGTGGACGCGGCCGTCGACTCGGTGCCGCCGCCGCCGATGACGTCGGAGGCCGACTCGCGGATGTGGTCGACGAAGCCGTACTCGAGGGCCTCGTCGGCGGTGAACCAGCGGTCGCGGTCGCCGTCGGCGTTGATCTGCTCGACGGTCTTGCCGGTCTGGGCGGCGGTGATCTCGGCCAGACGGTTCTTCATCGAGATGATGAGCTGCGCCTGCGTCTGGATGTCGCTCGACGTGCCGCCGAACCCGCCGTGGGGCTGGTGCAGGAGAACGCGGGCGTTCGGCGTGATGTAGCGCTTGCCCTTGGTGCCCGCCGTCAGCAGGAGCTGGCCCATCGAGGCCGCCATGCCGATGCCGACGGTGACGATGTCGTTCGGGACGAACTGCATCGTGTCGTAGATCGCCATGCCCGCCGTGATCGAGCCGCCGGGAGAGTTGATGTAGAGGTAGATGTCCCGCTCGGAGTCCTCCGCGGCGAGCAGCAGGATCTTCGCGCAGATCTCGTTCGCGTTCTCGTCGCGCACCTCCGACCCGAGCCAGATGATGCGGTCCTTCAGCAGCCTGTCGAAGACGCTCGTCGCGACCAGTGGTTCAGCCATGGATACTCCTGATTCCGGGTTTCGGTATGTCAACGAATCTACCGAGGCGGCCGGGTGCCCCCGCCCGTGTTCGCCGTCGGCGGAGCGCGTGTCGGGTGCGCTCCGGGTGGGACGACGAAGGGTCGGATCCCGAGGCATCCGACCCTTCGCGCTAGCGTGTGCTGTCTTACTCGGCGGCCGGCTTCTTCGCAGCCGGCTTCTTGGCGGCGGGCTTCTTCGCGGGGGCCTTCTTCGCAGGAGCCTCCTCGTCGGCGGCCTTCTCCGCGGCGGCCTCCTTCGCAGGCGCCTTCTTCGCGGCGGGCTTCTTGGCGGGAGCCTTCTTCGCGGCGGGCTTCTCCTCCGCGGGCTCGGCGTCCTCATCCTCGGCGGCGAAGCCGGTGAGGTCCACGGCCTTGCCGTTCGTGTCGACGACCGTGACCTTGCCGAGGGCGATCGCGATCGCCTTGTTGCGGGCGACCTCGCCGACCATGAGCGGCAGCTGGTTGCCCTGCTGCAGCGCGTCGACGAACTCCTGCGGCGCCATGCCGTACTGCGCGGCGGACTGGATGAGGTACTGCGTCAGCTCATCCTGCGAGACCTCGACCTCGTGGACCTCGGCGAGCTTGTCGAGGATCATCTGGGTGCGGTACTGCTTCTCGCTCGCCTCGGTGACCTCGGCGCGGTGCACGTCATCCTCCAGGCGTCCCTCGCCCTCGAGGTGCGTGTGGACCTCGTCCTCGATGAGTGCTGCGGGAACGGGAAGCTCGGTGGCGGCGATGAGCGCATCGACGAGCTTGTCGCGGGCCGCGGCGCCCTGGACGAACACCGACTGCTCGGCCACGCGCTCGGCGAGGCTGTCGCGCAGCTCCACGATCGTGTCGAATTCGCTCGCCATCTGGGCGAAGTCGTCATCGGCATCCGGGAGCTCGCGCTCCTTGACCGCGGTGACCGAGACGGAGACCTCGGCCTCCTCGCCGGCGTGGTCGCCGCCGACGAGCGTCGAGCGGAACGTGGTGTCCTCACCGGCGGTGAGCGAGTCGACGGCCTCGTCGATGCCCTCGAGCAGCTCGCCCGAGCCGACCTCGTACGAGACGCCCTCGGCGCGGTCGATCTCGGCGCCGTCGATCGTGGCGACGAGGTTCAGCTCGACGAAGTCGCCCTTCGCTGCGGGGCGGTCAACCGTGACGAGCGTGCCGAAGCGGCCGCGCAGGCGATCGAGCTCGGCGTCGATGGCCGCGGCGTCGGTCTCGACGGCGTCGATCTCGACGGTGATGTCCTTCAGCTCCGGCAGGTCGAACTCGGGGCGGACGTCGACCTCGACCTCCACCTTGAGGTCGCCGGAGAAGTCCTTGTCGCTCGGCCAGTCGATGACCTCGGCGGACGGGCGGCCGAGCGTACGCAGCTCGTTCGCGGTGACGGCCTCACGGTAGAACCCGTCGAGGCCTTCGCTCACGGCGTGCTCGATGACCGCGCCGCGGCCGACGCGCTGGTCGATGATGGGTGCGGGCACCTTGCCCTTGCGGAAGCCGGGGATCTGGATGTCCTGGGCGATGTGCTCGTACGCGTGCGCGATCGACGGCTTGAGCTCGTCCGGGGTGACCGAGATGTGCAGCTTCACCCGGGTGGGGCTGAGCTTCTCAACGGTGCTGGTGACCATGCCTGTTCGTTCTCCTCGTGTTCGGCCGCGCGGGAGCGCGTCCGGGGTCTGGGTCTGGTTCCTGAGTCAGGGGGCCGATGTCGGGGCGACAGGATTTGAACCTGCGGCCTCCCGCTCCCAAAGCGGGCGCTCTACCAAGCTGAGCTACGCCCCGGGCGCGCACGCGAGCGAGCGCCGAAAAACGGCCG
>MEEK01000015.1 GCA_001724425.1 Microbacterium sp. SCN 70-27
AGTTGCGTCTCGGCGGGCGGGCACGGGCGGCGGGGCGGGCGGCGGGGCGGGCGGGCATCGCGCCCTCCACAGGGCGCGATCTGCGCGGGTGCGTCCACAGATCGGGTCGGGGCGTGCCGGGTGGCGCGAGGGGATGCCACGGTGGCGGCATGCTCCGCACCGCACCCTCCGGCGTCTTCCGAGCCGCACCGATCGAGCTGCTCGTCGCGAGCGAGCACGAACCCGCCGACCGGCCCCGCGCCACGGCCGACCTGCACCGCGTCCGGCACCGGGTGTACGCGGCATCCGCACGGTGGCAGGCGCTTGCCCCGTGGGACCGTTATCTCGCGCGCGTCCATGCGGTCGCGCTCATCCGTCCGGGCGCGGTGTTCTGCCACGAGTCCGCGGCGGCGCTGCTCGGCCTTCCCGTGTTCGGGGAGCCCCGCGACATCCACGTCTTCGACGTCGGAGCGCCGTCCACGCACCGCGTCGGCGACGTCGTGCGCCACACGAGCCGCATCGCGCCCACTGTCATCACGTGCAACGGCATCCGCGCGACGGCGCCTGCCGACACCGCGTCGGCTCTGGCCCGGATGCTGCCCCCGGCATTCGGGCTGGCCGTCGTCGACGCCGCGATCTCACCGCGGCAATGCGCCCTGACGACGCTCACGGAGATCGAGCAGGTGCGGCTGCGGACGGTCGACCCGCGCGGCATCCGCCGACACGACTGGATTCTGTCTGCGGCATCCACAGATCCGGAGTCCGTCGGCGAGAGCGTGAGCCGTGCCGTGATCTCGTGGCTGGGGTTCGCGCCGCCCCGGCTCCAGCACGAGTTCCGGCTGGAGGGATGCACCGATCGCGTGGACTTCTGGTGGCCGGACTGCGGTGTCGCCGGCGAGTCGGACGGATACGGCAAGTACGACCCGAGCGATCCGGCGGCGGCTCACCGCGCGCTGACGCAGGAGAAGCGTCGCGAGGACCGGCTCCGCCGCCACGTGCGCGGCTTCGCCCGGTGGGACTGGTCCGACGCCATGCGCGCCGCCCCGCTCGAGCGCGCGCTCGAGCACGCGGGCGTGCCGCGCGTCGCGCCTGCCCAACGGCTGATGCTGGCCACGCTCCGCGGCAACCGGCGGTCGCTGTAGCGACGCCGAGACGCAACCTGCCGCCCGAGAAACGCCGGGGTTTCGGGCGGCAAGTTGCGTCTCGGCGGGGGCGACTACGCGAACGCCTCCACCGGCGGGCAGGCGCACAACAGGTTGCGGTCGCCGTAGGCGTTGTCGATACGGCGGACGGGCGGCCAGTACTTCGTGCGCACCAGGGAGTGCACGGGGTACACGGCCGTCTCGCGCGAGTACGGGTGCGACCACTCCGACGCGACAACCGTCTCGGCCGTGTGCGGCGCGTTCACGAGGGGGTTGTCGGATGCCGGCCACTCCCCCGCCTGCACGCGATCGGCCTCGGCGCGAATCGCGATCATCGCCTCGATGAAGCGCTCGATCTCGCCGAGGTCCTCCGACTCGGTCGGCTCGACCATGAGCGTCCCCGCGACCGGGAACGACATCGTCGGGGCGTGGAAGCCGTAGTCGATCAGGCGCTTCGCGACATCGTCGACCGTGACCCCCGTCGCCTCCTTCAGCGGCCGCAGGTCGAGGATGCACTCGTGCGCCACGAGCCCGCCCTCGCCCGCGTACAGCACGGGGTAGTGCTCGCGCAGCCGTGCCGCGATGTAGTTCGCCGCGAGCACCGCGGACGCGGTCGCCTCCCGGAGGCCCGCGGCACCCATCATCCGGATGTACGCCCACGAGATCGGCAGAATGGATGCCGATCCGTACGGCGCCGCCGAGACGGGGCCCCCGTCGAAGACGTAGCCGCCCGCATGCTCGGCGCGCTGCGCCAGCGGGTGCGACGGCAGGAACGGCGCGAGGTGCGCCTTCGCCGCGACCGGCCCGACGCCGGGACCCCCGCCGCCGTGCGGGATCGCGAAGGTCTTGTGCAGGTTCAGGTGCGAGACGTCGCCACCGAGGTCGCCGAACCGCGCGAACCCGACGAGCGCGTTCATGTTCGCACCGTCGACGTACACCTGGCCGCCCGCATCGTGCACGGCGGCGGTGATGTCGACGACGTCCTGCTCGTACACGCCGTGCGTCGACGGGTACGTGATCATGAGCGCCGCGAGCGCGTCGGCGTGCGCCTCGATCTTGGCGCGCAGGTCGCCGAGGTCGACGTTCCCCGCCTCATCACACGCGACGACGACCACCCGCATGCCGGCGAGGACCGCGGATGCCGCGTTCGTCCCGTGCGCCGACGACGGGATGAGACACACGTCGCGCTGCTCGTCGCCGCGGGAGCGATGGAACCCGCGGATCGCGAGGAGCCCCGCGAGCTCGCCCTGAGAACCCGCGTTCGGCTGCAGCGACACGGCGTCGTAGCCCGTGATCTCGGCGAGCCACGACTCGAGCTGCTCGATGAGCACGAGGTACCCGGCGACGTCCTCAGCCGGGGCGAAGGGGTGCACGCGCGCGAACTCCGGCCACGACACGGCGGCCATCTCGGTCGCCGCATTGAGCTTCATCGTGCAGGACCCGAGCGGGATCATGCCGCGGTCGAGCGCGTAATCGCGATCGGCGAGCTGCTTGAGGTAGCGCATCATCGCCGTCTCGGAGTGGTGCACGTGGAAGACGGGGTGCGTGAGGAACTCGTCCTCGCGCACGAGGGATGCCGGCAGGTTCACCTCTGCGGCCGCGAGCAGCGGCTGGACGGCGGTCCACCCGAAAGCGTCCCCGGCGCCGAAGACGCCCGGCATCGTGGCATCCGTCGCACCGAACACGCGCGCGAGCGCGATGAGCTCGCCGATCGTCGTCGTCTCGTCGACCGAGATCCCGACCTCGTCGGTGTCGCGGAACCACAGCTGGAATCCGCGCTCGCGTGCGCGATCGATGATCGCGCACGCCCGCCCGGGGACGCGCACCACGATCGTGTCGAAGAACTCGGCGTGGGCGACCTCTCCCCCGGCGGCGACGATCCAGTCGCGCAGCAGGTGCGCCTTCTTCGCGACGTCCATCGCGATCGCGCGGAGCCCGTCGGGCCCGTGGTACACGGCGTACATGGATGCCATGACGGCCAGCAGCACCTGAGCGGTGCAGATGTTCGACGTCGCCTTCTCGCGGCGGATGTGCTGTTCGCGCGTCTGCAGCGACAGGCGGTAGGCGGGCTTGCCCACGGCATCCTGCGAGACGCCGACGAGCCGCCCGGGGAGCTGCCGCTCGAGTCCTGCGCGCACGGCCATGTAGCCGGCGTGCGGACCGCCGAAGCCCATCGGCACACCGAAGCGCTGGGTCGTGCCGACCACGATGTCGGCGCCGAGCGAACCCGGAGAGCGCAGCAGGGTGAGAGAGAGCAGGTCGGCGGCCACGACCGCGAGACCGCCCTGCGCCTGGACGGCGGCGATGACCTCGGACGGGTCCCAGACCCGCCCGGTCGCGCCGGGGTACTGGATGAAGGCGCCGAAGGCGGTGGGCGTTTCGACTCGCTGCGCTCGCTCAACGACCGGGGGGGACGGGGTGGGGGCGAAGGGGACCTCTTGGATCTCGATGCCGAGGGCGGCGGCGCGATGGTGCAGCAGTGCCTTCGTCTGCGGCAGGGCATCGGCATCCACGAGGAACACGTTCGAGGCCGACTTCGACGCGCGTCGGGCGACCAGCATGCCCTCGACGACCGCGGTCGCCTCGTCGAGCATCGAGGCGCCTGCGGTCGCGAGACCGGTGAAGTCGGTGACCATCGTCTGGAAGTTGATGAGAGCTTCGAGGCGTCCCTGCGAGATCTCGGGCTGATACGGCGTGTACGCGGTGTACCAGGACGGGTTCTCGAAGATGTTCCGCGCGATCACCGACGGCGTCAGCGTGTCGTAATAGCCGAGGCCGATGAGCGAACGCGCCGGGCGGTTCTGCGCCGCGAGGTCGCGGAGCTCCGCGAGGGCCTCTGCCTCGGTCGCGGCCTCCGGGATCGCACTGTCGGCGACGGGCGCGGCGTGGATGGATGCCGGGACGGCGCGCTCCATCAAGGCATCCACCGTCGGATACCCGAGCGCGTTCAGCATGATGGCCTGCGCGTCGGCATCCGTCCCGATGTGCCGGTCGGCGAAACCGGTCACGCGTCGCCGCCCGTGAGCGCCACATAGGCGGCCCGGTCGAGGAGGGCGTCGACGTCGGCCGGGTCGACCTGGAT
This sequence comes from Microbacterium sp. SCN 70-27, assembly GCA_001724425.1. Taxonomy (GTDB): domain Bacteria; phylum Actinomycetota; class Actinomycetes; order Actinomycetales; family Microbacteriaceae; genus Microbacterium. The sequence goes on from MEEK01000015.1 coordinate 4,204, forward strand.
CTTCACGAGCCATGCGGCGAACGCATCGCCGTTGACGGAGGCCGGGTCGTCGACGACAGCGTCGTTGACCTCGACGACCTCGCCCGTGACGGGTGCGTAGAGCTCTCCCACCGACTTCGTCGACTCGATCTCGCCGCAGACTTCGCCCGCGGTCACAGTCGAGCCGACCGCGGGGAGCTCGACGAAGACGACGTCGCCGAGCTTGTCCGCGGCATAATCCGTGATGCCGACGGTCGCGACATCGCCCGACAGGGCAACCCACTCGTGCTGGTCGGTGTACTTGAGGGAAGCGAGATCGGTCATGAGTTCCTCCGGTAGAAAGGCAGGGCGGTGACGGTGGCGGGAATGCGGGTGCCCCGCACGTCGATGAACAGGTCGGTGCCGGGTTCGGCGAGGGCGGGCGGGACGAAGGCCATCGCGATCGGATGCCCGAGCGTCGGGCTCAGCACACCGCTCGTGATCTCGCCGACGGGTGCGCCCGAGGCATCCAGCACGGCGTAGCCGGCGCGTCCGGCGCGACGTCCCTCGGCCGTGAGCCCGACGAGCACGGGCAGATCGGTGGATGCCGCGGCGAGCGCGTCCTTGCCGGCGAAGGCGTCCTTGTCCATGGCGACGACGCGGCCGAGGCCCGCCTGCGCAGGCAGGATGTCGGTCGACAGTTCGTGACCGTGGAGGGGCATCCCCGCCTCGAGACGCAGCGTGTCGCGCGCGGCGAGGCCCGCCGGCACGAGGCCGTGCGGTGCGCCCGCGGCGAGCAGTGCATCCCAGAGGGCGGGGGCGAGGGCGTTCGGCACGAGGAGCTCGAACCCGTCCTCGCCGGTGTAGCCGGTGCGCGCGATGAAGAGGGGCTCTCCCGCGTAGGTTCCGCCCGACCATGCGTAGTAGCCGAGGTCGGCGAGCACGGGCGTGACATCCGCGATGCCGGGGGTCTCCTCGACGATCGCGCGCGCCTCGGGGCCCTGCACGGCGATGAGCGCATAGTCGTCGGAGACATCCGCTATGACGAAGCCGTCCCCGAGGAGCCGACCGAATTCCGCGGCGACGAGCGCACGGTTGCCGGCGTTCGAGATCACGAGGAAGTCCTCGTCGCCGCGGCGGTACACGATGACGTCGTCGATGACACCTCCGTTGTCATCGAGCAGGAGCGAGTACTTCGCCTTGCCGATCTTCATCGTGGAGATCCGGCCGGCCAGCATGAAGTCGAGCACCCTCGCCGCGGCGGCACCGGTCACCGTGAACTCGGCCATGTGCGAGATGTCGAACAGGCCCGCGGCCTGGCGCACGGCATGATGCTCGGCGAGGTCGGAGGTGTAGCGGACCGGCATCGACCAGCCGCCGAAGTCGGTGAACGAGGCACCCAGCGCGGCGTGGCGATCGTGAAGCGGAGTGGTACGGAGGTCTGGCACGAGTTCTCCCGGATGGCGGGCGGGCGCCTGCCGTGTTCGGCAGACGTGAACTCCCCCTCTGTCATGGGCCTGAGAGTTTCGCCCCGGCGCCGTGCGCGGGGCTTTCACCGTCGGCGGATCCCCCTCACTGCGGGGATCTCTTTCCAGAGCGGCCGGACGAGAGCGGTACGCGGACCTGAGAGATTGGCGGGGAGGCTTGCTCCTTCGGTGCCCGGCACCCCTTCGAGAAGAGGATGCCAGGGCTCTCCCGCACACGTCATGCGGCCTGTGTTCGATTGTCCGCTCAGCATAGCGTGCCGTCCCGACACCGCAGTTTGCGTTCTGGTCATGTCGACTCTAAGATCGGTGACGGAGTTATGGTCGATATGACAAGAACCGCCCCCGAAATCCGCGTCGCCGTGTCGACGGTGATCTTCAGCCTCCGCCGCCGCCCCGCCGACGACGGTGCGACGGTCGTGTTGCCGCTCGTCCGACGCACCCGCGATCCGCACGAGGGCGCGTGGGCCCTGCCCGGCGGGTGGCTCGATCCGCAAGAGGCGCTCGAGCGCGCGGCATCGCGCACTTTGGCCGAGACGACGACGCTGACCCCGAGCTACCTCGAGCAGCTCTACGCATTCGGCGACCCTGGGCGCTCCCCCGGTCGCGTCGTCTCGATCGTGTACTGGGCGCTCGTGCGCGAGGACGTCTCGCTCGAATCCGAGCAGCACAACGTCGCCTGGTTCGATGCGACCGCTCTCCCGAATCTCGCGTTCGACCACAACCAGATCGTGGACTACGCGCTCTGGCGCCTGCGCAACAAGGTCGGCTACAGCCGCATCGCGCACGGTCTGCTGCCGGACCTCTTCACCCTCGCCGACCTCCGCGAGGTGTACGAGGCGATCCTCGGCAGGCGCCTGGATCCCGCGAACTTCCGCCGCCAGGTCGAGAACTCCGCCACCCTCATCCCGACCGACGACTTCCGCACCGGCAGCCACCGGCCGGCGCGCCTCTACCGCTACAACCACGACGTCGAGCTCGCCGACCGCGGGCCGCTCCCCGATTGACCCGCCGTCCGAAAGGCATCGTCATGACCCTCCTTCAGATCCAGCCCCGCCCCGTCGACCCGAGCGTCGACCACGAGATCCAGGCGATCGTCGCCGGGGACTCGACCGTCGAGACCTGCGCGACCGACCTCGCGGTGGGCCCGTGGGACTTCGACCGGCGCCCCGGGTACGGGCCGGGATCGTCGATGGGCGACGTGATCCCGACGGGTGCCCCGCGCCAGGGCGAACTGCCCGCGGCCTACCGCGAGGCATCCGAAGAAGAGCTCCACGCGCGCATCACGGCGGCGAAGGCCACCCTGGGCGAGCGCGTCGTCGTGCTCGGCCACTTCTACCAGCGCGAGGAGGTCGTCGCCCACGCCGACTACGTGGGCGACTCGTTCCAGCTCGCGAACGCCGCACTCGGGCAGCCGCAGGCGGAGGCGATCGTCTTCTGCGGCGTGCACTTCATGGCCGAGACCGCCGACCTCCTCTCCCGCCCCGATCAGGCGGTGATCCTCCCGAACCTCGCCGCCGGGTGCTCCATGGCCGACATGGCATCCATCGACGATGTCGAGGACTGCTGGGAGCAGCTCGCGGACATCTACGGGCCGCTGGATGCCCCCGACGATGACGGTCTCGTCCCCGTCATCCCCGTCACGTACATGAACTCGTCCGCCGCGATCAAGGGCTTCGTCGGACGCCACGGCGGGATCGTCTGCACGTCGTCGAATGCGAAGACGGTGCTCGAATGGGCCTTCGCGCGCGGGCGGCGCGTGCTGTTCTTCCCCGATCAGCACCTCGGGCGCAACACGGCGAAGGCGATGGGCGTGCCGCTCGAGCAGATGCCGATGTGGAATCCGCGCAAGCCCGTCGGCGGGGCGTCGGAGGAAGATCTGGCGGATGCCCGGGTCATCCTCTGGCACGGGTTCTGCTCCGTGCACCGGCGGTTCACCGTCGACCAGATCGAGCGCGCCCGTGCGGAGCACCCCGGCGTCCGCGTGATCGTCCACCCCGAATGCCCGATGGCCGTCGTGGATGCCGCGGATGAGGCAGGCTCGACCGACTACATCCGGAAGGCGATCGCCGCCGCGACGGAGCCGACGGTGTTCGCGGTCGGCACGGAGATCAACCTCGTGCAGCGCCTCGCCGCGCAGTATCCGCAGCACGAGATCTTCTGCCTCGACCCGGTCGTCTGCCCGTGCTCGACGATGTATCGCATCCACCCGGGCTACCTCGCATGGGTGCTCGAGGAGCTCGTCGCGGGCCGTGTCGTCAACCGCATCGAAGTGCCGGGCGATGTCGCGGAGCCCGCGCGCCTCGCACTCGAGCGCATGCTGGCGGCGAAGCCGTGACCCCGTCGGTCGACGTCGTCGTCGTCGGGTCGGGCATCGCCGGGCTCACGGTCGCGCTGCACGCCGCAACCGCCGGATGCCGAGTGACCCTCGTCACGAAGGACGTGCTCGAGCACGCCAACACGCGGTATGCCCAGGGCGGGATCGCCGGCGTCATGTTCGCCGATGACCGCGTCGAGGATCACATCCGCGACACCCTCGTCGCAGGTGCCGGGCTCAGCGAGGAGCGCGCCGTGCGCGTGCTCGCGGAGGAAGGCCCGGGCCGCATCCGAGAACTGATCGACCTCGGGGTCGCCTTCGACCGGGCTGCCGACGGCGAGCTCGTGAAGGGCCTCGAGGCGGCGCACTCCTACCCGCGCATCCTGCACGCGGGCGGCGACGCCACCGGCACGGTGATCGAGAAGGCTCTCGTCGCCCGCCTGCGCGAGAGCGCCGTCCGCGTCATCGAGCACGCCTTCCTCGTGGACCTCGTCGTGGAGCACGGCCGCGTCGCCGGGGTCGACCTGTTCGTCGACGACGAGCGGCACGAGCGCGTCACGGCAGATGCCGTCGTGCTCGCGACGGGTGGAGCGGGGCAGCTGTACGCGCATACGACGAACCCGCCCGTCGCGACCGGCGACGGCATCGCCGCCGCCGTGCGGGTGGGCGCCGCCGTCTGCGATCTGGAGTTCTTCCAGTTCCACCCGACCGTTCTTCCTCCGTCCGAGACGGCGGACGCGTTCCTCGTGTCGGAAGCCGTGCGCGGGGAGGGCGCCGTCCTGCGCGACGAGCAGGGGCGCCGCTTCATGCTCGAGATCCACCCCGACGCGGAACTCGCGCCCCGCGACGTCGTCGCACGCGCGATCGCCGAGGTCATGGCCGAGCAGGACGGGCACCCCGTACTCCTGGATGCCACGGGGCTCCGCGAGACCCGCAAGAGGACCGCGGCCTTCCTCTCGCGGCGCTTCCCGACGATCGACGCGGCCGTCCGAGCGCGCGGCCTCGACTGGTCGACCTCGCCCATTCCGGTCACCCCTGCCGCGCACTACCTCATGGGCGGAGTGACGACCGACCTCGACGGCCGAACGTCCGTGCCGGGCCTCTACGCGGTCGGCGAGGTCGCCCGCACGGGCGTGCACGGCGCGAACAGACTGGCATCCAACTCCCTGCTCGAAGGAGCCGTGTTCGGCGCGCGCGCGGGCGACGCGATCGCCGCAGATGCCGCGAGCGGCATATGGCCCGGCCCGGGTGGTTTCGCCCGGGGTGCGGTGGTTCCCGAGGCGGGCGCGGGTGCGGCGGACGCGCCGGTCGCGCCCCCGTTCAGCCGCGCGGCCCTGCAGGAGCTGATGTGGCAGGACGCGGGTCTCGTCCGGGACGCGGACGGCCTCCGTCACGCCGCCGCAACGCTCGCCGCCTGGCGCGCCACCCCGCGCGGGCCTGTCACCGAGCTTCAGTACGAGGACAAGAATCTCCTCCTCGTCGCGGCAGCCCTCGTCGCCGCGGCGCAGGCACGGCCGCACTCGGTCGGCGCGCACGCCCGCAGCGACGACACGGCCGGCAGCACACCAGATGGCATCCCCACCGGCATCCCATCCGACCTCACCACCGCCGCCGCACCCGACCTCACGTCCGACGCCTCGCCCGGCATCGCGTTGCGCGAGCAGGGCCGATCGACACCATCCGGCGATGTGAGCGCTCAACCCGGGCCTGACGACGAATCCGCCCTGCTTTCACAACACACGGCCCGGCTGGAGGAGGCCCGCTGATGCTCACGCGCAGCCATATCGACGCCGTCGTCCGCGCGGCTCTGGACGAGGATGCCCCGTGGGGCGACCTCACGAGCGAGACCCTCATCCCGGCGGATGCCACGGCCACGGCAGAGCTCCGGGCCCGTGAGGGCGGCGTCTTCTCCGGTGGCGAGGTCTTCGCGGCGGCCTTCGCACTCACCGACCCCCGTATCGACACCACGGTTCTGGTCGCGGACGGCGAGCGCTTCGCCCGCGGTGACGCGCTCGCGACCGTGTCCGGACCGGCGCGCGGCATCCTCACGGCCGAGCGCATCGGACTGAACTTCACACAGCGGATGTCGGGGACGGCGACGCTCACGGCGGCCTACGTCGACGCGGTCGCCCACACGGGGGCGCGGATCGCCGACACGCGCAAGACGACCCCGGGCCTGCGCCGATTCGAGCGGCACGCCGTACGGTCCGGCGGCGGCCACAACCACCGCTTCAGCCTGTCGGACGCCGTCATGGCGAAGGACAACCATCTCGCGGTGCTCGTCGCCCGGCACGGCTCCGTCACGGCCGCCCTCGCGGCGGCGCTCGACGCGCTCCCCCACACGACCCATCTCGAGGTCGAGATCGACCGCCTCGATCAGCTCGACGCCGTGCTCGCCGTCACGGCGCGCCCCGGCTCGCCCCGCGGAGTCGGCACGATCATGCTCGACAACTTCACGCTCGAGGACCTCCACACCGGCGTCGCCCGCATCGCGGGGAGGGCGACGGTCGAGGCATCCGGCGGAGTGTCGCTCGATACGGTCGCCGCGCTCGCCGAGACCGGCGTCGATGTGATCTCGGTCGGGGCGCTGACGCACTCGGCGCGGGCGCTCGACCTCGGCCTCGACGTGCGCCTCGAGGGCTGATCGCCGTGCTGTACCTCGACCATGCTGCGACGACGCCCGTGCGTCCGGAGGTACTCGAGGCGATGCTGCCGTACCTCACCGACCGATTCGGCAACCCGTCCAGCCATCACACGGTCGGTGAGGCGGCCGCCGCGGCCCTCGACGACGCGCGGCGGCGGGTCGCTGCCGTGCTCGGAGTGCGGGCCGGCGACATTGTCTTCACCTCCGGGGGGACGGAGGCCGACAACCTCGCGGTGAAGGGTCTCGCGGTCGGCGCAGCCCTGCGACGCGGCGCGCCCGTGCACGTCATCACGACGCCGATCGAGCACGAGGCGGTGCTCGCCTCGTGCGACTACCTGGAGCGGGTGCACGGGTTCCCCGTCACACTCCTGCCGGTCGACAGCACGGGCCTCGTCGATCCGACCGATCTCGCCGCAGCTCTCCGCGCCGAGACCGCCGTCGTCAGCATCGGATACGCGAACAATGAAACCGGGACGGTGCAGGATGCCGCGGGGCTCGCCGCCGTGACGATCGCGGCGGGCGTCCCCCTGCACCTCGACGCCGTCCAGGCGGCCGGGTGGCTGCCGCTGTCGGGGACGGGAGCGGATGCCCTTTCCCTCGCCGGGCACAAGATCGGGGCGCCGCAGGGTGTGGGCGTTCTCGCCGTGCGTTCGCGGCTCCCATTGGAGCCTCTGATCCACGGCGGCGGGCAGGAGGCCGGGCGCCGCAGCGGCACGGAGAACCTCGCCGGCGTCGTGGGGTTCGCCGTTGCTCTCGAATTCGCCGAGGCGGAGCGCGCCGAGGCATCCACGCGCGTCGGAGCCCTCACCGACGCGTTCATCGAGCGCGTGCTCGACCGCGTACCGACGGCACGACTTACGGGTCACCCGACGCGGCGCCTCCCGGGAACGGCCGGGTTCACGTTCGCAGGAACGAGCGGCGAGGCCGTGCTGCTGGAGCTCGAACGCCGCGGCGTGATCACGTCGAGCGGCTCGGCGTGCGCTGCGGGCAGCGACGAACCATCGCACGTGCTCGTCGCGTGCGGCGTCGAGCCCGAGGTCGCCCAGACCTCCGTGCGCTTCACGTTCGGGCATGCGCACCGTAGCGACCTGACGGCGGTCGCCGACGCGGTCGCCGCATCGGTCGCCGCGGTACGATCGGGCACGTGAAGCCTCTTCCGGACGCTCTCGTCACCGTCATCGTCCCGGGTCGCGACGTCGCGGAGTTCGCGCCCGAAGCGATCGCGTCTCTGCAGGCGCAGACCTTCGCGGCGTGGCGCGCGATCCTCGTCGACGACGGTTCGATCGATGCGACCTCCGCCCAGTTCGCGGATGCCGCGGCATCCGACCCGCGGTTCACGGTCATCCGGCACGAGACGCCGCGCGGACTCGGGGCGGCGCGCAACGCGGGTCTCGATCTCGTGACGACGCCGCTCGTCGGCTTCCTCGATGCCGACGACGTGATGACGCCGCGAGCGCTCGAACTCCTCGTCACGGCGCTGACAGACAGCGGCAGCGACATCGCCGTGGGCGCGTACGTGCGGCTCCGCCCCGATGGCAGGGGCGGCTACGAGGCGGGGGCGGTGCAGCCCTGGGTGAGCGCCGCGACGGCGCCCGCTCGCCGTGGGACGACCCTCGCCGAGCATCCCGAGGTGTCGGGCAACATCGTGGTGTGGTCGAAGCTCACGCGCGTCGAGATCTGGCGGCGTGCCGGGCTGCGCTTCCCCGAGGGCGCCCTCTACGAGGATCAGGTCGTCGCGCAGCAGCTGTACGTGCACGCCCGCGCGATCGACGTCATCCCGGACGTCGTCGTGCACTGGCGCGAGCGCGCCGACGGGTCGTCGATCACGCAGCGCAAGGATGTGCTGCGCGTCCTCGCCGATTACCTCGACGCGATGCGCGGGGGCATCGCCGTGCTGGATGCCGCCGGACAGCGGGCCGCCGCTCGTGCGCGCATCCGGCTCATCCTGGAGATGGACACGCCCGCGCTCGTACGGATCGCCGAGCACCACCCGGATGCCGCCTACCGCCGAGCCGTCGGAGAGTTCGTGCGTGAGGTCGGTGCGCGCGCCGACCTCGAAGCCGTGGCGCTCGACCCCGAAGGCGCGGACCTCCGCACCGCCGCGGCACTCTGGTAACGGGCCGAGGTCACTCGGCGAGCGGCCATGTCCGCTCGTCGACAGGCGGGTCCTCGAGCAGGCGCGTCGCATCCGCCCCGGCCGACCCGGCAGGAGCCCGGTCCGCGCGTCGACCGGCGAAGTCGGTGTGCGGCGGGGGACCCTCGACGCCCTCGATCCGCGAGGCCGCCATCTGCTCCACCGCGAGGTCGGCGTACAGACCGCCCCCGGCGAGGAGTTCCGCGTGCGTGCCGGACTCGACGATCCTCCCCGCCTCGATCACGTGGATGACATCGGCACCGATCACGGTCGACAGTCGGTGCGCGATCGAGAGCGTCGTCCGCCCCGAGGCGGCGTTGTCGAGTGCCTCCTGCACGACCCGCTCGGACACCGTGTCGAGCGCTGAGGTCGCCTCGTCGAGGAGCAGCACGGGCGGGTCCTTCAGTAGCACGCGGGCGATCGCGATGCGCTGCTTCTCCCCACCCGATAGGCGGTAGCCGCGCTCGCCCACGACGGTGTCGTAGCCGTGCTCGAATCCGGTGATGATGTGGTGGATGTTCGCCGCCGTGCAGGCGGCCTCGATCTCGGCATCCGTGGCATCCGGCTTCGCGTAGCGCAGGTTCTCGCGGATCGTCGCGTGGAAGAGGTAGGTTTCCTGCGACACGATCCCGATGTGGTCGATGATCGACTCCTGCGTGAGCGTCGTGACGTCGGCGCCGGAGAACAGCACACGCCCACCGGATGCCTCGTACAGTCGCGGTGCGAGGTAGAGCACGGTCGTCTTGCCCGCACCCGACGGGCCGACGAAGGCGATGTGCTGCCCGTGCTCGGCGACGAAGGACACTCCGCCGAGCGTCGGGCGGGCATCGGGCGCGGCGTCCGGGTAGCGGAAGACGACGTCCTGGAACTCGATCCGTCCGATGGGACCGGGCGCCTCGGCCACGGTGATCGCGCCAGGGGAATCCTGGATCGCGGGGACCATGTCGAGGTACTCGAAGATGCGGGCGAACAGCGCCTTGGACGTCTGCAGATCGAGCGCGACGCGCATGAGCCCCATGAGGGGCATGAGAAGGCGCGCCTGCACGGTCGTGAAGGCGACGACGGTGCCGGCGGTGATCGCCCCGGTGCCGCCCGCGATGAGGTAGCCGGACACGAGGTAGATGACGGCGGGGACGGATGCCATGAGCACCTGCACCACGGCGAAGAAGCCCTGGCCGCTCATCGCCCGCTGCACCTGCAGACGGACCTGGTTGGTGTTCTCCTCGCGATAGCGGGCCGACTCGGTGCGCTGCCGGTTGAACGCCTTCGAGAGCAGGATGCCGGAGACCGACAGCGTCTCCTGCGTGATCGAGGTGAGCTCGGACAGCGACTCCTGCGTGTGCCCCGCGATGCGGGCGCGCACCTGTCCGACGCGGCGCTGCACGAAGATGAGGATCGGCATGAGGAACACCGCGATGAGGGTGAGCCGCCAGTCGATGAGGACCATCGCGACGAGGGCGGAGACGACGGTGACGGCGTTGCCGAGGATGCTCGTCACGGTGTTGGTGAGAACGCCCGACACTCCCCCGACGTCGTTCTGCAGCCGTGACTGGATGACCCCCGTCTTCGTCCGGGTGAAGAAGCCGAGCTCCATGGCCTGCAGATGATCGAACAGGCGCACGCGGAGGTCGCCGGTGACCGCGTTGCCGACCGTCGCCGTCAACCAGGTCTGGAGCACGCCGAGGACGGCCGAGAGGAGGAACAGCCCGATCATCGCGCCGACGAGACGCCAGAGGAGTCCGATGTCGACGCCGGATCCGTCGGTCGGGAACAGCGCCTGGTCGAAGATCTGCTGGACGATCAGCGGCGGGATGACGCCGATCGCGGCACCGGCGATGACGAGGATGCCGGTGAGGACGATGCGCCCCGCGTAGGGGCGGAACATCCGCACGATGCGGGAGCCGAGGTGCGGGATCTCGGGGGCCTCGGCGTTGAGCTTCCGCTGCGCAGCCTCGTCGACGCCACGGAAGCCGCCGCCGCGGCCGCCCATGCCACCCATCCCGCCGACCATGCTCATCAGATCACCGTAGTCGCGTCTTCCGACACGGGGCGCTCAGCCGAGTCCGGAGACGAGATTGATCACCGTCGCGAGGATCACGGCGCCGAACAGATACGCCAGGAGAGTCTGTGCGATGACGATGCGGCGGATCTCGTTCGTCGTCACGTCGGTGTCGGCGACCTGGTAGGTCATGCCGAGACCGACCGAGAAGTAGCCGAAGTCGGAATACTCGGGGTCCGGATCCTGATTGAAGTCGATACCGCGCCTCGCGCCATCGGCATCCGACGAGTAGTAACGGTGGGCGTAGCGCAGCATGTAGTCCACCTGGATGAGCGCCCAGGAACTCGTCACGGCGAGGATCGCGAACACGGCGAGCGGAACGGCGTTCGACGTCGATCCGCGACTGCCGACGAGGACGGCGACCACGGCGCCGAGGCTGATGACGCTGCCGACGACGGCGATGACACGGGCGGCCGCGCGCCCCGGGTCCTCGGATATCGCGTGCTCGCGCGTCTGCGTGGCATCCATCGGCCAGCACACGATGAGGAGCCAGACGACGCTCACGATGGCGATCGCCGTCCATCCCGCGAGGAGCCCCGGCAGCCATCCGAGGATCGGGACGACGATCAGGGACGCGAGGATTCCCGCGGCGACGGATGCGAGACCGCGCCGAAGCACGCGGGAGCGCAGCGGCGAGCGAGACGAGTGGGATGCCATGGCGCGATCGTGCCACCTCGCCGGGGAATAGCGTGTCCGACCCGGCGGTTAGGGTAGAGGTTCGTCCCGGATCTCGGGCACGGCTCCCCCCGAACCACACCACCCGTCCGCATGGCTCCGAGGAGAACCGCATGTCTCACACCTCGACAGGCAACGACTCGACGGCGCAGGCCGGCGAGTCCGCGTCGGTGATCCGACCCGAGGAGAGCCGCATCATCTGGCTGCTGCTCGGGGCGGCCTTCGTCGCGATCCTCAACGAGACCACGATGGGTGTCGCGATCCCCCACCTCATGGGAGATCTCGGGATCAGCGCCATCCAGGCGCAGTGGCTCACCACGGCCTTCATGCTCACCATGGCGGTCGTGATCCCCGCGACGGGGTTCTTGCTGCGCCGCTTCACGACCCGGCAGATGTTCATCGCCGCGATGTCGTTGTTCTCGACGGGAACGCTCATCGCACTTCTCGCGCCCGGATTCGAGGTGCTCGTGGTCGCGCGCGTCGTCCAGGCATCCGGCACCGCCATCATGATGCCGCTGCTCATGACGACGCTCATGACGATCGTGCCGCCCGCCCACCGTGGACGCATGATGGGCCGCGTCTCGATCGTGATGTCGCTCGCGCCGGCGATCGGGCCGACGCTGTCCGGGTTCCTCCTGGACACCCTCAGCTGGCGCTGGATCTTCGGCATCGTGCTGCCGATCGCGCTCGTCGCGCTTTTCGTGGGAGCCCGCTGGGTCCACAATCTCGGTGAGACGACCCACGCACGGATCGACGGGCTGTCCGTCGTGCTCTCCGCCTTCGGCTTCGGTGGGGTCGTGTTCGGCCTCAGCCAGATCGGCGGAGCGGCCGCGCACGGCGCAGAGCAAGCCGCCGCGGCGGCTGCGTCGACGACGGCGTTGATCGTCTCGCTCGTCATCGGTGTGATCGCGCTCGCTCTGTTCTTCTGGCGGCAGGTCGTGCTGCAGCGGGAGGACGACGCGTTGCTCGATCTGCGCGTGTTCGGATCGCGCAACTTCGCGTTCGCCATCGCCCAGATGGCGGTGCTGTCGGTCGCGTTCTTCGGCACGATCACCGTGCTGCCGCTGTTCATGCAGCACGCTCTCGGTCTCGCGGCGCTCGACACTGGCCTTGCCGTACTGCCGGGGTCGCTCCTGATGGGCCTCGCCGGTCCCGTCATCGGGCGGGTCTACGATGCTCGGGGAACGACTGTCCTCCTGGTGCCGGGGGCCGTCATCGCCATCGCGATGCTGTGGCTGTTCACGACCTTCTCGCTCAGCACCCCGCTCTGGGTCATCGTCGCGGCGCAGACCGTCCTCTCGCTCGGGCTGGCACTGTCGTTCACTCCCCTGTTCACGGCGTCGCTGGGCTCGCTCGAGCCGAGGTTCTACTCCTACGGTTCGGCCGTCCTCGGTACGGTGCAGCAGGTTGCCGGCGCGGCAGGCATCGCCCTCATGGTGGCCGTCATGTCGGCCGTCTCCGCCAATGCGCAGGCCGGCGGTGCAAGCGAAGCCGCGGGCGAGGCAGCGGGTGCGCACATCGCATTCCTCGTCGCTGCGATCGTCGCGACGCCGCTCATCATCGGAGCCTTCCTCGTGAAGAAGCCCGCGGATGACCTCGGTGAGGGTGCGCCACCGGCGCACTGATCACGTTCGCCGACGCGGCGGTGCTGCGGGCCTGTGCAGTGCGTGCGATACGGCTCAGTGGTGGATGCCTGCCTTGAGCGCCATCACGATGACGCCGAAGGCCGCGGTGACGAGTGCGCTGCCCAGCCGCGCCCAGACGTTCATGTTCCACCGGGCGACCGCAGACCACCCGAGGGCCGCAAGGAGCACGACGTCGACCCCGAGCGCGGCCCAGATGGCGGTGTCGTCGTCGACGACCTTGACGACGCCGAGGAGCAGAACGGCGACGGGCACGAGGGCCACGGCGAGCATGCCGCTGGAGCGGCGGGCCGCCGTGCGGAGGCTGGCAGCGAAGTTGCCGTGGCCGTCCGCAACCGCCATGTGGGCGAGGGTGCCGGCGTAGACGTGCGCGAGGTAGAAGACGACGACGGTGACGATGACCGTGGACACGACGGCCGCCGAGGCACCTGCGAGCGTGCGTGAGACGACGATCATCCCCGAAACGAGGATGAGTCCGTAGATCGACTCCTCCGTGAGGAGGAGTCGCCCGAGGCGCGTCGCGGCGTATGCGGGAAGCGGAGGTTCCGCGTCGGACGGCTTCTCACTCATGATCCGATCCTCGATCCGTGAGTACCGCGCCTCTCGCTGCCACGATGGCCTTGTCGCGAGCGGGCCTGGACGTGATCAGTTGGTGCTGCAGCACCCGCCACCGCAGCAGGACGCGCCATCGTCGATGGTCGCGATGAGGGTGCTGTCGACCGCCGCAAGGTCCGAGACGGGCTGCAGGGTCGGGGTGGGGAGGTTCGACGTCGCCATATCGCCAGCCTACGCCTCGGCGACGAGTTCGACCTTGAATCGCTCCGCGTTCTCGAGGAACGCCGCGTAGTGTCCTTCTCCGCCGGCGAACGGATGCCTGTCTTCGTAGAGCCGCGCCCACCCATGGTCGGTCGCCGAAGCCCACAGTCGGTCGACGATTGCGCGCGGGCCCGCGTGGAGGGCGAGGTGGCTGAGCCCGGGCATCCGCCGATCGTGTGCACCCGCCAACGGAGCGGCCTCGACCACGAGATACGTGTCGCCCTTACGCCAACTGCGGCCTTCGGGCCACGTCTGGTACGGCGCGTAGCCGAGTTCGCCGAGCAGCCACGCCCAGGCGGCGGCCGCTGCGGCGAGGTCGGCAGTACGCAGTTCGAGGTGGTGGACGACGCCTGCCGACGCGGGCACGGTGACGTCGATGTCGTGTTCGAGGTTGTGCATGAACTCGAGGCGGATGCCGGCGGCATCCTCTACGAACGACGCGTAGTAGCGGTCGCTGAATCGGGGGTAGAGCTTCGGCTCGCGCACCACGGTCCAGCCTGCGGCGACGGCGACCCCGTGGATGCGGTCGACCTCGACACGGGAGCCGACCTCGAGGGCGAGATGCTGCCACCCGACCCGGCCGTAGACGTGATGGCCGCGCTCGCGTGGGCCGTAGAGGATCAGTTCGGGCTCCCCCGCCCGCCACCAGAAGACCGCGCCGTCACCGTCGCTGCGGGCGAAGCCGAGTGCGCCGAGCACGGCACCGAACTGTGCGGAGGCGCGCGGCAGGTCATCGACCGTGATGCCCAGGTGATCGACGATCACGCGCGGTCCCGCTCAATACTCGTCTCACCGTCGACTCGACATGGCCTAGCAACGTGATCCCGCATGGGCCCACCGTAGCGGCGGTGACGAATGCAGGAGTTCTGTGCGAGGCGTGTCTCGACACCGCGTCATCGCGCGGATGGTCTCGCGATGCGGCCCGGATCTCCTGCGTTCGTCACGGGGTCAGGTCGCGACCGGGCGCGCGGGCGCAGACTGCGGCGGGCGGCTGCAGGCACCGCGCCGGGTCACCGCGCCGCCGGCTCCGACACGCCGTTGAGGGCATGCGGGCTATAGCGTGTGCGCCGCGTCGCGTCCAGCCCCCGGCGCGCCGGGCCGCGCAGACGTAGCGTCGAGGGCATGAGCACACCATCGAACGACACCGCACTGCACGGCACACGGGTCGCATTCCTCGCGACCGACGGGTTCGAAGACTCGGAGCTCACCTCCCCGTGGCAGGCGGTGAACGAGGCCGGCGCCGAGGTCGTCCTCGTCTCGCCGCGCAGCGGATCGATCACCGGCAAGAACGGTCATGAGCAGTCCGTCGACCTGTCCGCCGACGAGGCCGACGCCTCCGACTTCGACGCGCTGGTCCTTCCCGGCGGGGTCGTCAACGCAGACGATCTGCGAACGGATGCCGCGTCCGTGGCCTTCGCGAGGGACTTCTTCGCGCAGCACAAGCCGGTGGGCGCGATCTGTCATGCGGCATGGACCCTGATCGAGGGCGATGTCGTACGCGACCGCACCCTGACGAGCTACCCGAGCCTGAAGACCGACCTGCGCAATGCCGGCGCGGAGTGGGTCGATGAGGAGGTCGTCGTCGACGAGGGGTTCGTCACGAGCCGCACCCCGGACGACCTCCCCGCGTTCAACGCGAAGGTCATAGAAGAGATCGCGGAGGGGCGGCACTCCGGTCAGATCGCCTGATCTGCACCCTCGGACCGCCGGACGGTCGGGGCGGCGGTCAGACGCCGAGCTTCTTGGCGGCCTTCTTCGCCGCCTTGTCGACGATCTTGCGCGACTGTGAGCGGGCTTTGCGCAGGGAGGGATCGTCCCAGAGGTGCTTCGCGGCCTTGCTGATCTCGCGGTAGCGCGAACGCCCCGCTCGCGCGCCGAGCACGTAGGCGCCCGCTCCGACGACAGCGACGACGAGCCAGAACCTGAATGCGGACATGGTGCTTCCTTCCGATGAGTACGACGACCCCGACGCTAGGCGCCGACGCTTCGCTCCTCAAAGGGGTTGACAGCGCTCCGCCGATAGCCTGGAGACGCCATAGGAGGAGACACGGATGAAGATCAACGATCTGAGGCGGTTCGTCGCAATGGTCGATGCCGGCCTCCACGCTCCGCGAGCGGCGGAGAACCTCGGCGTCCCGCTCGCCTCGCTGTACACGTCACTCGAGAAGCTCGAGTCCGACGTCGGCCACCCGATCCTGTCGAAGGAGGGAAGCGGGTGGCGCCTCACCCCCGCAGGCACACTTCTGCTCGATGAGGCCCGCGCCGCGCGTCAAAGGACAGCCAAAGCCCTACAAGAAGCGCCAGGGGCGCTGACCACCGTCGCTCCACGCGAGCCGGCACAGTGCGTGTCGTCCCGTTCCGCTCGATCAGCGACCAGGCGAGGTCACACGTTGAAGCGGAACTCCACCGGGTTACGCTCCATATAGGCATCTGGAGCAAAGATGTGCATGGCGACCTCACCGCAGTTGCTTGACCAGCCGCTCGTCAGTTTCGGTCGCTTCGTGCTCCCCATCAGCATCGACATAGAGGTACGTCGTCGTCGTCACTTCCCCGGTTGCGCTGTAGCCGAGGCGCTCGTACAGGCGGCGCGCGTCGGCGTTGTCCAGCCCGACTCCGACGCTGAGCTCACCCGCCTCGCCGCTTGCCTCCTCAGCGGCGCGAATGATCGCCGTGCCGATACCTCGACCCCTGTGCGTGTCCGACACGTGAAGACTGCGCAACTCGCGGAGTGGTGCAAAGACAACCTCGCCGTGCCCCACCGGGGCATCGTCAATCCAAGCTGTGAGAAAGAGCGACTCGCCTCGATCCTGACGAGTGAACAGTCGCTCCGCGATCCTGGCGCCGGGATGCTCTGTTGCGGTGATCGCAGCAACGTCGTCGGCTCTGCAGAGGCGCACGACAAGGTGTTCAGAGCGACGCTCGGGGCCCGTGGTCACGCGACCTTCAACGGCGTGATCGACGCGATCTGTACGCCCGCGCGGTCCTCCGCCAGCTCCAGTTCGAACCGGGTCTGCAGGTTCAGCCAGAACTGGGGGTCCACGCCGAAATAGCGGCCGAGGCGCAACGCAGTATCGGCGGTGATCGCGCGCTTGCCATGCACGATCTCGTTGATGCGGCGCGGCGGCACGCCGATGGATACGGCGAGCTTGTGCTGCGTGATACCGAAGCCGTCGATGAAGTCCTCCATGAGGACCTCGCCCGGATGGACCGGCGGGTAGAGCTTCTCGACCATCATCCCTCCTCAGTGGTAGTCCACGATCTCGACGTCCTCAGCACCGGCATCCGTCCAGCGGAAGCAGATGCGCCACTGATCATTGATGCGGATGCTGTGCTGTCCCGCCCGGTCGCCCTTGAGTGCTTCCAAGCGATTGCCGGGCGGCACACGCAGAGCTTCGAGCTCGGTCGCGGCATCCAGCAGATGCAGCTTCCTGTTCGCGGTCTTGTGAATTCGCGGATCAAGTCGCTTCGCTGCTTCACGGCGCCACACCTGCGCCGTGTCGCGGTCGGCGAACGATCTGATCACGCGACCAGCGTATAACGCGGCGTGTTAATAACGCTAGACGTTAAACCGGAACTCCACGACGTCGCCATCCTGCATGACGTAGTCCTTGCCCTCGAGGCGCGCCTTACCCTTCGCGCGCGCCTCGGCGACCGAGCCGAGCGCGATGAGGTCGTCGAACGAGATGACTTCGGCCTTGATGAACCCCTTCTCGAAGTCCGTGTGGATGACGCCGGCCGCCTGCGGGGCCTTCCAGCCCTTGCCGATCGTCCAGGCGCGCGCCTCCTTGGGGCCCGCCGTCAGGTAGGTCTGCAGCCCGAGCGTGTCGAAGCCGATGCGGGCGAGCTGGTCGAGTCCCGACTCGTCCTGCCCGGTGGATGCCAGCAGTTCCGCGGCATCCTCCGGGTCGAGGTCGATGAGCTCCGATTCGATCTTCGCGTCGAGGAAAACGGCCTTCGCCGGGGCGACGAGCGCCTCCAGTTCGGCCTTGCGCGCGGCATCCGTCAACACCGACTCGTCGACGTTGAACACGAAGATGAAGGGCTTCGCGGTGAGGAGCCCGAGCTCGCGGATCGGAGCCAGATCGAGTCCCGACGCGGACAGCAGCTCACCGCGCTGCAGCGCATCGCGAGCCGCCTCGGCGGCGGCGAGCACCGACGGATCGAGCTTCTTGCCGCGCACCTCCTTCTCGTAGCGCGTGATCGCCTTCTCGAGCGTCTCGAGGTCGGCGAGCTGCAGCTCGGCGTTGATGGTCTCCATGTCGTTCTTCGGGTTCACGTCCCCGTCGACGTGCACGACATCACTGTCGGCGAAGCCGCGGACGACCTGCGCGATGGCATCCGCCTCGCGGATGTTCGCGAGGAACTTGTTGCCGAGCCCCTCACCCTCGCTCGCGCCGCGCACGATCCCCGCGATATCGACGAACGACACGGCTGCCGGCAGCAGCCGCTCCGAGCCGAACACCTCGGCGAGCTTCGCGAGCCGCGGGTCGGGCAGGTTCACGACGCCGACGTTCGGCTCGATCGTCGCGAACGGATAGTTCGCCGCGAGCACGTCGTTCTTGGTCAGGGCGTTGAACAGGGTGGACTTGCCGACGTTGGGCAGTCCGACGATTCCGATGGTGAGAGCCACGGGAGTCCAGTCTACGCGGCGGGCCCCGCCCGCCCTCGCACGGGCGTCAGCGACGCGTCGACCGGAACGCGCGCGTGACGTAGGGCAGTTCGACGGATGCCTCGCCCGCCACACCCATCTCGTCGAGGAGCGCCCCGACCTCGTCGTCGATGCGGGCACGCTCGTCCTCGGATGCCGTGATGACGTAGCTGCGCGAGTGCACCATCGCGAGGAGTTCGTCGCGCATCATCGTCCGCACCCAGCGCCACTGGTGCTCCTCGAACTCCTCGAACGGCGGCGCGGATGACGGCCCACCCGCGGCGAGAAACAGCTCTGCGTTGCTCCCCTGCATGATTCCGCCCAGTCGCGCCACCCACTGCACCGACTCGTCCCGACTGTTCCAGATGAGGCCGAGCGTCCCCCCGGGCTTGAGGATCCGGCCGAGTTCCGCGGATGCCGCGACCGGGTCGACCCAATGCCACGCCTGCCCGAGGACGACAGCGTCGACACTCTCCTCGGGAAGGTTCACGTGCTCGGCTGTGCCGACCAGCGTCTCCGTCCCGGGGAGCGTCGCGCGAAGGGTGTCGAGCATCGCGGCATCCGGGTCGACGGCGATGATCTCTCCCCCGCGCTCGGCCATCAGGTGCGACACGACGGCGGTCAGCTTGCCCGTGCCTGCGCCGACGTCGGCAACCCGCGCGGCGTCTCCCACCCCGTCGAGCAGCCATGCCACCGCCTCCACGGGATACGTCGGCCGTCCCCGCTCGTACGCGCCCGCCTGCGCTCCGAAGCTTCTCGCCATCTCATCGCGCGTCGCCATGGTCGCGACCCTACGCCGCACCGCCGACACGCGGTACCCACCCGAGCGCGCAACGGATCGCAACGTGGGGCCACCTACCGTCGGAGGACCTCGCAGCTTTCCGCCGAGGCGATCAACACAAGGATGTGATGTCGATGACCACCGTTGCCCCCTCACCCACGCGCACCGAGGTACCCACCACGATGCGCGCCGCCGTCGTGACCACGACCGGCGAACCGCTCACGATCTCGGAGGTGCCCGTGCCCACGCCGGGCCCCCACGAGGCACTCGTCCGGGTCATCACGTCGGGCGTGTGCCACACCGACCTCCACGCCGCCCGCGGCGACTGGCCCGTCGCCCCCAAGGACCAGATCATCCCGGGCCACGAGGGCTATGGCGAAGTCGTCGCGATCGGCGACCGCGTCACGACCCTCGAGGTGGGCCAGAAGGTCGGCAACGCGTGGCTGTGGTCGGCGTGCGGCGTGTGCGAGTACTGCCGCACGGGGTGGGAGACGCTCTGCCCCGAGCAGCAGAACGGCGGATACTCCGTCGACGGCAGCTTCGGCGAGTACATGCTCGTCGACGAACGCTACGCCGCGCGCATCCCCGACGGCGCCGACCCGGTCGAGGTCGCCCCAATCCTCTGCGCGGGGGTCACCGTCTACAAGGGACTGAAGATGACCGGCGTCCGTCCCGGCCAGTGGGTCGTCGTCTCCGGCATCGGCGGGCTCGGCCACATCGCCGTGCAGTACGCCCGCGCGATGGGCATGCGCGTCGTCGCGGTGGACGTCGACGACTCGAAGCTCGCCCTCGCGCGCACGCACGGCGCCGAGGTCACCGTGAACGCGGCGACCCACGAGCCGGGTGAAGCGGTGCAGGCGGCCACGGGCGGCGCGCACGGCGTGCTCGTGACCGCCGTCCATCCGAAGGCGTTCGACCAGGCCCTGGGCGTCGTGCGCCGCGGCGCGACGATCGTGTTCAACGGCCTGCCGCCGGGCACCTTCGACGCCGACATCTTCGACATCGTCCTGCGCGCCATCACGATCCGTGGATCGATCGTCGGCACCCGCCAGGACCTCGCCGACGCCCTCGACTTCTACGCGCGCGGGGAGATCCACCCGACCGTGCACGTCGAGACGCTCGAGGACGTCAACGACGTGTTCGAGCGGATGGAGCGCGGAAAGATCGACGGCCGCATCGTCATGCAGTTCTGACGACGCGGTGTCCGTGCATGAGCGCGGATCGGATGCCGGGGAGGTGCGGCCGCAGCAGGGCCGCACCTCCCCGTGCGTCCGCACCCGTCGCGTCGCGGCGCCACGGCGCGCCTGACGGGCCGGATCCTCCCGTCGGGCGAAAGTGGACGTGTGGCCCTGGACTTCACCGCGATCGACTTCGAGACGGCGAACTCTTCCAGCGCGTCGGCCTGCGCCGTCGGACTCACCCGCGTCCGTGACGGACGCGTCGTCGCCACCACCGGGTGGCTCATCCAGCCGCCGCCCGGCCACGAACGCTTCTTCGAGCTGAACATCGGCATCCACGGGATCACCGCCGCGGACGTCGGCGACGCGGCCACGTGGGTCGACCAGTTGCCCGCGCTCACCGAGTTCATCGGCGACGACGTGCTCGTCGCCCACAACGCCGGGTTCGACATGACCGTCCTGCGCCGCGCATGCGAGGTGACGGATGCCGCGTGCCCGCCCTACCGCTACGCCTGCAGCCTGCAGGTGTCGCGCAAGACCTACGACCTCGCGTCGTATCGCCTGCCGCTCGTCGCCGCCGCGGCCGGCTTTCTGGATTTCGCGCATCACGATGCCTCCGCGGACGCGCTCGCGTGCGCGCACATCATGATCGACGCGGCCGCGCGAGCGGGAGCCGGCGACGTCATCGAACTGGCGATGCTGTTGGGGCTGCGAGTACCGCAGATCCCCGTGCCGGTCCCGGTCGCGACCGTCGGCTGAGGCCCCGGAGGCTCTGCCACGGCGTGCTGCGTCGACGTCTGCCCCACCCCGATGTCGGAGGCCCGCGTCACACTCCTTGCATGGATGCCGTGATCGCCACCGCTCTCGCCGTCGCGTGCCTGTTCGCGGGTATGCTCGCCGGCTGGTTCGCCGCGTCGGCGCGCGCCGCCGAACGTGGCTCCGCGGCACGCGCGGCGCTCGTCGCCCGCGCCGTCGCCGCCGAGTCCGCGCACACCTCACTCTCCGAGCAACTGGAACAGCAGCGCGCTCTGACGCGTGAGCTCGGTTCTCAGACCCGCGCCGATCTCGCCGCGCAACAGGAGCGCGAACGGCGCGAGCAGCTGGTGCTGCGCGCACTCGCCCCTGTACAGGAGTCGCTTCAGTCGATGCAGCACAAGGTCGATGAGCTCGAACGTGAGAGGCAGATGCAGTACGGGTCGATCGCCGAGCAGTTGCGCCGCTCGCACGAGGCAGGCGAGGCGCTGCGCGCGACGACGGAGTCCCTCGCCGGCGCTCTGCGCTCGAACGCGACCCGCGGCGTCTGGGGCGAGACGCAGCTGCGCCGCGTGGTCGAGTCCGCCGGCCTCACCCGCTACGTCGACTTCGATCTGCAGACGTCGCTCACGTCCGATGCCGGCGCGGGTCGCCCCGACATGATCGTGCGCCTCCCCGGTGACAAGGCACTCGCTGTGGACGCCAAGGTTCCCCTGGACGCGTACCTGGAGGCATCCGCCATCCCGATGACGGCGCAGGGCGAGCAGGCGGCACGGCGCACGCAGCTGCTGCAGGCGCACGTCAAGGCGGTGCGCGCACACATCGACGCGCTCTCGGCCAAGCGCTACTGGACGGGCCTCGAATCGAGCCCCGAGTTCGTCGTCTGCTTCATCCCCAGCGAGTCGCTCCTCGCGGCTGCGCTCGAAGAAGACCCGACGCTGCTCGACTACGCCTTCTCGCGTCGCGTCGCGCTCGCTTCGCCGGTGAATCTCTGGGCTGTGCTGAAGACCGTCGCGTACACGTGGACGCAACAGGATGTCTCGACGGAGGCGCGGCGTCTGTTCGACCTCGGCAATGAGCTCTACCAGCGCCTCGGCGCTCTGGCCGCTCATGCCGACGATCTGCGCCGGGCGATCGAGCGGACCGTCGACAGCTACAACCGCTTCGCGGGTTCGCTCGAGTCCCGCGTACTCGTCAGCGCGCGACGGTTCCCGGGAATCGACGACACCAAGCTGGATGCCACGGCGACGCCTGCCGCCATCGACAAGACCCCGCGAAAGCTGACCGCACCGGAGCTGACGGAGCACATCGCCGCGGACGTCGGCGACCTCCGCGAACGCCTCTGAACAGGCGCGAGAATGGTACGGGTCAGGACCCGCCGGGGAACAGGTTCAGTAGACCGACGACGGCGATCGAGACACCGACGAAGGCGCCGATCATCCACCATGCGTTCACCTGGTGACCGTCCGGCGTACGCCTGCGCAGCAGCACATCGGGTCGCCGCGCGGTGTCCACGGGGACCGGGATCTGACCCGTCCTCGGGTTGGGTGCTGCTGCGGTCATTCGAACCCCCGGAGTCGGTGTCGGTGATGGTGCTGTCACCCTTGACCGTGATCCATTGTGCCAGACCCAGCCTCGCGGGTGCGGCAGTCGCCCCGGATCGTCACCGATCGTTCGCGGCACGCCGCCGCGCAGCGATCAGAGTCGGCACCAGCCGATCAGAGCCACTTCGACGTGAGGTGCTCCGAGGAGATGCGTCGGAGCGTCCCCGATGCGCCGCGCAGGACCACGCTCTCGGTGTAGACGAAGTCGCCGTCGCGGCGCACGCCCGCGACGAGTTCACCGTTCGTGACGCCGGTCGCGACGAAGATCGTGTTCTTGCCCTTGACCATCTCATCGGCCTCGTAGACGTATCCGTCCAGCTTCAGTCCGGCGTCGATCCCGCGCTGCTTCTCCTCGTCGTCGCGCGGCCACAGCCGGCCCTGAATGTGCCCGCCGAGCGCCGTGATGGCACATGTCGTCGCGACGCCTTCCGGGCTGCCGCCGATGCCGATGCACATGTCGGTGCGCGCGTTGTGACGCGCCGCGTTGATGCCACCGGCGACGTCACCGTCGCTCATCAGGCGGGTGCCGGCACCGGCCTCGCGGATGTCCTCGATGAGCTTCGCGTGCCGCGGCCGGTTGAGCACAGAGACGATGATCTCGTCGACGGGCTTGCCGAGCGCCTTCGCAAGGAGGCGGATGTTCTCGCCGACCGGGAGGCGGATGTCGACCACGCCGACGCCCTCGGGGCCCGTGACGATCTTGTCCATGTAGAAGACGCTCGAGGCATCCAGCATCGTCCCGCGGTCGGACACCGCGAGCACCGACAGGGCGTTGTTGCGGCCCTCGGCCGTCAGCGACGTGCCGTCGATCGGGTCGACGGCGATGTCGCACTGCGGGCCTCGGCCCGTCCCCACGTGCTCGCCGTTGAAGAGCATCGGGGCATTGTCCTTCTCGCCCTCGCCGATCACGATGACACCGTCGAAGTTCACGGTCGTGAGGAACGCGCGCATGGCATCCACCGCGGCGCCGTCGGCCAGCTCTTTCTGACCTCGGCCGATGAACGGCACCGAGCGGATCGCAGCCGCCTCGGTCGCGCGCACCAACTCCAGCGCGAGGTTCCGGTCGGGGTGGAGGGGGCTCATATCCGCGGTCAGACTCACCATGCTCAGAGCGTATGACGAACCTCCCCTCTGCACGCGATTTTTCGCGTCGTGATACGTGAAGGAATCGCGTTTCCTTCACGGGCCGCAATGCGCGGCATCCGTTATCCCCGGCCTTGCACCCCCATCGCCGACGCGCGGGTTTCGCTAGAGTTACCCGTGGAACATCCGCAGATCTGAGGAGTGGAAATGCCCGTCGCAACCCCTGAGCAGTACGCAGAAATGCTCGACAAGGCGAAGGCGGGCGGGTACGCCTTCCCCGCGATCAACGCCGCCAGCTCGCAGTCGATCAACGCGGTCCTGCAGGGCCTCACGGAAGCCGGCTCCGACGGCATCCTCCAGGTGACCACGGGCGGTGCGGACTACTTCGCCGGCCACACGGTCAAGGGCCGCGCGACCGGCGCGCTCGCTTTTGCGAAGTTCGCGACCGAAGTCGCCAAGAACTACCCGATCACGGTCGCGCTCCACACCGACCACTGCCCGAAGCCCGCTCTCGAGGACTTCGTGCTGCCGCTCATCGCCGCCTCCGAGGAAGAGGTCAAGGCGGGCCGCAACCCGATCTTCCAGTCGCACATGTGGGACGGCTCGGCTGTGCCGCTCGAGGAGAACATCGAGATCGCCAAGGAGCTCCTGCCCCGCATGAAGGCGATCAACGCGATCCTCGAGGTCGAGATCGGTGTCGTCGGCGGCGAAGAGGACGGCGTCAAGCACGAGGGCACGAACGACGCCCTCTACACGACCACCGGCGACGTCGCCCGCTTCGTCGAGGCGCTCGGCCTCGGCGAGAACGGCCGCTACATCGCGGCCCTCACCTTCGGCAACGTGCACGGCGTCTACAAGCCCGGCAACGTGAAGCTGAAGCCGGAGCTCCTCGGCGAGATCCAGGCGGGCATCGCGGAGAAGTTCGGCACGGGCGCGAAGCCGCTCGATCTCGTCTTCCACGGCGGCAGCGGCTCGACCCCCGAAGAGATCGCGCTCGCGGTCCGCAACGGCGTCGTGAAGATGAACATCGACACCGACACGCAGTACGCGTTCACGCGCTCGGTCGCCGGGTTCATGTTCCAGAACTACGACGGCGTCCTGAAGGTCGACGGCGAGGTCGGCAACAAGAAGGCCTACGACCCGCGCGCCTGGGGCAAGATCGCCGAGTCGGCGATGGCCGCTCGCGTCGTCGAGGCCACGCAGCAGCTCGGCTCGGCGGGTCACTCCATCTCGGCCTGACCCTCTTGAGGCACCACGAACCGCCCGATCCCCGAGGGGTCGGGCGGTTCGCCGTTTGCCGGGCGGGGTGAGATGGGGCTGATGCGCCGGGGCGACTCAGCGCCCGAAGTGCGCGACGACGGCCGGGTCGCCGAGGAGCGGCACGGTCAAGCACACGCTCACGAGCACGAAGCTCGCGATCGCCCCGACGAGCGGGATCCACCAGCTGAGACGCCCACGGATCACCGAGCGCCACGACAGCAGCGCCGTGATCAGCCAGCCGATCGCGAAGACGGCGGCGCCGATCCGCCCCCAGAGGTCTCCCGCGGCCGTGTTCGTGAAGGTCGCGTCGATGCCGGCGAGGGTCATCCAGGTCTGGGCGAACTCATTGAAGTGCCACAGCTGCGGCACGGCGCTCAGCACCGTGATGAACCCGTAGACGACGAGCGCGAGAGTGATGATGCGATCTGCGCGTCGCGTCGGGCGCGCGGCCGTCGTCGTGGGCCTCGGTACCGGCAGCGGCGCATGGTGCGGCACGGAAGACAGGGATGCCGCAGGCGGAGCCGGCGCCTCGGGGAGCGGCAGGCGGATCGCCGCGCGCTGCTCCTCGGGCGTCGCGTACTCCCCGTACGCGGGCCGCGGGCGCTCCTCTGGAGCGGGACCCGGCTCCGCGGCGCTCCCCACCGTCAGCCTCGATCCCCCGTGCCGCGACCGCCGAGCGCCCGCTCGTCGCGCTTGCCCGAGGCATCCTGACGCAGTTCCTTCGGCAACGAGAACATGAGGTCCTCTTCGGCCGTGCGCACCTGCTCGACGTCGCGGTACCCCGCGCCGGCGAGCTCGGCGAGCACCTCCTGCACGAGCACCTCCGGCACCGACGCGCCGCTCGTGACGCCGACCGTCTCGACGCCGTCGAGCCACGCCTGCTCGATCTCGTGTGCGTAGTCGACGCGGTAGGCGGCCTGGGCGCCGTACTCGAGAGCGACCTCGACGAGGCGCACGGAGTTCGACGAGTTCGACGACCCGACGACGATCACGAGGTCGGCATCCTTCGCGACCTTCTTGATCGCGACCTGACGGTTCTGCGTCGCGTAGCAGATGTCGTCGGACGGGGGGTCGTTGAGTTCGGGGAAGCGCTCACGCAGCCGGCGCACCGTCTCCATGGTCTCGTCGACCGACAGCGTCGTCTGCGACAGCCACACGACCTTCGACGGGTCCTTGACCTCGACGGTCTCCGCATCCTCGGGCGAGTTGACGATCGTGACGTGGTCGGGAGCCTCCCCCGCGGTGCCCTCCACCTCCTCGTGACCGTCGTGGCCGATCAGGAGGATCTCGAAGTCGTCGCGGGCGAATCGCACCGCCTCGCGGTGCACCTTCGTCACGAGCGGGCAGGTCGCGTCGATCGCCTGGAGTCCGCGCGCGGCCGCTTCGTTCACGACGGCGGGTGACACGCCGTGCGCGCTGAAGACGACGTGAGCGCCTTCGGGCACCTCGTCGACCTCGTCGACGAAGATCGCACCCTGAGCCTCGAGCTCCGTGACGACATGGATGTTGTGGACGATCTGCTTGCGCACGTAGACCGGGGCGCCGTAACGCTCGAGCGCCTTCTCGACGGCGATGACCGCCCGGTCGACGCCCGCGCAGTAGCCGCGCGGCGACGCGAGGAGAACCTTCTTGTGTCCGGCCACCGGGATATCCTGAAGCCGCCCGCGGGCGCCCGGGATACGCGGCGACGGAAGACGGACGGCTGTGCTGCTCACACCGTCGATTCTACGGACGACGCGCTGAGTGCGGGCCGCACGGACGGGATCGCGCCCGACGAGCACACGCGTACCGCGCACGGGCTGACACAGAGGGAGAGGGAGCCATGGCCGCATTCGAGTCGATGCCCGGTCAGACGCCGCCGCCCGACGCGGTGCACCCCCGCGACTCGTCCGCCGATGCGCCGACGTCGGTCGCGCGGCTCAACGAGACGATCCGCGGCTTCGTGTCGAACTGGGGCTCGGTGTGGGTCGAGGGCGAGATCACCGCCTGGAACGTCCGCGGCGGGCACGTCTTCGGCAGGCTCAAGGATGCCTCGGGCGACGCGCTGATCTCCTTCCGACTGTGGTCGTCGGTCCTCCAGCGACTGCCCGCCGACATGCGCGACCTGAAGATCGGCGACCGCGTCGTCGCCTGCGTGAAGAGCGACTACTTCGTGAAGTCGGGCGACTTCACCTTCACGGTCTCGGCGATGCGCCACACGGGTCTCGGCGACCAGCTCGAGCGCCTCGAGCGACTGCGCGCCCAGTTGCGCTCCGAAGGGCTCTTCGACCCGGCGCGCAAGAAGCGCCTGCCGTTCCTCCCGCACGTGATCGGTCTCATCACCGGCGAGCGCAGCGACGCGGAGAAGGATGTGCACCGGAACGCCGAGCTGCGGTGGCCGCAGGTTCACTTCCGCACGATCCACGCGGCGGTCCAGGGCGACCGGTGCGTGCCCGAGACGATCGCCGCGCTCGCGGCCCTCGACGCCGATCCCGACGTCGACGTGATCGTCATCGCGCGCGGCGGCGGCGATCCGCAGACCCTCCTGGGCTTCAGCGACGAGCGACTCCTGCGCGCGGTGGCGGCCGCCGCGACTCCCGTCGTCTCGGCAATCGGCCATGAGAACGACCATCCTCTGCTGGATGACGTCGCCGACCTGCGCGCCTCGACGCCGACGGATGCCGCCAAGCGCGTCGTCCCGGACGTCGCCGAACAGCGTGCGCTCGTGCAGCAGCTCCGCGCCCGAGCCCGCACCCGGCTCACGCAGCGCCTCGCGCACGACGTCGCCCAACTCGAACAGCTGCGGACACGCCCCGTGCTGCGTGCGCCGGATGCGATGCTGACCTCGCGCGCACACGAGCTGTTCGCGCTGACCGCTCGCGGGCGCGACGTCGTGACGCGTGTCGTGCACGACGGCGAACGCCGGACGAGCCAGCTGCGCGCCTCGCTCAGCGCGCTGTCCCCCGGTGCGACGCTCGCGCGCGGGTATGCGATCGCGTACACGGACGGCGGCGTCATCGTGCGGGATGCCGCGCAGGCACCCGCCGGCACCGACGTGGTCGTCGCCGTCGCCGCCGGATCCTTCGCCGCGCGGTCTGAAGGCCCTGTGCCGGAAGACCCCCTTGCCTGAAAGCCCTGTACCCGAAAGCCCTGTACCCGAAAGCCCTGTGCCCGAAATCCCTGTGCCCGAAGGCCCTGGGCCCGAAAGCCCTGTGTCCGAGGGCGCTGTGCCCGAGGGTGCGGACTCGGAGCGACGGGGCGAGGGCCCGGGCACCGACACGTCGGCGCGGTGGCGGCCCGCCGGCGTCGCGTACGCCACGGCTCGGCCTGTCGGGGCACCCGCCTAAGATGGAGGTCATGACCGACGAAGCCGCCGCCGATGTCGCGACCCTGTCGTTCGAGCAGGCCCGTGACGAACTCGTGCGCGTCGTCGCCGAGCTCGAGCAGGGCGCACCGACGCTCGAGCACTCGCTGACGCTGTGGACCCGCGGCGAGGCCCTCGCCGCCCGCTGCGAGGAGTGGCTCGTCGGCGCGAAGCGCCTGCTGGATGCCACGCGACCTGCGGACGCGGAGGGCTGATGGCCGACGGACCCCGTATCGTCGCGGAGCTCGGCCGCCCCGAGACTCCGCAGGAGACAGCCGACCGCAAGGCCGCGGCATCCGCCGTCTACCGCTCGAGCCAGACGTTCCGGAACCTCATCGCCGCGCTCATCGTGACGGTCGCGGTCGTCACGGTCATCGCACTCGGCGTGCCACGCGGCTCGCTCCCGGACCCCGAACCCGTCGATGTCGCCGCATCCGCAGCCCGCGTGCAGGCCTCGCTCGATCACACCCTTCTCGTCCCCGCGGTGCCCTCCGCCTGGCGCGCCAACTCGGCCCGCATCGAAGGTGGCATGTGGCGCGTCGTGTACGCACCGGAAGAGGGCTTCGTCAACGTCGGCCAGGGCTTCGACGTCCCCGAGGGGTGGGCATCGGCGAAGCTCGGCAACATCTCCCCGACCGGCTCGGTGACGATCGACGGCATCGAGTGGGACGAGTACACGATCTCGGCCGCATCACGCACCGACGGCATCACCTATGCACTGTCGACGGATGCCGGTGCCGACGCCGTCCTCGTCTACGGAAAGACCAACGCCGCCGACGCCGCGATCGCGGCCGAGGGCGTCGCCGACCAGATCCGCGCCCTGCGTGAGGAGACCCGATGACAGCCGCGCAGAGCGCCGCCGAGACGCCCGCCTCGGTGTGGCAGGACATGCAGGACGGCAACGCCCGCTTCGTCGCGGGTTCGCCGCGGCATCCGCGCCAAGACGTCGAGCGCCGGCACGAGCTCGCCGCGGCGCAGACCCCGCGCGCCGCCCTGTTCGGCTGTGCCGACTCGCGCCTCGCGGCGGAGATCATCTTCGATCAGGGCCTCGGCGACCTGTTCGTCGTCCGCAATGCGGGCCAGGTGGCGTCGGATTCGGCGACCGCGAGCCTCGAGTACGCGGTGTCGGCCCTCCACGTGCCGCTCATCATCGTGCTCGCGCACGACGAGTGCGGGGCCGTCCGTGCCGCGATCGATTCGACGACGCTCGAGAGCCCGGAGCTGCCGCCGCACATCTGGCGCCTCATCGCGAAGATCGTCCCCGCCGCCCGCGACGTGCTGCGTGCGAGCGACGGCATCGATCCGCGCGAACTCGACGCCGAGGATGTCGGCATCGCCCACCTTCGCAACACGATCGACGACATCCTGTCGTCGTCTCGTCTCATCGCCGATGCCGTCGCGCAAGGTCGGCTCGGCATCGTGGGTGCCAACTATCGCCTCGACGAAGGCACCGCGATCCCGCACGTGACCGTCGGCATCGACGGCTGACAGATACACCACACCCGAAACCAGGAAACGAGGACGTGACCGACATGGCCGAGACCGAATACCGCATCGAACACGACACGATGGGCGAAGTGCGGGTGCCCAAGGACGCCCTGTACGCCGCCCAGACGCAGCGTGCGGTGGAGAACTTCCCGATCTCGGGAACGGGGCTCGAGTCGACGCAGATCGCGGCTCTCGCGCGCATCAAGAAGGCCGCGGCCCTCGCGAACAAGGCCCTCGGCACCCTCGACGGCGACATCGCGGATGCCATCGCCGCCGCCGCGGACGATGTCATCACGGGTCGCTACGACGACCAGTTCCCCGTCGACACGTACCAGACCGGCTCCGGCACCTCGTCGAACATGAACATGAACGAGGTGCTTGCGACCCTCGCGACCGCGAAGCTCGGCGCCCCCGTGCACCCGAACGACCACGTGAACGCGTCGCAGTCCTCGAACGACGTCTTCCCGACGTCGGTGCACATCGCCGTCACCCAGGCGCTCATCGACGACCTGATCCCGGCGCTCGATCACCTCGCCGTCGCGCTCGAGGCGAAGGCGGTGCTGTGGAAGGACGCCGTGAAGTCGGGCCGCACGCACCTCATGGATGCCACGCCGGTGACCCTCGGCCAGGAGTTCGGCGGGTACGCGCGCCAGATCCGCCTGGGCGTCGAGCGAGTGCAGGCCGTCCTCCCCCGCGTGGGTGAGGTGCCCCTCGGCGGCACCGCCGTCGGCACGGGCATCAATACGCCGCTCGGGTTCCCGCAGAAGGTCATCGAGCTGCTCGCGGCCGAGACGGAGCTTCCGATCACCGAGGCGAAGGACCACTTCGAGGCGCAGGCCAACCGTGACGGCCTCGTCGAGGCATCCGGCGCCCTGCGCACGATCGCCGTCTCGCTCACGAAGATCAACAACGACATCCGCTGGATGGGCTCGGGCCCGAACACGGGTCTCGGCGAACTGCACATCCCCGATCTGCAGCCGGGCTCCTCGATCATGCCCGGAAAGGTCAACCCGGTCGTCCCCGAGGCGACCCTGATGGTCTGCGCGCGCGTCATCGGCAACGACGCGACGGTCGCGTGGGCCGGTGCCTCGGGCTCGTTCGAGCTCAACGTCGCCATTCCCGTGATGGGAACGGCCCTCCTCGAGTCGATCCGTCTGCTCTCGAACGCCATGCGCGTCCTCGCCGACAAGACGATTGACGGTCTCGAGGCGAACCTCGAGCGCGCCGCGGCGTTCGCGGGCATGTCGCCGTCGATCGTGACGCCCCTGAACAAGCTGATCGGTTACGAAGCGGCCGCGAAGATCGCCAAGCACGCGGTCGCCAAGGGCATCACCGTCCGCGAGGCGGTCATCGACCTGGGCTACCTCGAGCGCGGCGAACTGACCGAAGCACAGCTCGACGAAAAACTCGATCTCCTATCGATGACCCACGCGGGTTGATAATCGGAGGGTGAACCGCACCGTCGGGGCAAGCCGGGCCACGCCCCCTCGCCGCCCCCGTACTCTCGGCCTTCTGCTGACGATCGTCGGCGCGGGCTTCGCGGGAACGGCCCTGCTCGTGCTCGGCGTCCTCATGTTCACCACGGCAGAAGTGGTGTGGGGCGCCGTCCTCGCCTTCGTCGTGGGCGCCCTCCTGACGCTCGCGATCACGGGGGTCGTCGGGTGGACGCTCGCCGATCAGACGCCTCCACCCGCGGCGGTCGACGGCGCCGAGGCATCCTTCGACACGCACCGCCGACTTCTCGACGATGTGCGCCACGAGCTCAAGACGCCCATCACGATCGTGCGCGGCCACCTCGAGATCATGAACCCGAACGATCCCGCGGATGCCGCGGCGACCCGCGATCTCGGCATCGCGGAGCTCGACCGTATGACACGACTGATCGGCGACATCGACCTGCTCGCGGCCGTCGAGACGGACAACTTCCGCATGGGTGACGTCGACATCGCGACGCTCACCGGTCAGGTGTTCGAGCTCGTCGGGGTCATCCCCGCGCACACGTGGCGCCTGGAGCAGACTGCCGGCGGCCTCATCAGGGGCGACCGAGACCGGCTGCTACAGGCGTGGCTGCAACTCGCCGACAACGCCGCGAAGTACACCCCCGAGGGGAGCGCGATCGAGATCGGCAGCGCCCTGCACCCCTCGGGGGCCCAGATCTGGGTGCGCGATCACGGCCCGGGCATCCCGCCCGCGATGCGCCACCGCATCTTCCGCCGCTTCGACCGAGGCGCGGGCAAGCGGTCGGTCGGCGGGTCTGGGCTCGGCCTCGCCATCGTCGACATGATCGCGAAGGCCCACGGCGGCGGGTGCCGGATCGCCGAGACGCCCGGTGGCGGCGCCACGTTCACGATCGAGATCCCGATCGGCACCAGCGCTTCCCTTCCCACGCCGGTACGTGCCGGCGATGTCGTGCTCCAACGAGAGGCCTCCGGATGACTCGAATCCTCGTCGTCGACGACGAACCCCACATCGTCGCGCTCGTCACCCGCGCCCTGAACGCGGAGGGGTACGAAACCGTCGTCGCCGACGACGGGCAGGCCGCACTCGAGCGCGCTCTGGAGGGCGGTCTCGACCTCATCATCCTCGACGTGGGTCTCCCCTCGCTCGACGGCTTCGAGGTATTGCGGGCGCTCCGCGCGCGGGATGACCGGATACCCGTCATCATGCTGACGGCGCGCTCGTCGTCGAGCGACACCGTCGACGGCCTGGACGCCGGGGCGAGTGACTACGTGCCCAAGCCGTTCTCGGTGGCAGAACTCCTCGCCCGCGTCCGCTCGCGCCTGCGCGACCGGACGGGAGCCATCACGATGGCGCTCACGCACGGCGACATCACCCTCGACCTGCTCGCGCGTCGGACGACGATCGCGGGCCGCGAAGTCGATCTGTCGGCGCGCGAGTTCGCCCTCGCCGAGCAGTTCCTGCGTCACCCGGGCGAGGTGCTCACTCGTGAACTGCTGCTGAGCCGGATCTGGGGCATGGACTTCGACCCGGGGTCGAATGTCGTGGACGTCTACATCCGCTACCTGCGCGGCAAGCTCGGGTCGGAGCACATCGTGACGGTTCGCGGCGAAGGGTACCGCTGGGAGTGAGCGCGGTGCGCGGCGCGAATCGTCGATGCGCAGCCGATGATCGGCCGGATGCCCCGAGCCCACCCCACCCGGGCAGGCTCGGGGCAGGCCCGGTCAGCTCAGTTCGCCCTGCTCCAGCAGGTCGGTGACGAGCGCGGCGATCGCGGAGCGCTCCGAGCGCATGAGCGTCACGTGCCCGAACAGGTCGTGTCCCTTGAGCGTCTCGATGACCGACGCGATGCCGTCGTGGCGACCCA
This sequence comes from Microbacterium sp. SCN 70-27, assembly GCA_001724425.1. Classification (GTDB taxonomy): domain Bacteria; phylum Actinomycetota; class Actinomycetes; order Actinomycetales; family Microbacteriaceae; genus Microbacterium. Next base: position 37,397 of record MEEK01000015.1, read on the forward strand.
CCCGGAGGTTGTCGCGCTGCCCGACGTCGTGCGTGAGCACGACCCGCGAGTTCTGGCCCATGCGGCTCAGCACCGTGAGCAGCACGTTCCGCTCGAGCGACTGCGCCTCGTCGACGATCACGAACGCGTCGTGCAGCGAGCGGCCACGGATGTGCGTGAGCGGCATGACCTCGAGCATCCCGCGTGCGACGACCTCCTCGAGGACGTTCCCCGACACGACAGAGCCGAGGGTGTCGAACACGGCCTGCCCCCACGGGTTCATCTTCTCGGCCTGGTCGCCGGGCAGGTAGCCCAGTTCCTGCCCGCCGACGGCGAACAGCGGTCGGAACACGATGATCTTCTTCTGCTGCTGACGCTCGAGCACGGCATCGAGACCCGCACACAGTGCGAGCGCCGACTTTCCCGTCCCCGCCCGGCCGCCGAGCGAGACGATGCCGACCTCGGGGTCGAGAAGCAGGTCGATCGCGATGCGCTGCTCGGCGGAGCGTCCGTGCAGGCCGAACACGTCACGGTCGCCGCGGACGAGCTTGAAACCGCCGTCACCCGTGACCCGGCCGAGCGCCGAGCCGCGCTCCGAGTGGATGATGAGTCCCGTGTTCACGGGAAGCCCGCGGACCTGGTCGCTGGAGGCGACCTCCGACTCGTACAGGTCACTGATGTCGTCACCCGACAGGTGCAGATCGGCGATGCCGGTCCAGCCGCTGTCCACCGCCTGCTCGGCGAGGTACTCCTCCGCGTTGATACCGAGCGAGGCCGCCTTCACGCGCATCGGGAGGTCCTTGGAGACGACCGTGACCTCCTGCCCGTCCTGCGCGAGGTGCATCGCGACGGCGAGGATGCGGGTGTCGTTGTCGCTCAGTCGAAGGCCCTGCGGCAGCACGGAGGCATCCGTGTTGGCCAGTTCGACGCGGAGGGTGCCGCCCTTGCCGACGGGCACCGGGAAGTCGAGTCGTCCGTGCTCGATGCGCAGTTCGTCGAGGTGGCGCAGCGCCTGCCGGGCGAAGTAGCCGAGCTCGGGGTCGTGACGCTTGCCTTCGAGCTCCGTGACGACCACCACCGGGACGACGACGGAGTGTTCGGCGAAGCGGAAGAAGGCGCGCGGATCGCTCAGCAGCACCGACGTGTCGAGGACGTACGTGCGGAGGTCTTGTTCGACCTCTGCGGCCTCGTCGATGGTCTGCTGCTGCGCTGGAACTCGTGTGGTCACAACCCGCTCCCGTCCCGGGTGGGTGTCCCACCCGGAATCCTCGAGTCGGCCGCGAGCCACGAGTCAGTGGAAGGCCGACTCGACCGGGCGCCTTGCCCGATGTGATGACCGTACGTCGGCGGGGGATGACGGGAGGCAAGCGACACGCCGCCCGAAGGTTGCGTACGTGTTAATTCTCGATGGACTCGTCGTCGACGACGGCGATCACGACATCGGCAGTAAGCGCCTCCGGCTCGGTGCCGTCTCCCCCGCCGGTAGCGTCGTCGGTCGCCTCGACCGCTTCGAGCACGGACTCGGGCTCATCGGCCGGCGCCGGCTCGGGCAGGTCGATCGTGATGACCTCCGGGGCGTCGGGCTCCCCGCCGAGCTCCTCACGGCCGTACTCGACGGCGACGATCCGGCCCGCCGTGGCGGCGTCGGCGAGAGCGTCGCCGAGCAGCATCATGCTGTCGGCTCCCGTGCCGACATGCGCCGACACTCGAATGCTGGTCCCGCGTGCCGTGACGGTCACGCCGTGATTGGCGAGGGCAGCCGCGAGGACGGGCGGGTCGCTCGGCACGAGGGCGACGATGCCCGCATGCGCGTCGCGCGGGGTGAGCACAGGGACCTCGTACCGATCGGCGAGGCTCATGACGTCAGCCGCGCGGCGCCGTACTTCCGCGGCGATATCGGCCGTGCCGACCGCGAGGATCTCCCGCAGGGATGCGGCGAGCCGGGATGCGGCCAGGGGGTCGGACGGCGCGATGGAGTAGGCGGCGGCTCCGGCTCGCGGCACGGGCACCCCGAGCGTCGTGGCATCCCCCTGCATTCCCGAGATGCCCGAGAGCACCGGTTCGATCCGCTCGCGCGCCCGCGCCGAGAACCGTGCGAACCCCGTGCCGCGACCCGCGCGCAACCACTTGTAGCCGTTGCCGACGACGACGTCCGCGGCCGACCAGTCGACGTCGACGACGCCGAAGGCCTGCACGGCATCGATGATGAGGAGCCGGTCGCCGACGGCGTCGCGCAGGCCCGCGAGGTCGAGGAGCGCACCGGTGCGGAAGTCGACGAGGCTCACGGCGACGGCCGTGACGTCGTCCGTCAGCGCGTCGACGACGGAGTCGACAGTGACGATCCCATCCGGCGGGTCGATCTCGCGCACATCCAGCATCCCGCGGGTCACGGCGGCGCGGTGGGCCATAAGGCGCACGGACGGGAAGTCCTCGCTCGGCACGATGACGGTGCCGTCGAGCCCGAACAGCGCATGGGCGAGGCCATGGGTCGTCGACGGCTGCAGCACGATCTCGTCGGCGGGAGCGCCGAGGATCGTCCCGATGAGATCCCGCGCCTCACCGATGCGTGCGCCGACGAGGTCGACTCCGGAGGAGCGGCCCGAACCGAGGAGCTCCGCATCGGCGTGCATCTCGGCCCGCACCGACGGGGAGAGCGGCCCGAACCGGGCCCAGTCGAGATATCCCGCCGCGACGTCGAACGACTCGATCAGCGGTTCCACATCGGTCACATCAGCCATTCTGTCACGCCGGCGACCCCCGCAGAGGGGGGTTGACTCAGCCGCCGAAGCGCCGGTCGCGCGTCGCGAAGTCGCGGATCGCGCGCAGGAAGTCGACCTCGCGGAGGTCGGGGCCGAGCGCCTCAACGAAGTAGAACTCCGAGTGGGCCGACTGCCACAGCAGGAAGTCGCTCAGCCGCTGCTCCCCCGACGTGCGGATGACGAGGTCGGGGTCGGCCTGTCCCCCGGTGTAGAGGTGCTCGCCGATCTGCTCGGGAGTGAGGCTGGCGGCGAGCTCCTCCATCGACCCGCCGCTCGACTGGTGCTGGGCGATGATGCTCCGCACGGCATCCACGATCTCGCCGCGCCCGCCGTAGCCGACGGCGAGATTGACGTGCAGGCCGGTGTTCCTTGCGGTGCGCTCCTCCGCCGTCCGCAGCACCCGGGCGAGTTCGGTCGGCAGGGCATCCACCCGTCCGACGATCTGCACACGCCATCCCGGTTCGTGCGAGAGTTCGTCGGCCAGTTCGGCGATGATCTCGATGAGATCGGACAGCTCCTGCGAGTCGCGCTTGCGGAGATTGTCGTTCGAGAGCAGGTACAGCGACACGACCCGGATGCCGAGATCGTCGCACCATCGTAGGAACTCGTGCATCTTGGCAGCCCCCGCGCGGTGACCGTCTGCCACGGTCGCGAGGCCCGCCTGACGCGCCCAGCGCCGGTTGCCGTCGATCATCATCGCGACGTGGTGCGGTACGACCTCCGGCGTGAGCCGCTTCCTCAGCCGGGAGCTGTAGAGCCGATAGAGGAAGCCTCGCCCTTCTCCGGACCGTGTGGACGTCACGCCCCTACGCTACTCGCGTATGTGCTCGTCGGCATACGCGCGTGAGTAGGCTCGAGGCGTGCCCGAACACACATCAGATGAGGGCGTCGAGATGCCCCAGCTCCCGCTGCTCGAAGCGGCCGCCGTGAGCGCGCAGGTCGAGCTCAAGCCCTCGTGGCGCGGGTGGATCCACGCGGGCACCTTCCCCGTCGCGATCGCGGCCGGAATCGTCCTCATCGTGCTGTCGCACGGCGCCGCCGCGAAGTGGGCGGCCGCCGTGTTCATGGCGACGTCAGTGCTGCTTTTCGGCAACTCCGCGCTCTATCACCGGTTCAGCTGGGGTCCGAAGACGAAGGCGGTGCTCAAGCGCATCGACCACGCGAACATCATGCTCCTGATCGCGGGCACCTACACGCCGCTCGCGGTGCTCGCGCTGCCCCCCGACAAGGGTGCGGTGCTGCTGATCCTCGTGTGGTCGGGAGCACTCCTCGGCATCCTGTTCCGCGTCTTCTGGATCAACGCGCCGCGCTGGCTGTACGTCGCGCTGTATCTGCTGCTCGGCTGGGCCGCGGTGCTGTACATCGTGGACCTCTTCCAGGCGAATGCGCCCATGATGATCCTCGTCATCGCCGGCGGACTCCTCTACACGGGCGGCGCGATCTGCTACGCGCTGAAGAAGCCGAACCCGTGGCCCGGGCACTTCGGATTCCACGAGATCTTCCACGTGTGCACGGTGCTCGCGTTCCTCTGCCACTGGACGGCGTGTCTGCTGATCGCGCTGAGCCCCGTGGTGCCCTCGCTCGGCGCCGCCGGCTGACGCCGCTCCCGCGGCGGACGGTTCAGCGGTTCGTGCCGTCGTTCTGCGGATCGATGTCCTGGTCGTCGACGTCGGATGCCTCGACGGCCGCATCAGCCTGGGCCTGCGCCTCGGCATCCAGTTTCTCATTGACGTCGGCGCGGTAGCCGGCACGACGGATGCGCCTCAGCATGTCGACGATGAGGAACACGACCACGCCGGCGACGAGCGCCATCGCGGCGAACCCGACGAACCCGGGCGTGACGCTGTCGGGGTTCACGGTCATCGACGGCGTGGGGGTCGCGAAGTCCGCTCCCACGATGCGGGCGGCGAGAAGAGTGAGCATCGGTCCTCGGTTCGTCGATTCCTCCGGCGGGCGCACAACGCGTAGCCTGGAACCCCAGCCTAGAACGCCGCCCGCGCGGCGACCGACACCGACGTGCACCTCGACAGGATGACGACATGACCACCGCGCCGCAGCCCGTCCTCAAGGCGGAACTCGACGACCGGTACGGGCGCGCCCGACGCCGTCGCGGCGGCTGGATCGCGCTCGGCGTCGTCGCGATCCTCGGCTTCGGATACGTCGGCTGGACGACGGTCGCACGCGCGATGGACGCCGTCGACATCGACTCGACGGGCTTCACGACCGTCGACCAGCACGCGGTGACGGTGCAGTTCCAAGTGACGCTGCGGCGCGGCGAAGCCGTGACGTGCGCCCTCGAGGCGCAGGACACCGAGCACGGCGTCGTCGGCTGGCGCGTCGTGGAGTATCCCGCCGACCCCGCGCACACGCGCGCGTTCTCGGAGACGATCCCGACGATCGCGGAGGCGACGACAGGTTTTGTCTCCTCCTGCTGGATCCCGTAGTCTGAGGCGATACACGCGCCCCGGCTGCCTGCCGGGGCGTTCGGTTTATCCCCCGCGGCGGACCCGCGGTCCGACCGCTCCCCACGAGAAAAGGAGAAGACACGTGACTCAGAACACGGAGACCTTCCTCACCCAGGACGCCTACGACCGGCTCGCCGCCGAACTCGAGCACCTGTCGACGACGGGGCGCACGGAGATCGCGGCACGCATCGAGGCCGCCCGCGAAGAGGGCGACCTCAAGGAGAACGGCGGCTATCACGCCGCGAAGGACGAGCAGGGCAAGCAGGAGGCCCGCATCCGCACGCTGCAGGCGCTGCTGAAGGATGCCGTCGTGGGCGAAGCGCCCGAGTCGGACGGCACCGTCCAGAGCGGCACGGTCGTCACGGCTGTCGTGGCGGGTGGCGAAGAGGTGTTCCTGCTCGGCAGCCGTGAGATCGCGGCGGGCTCGGAGCTGGACGTCTACAGCGAGGCATCCCCGCTCGGCGCGGCGATCCTCGGCCTCGCCGAGGGCGAGAAGACGTCGTACACCGCCCCGAACGGGCGCGAGATCACCGTCGAGATCGTGAAGGTCGACACCTACACCGGCCAGTGACCTCCGGGGTCACGCCCCCGCCCCACCCGCGCCGAGGCGAGACCCCGGTTGCGCGCCGAGACCCCGGCCCGAAACGGCCGGTCTCGGCGTCTGGACCGGGTCTCGCGTGAGCGAGGCGAGAGGAGGGGGTCAGTCTTCGACGACTTTGGGGTGGAAACCGGCATCCTCCAGCACGGAGATGACGTGTGCGCGGTGCTCTTCGCCGCGCGTCTCGACGCTCAACTGCAGGATCACCTCGCTGATCTGCAGCCCCTGCCCGTGCCGGGTGTGCAGCACCTCGATGACGTTCGCACCCGCGATCGACAGCAGCTCCGACACGCGTGCGAGCTGACCGGGGCGGTCGGGCAACGGGATCTGCAGGGTCATGTACCGGCCGGATGCCGCGAGGCCGTGCGACACGACCCGCTGCAGCAGGAGCGGGTCGATGTTGCCGCCGGAGAGGATCACGGCGGTGGGGCCGGATGCCTGCACCTTGCCCGCGAGGATCGCCGCGACGCCCACGGCGCCCGCGGGCTCCACGACCTGCTTGGCACGCTCGAGGAGGATGAGGAGGGCGCGGGCGATGTCGTCGTCGCTGACCGTGACGACCTCGTCGACGAGTTCGCGGATGATCCCGAACGGCGCGTCCCCCGGGCGGGCGACGGCGATGCCGTCGGCGATCGTCGGCGTCGTCTCGACCGTGAGCGGCTCCCCCGCGGCGAGTGAAGACGGGTAGGCGGCGGAGTTCTCCGCCTGCACGCCGATGATGCGGACGGTGCGGCCCTCGGCCGCCGCGCGTGCCTTGACGGCAGCCGCGACGCCGGCGATGAGACCACCGCCGCCGATGCCGACGATGACGGTGTCGAGGTCCGGGATCGCGTCCCACAGCTCGAGCCCGAGCGTCCCCTGGCCGACGATGATGTCGCGATGGTCGAAGGGGTGGATGAGCACGGCGCCCGTGCGCTCGGCGAACTCTGCAGCGAGGCGCAGCGGCGTCTCCACGGTCGCGCCGTCGAGGATCACCTCGGCGCCGTAGCCGCGCGTCGCGAGGAGCTTCGGCACGGGGACGCCGAGCGGCATGAAGATCGTGGCGGGGATGCCGAGCTTCTGCGCCGCCAGGGCGACGCCCTGGGCGTGGTTGCCGGCCGAGGCCGCCACGACGCCCCGCGCACGCTCCTCCGCGGTCAGCCGGGAGAGCCGATAGGTGGCGCCGCGGATCTTGAACGACCCGGTGCGCTGCAGGTTCTCGAGCTTCAGGTGCACGGGTGCGCCGAGGACGGCGGAGAGGTGCTCGGACTCTTCGAACGGTGTCGCGACGACGACGCCTCGGAGGACGGATGCCGCGTCTTCGAACTCCGCGAGGGTCGGGATCGCGGAGAGGGGGGTGGATGTGGTCACGCGGGGTTCTTCCTGCTGCGGGGTACGGTGCTCCAGATGAGGTCCTCCGGTCGCGACGAGGATCCTCCCCCGTGCCTTCGCGAGAGGTAGACGGCGACGACGTTGATGAAGGCGGCGAGCGGCACGGCGAACAGGGCACCGGGGATGCCGGCGATCATCGCCCCGCCGGCGACGACGAGGACGACCGCGAGCGGATGGACCTTGACGGCGGAGCCCATGAGGAGCGGCTGGAGGACATGGCCTTCGAGTTGCTGCACGCCGAGGATGACGACGAGCATCCACAGCGCGATCCAGGGCCCGTTGTAGACGAGTGCGAGGAACACGGCGAGCGAGCCCGTGACGATGGCACCGACGAACGGCACGAACGCGCCGAGGAAGACGAGGACACCCACGGGGATCGCGAGAGGCACCCCGAGCAGGAAAGCACCGAGGCCGATGCCGATCGCATCGATCGTGGCGACGAGCAGCTGCGTCCGCGCGTAGGTCACGACAGTGGTCCAGCCGGCGCGGCCCGCGCCGTCGACGTCCGCGCGGGCGCGACGCGGGAACAGCCGCACGACCCAGCGCCAGATGCCGGCGCCGTCGGCGAGCGTGCACAGCAGGATGAACAGCGCGAGCACCGCGCCGGTGAGCACGTGCCCGACCGTGGATCCCACGACGAGCGCACCCGACCAGAGCAAGTCGAGCTGCTGCTGCAGGAACGTACCGGCCTGCTTGAGCAGACCATCGATCTGCTCGGCGGTGAGGTGCAGCGGCCCGTCGATGAGGTACTGCCGGAACTCTTCAACGGCGGCGACGGTCCGCTCCTGCACACGTGGCCACTCGCGGACGATCTGCCACACAGCGAGCCACACGAGCCCTGCGACGATGGCGATCGTCCCGAGGACCGAGATGACCAGGGCGAGCCAGCGGGGCACGCCGCGCCGGAGCATCCACGTGAATGCGGGCCACAGGAGCGCCGTCACGAGGATCGAGATGAGAAGCGGGACGACGAGGAGCTTCAGCTGGATGATCAGCCAGATGAGGATCCCCGCGGCCACCGCGATCACGACGAACCGCCACGCGTAGGCGGTCGTGACCCGCAGGCCCCGCGGCAGGCTGTCGCCGACCTCTGTGCGCACCGTCTTGGTGCGGATGGCGTCGATCAGTGAGGGGCGCGGCTTCTCGTCTGTCAAAACTGGATCCGCGGGGGCTCGGCGATCGCGGCGCCTCCGGCGACCTCGAAGAACTCCCGCTCGTGGAAGCCCAGGTTCCGCGCGAACAGGTTGTTCGGGAACACCTTGATCTTCGTGTTCAGCTCGCGCACACCGCCGTTGTAGAAGCGACGGGATGCCTGGATCTTGTCCTCCGTGTCGACGACGGACTGCTGCAGCTGCAGGAAGTTCTGGCTGGCCTGCAGCTGCGGATAGGCCTCCGCGACCGCGAACAGCGACTTCAGCGCCTGCTGCATGTGCCCCTCGGCGACGCCGGCGTCGGCGGGCGAGGAGGCGGTGAGGGTCTCCGCGCGGGCGCGGGTGACGTTCTCGAAGACGGCCTTCTCATGCGCGGCGTAGCCCTTGACGGTCTCGATGAGGTTCGGCAGGAGGTCGGCGCGGCGCTTCAACTGCACCGTGATGTCGCTCCACGCCTCGTCGACGCGGACGTTCAGTGCGACGAGGGAGTTGTACGTCGACCAGAGGTAGACGCCGATGATCACCACCAGCGCCACGATGAGCAGCACCGGGATCAACCACGCCATTTCCATGAGACTCCCCTCGATCCTGTGCTCATCCTATCCGCGCGAGGGTCCGCGACCCCACGCGCGGGCGCAGTTCTCAGTCGTTACTCACCGAGGACGCGCCGAAGGTACGGATTGCGGAAGAGACGGTCGGGATCGAGCCGGTCCCGGAGGGCGATGAAGTCATCGAACCGCGGGTAGCGCTCGCGCAGCACCGTGGCATCCAGCGAGTGCATCTTGCCCCAGTGCGGACGCCCGCCGTGGCCGAGCATGACGTCCTCGACGGCGGCGAAGTACGCCGTCGGATCGGTCTTCCAGTAGCGGTGCACGGCGATGTAGCCGCTCGCGCGCCCCGTCGCCGTCGACATCCACAGGTCGTCGGCGGCCGCGACACGCACCTCGACGGGGAACTCGATGCGCCAGTCGTTCTCGGCGATGAGGCGCTGCACGTCTCGGAACGCGGCGGCGAGGTTCTCGACGGGGACGGCGTACTCCATCTCGCGGAAACGCACGCCGCGGCTCGTCGCGAAGACGCGGTGCGAGGCATCCGAGAACGTGCGGTCTCCCCACACCTTCGCCGACAGGCGGTTGATGCCGGGGACGAGCGCGGGCACTGCGCGCCCGACGCTGCACACGGCCTGATGCACGCCGTTGCCGATGAGGATGTCGTCGACGGTCTTCGCGACGGCGCTGAGCGGCTTCGTCGCGGTATCCGCGGCGCACCGCGTGTTCGTCTTCGTCAGGGCGATGTCGGTGTGCGGGAACCAGTAGAACTCGAAATGATCCACCGCCATCGCCCGCGAGATGAGGTCGTCGACGACGGCGTCGAGCGGTTCGGGGCGCTCGACCGCTTCGAGGACGAAGGCCGGAATGCACTGGATGGTCACGTCGACGAGGACCCCGAGCGCGCCGAGCGACAGCGCGACGGCGGGGAGGATGCCGGGTTCGTTGTCTTCGTCGATCGTGAGGAGTTCACCATCCGCCGTGACGAGCGTCGCCGCGACGATCTGCGTCGCGATGCCGCCGAACTGGGCGCCGGTGCCGTGGGTTCCGGTCGAGATCGCACCCGAGATCGACTGGCGGTCGATGTCGCCGAGGTTCGTCATCGCGAGGCCATACGGGGCGAGGAGCGCGGGGATGCGGTGCAGGCGCGTCCCGGCGAGAAGGCGCGCGCGAGCGCGCTCGCGGTCGACCGACACGAGCCCGGAGAGGTCGCTCAGATCGAGCAGGGTGCCGGGAGCGACGGCGATGCCGGTGAAGCTGTGGCCGGAGCCGACCGCCTTGACGGGGCGACCCCGACCCGCCGCCGAGCGCACCGAGCGGCGGACCGCTTCGATCGTGTTGGGGTATTCCACGAGCTGCGGGCGGACCTTCTCCGTCCGAGCCCAGTTCTGCCAGGTGCCGCCGGGCCGTGTCGTCGTCGACATCAGAGGAAGCCCTTCCCTTCGCCGCGGTAGGTCGCGACCTCGCCGACGAGCTGTGCGCCGGACGTGAGCTGATAGCGGTCGATGCGTTCGGCGAGCTCACCGCTCTTCGCGTGGCGGAACCACACGCGATCGCCGACGGCGAGGTGGCGCGACGCGTCGCCCTGCAGGGGCGTCTGGACCTCACCGGCCCCCTCGCGCCCGAGGGTGTGCAGCCCCGCCGGCCACGTGGGCAGCGGCTGGCGCGACGCGACGGGCGGACCGGAGGCGATCCAGCCTCCGCCGAGGACCGTCGCGATGTCGGGGACGGGCTTGCGGACGACTTCCAGGGCGAATGCCGCTGCCGGCGCGGGGTCGAACGCACGGAACAGGTCGAAGAGGTGCCCGGCCAGCAGCCCACTGCCGGCTGTGGTTTCGGTGACCGCGCGGTCGGCCGCCGTGGACTCCAGCGACCCTGTCCCTCCCCCGTTGACGAACTCGAGCGGCGTGATCTGCCGCAGGGCCTCGACGATCGCGCCACGGCGGTCGAGGAGTTCCTGCCCGGAGCGGCGCTGCATCCACCGGATGACGGCGTCGCCCGAGCCGGTGTCGTCCGGCTGACCGGCGATCTGCGCTTCGTACATCATGAGCCCGACGAGGCGGAAGCCCGGCCGTTCGGCGATGCGACGGCCCAGGCCTGCGACTTCGCCCACCTCGTGCACGGGCGACCGGCGCACGCCGATGTGGCCGAGCACGGGCGAGCGCCACGAGGCATCCGCATCGATCGCGACCCGGATCTCTGCTCGACTTCCGGGCGCGGCGATGGCGTCGACGAGGTCGAGCTGGGCGAGGTCGTCGACCATGAGGGTGATGCGGGCCGCCTTCTCCTCATCGGCGGCGAGCGCGGCGAGCGGGGCGCGGTCGACGCTCGGGTAGCCGAGGACGATGTCGTCGTGGTCCTCGGCGAGCCAGAGCGCCTCGGGCAGGGTGAAGGCGAGGATGCCCCGATAGCCGGGGAGCGCGAGCGTGGCATCCAGCACCTCGCGCACGCGGATCGACTTGCTCGCGACACGGATCGGCACCCCGCTGGAACGGACGACGAGGTCGAGCGCGTTGTGACGGAGCGCGTCGACGTCGATGGATGCCACGGGGCCCGAGATGCCGGCGATCGCGGCCGTCCGGGCCTGCCAGTAGGCGGGCGGGTTCCGCCAGGGCTCCGCGTTCGAGGGCACGGATGCAGCGGCGGCGGTGAGCAGGTCGAGGCTCATGGATTCGGGCTCCTTCGCACGGGTGGCACCAGCCTAGGGGCATCTGGCCCGCGCCTCGGACGCAGTGCCATCGGCGACAGGACGCCGTGTCGCGTGGTGTCGGTCCGGGCCCGCTTGCGCAAGGGTGCCGCACCCCGCCTCTAGGCTCTGGCTATGCGAAAGATGTGGGGATTGGTCGTCGCCGGCGCCGTACTCGCCGGCGCCGCGGGGTGTTCTACGACGACGACGCCGACGGCGGCGCCCACCGCGACGACGCCCAGTCCGACCGCCTCGACGAGCGCACCCGAGACGGTGCTCGTCTCCGTCGTCGACGGCGACACGATCGAGACCAACCTGGGTACCGTCCGCATCATCGGCATCGACGCACCGGAGCGGGGCGTTTGCGGATACGACGAGGCATCCGCGCTCGTGTCGTCGCTCGTTCGGCCTGGAGACGCCCTCGTGCTCACGCTGCCTGACGGCGAGAACGAGGCGGACCGCCACGGGCGTCTCCTGCGCTACGTCGACACCGCACAGGGCGTCGATGTCGGCGCGGCACTGCTCACAGCAGGGCTCGGTATCGCGCGATACGACTCGGTAGACGGGTACCCAGGGCACCCGCGCGAGGCCGCGTACCACTCGGCTCAGACGGCTCGGCTGGCTGCGGACGGATCCGTCACGACCGTCGCATGCCAGACGGCGGCGGAGCAGGCGCAGGCTCTCGCGGAGCAGCAGGCGGCCCAGGATGCCGCGAACGCCGCCGCGCCCCAGCCCGTGGCCGACGAGTGGTGGCGGCAGTACTCCTCCTGCACGAAGCTCAAGAAGAACCCGAACGGGCACCCCACCGGGCCGTTCGCGCGTGACAACCCCGCCGAGGCCGCGATCTACGACTGGTTCGCCCACGGCACCGGCAACAACGGCGACGGCGAAGGCGACGGCCTCGCGTGCGAGTGAGGCTCGCACGGTGGCCGTCCGTTCACGCGGTACCCTGAGCGGAACACGAGCGCGACGAGTCGAGGAGGCGCGATGATCGAGACGATCGCGGCGCTTCTGCGGGCGATGCTCACCGGGCTGGGCCTGATCGCCGTTCTCGACCCCGTCTCGACGGGGTCGCTCGTGGCCGTGGCCGTCCTCGTGCTGTCGGTCGCCGCACTCGTCGTCGTCGCACTCGCGACGCTGTATGCCGGCCCGAGCGGGCCCCGCACGCACCCGACGCGTCACACGGAGTTGACCGCTCCCCTCGCGCAGAGCGACCCGGATGCCGCGGGTCACGTGCGCCGGCGAGGTCCCGGCCTGGCGGCCGCGGCCGCGTAGCGTCGATCAGCCGAGGGCGAGTCGCCCCGGCATCCGTTCGCGGCCGATCAGCCGACCCAGATCGCCTCGACGAACGGACCTTCCGTGGACTTCTCGACCCTGCCTGTTTTCTCGACCCTCCTCGACCTCGCATACGCGGGCCTCATGGCCCTCACCACGCTTCTGACTCCATTGACCGGGCCGTTCGCCGCGGCCCTCGCGATCGCGTTCGTCACGCTCGTCGTGCGCGCCGCGCTCATCCCCACGGGCATCGCCCAGGCGAAAGCGGAGCAGACGCGCGCGCGGCTCGCGCCGCGCCTGCGTGACCTGCAGAAGCGTCATCGGGCCAACCCCGAGCGGCTGCAGCGCGAGACGATGCAGCTGTACCGCGACGACGGCGCGTCGCCGTTCGCGGGTTGCCTGCCAATGCTGATCCAAGCGCCGATCGTCGGGCTGCTGTACTCCGTCTTCCTCCATCCGACGATCGGCGGCCACCCGAACGCTCTCCTGACAGAGAGCCTGTTCGGCGTGCCGCTCGGCGAGAGACTCACGGCAGCAGTCGCGGCGGGCAGCACCGACCCCGCGACGTGGGTGGTGATCGGATGCCTCGTCCTCCTCATCGCACTCGTCGGCGAGCTGACGCGCCGTCTGCTCCGGGTGCCACCGCTCGGTGACTCGAACACCCCGCAGCCGCGAATCCTGGGTGGCCTTCTCGGCACGCTGCAGTTCGCGACGGCCGTCGTCGCGATGTTCGTACCGCTCGCGGCGGGGATCTACCTGCTCGTGACCGTCACGTGGACCCTCTGCCAGCGGCTCGTGCTACGCCGGCGGTACCCGATCGATGTGTAAGCCGCGATCCGAACGGCATCCCTAGAATCGAGCCGATAACGACTGACTTCCCCCCTCAGCTGCCCTCAGACTCCCCCGCGGTCGCCGCACCGTTCGGAGGGACCCCCGCGGCATCCGTCATAGCCGAGTGCCTGCGCGTTCAGAGTGAGGTGCCGCCGCGTTCCGCCTTCGCACGGTTCCTCGGCAGGTCGCCGCTGTCGGAGGACTCGCACCCCTGGTACGTCGGCGCGCTCGGCGAACTCGAGGTCGCCCGCAGACTCGAAGCGCTCGGCGACGGGTGGACCGTGGTGCATTCGGTGCCGATCGGGACGCGCGGCAGCGACATCGACCACGTGGTCGTCGGCCCACCCGGCGTCTTCACCCTGAACACGAAGCACCACGCGGGTGCGAAGGTCTGGGTCGGCGGCCGGCGATTGCTGGTCAACGGTCAGAAGACGGAGCATCTCCGCAACACGCGCCACGAGGCGCCGAGAACGCAGAAGCTCCTGTCATCGGCGGTCGGCGCCGATGTTCCCGTGCGCGGTGTCATCGTCGTCGTGGGAGCGAAGCAGATCACGGTTCGAGAGCAGCCTGCGGATGTCGCGGTGCTGGCCTCACCGCAGCTCGTGCGGTGGCTGAAGAAGCAGAAGCCGGCCCTCGACGCCGCGCTCGGTGCGACCGTCGCGGCGGCGGTGTGCGCCAAGGAGACATGGACGGGCCAGCCGCAACCGATGGCCGACACCGCGGGCTTCGCCCAGCTGCGCCGCGAAGTGGAGTCGGCACGGCGTGTTCGGATGCTCTGGGGTGGAGCCGTTCTCGTCGGTATCCTCGGTGTCAGCGTGCCCCTGGCGATCGGCTACTACGCGCGCCTGTTCGGCGGGTGATGCGGACAGCTTCACTACCCCAGCGGATGGCCGCGACGGCTTCGCAGCGACAACGGCGATCGAGGTGGATCTCGATCTGAGGCGGACAGCTCGGTGCGAATGGCGTCACCTGGCCTTGTTGCGAATCTGAAGACCGCCGGACGGCCGAGGACCGATATCGAAGAGGTCGATCTCGCGAATCAGGTCGGACAGTTTTGCGTAGCCCCAGTTCCGGGGGTCGAAATCGGGTTGTTGCTTGCGCATGAGCTGGCCGACCGGCCCGAGGTTCGCCCAGCCGTCCTCGCCAGACGCGGTCGAAACGCAAGCCCGCAGCCCGGCCACAAGCTTCGTGTTGCTCCGGAGATCCTTCCGCAGGGTGCGTGCGGGGGCGGCCACGATCTCCTCGACCTCGCCTTCGCCGAGCACCTCGAGGTAGGTGAAGATGTCGCACGCATTGCGGAACGCCTCGGGGGTCTTGCGCTCGCCGAAGCCGTAGACCGTCACACCGTCCTCTCGGATACGGGTCGCGAGCCGAGTGAAGTCACTGTCGGAGGACACGATGCAGAAGCCACTGAAGCGACGTGTGTAGAGGAGATCCATCGCATCGATGATGAGAGCGCTGTCCGTCGCGTTCTTCCGTACGGTGTTCGCAAACTGCTGCATCGGCTGGATCACGTGCTCGCTCGCCGCGGTTTTCCAACCGGCGAGCCGGGTCGTCGTCCAGTCTCCATAGACGCGTTTCACGGATGCCGTGCCGAAGCGGGCGATCTCGGAGATCACCGCACCGACCTTCGAGGAGGGAACGTTGTCGGCGTCGATGAGAACCGCGAGCAGGTCGGTGGGGTGAGCCATACGTCAAGAATGCAGTGTCATCGTGCGATCCCAGAAACGCCGTGTCGCCCGGCGGAAGGCCATTGGCCGGCGGGGAACGGAACACTGCGGCTGACCGGGTGGTGGGCCGAAGCCTCTCGACCCACCACCCGCTCGTCGAGCCTCAGTGAATTGCCACGAAGACCTTGTCGGCCAGCATCCCGGGACGCACGGCGAGGACGCCATCGACAGGCGATGGAACCTGAATCGCCATGTTCCCCGTGGCGCTGCCCCCGTTGTACAGGGTGCTCACCGAGTCCATCGCGTCGGGTGCGACGACGAGCTTGTCGAGCGAGTTGACCGTCACCCCCGCGGCCGTCACGTACTCGACACCGACGAACGCCGGCATCTGACCGTCCGCATCATCTCCGATGTACGTGACCGTGTAGTTGACCAGGATGAACTCCGTTCCGGCGTCGGCCGGTTCGTTGAAGCTGTTTGCGGCGGCGATCGCGTCACTGGCCGCGGCACCCGACGTCACCGCGTTGACGGTGACCTTCCACTCATCGCTGGAGATCGCCGAACCGAGGGCTGCGGGGTTCTCACGCGTACCGGTCTCGGCGGCTGAGGACCCCTCGGTTGCGTCATCGTCAGCAGACGTCTGACCCTGGTCCTGACTCTCAGGAGACTCGATCACGGTGGTGCCGCTGCTGTTGAACGCATCATTGAACGAGTTGGCGACCACGCCGAAGAAGACGACGACGCCCACGATGGTTCCCACCACCGAGACGATGATCGCCGTGATCGCCTGCCACTTGGTGCCCTTCAGGAACACAGCAACAAGGCCGAGAATGAAGCCGACCGGCAGCAGGATCCAGCCGATGATGAGGGCGCCGGGGATGCAGGCGAACACGAATCCCACGATGGCGACGATCATCGCGACAAGCCCCAGGACATTCCTGCCCCGGTTCTGCGCGCCGTGCGGCTGCGGCGGCATGCCGAGGGCGGGCGCGCCATACGGGTTCTGCTGCGGTACGGCGGGCGCGCCGTACGGGTTCTGTGGCGGCACTGCGGGGCCGCCGTAGGGGCCCTGTTGCGGGGCCGCGGGATCGCCGGGGTTCGGCGGGAGGACGTTCGACATTGATTCTCCAGTCGGGTGATGCAGGAAAGAACCGGGCAACTGATCGCCCGCGTCACATGAGACAATTCTCATCTTACGCAGGGCCCCGACATTGGCATTTCCCAGGGAGCCTCAGGCCGATCGCACCTGGGCCGGCGCCGGACGTCGGTGGCTGAGGCGGACCAGTTTGATCTCGCCCCGGTACCCGCGGTTCGCCCCACTCGAGCCATTCGGGCACGTCCATCTGCACTCCGGGCGACGCCGACGACTGGCGCTGAACGTGCAAGGGCCGACCGCTTCGCCCTCGATAGGGTGATTCCGCGACGCACACTCGAACATGTCGGCGCAGGGAGAAAGACGTGAGCGACACACAGGCCGGTTGGTACGACGACGGCACGGGCACGACCCGGTGGTGGGATGGACGGGCCTGGACCGAGACGGTGCAGCCGCCGGCGCCCCCGGAGCCCGGCATTCCCGGAATGATCAACCGCGCGCAGGCGGATGCCGTCTCCGGCGCACAACCGCGCCCCGCTCCCACGGGAATGAGCTACGTCGTCCTGCAGGTCGTGCTGAAGGAGAAGTTCTTCGGCACGGGGTCGGGAAACCTCACGGAGCTCGAGAGCGTGATCAATCGGCAGGCGGCGCTCGGCTACCGGCTCCACACCATCACGACGGCGTCATCCGGCAGCACGGGCTTCGGCGGGGGCGACCGCATCCAGGCGACGATGGTGTTCGAGAAGCTCGTCTGACGACTCTCCGCCATCACGAGGTCCCCACGGGGCCAACCCGGCGTCCGCGTCGCAGCCGTACCCCCGGACGGACTCGAACCGACACTGAAGCGATTTTAAGTCGCCTGCCTCTGCCATTGGGCTACGGGGGCCTGCTCACAGGCTAGCCCGCACGAACGACGAACCCCCATCCCGCGAGCGGGATGGGGGTTCGTCGTTCGAGATTCAGGCCTCGGTCGACGCTTTCGCGGGCGCCTTCTTGGCCGGAGCCTTCTTGACGGCCGCCTTCTCCGTCTCGACCGACTTCGGGTCGATCGCCGGAGCAGCCGGCGCCGCCGGAGCCTCGACGGGCGCCGCCGGACGCGGACGCGCGGCGAACTCCTCGAACACGTAGCGCGGGTTCTGCACGGTCTGCAGCGACACGTTGTCGCGGGTCAGCCAGAAGTTGTGCCACCAGTCGCCGATGACGCGCCACTTGCGCTCCCACGACGGCATGGCCAGGCCGTGGTAGCCACGGTGCGCGCACCACGCGATGAAGCCCTTGAGCGCGAGGTTCCCCGACTGGAACACACCGTTGTAGAGCCCGAGGCCGGCGACGGCGCCCATGTTGTGGTGGATGTACTCGCGGGGCACCTCGTCGCGCAGCACGGCGACGAGGTTCTTCGCGAGCAGCTTCGCCTGACGCACGGCGTGCTGCGCGTTGGGAACGCAGTACCCGCCGACGCCCTTGCCCGTGAGGTCGGGCACGGCCGACACGTCACCGGCGGCCCAGGCGCCCTCGACGACCTCGTCGGCGGTGCCGACACGGAGGTCTGCGCGCGTACGGATACGGCCGCGCTCCTCGGCGGGCAGGTCGCTGCCGCGGACGACCGTCGGGTTCGCCATGACGCCCGCGGTCCAGATGATGAGGTCGGTCGGAATGACCTCGCCCGTCGACAGCTCCACGTTGCCGTCGACCGCGCCGGTGAGCTGCGTGTCGAGGTGGACGTTGGCGCCGCGCTTGGCGAGACTCTTCAGCACCCACTCGCTCGTCTGCAGCGACACCTCGGGCATGATGCGGCCCATCGCTTCGACGAGGTGGAAGTGCGTGTCTTCGAACCGCAGCTGTGGGTAGTCCTTCAGCAGCGAGGATGCCAGGGCGCGGGTCTCGGCGAACACCTCGATGCCCGCGAAGCCGCCGCCGACGACCACGACGGTCAGGAGGCGATCCCGCTCGGGTCCGGCGGGGAGGTTCGCCGCGCGGTCGAAGTTCGTGAGGATGCGGTCACGGATCGCGACCGCCTCTTCGATCGTCTTCAGGCCGATCGCATTGTCGGCGATGCCGGGGATCGGGAAGGTGCGCGAGACGGCGCCGGCGGTCACGACGATCTGGTCGTAGCTCTCCTGCCACGGCTCGCCGACCTCGGGCGTGATCGTCGCCGTGCGGTTCGCGTGGTCGATGTTCGTGACCTTCGCGGTCACGACCTTCGTCTTCTTCAGGTGACGACGCAGCCCCACGATGACGTGGCGCGCCTCGATCTCGCCGGCCGCGACCTCGGGCAGGAACGGCTGGTAGGTCATGTAGGGCAGCGGGTCGACGATCGTGACCTCGGCCTCGCCCTTGCGGAGGTGCTTCTCGAGCTTCCAGGCGGTGTAGAAGCCGGCGTACCCGCCACCGACGATGAGGATTTTGGGCAAGCGCGTGGCAGTGCTGGTCGCTGTGGTGCTCACAGGTGGAAGGACTCCTTGGATCAACGGCTCGAAGCGCGCTGAGCCCGCTCCGATCTGATGCGCCGGGCAGCAGCAGTGACGCCGAGCGCCACCAGTATAGCCGCCAGGGTGCCCACCCCGAGCGGCACCGTGCCGTAGCGGAGAGTGTCCGAGCTGGGCAGCAGCGGCGAGCGCACGACGACGACGTCCGCAGCGGGCAGCTCGGGGATCGGCGCGGGCGTCGCGGTCGGCTGCGGCTTCGGCTGGACCTCCGCGCGCCGATACAACCGCACCCACTCGGCGAGCGTCATTCCGAGCGGGCTCTTGTCGACCGTCGGCACCGATGCGGAGACGGCGGCCGAGGCATCCACCAGTCCATGCCCGTACAGCTGGGGGTTCGCAAGCGATGCGGACGTCGAACGGGCGGTCGAGATCACCCGGTTGATGACGTTGTCGGCGTTGAGATCGGGATGAGCGGCCCGCACGAGCGCGACGATCCCCGCGACGATCGGCGCGGCCCCGCTCGTCCCGTCCCACTGCACGACGGTGCCGTCGGCCGAGACTCCGAGCAGCTGCTCACTGGGTGCGGAGATCCCGATCGTGATGCCCTGCGTGGATGCCCGGTCGCTCGCGACCCCGTCGCGGGTGACCCCGCCGACCGTCAGCACCCCGGGGATCGTCGCGGGTGCGCCCACCTCGGTCGTGCCGCTCCCCTTGTTGCCGGCCGCCACGACCACGACCACGTCATGGTCGAAGGCGTACTGGAAGGCGTCGTCCCACTTCGGGTCCCATGTCAGGGTGTTGGTCGTGAACGACAGGTTGATGACATCGGCGCCGTGGTCGACCGCCCAGCGCATCGCATCGGCGACCTGGTCGATGAACGGCACCGACGATGACGCTCCGAACCCGACCGAGATCGCGAGCAGGCTCGCCTCGGGCGCGACACCGATCATCCCGGTGTCGGGGCCCGTTCCGCGCGACGCGGCGAGGGATGCCACCCAGCTGCCGTGGCTCGCGTCGACGGCCCCCACGGGCTTGCGCCCGTCGGAAGCACCGACGCCGGAGAAGTCCGCTCCCCCGACGACGGCGCCGGAGAACTCGACGGGGCTCCGCCCGACGCCCGTGTCGATGATCGCGATCGTGACACCCTTGCCGCGCGTCGTCTGCCAGGCATCCCGCACCCCGTACTCGTCGAGCCAGTACTGGGCCGCCCGGATCGGGTCGGCCTCCTCGGCCGGGTTCGGCGTCGTGGTCTGAAGGGCCGCTGATGAAGCGGGCCGTGCCCCGAGCGCGGTGGGCGCCCCGGCGACGACAGGTGCGACGGGCGCGGCGGGGCCGGACGCCAGCGCGGCCGAACCTGCGACGGGAGCCCCCGCCGCGAGCACCGCGGCCACGAGCGCCGCCACCGCGACGGCCCTCCGCCCGCGGATGCCGTCGCGCCGCGACCGGCTGCGCTGTGTCAGCTTCACACGGTGCTCCGTGGCGTCGCACACGTGCAGCGCTCGGGCGACCAATCGCCACGCGCGAGCGCGAGGTCGCCGATGGGATTGACTCCCGGCCCCGCGGCGAGCGCGTGCCCGGCGAGCGCGTGCAGACACTTCACGCGGGTCGGCATGCCGCCGGCGGAGATTCCGGCGATCTCGTCGACCTCGCCGTACACGGCGCGATCGGAGAGATACGCCTCGTGGGCCGCGGCGTAGGCATCCGCCACCTCGGCGTCGTCGGCGAGGAGGGCAGCGAACTCGGGCATAACCTGCGTCGCTTCGAGCGCCGACATCGCCGCCGTCGCACCCGGGTGGGTCAGGTAGTAGAACGTCGGGAACGGCGTGCCGTCAGGCAGCCGCGGCTCGGTCGCCACGACCGTCGGGTTGCCGCACACGCACCGGGCCGCGATGCCGACGACGCCGCGCATCGGCCGCCCCAGCTGTTCGCGCATGACCTCGAGGTCGGCGTCGGTCGCGGGGCTGAGCGGAGGGTGCGGCACGCCCCCAGGCTACCGGCGCCACCTGTTGGAGTGCTGGACCCCGGTCAGCCCGCGGGAGTCGTCGGGTCGGTCGGTGCCGTCCCGGTCTGGCTGAGGCCTGCCCCGGTGACCGACCGCAGGAACTGCGCCATCCAGTCCGAGCGCGTCTCGGTGACGTCGTCGCTCACGGGCTGCTGCTCGGGCGCGAGGGACGCGGCCGGCAGATCGTCGTCGACGAGGTAGACGACTTCTCCGGGATAGACGTAGTACAGGCGCGAGCGCGCCTGCGACGTGACGTAGGCCGGGTCGGCCCAGCGCGCCTTCTGCTGCTCCAGGTCGGCGACCTGGGCCTCGGTGAGCTTCACCGAGTGCTGCAGCGCCACGATCTGCTGGCGCTGCGAGAGGTAGGTGCCGAAGGTCGGCACGAGCACGAATACCGCCAGGACGACGAGCCCCAGCATGATCGCCGTGAACGCCGAGAACCGGATGCCTCCGGCCCACTCGCGGACGTCCACACGCCCGCGCGTGCGGACCTTCTCGTCGTGCGGAGACGCGAAAGGGGGAGCCGTCACTCGTGCCACGGCTCCCCCTTCTCGTTCAGCGTCTGCTGCGCGTCAGCGGCAGGTCAGCCCTTGAACCGCGGGAAGGCCGCGCGGCCCGCGAAAGTCGCGGCGTCGCCCAGCTCTTCTTCGATGCGCAGAAGCTGATTGTACTTCGCGACGCGCTCGCTGCGAGCGGGCGCGCCGGTCTTGATCTGACCCGCGTTCACCGCGACGGCGAGGTCGGCGATGGTCGTGTCCTCGGTCTCGCCGGAGCGGTGCGAGAGCATCGATCGGTAGCCGTTCTGGGTCGCGAGGGCGATGGCATCCAGCGTCTCGGACAGCGTGCCGATCTGGTTCACCTTCACGAGCAGCGCGTTGGCCACGCCCAGGTCGATGCCCTTCTGCAGGCGCACCGGGTTCGTGACGAAGAGGTCGTCGCCGACGAGCTGCACCTTGTCACCCAGGACATCGGTGAGGTGCTTCCAGGCATCCCAGTCGTCCTCGGCGAGGGCGTCCTCGATGGTGACGACGGGGTAGTTCGTGACGAGGTCGGCGAAGTAGTCGGTCAGCTGCTCGGCCGTCCAGGGCTTGCCCTCGACGGTGTACACGCCGTCCTTGAAGAACTCCGTCGCGGCCACGTCCAGGCCGACGCCGACGTCCTTGCCGGGGGTGAAGCCGGCCTTCTCGATCGCCTTGATGAGGAAGTCGAGGCCCTCGCGGTTGCTGGGCAGGTCGGGGGCGAAGCCGCCCTCGTCGCCGAGGCCGGTGTTGTACCCGGCCGCCTTCAGCTCGCCCTTGAGGACGTGGTAGACCTCGGTGCCCCAACGCAGCGACTCGGAGTAGGTCTCCGCGCCGATCGGCGCGAGGAAGTACTCCTGGAAGTCGATGCCGTTGTCGGCGTGCTCGCCACCGTTGATGACGTTGAACAGCGGCACGGGCAGGACGTGCGCGTTCGGGCCGCCCAGGTAGCGGAACAGCGGCAGGTCCGCGGCGTCGGCGGCGGCCTTGGCGACCGCGAGCGAGACGCCCAGGATGCCGTTCGCGCCGCAGCGCGACTTGTTCTCGGTGCCGTCGGTCGCGATGAGGATCTCGTCGATGACGCGCTGCTCGCTGGCATCGATGCCCTCGATCGCCGGGCCCAGCTCGTCGATGACGGCGTTCACGGCCTTCAGGACGCCCTTGCCGCCGTACCGGCTCTTGTCGCCGTCGCGCAGCTCGTACGCTTCGAACGCGCCGGTGGATGCGCCGGAGGGGACGGCCGCGCGCTGGACGATGCCATCGTCGAGCAGCACCTCCACCTCGACGGTCGGGTTGCCACGCGAATCCAGGATCTCGCGTGCGCCTACAGCCTCGATCAGTGCCACAGGGGACTCCTTGCTTGTGGAGGA
>MEEK01000016.1 GCA_001724425.1 Microbacterium sp. SCN 70-27
CGGCAACTATTGGTTCGCAGAGGTCGTTTACGAGATAACCCTGCATCCTCGGCCCGCTTCCCGCAGCTTCACAGGCGCTGTCGAAACCGATCAGCCCCGGAGGCCACATGGCGAAGTGAGCCACTGTCACGCTGTGGAGTTGTCCTCGGCATCCTCTCGGACCCGAGCATTACAGTCTATCCCATGAGCGAAGTCATCATCACGGTCCGTGGCGAAAGCGAGACCCACATCGCCCCCGAGCGCGCCGTCGCACACGTCACCGCCTCCGCCGACGGTCCCGACCGCGGCGTCGTCGTCGAGCAGATCGCGAGCCTCGCCCAGCCCGTTCGAGCCGACCTGCAGACCCGCAAGGACGCCGGTGGACTCGCAGACTGGGCGAGCCAGCGCGTCTCGGTCTGGTCGGATCGCCCCTGGAACAACGAGGGCCGCCAGCTCGACCTCGTCCATCACGCCTCCGTCGAACTCACCGCGACGTTCACCGACGTGCTGGCGCTCTCCGACTGGCTGAACGCCCTCGGTGCCACCGACGGCTGGCAGGTCGGCGTCGTCGAGTGGCAACTCACCCCCGAGACCCGCGCGAGCGTCGAGCGCGAGGTCGCCATCGCGGCCGTAGCGGTCGCCGTCGAGCGCGCGACCGCCTACGCGACCGCGATCGGCAAGACGACGGTCACACCCGTGCAGATCGCCGACTTGGGGCTCCTCGGCGGCGGCTCGCCCGAACGGCCGGCACCGCGGATGTTCGCGAAGGCCGCGATGATGGATGCCGCGGGCTCCGGCCCCGCCGTCGAGTTCCGCCCCGACGACATCGTGGTCACTGCCGCCGTGGAGGCGCGGTTCGAGGCATCCTGACCGGAGAGGTCAGTCGCCGAGCCGGTTACGGCTGCGCATCGCCCGCTCCGCCTCGCGCTTGTCCTCGCGCTCTCGGATCGTCTGGCGCTTCTCGTACTCGCGCTTGCCCTTCGCGACCGCGATCTCGACCTTCGCTCGCCCGTCGGAGAAGTACAGCTTGAGCGGGATCAGGGTGTAGCCGCCCGCGCTGATCGCGTGCGACAGCTTGATGATCTCCGCCTTGTGCAACAGGAGCTTGCGCGTGCGCTTGGAGGAATGGTTCGTCCAGTGCCCCTGCGAGTACTCGGGGATGTGCACGGCATCCAGGTAAGCCTCGCCGCCGTCGATGTACGCATAGCCGTCGCTGAGGTTCGCGCGGCCCTCACGCAGCGACTTCACCTCCGTGCCGGTGAGCACGAGTCCCGCCTCGTACGACTTCTCGATCGTGTACTCGTGGCGCGCGCGACGGTTGGTCGCGACGACCTTCTCCCCGCGTTCCCTGGGCATGGTGACTCCTCGTTCTGACAGCAGCCTGCCAGCATACCCCAGACGGGCTCAGGCGCGCAGCCACCGGCGGATCGCGAACCCGGCCGACAGTGCGGCCAGCACGAGCCCGATCACGATGATGACGGGGATCACGATCGCGGCATCCTGCATGTTCACCCAGTCGGTGATGAAGCTCACGCGGCCCTTGAGGTACCCCTCCACGCCGAAGTACACCCCGGCGACGATCGCACCGCCCGCGAGGACGGAGCCGATGAACGCGGCGATCACGCCTTCGAGGATGAACGGCGTCTGGATGAAGCGGTTGGATGCCCCGACGAGGCGCATGATGCCGACCTCCCGCCGCCGCGCATACGCCGACAACCGGATCGTCGTCGAGATGAGCAGCGCCGCGGCGATGAGCATGAGACCCGCGATACCGACCGCGATGTAGGTCGCGACGGTGAGCGCGGAGAAGAGCGGCTCGAGGTACTGCATCTGGTTCTTGACGGCCTCGACGCCCTTCGCACCGGAGAACGCCTCTGTGATGACATCCGACTTCTCGGGGTCGACGAGCCCGACCCAGTACGTGTTGCCGAGCTGCGCGGGCGTCACGTAGTCCTTGTACTCGTCGCCGTAGAGATCGAGGAGGTTCTGGTAGGCCTCGTCGGCAGACTCGAAGCGCACATCCCGCACGATCCCCTGCAGTGCGGGGCTCGCCAGGCGGTCGGCGACGGCGGCCAACTCCTCATCGGTCGCGGCACCGTCGACGCAGGTCGCGACGGTCGAGTCGTCGCGACACATCACGATCGACACCTGCGCGCGATCGACCCAGTAGTCGCGCATCTTGCCGATCTGCATCTGCATGAGCATCGCCGCGCCGACGAACGTCAGCGACACGAACGTCACGAGCACGACGGAGATCACCATCGAGGCGTTACGCCGCAGGCCCGAAAGCGCCTCGGCGAGGATCAGACGCACCCTCACGAGGTCGGCCCCACTTCGTCTTCGTCGGATGCCAGCCCGAGCCGCTCGGCGACGGTCATGTCGTCGAGGTCGAGACCGTCGAGTTGCACCACCGGCGCGTCGATCACGATCGGCCGGGTCTGCGGCTTGGTCTCGCGTGCGGGCGGCTCGGCGGCGGGCGCGGGCGCCTGCGCGGGCTCGGGGCTCGCGTGGTACGGGGAGGCGGCGGGAGCCTCTGCAGGCGCTACCGCCGCGGCGGGCGCCGCGGGCGCTCCCGTCGGCACCGAGGCATCCTCGGCAGGGACGGGCTCGACCGAGGAGGTGGCGATCTCGCGCTGCAGCTCCATCACGGCGCTCAAGGCGGCCGTCGCCGCGACCCCGCGCTCCTGCTGCGGAGCGAGGCTCGGAATGGCGGACGTGTCGCCGTAGCCGCCGTGGCGGTCGTCGCGCAGCATGGCTCCCCCGCTCAGCTCGATCACGCGACGCTTCATCTGGTCGACGAAGCCGGCTTCGTGAGTCGCCATGACGACCGTCGTACCGCCTTCGTTGATCCGCGCCAGCAGCCGCATGATGTCGACCGACGTTGCGGGATCGAGGTTCCCCGTGGGTTCGTCGGCGAGGAGGATCTGTGGGCGGTTGACGATCGCGCGGGCGATCGCGACGCGCTGCTGCTCACCGCCGGAGAGCTCGTGCGGCAGTCGCTTCTGCTTTCCGTCGAGGCCGACGAGGGCGAGCGCCTCGGGAACCGCCTGCTGGATGAAGGCCCGCGACGAGCCGATCACCTGCAGCGTGAAGGCGACGTTCTGGAACACCGTCTTGTTCGGCAGCAGCCGGAAGTCCTGGAACACCGACCCGATGTGGCGCCGGAAATACGGCACCTTGCGGGTGGAGAGCGTCGCGAGGTCGCGGCCGAGCACGACGACGCGGCCGTCGCTCGGCGTGTCTTCACGCAGGATCAGCCGCAGACACGAGGACTTCCCCGAGCCCGACGCGCCCACGAGGAAGACGAACTCCCCGCGCTGGACCTCGAAATCGACGTCGTTCAGCGCCGGCTTGTTCGTCCCGCGGTATTTCTTGGTGACGTGCTCGAACCGGATCATGACCCGTCGAGCCTAAGCGCGCGCCCGGAGGATGCCAGGCGCGACACCCCGCGCGCGCGAGGTCGACTCAGTCGTCGTCGTCCTTGCGCTTGCGCCAGCGGATGCCGGCGGCGATGAGGCCGTCGAGGTCGCCGTCGAAGACGACCGCGGGGTTCCCGACCTCGTAGCCGGTGCGGAGGTCCTTCACGAGCTGCTGACCGTAGAGGAAGTACGAGCGCATCTGGTCGCCCCAGCTGGCGGTGATGGTGCCGGCGAGTTCCTTCTTCTTCGCCGCCTCCTCCTCGCGCTTGAGGAGCAGCAGGCGCGTCTGCAGGACGCGCATCGCGGCGGCACGGTTCTGGATCTGGCTCTTCTCGTTCTGCATCGAGACGACGAGACCCGTCGGAAGGTGGGTGATGCGCACGGCCGAGTCGGTCGTGTTGACCGACTGACCGCCGGGGCCGGAGGAGCGGAAGACGTCGACGCGGATGTCGCCTTCGGGCACGTCGACCTCGACGGCCTCTTCGAGGGCCGGGATCACTTCGACGGCCGCGAACGACGTCTGGCGCTTGTCGGCACCGCCGAACGGGCTGATGCGCGCGAGACGGTGCGTGCCCGCCTCGACGGAGAGGGTGCCGTAGGCGTACGGGGCATCCACTTCGAACGTCGCCGACTTGATGCCGGCGCCTTCCGCGTAGGACGTGTCCATCACCTTGACGGAGTACTTGTGCCGCTCGGCCCAGCGCAGGTACATGCGCAGCAGCATCTCGGCGAAGTCGGTGGCGTCGTCGCCGCCCGCGCCGGATCGGATCGTGACGACGGCGGGGCGGTCGTCGTACTCGCCGTCGAGGAGCGTCTGCACCTCGAGCTGGCCGATGACGTCCTGCAGGTCGGCGATCTCGCGGCGCGCTTCGGCGGCGGTGTCCTCGTCGTCCATCTCGTGGGCGAGCTCCACGAGCACGTCGAGGTCGTCGAGGCGCTGCTCGACGTCGGTGACGCGCTTGAGGTCGGCCTGGCGGTGGCTGAGCGCGCTCGTGACCTTCTGCGCCTTCTCGACGTCGTCCCAGAGGTCGGGCGCGCCGGCCTCTTCGGAGAGCCGCTCGATCTCGGCGCGGAGCGCGACGACGTCGACCACTGCGGCGATGTCGGAGAACGTGGAGCGCAGGGCCTGGATGTCGGCGGAGGGATCGAAATCAAGCATGACACTCCAGACTAACGTGGATGGGGTGACGGATGCCTCCACCCCCGAACCCATCGGCGGCATGCTGTGGAAGCTCGCACCCGTGATCTACGGCCCGACCGTCCTGTTCGCCCTCGGCGAGGGCGCCGTGATCCCCCTCCTCCCGGTCTTCGCCTCGCGCCTCGGCGCCGACGTGCCGACGGCCGCCCTCGTCGCGGCGGCGCTCGTCGTGGGGCAGCTGTGCGGCAACATCCCCGCCGGGTGGGCCGTCGCGCGGGTCGGGGAGCGTGTGACGATGGCGATCGGCGGCGTCATCGCGATGCTCGGCGTCGCGGGGCTCGCCCTCTCCCCCAACCTGGGCGTGCTCACGGCATCCGTCTTCGTCATCGGGTTCTGCGCGGCCGTCTTCGGACTCGCCCGGCACTCGTTCATGACGACGCGTGTGCCGCTGTCGTTCCGCGCTCGGGCGCTGTCGCTGCTCGGCGGAACCTTCCGTCTCGGCATGTTCGTCGGGCCGTTCATCGCGGCCGCGCTGATCGCCGTCTTCGGCGACGGTCACGCGACGGTGTGGTTCTTCGGCGTCTGCCTCGTCGCGACGGTGCTGCTCGTGCTCCTCGGCCCCGATCCCGAGGCACAGACTCCCGCAGCCCGCGTCGCCCGCGTGGAGGGCGATTCGCGCCTCGCCGAAGACACCGGCGAGGCGGTGACGGGTTCGATCCCCACCGCCGAGCGGGTGGGCGTGTTCCGCACGATGTGGCGCTACCGCTCCGTGCTGTCGCGCCTCGGGCTCGCGGCCGCGTCGCTGTCGGCGGTGCGCTCGGCGCGTCAGGTCGTGCTGCCCCTGTGGGGCGTGTCGCTGGGGCTCGACGCGCAGACGATCGTCCTCGTGGTGGGTGTGTCGGGAGCCATCGACTTCGCCCTGTTCTACGCGAGCGGCCAGGTCATGGACCGGTTCGGGCGACTGTGGGCGGCCCTCCCCGCAATGGTCCTCATGGGCGCGGGCTTCCTCGCGCTGTCGTTCACGCACGACACCCTGCAGGCCCCGATGTGGTTCGCCCTGTTCGCCGCGGTCCTCGGCGTCGGGAACGGGCTCTCCAGCGGCATCCTCCTGACCCTCGGCGCCGACGTCGCACCGCAAACCGATCCGGCAGCATTCCTCGGGTCGTGGCGGACGTTGACGGATGCCGGGGGTGCCACCGCTCCCCTGCTCGTCTCCGCCCTCGCGGCGACGTTCTCGCTGTCGCTCGCGACCGGCGCGATGGGCGTCATCGGGCTGCTGGGTGCTGCGGCGTTCGCTCGCTGGGTGCCGCGGTTCGTGCCCCGGCGGCGCTGAGGCGTGGGCGGGGCCTTCGGGTCGCTCGGTCGCGTGCCGGATGTCGTGCGCCGGGCTCCTGCTCGCGCGCTCGCGATCAGGTGATGTCGATGGGCTGGCGCGCCTCGGCGTAGCCGAACGCGTTCTGCTCGACGGGTTCGTCTCGATCACGGCGGAGCAGCTGGGTAGGGCACCACCCCGTGATCGCACCGATGAGAAGGAAAGCGGAGCAGATCCCGGCGGGGATCGCGCACCACAGCTGGCCGACGCTCAGCGCGAACGACCCGGCGATCACTGCGGCGACGACGCGGAAGACACGGTCGGCGGGGGTGGTCGCGCACGAACGGAACACGCGGCGCTCAGGCCTCCTGCGCGGCGATCTGCGCGCGGACCTCGTCCATGTCCAGGCCACGGACGGCGTCGATCACCTGCTCGAGCTGCGGCGCTGCGAGGGCTCCCGGCTGGGAGAAGACGAGCACGTTCTCACGGAACGCCATGAGCGTCGGGATGGAGGTGATCCGGAAGCCGGCGGCGAGTTCCTGCTGCGCTTCGGTGTCGATCTTGCCGAACACGACGTCGGGGTGGGTGGTCGACGCGGTCTCGAAGACGGGGCCGAATGCGCGGCACGGGCCGCACCACGCCGCCCAGAAGTCGAGCAGCACGATGTCGTTGCCCGTAATGGTGGTCTCGAGGTTGTCGAGGGTGATCTCTCGGGTAGCCATGCAGTCAGCATACCCCCATGGGTATCGACGCGACCGTCGAGGGCCTGCCCAGATCCCGGTCGGGCCGCCTCAGCGCAGCGCCGTCCGGCTCGTCGCGGTCGCCTCCAGAGTGAAGCCGTCCGGCACGAACAGCGTCAGGACGGGCGGGCGCCACCGGGTCTGCACCGTGACGCGCGCGGAGAGGCCGTCGGGCGTCCCGGCGGACACGAGCGTCGCCGTTCCGAGTTCGCCGAGCAGCGCGGATGCCTGATCGTGCACGCCCTGGTCGGTGAGGACGGCGGTCGCGCCGTCGGGGCCGACGGACACGGTGAACCCGTCGGCACCGGCGAGCGCAGCGGCATCCGCGGCGGCATCCGCGCGCTTGTGGGCGAGGTACAGACTCGTCGCGTCGACGCAGACGAGGACGAGGAGGATCGCGATGAACGCGTAGCCGAGGGTGAGCAGCAGCACCGAGCCCTCGTCGTCGCGCTGATCGCGTTCGGGGTGATCCGCTGGCCTCACGGCGTGATCCCCCACAGGCGCGACACCTTCTGCACGGAGGTCGACTCGACCGGGACCCGTGCGATCTTCTCGAGCCCGAGGATCGCCGGCACCAACGGCAGCGTCGCCTCGGCTCGCACCGTGACGGTGAGGATCGCGCCTGCGGCCGGGCAGGTCGTCGTGGTGTGGGCGCAGTCGACGGTCACAGCTACGGTGGCGGGATCGAGGCCGTACTCCGCGACGATCGCATCACGCACCCGATCGGCACGGGCATCCGCCGTCACGACATCGGGAGACGTCGCGATCGTCCGCGCGAGTTGACGCGCGCCCGTCTCGACCCCGAGCGCCTGCCCCTGGATCGCACCGAGGGCGACGATGAGGTAGACGATCGGCGTCAGGAGCAGCAGCCCCACGAGGATGAATTCGAGCGGCGCGGAGCCCTCGTCTGCGGGCATCCCCTCATCGCGGGGCCACTCAGTCGAAGCTCTCGCGCGGAGCATGCGCGGTCACCTCCAGTGCGCCGGGGATGCCGATGAACCCGACGAGTGGCAAGGTGGCCGTCACGGTGACCTGCACCTGCGGGCCGGCGGCTCCGTCGGTCGGGGTGGCGACAGCGGTGGCGCCGAACCCGTCGCCGACGGCCGCACCGACCAGCTGCTCGGCCCGGCTCGCACCGTCGCCGGGAGCCATGTCGGCGAGCGCTCCGTAGTAGGCGCCCTCGACCGCGGCGTCGTGGACGACGTTCCGGACGTAGACCGCGATCGCCAACTGCACGACCGCGAGTGTGAGCAGCGTCAGCAGCGTGCCGACGAGGACGAACTCGACCGGCGCGGAGCCGGTGTCGTCGTCTCGGAGCGTCCGCACGGTGACGACCGCGGGCTCAGAAGCCCGAGACGCGGCTGATCGCCTGGTTGAACAGGTCGGCGAGCGCGGGGCCCGCGACGGCCCAGATCGCGATCACGAGCCCTGCCGTCATCAGCGTCACGAGCACCCACCCGGGAACGTCGCCACGTTCGTCCTCGCGGAGTTCCCGCACGTTCTCACGCATGAAATCGAACATGGCGCCAGTGTCGTCAATCCCCGCCACCTGCGCGCGAGTTTTCCACAGCCTCAGCCGAGGCCGAGCTTCAGCAGGACGATGCCGGGGAACACCGCGAAGACCACCGACAAGGGCAAGATCATGAAGACGAGCGGGAGAAGCATCAAGATCTCCTTGCGCCCGGCGGCTTCGATCAGCGCCCGCTTGGCCTCCTCACGGGCATCGACCGCCTGTTCCTGCAAGACGAGGGCAAGCGGAGCTCCCCGATCGATCGCCGCTACGAGGTGCTCGACGGCACGGGAGAGCGCCGGCACCTCGCACGTCTTCGCCACGCTGAGCAGCGCGTCCGCGAGGCTCGACCCCGTGCCACTCGCGAGCACTGCTCCGCGGAGCTCCTCCGTGAGCACACCGGTGCCGACATCCCCCACGCGTCGCAGCGCATCGCGCAGCCCCTCCCCTGCGGCCAGGCACAGCGCGAGGAACTCGAGCACGGTGGGGAGCTCCTCCTCGATCCGCGCGACCCGCCGTTTCGCAGCCCGGGTGAGTTGCTGCTCGTACACGACGGCGGCGACCACGGCACCGAGTGGCGGGAGCAGAGCCGCGATGACTCCGCCGCGACCGGCGAGAGTGGATGCCACGGCGAGCGCACCGCCTGCGAAGAGCCCTCCGACCGCCCAGCCGAGCTGCACGGCACGGAAGGCGACGACGTCGGGCGCCCGCCCCGCTTGGCGCAGGCGCTGGGCGAGGGCATCCCCACCGCCCCAGCCCGCGGCGACGCGATCGCGTATCGATCGCCAATCGGCGACCGCCGGGACGGGCTGCAGTGGCGTGAGTCCCGCCGGATCGGCGATGTCGCGCACATACGGTGAGATCCGGCGAATGAGGCTCGGCGCCGCCCAGCGCGGCACGCGACGAGCGATCAGCAGAAGACCACAGGCGAGGGCCACGCCGAGGATGATCGCGGACGACAGCAGCGAGAGGTCGCTCATCCGAACCACCGCTGCGGTTCGGGAAGCCGGCCGAGCCGCATCGTGAGGCGATACGCGAACACCGACACGACCGCCCCCGCCAGTACCAGAGCGACTCCTGTGCCCGTCGCATATGCGGCCGCACCCTCGGGGCGCAGCGCGAGCAGCAACAGCACGATCCAGGGGGCGACGACCCCGACGACTGCGGCGCCGCGCACCCACGACTGGCGCGCCTCGACTTCGGCACGCAGCGTGGCATCCGCACGCACCGACGCCGACAGGGCGCGCAGCACGTTGGTGAGCTCCGTCCCGCCGACGTGGCGGGCCATGCGGAGCGTCTCGATGATGCGATCGGCGACGGGGTCCGCGAGGGTGGCCTTCAGGCGCAGCGCGCTGGAATCGAAGTGCCCAGAGGCCGCGACGTCCTGCGCGAACCCCTCGAACGCGGCCCGGAGCGCCGGGGGTCCGCTGATCGCGAGGGCCGACACGGCATCCGGGAGCGACATGCTGGCCCGGACGGCCGACACGAGCAGGTCGCAGACGTCGGCCCACAGCGCGCGGCGGGAGCGACGAAGGCGTCGGCCGCGTGCGCGCAGCCAGGAGAACGGGGCGACCGCGCCCGCGACGGCGGCGACGAGGGCGACGGCGGGCAGTGCGGTCACGAGCCACGCCGCGGCCGCGCACACGCAGCCGACAACCGCGGCGACGACGGCAGGCCGTCCGGCGGGCACATGGGCGAAGCCCGCCTCCTGCAGAAGACGAGAGACGCGCCCATCCGCACCGGGGCGCTCCGCGCGGCCGCGCACGGGCCAGAGCCACGGCGACAGCATGAGCAGGAGGCCCGCAGCGAGCACCGCACCCCAGACGACGGTCACGACGCCTCCCGCGCCGACGCGGCATCCGAAGCACGGTACACGACCCGTGTCTCCACATCTCCGCCCACGAGGCGCCCGGTCGTCTCGACGACCTCTTCGACGGAGCGGTGTCCGTCGGCGTCGCGGCGACAGTGGACGACGAGGTCCACGCCGGTCGCGATCGCCGGACCGACGAACCCTGCGTCGATGTTCTGGCCCGCGAGCAGCGGCAGCGCCGCGAGGCGGCGCAGAGCATCGGATGCCGAGTTGGCGTGCAGCGTCGCGGCGCCGGGCACCCCGGTGTTGAGCGCCAGGAGCAGATCGAGGGCTTCGGCATCCCGCACCTCGCCGACGACGAGGCGATCGGGTCGCATGCGCAGCGCCTCTTTGACGAGGCGTCGGAGGCTCACCGCGCCGGTCCCCTCGAGGCTCGGTTGTCGCCCTTGGAGCGCCACCGAATCCGGTGCGGAGACGGCCAGTTCGAACGTCTCCTCGACCGTCACGATCCGGTGCTCCGGCGGGCACGCGCCGATGAGTGCCGCGAGCAGGGTCGTCTTGCCCGCGTGCGTCGCGCCGGACACGAGGATGCTGCGCCCGTCGGCCATCGCATGTCGGAGGAGCGCCGAGAGCCGTTCGGGCATGGCGCCCGCGGCGACGAGGTCGCGCAGGGTTCGACGCGCCGTGAGGAACTTCCGGATGTTCACGGCGTAGTGCGTGCGCGTGACGAACCCTAGCTTGTTGCATCTATCGCAATAGGCCACGGATTGAATCTGTGGCCTATTCAGATCACGCGGGATGTTGGTCGGTGGGGTGATACCAGGCTAGCCGGTGGTGAAGATGCACGTGATTGACTCTTGTTGCATCTGTTCTTACAGTGATAGATCAAATGCAACCCTTTCTTGCCTTCAGTGAACTGCTTCAGGCGCTCGCGCCTGGAGCGTCCGTGAACGTGTTGCGGCTTGAAGAAACGGTGTTCCAGTCGATGCTCGGTTCTTGGGCGCATCAGCAGATGAGCCGCGGGCTGAGCCCGGATACGATCGACGGCCGGGATGGTGCGATCCGACGCTTCACTGACTTCACCGAGCGATACCCCTGGCAGTGGCAAGCGTCCGACGTCGATGAATACTCGTCGCACCTGCGCGTGCTGGGAAGGCAACGCTCAACGATCCGACAACTGCACGGCACGCTCAGCTTGTTCTGTGATTACCTGATCAGTTCCGAGTATGACTGGGTGGAATTGTGCGAAGGGCACTTCGGTGACGTGCCTTCGCAGGTCTGCCTTCCGTGGAACACGACGAAGCACGTCGCAGACTACGAGGGGAAGCCGAGCAATAGGTCGATGACATACGACGAGATCGAGCGCTTCTTCCAGGTCGCGGATTCTCGCGTGGAGGTGACGGCCCGTTCCGGCAAGAAGGGCG
This sequence comes from Microbacterium sp. SCN 70-27, assembly GCA_001724425.1. Classification (GTDB taxonomy): domain Bacteria; phylum Actinomycetota; class Actinomycetes; order Actinomycetales; family Microbacteriaceae; genus Microbacterium. The sequence goes on from MEEK01000016.1 coordinate 11,333, forward strand.
CGTTGGCCGCGCTCCGCGATGCTCAGATGTTCAAGACCGCGTACGCGTTTGGGCTGCGCCGAGCAGAACTGCGAGGCCTGGACGATCATGATCTTCACTACAACTCTCGCGTGCCGAAGTGGGGCCGATTTGCCGCCCTTCACGTTCGGTTTGCGAAGGCGAGCCGCGGTGGTCCATCGCGGCGCCGCACCGTCCTGCTCGTACCGCACATGGAGTGGTGGGTTGAGGGCATGGAGCAGTGGATGGACGAGGGCCGCGGCCTGTTCGGCGCGAGTGTGCCTGCGCTGTGGCCGACCGAACGAGACACCCGGGTGTCGTTGCCCTACATGGATCGACGGTTCGCCGCCTTGCGGCAGGAAGCCGGTCTGGATCCGGCTCTGAAACTGCATTGCCTACGGCACTCGTACGTGACGCATCTCATCGAGCATGGATACCTCGACAGGTTCGTGCAAGAACAGGTTGGGCACCTGGTCGCGTCGTCAACCGCGATCTACACCTCGGTGAGTGGCGACTTCAAGAACCAGATACTCAGTGACGCGCTTCGGCGTTTCAGCACTCTCGAGGAGTCAGGATGACACGGGTCGAGACAACTTGGAATCTACGTCGGGTGATGGCGGATCATCAGCTTTACAAGACCACAGAGCTGATTCCGCTGCTCGAGCAGTACGGCGTTCACTTGTCCCGCGAGCAGGTTTTCCGACTCGTGACGCAGAAGCCCGAACGAGCGAGCATGCAAGTCATCGGGGCCGTCTGTGCCGCGCTGGGCTGCACACCCTCTGACCTCATCGAGGTACGCGTCGTCGAGGAGAAGACGGCGGTCGTCGAGCAGACCCGCGGGTCCATCGGCGACCTGCGACCCAAACCCGCTCGGATCAGTCGACCGGGCCCACGTCCCGCCCCGTAAGTGGCCGCCCATATCGGCGAGAACCATGTCCGCGTCCTCGCTGACATCGTCCGCGCCTTCCATAAAATGGCGCCCTCCATTCCGACGGCGGTTGTCGTCGCGGCCACTCTGCACGTCGTCTCGGACAACAAGGCACGGACCAGGGTCGTCCGCCAACTGCGAGGAACCCCTGAACTACTCGTATCGGGCGACTCCCGCGCACTGCCCGCCGTGAACCGTCTCATTCGTCATCTGCGGAGCGAGGGATGGACGGAGGTCGAAATCCCGCGATGCTCCGACTGCGATCGGGCAGTGCAGATACCCCACCGCAACGGACGCGGCGGACACCGCTGCAGCGCCTGCAACCGGAGAACGGCAAGCCCACCCTGCACACACTGCGGTCGGCTGAGGCCGAGCGGGTACCGGATACTCGACGGGCAACCCTACTGCACACTCTGCTGGAGGAAGGACCCACGTAGCTTCGTAGAGTGCGGACAGTGCGGCGCGACCCGCGCGCCCGCACGACGCCGCGACGGACTCATCCTGTGCGAGCGGTGTTACAAACCTCCTCCCCTCCTCTGCTCGCTGTGCGACCGGGTGCGCACGGCGGCCGTCAACCGAGATGGCACGGTGGTGTGCGAAGGCTGCTACTCCGGCCTCCGACAACGCCCCCGCCCCTGCACGCTGTGTGATCAGCTGCGGGTATGCCCGTACCTGAGTGAGGTGGGGCCGATCTGCGCCGTCTGCGCAGACGACCCCACCCTGGGTCGCTGCGTGGACTGTGGAGCCATGGATCGGCGGCTGACCGGCTGGCGCTGCTACGCCTGTGTGCTACCCGGCATGGTGCGCGCCGTGATCAGCAACCATGACGGCAACCCCCATCCGGCGCTCCTACCTCTCGAGAACTTCCTGCTGCGAGATCCTGCCCGCGCGGACACGATCGCCCAGTGGATCAGACGGTCCCCGATGGTGAAAGTCATCCGGCAGATGGCTGGTGGTGAGTTTCCGATCAGCCTGCGGGCCGTCGCTGGCCTGCGGATGACCGGAGCCACTGGCTACCTCGCCGCACTCCTGATGGAATCCGGTGTGCTTCCGACCGAGAACTTCGACCGCATCCGTCTCGAGGTCTGGGAAGAAGCACAGTTCGCAGCGATTGAGCACGCTGAGCATCGCCGGATCCTGCAGCGATACGCAGCATGGGTCGTGAACCCGAGCTTCTCCGACGAGGGACACCTGTCGGGCGTCGATGAGAGTCTCCGTCTTAGGCGTGCTCGCGCTCACCTCACGACCGTCATGGACCTGCTGAACCACATCGGTGAGCTCGGGATGACGCTGGACACGTTCCCACAGCGCGCATTCGACGAATGGGTTGCCATCCGTGGCCGTCGCGGAAGAGATGCCACCCGGTTCATGCGGTGGGCGCGCGTGCAACGCCTCACCCGGCTGCGCAGCGTGTACGAGCAGAGCGGGACAGCCGCCCCCTCGTTCTCCGAGGACGACCGGTGGGCGTGGGTGAAGTACCTCCTCATCACGGAAGAGCTCGCGCTGAGCTGGCGGGTCGGCGGGCTGATCTCCGTGGTGTACGGGACGCTCGCCACCCGGATCGTGTCACTGCGCCGTGACGCCGTTCACGTCACTCCGCACGATGTGCGGCTCAGCCTCGGCAGTGAACCCGTGATCCTCCCCACCGCGATGGGCGAACTCGTCAAACGCCTGCTGGACACCCGCCCCGCTGTCCCCTCCGCGACCGAGACCTGGCTGTTCCCCGGCCACCGACCCGGTCGCCACCTCACCGCAACCGCTCTGAAAGCCCCGCTCGCCAAACGTGGGATACACCTCGCGGGCGCACGGGCGGTCGCTCTCATGACTCTGTCCCGCGACGTCCCCGCCCCCGTATTGGCCGACCTACTCGGCATCTCGATCGAAGCAGCAACCCGGTGGGGGAAACTCTCCGGGCACGACTGGGCCGACTACCCTCGCCTTCGCCACACCGACTTCTCTGCTTCACATGACGGGGACTAGCTCCGGCTCACTCCACCGACCACCGGCTCCGCGCTCACGCGAGAGCTCCGCGAAGGGCCTCTCCGACAGGCCTGCGGGACGCGGCGACACGGTAGACGATGCCGAGACCGTGTGGCACCCGCCACTGCTCCGGGCTGAGCGCACCGACGAGCAACTCGAGAAGCTCGCCGACGCTGACGCTCAAGCCAACCGGCCACGTCAGCAACCCGACCAACCCGCGTGAGACCCGCTGCAACACCCCGACAGCAACCGCGTGCGCAACGCGCTGGATGAGCGATGTCCGCTAGGCAGTCGCGATGGCTCGCCGCCATGCGACGTGCGGGCTGAGGCGTTCCTCGTCCTCGATGGTGCTGTCGTGGTTGGTGTCCGGCAGTGCGCTGAACAGTGCCGCATTGGCGAGCCACTGTGCGGCGTAGAAGTTGCGGAAGATGAACCGGACGAACTGGGCCGGCGTCATGGGTGATTCGCAGGCAATGCGGCAACTGGCGACGTTGAGTGTGAGATGGGCGGCGGGATGGCCTTGTGCCGCCGATCCGGGGTCGAAATCGAATCGGATCGTGCTCTGCATGGTGACGTCGTCGTGGGTGCCGAGAGCGTGAAGATCGAGGATGTCAGACAGCGCCTCGCTGAGGAGCATGTCCGGGTCGATGCGGTACGGGCAGGGTACATAGGCAAGACGGTGCGCCGCGATCGCGCCGTCCGTCACCGTGTACCGCAGCTGGAGGATTGCCCCATCGGGCAGCAGAGCCGAGTACTCGCCCGCTTCCGCCCACCTCCGATACGTACGTACTGTCGGGTAGTCGGCGAAGTCCACAAACCGCCCCAACGGCGTCGGCGACTTCCAACCGACCACGTCACCGTCTACCGTGACCGGGTTGGGGATCAAGACCAGCTCCGCGTCGAACATCACCGCGAGCAGGTCTCGAACGGTCCTACCCAGCGCGTTAGCTGTCGTCATCGGGGATCCTCAGCTGGTTCAGCTGACGAACCAACTTGGGGGGCAGCTGTTCGGCCGTGATCTCGTTACGCTCCAGGGCCTCGGCCAGCTCTTCCAGCGTCAGCAGGCCCCGCGCCACAGCACCCTCCGGCTGCAGATCGGCATTCACCCGACGCATCTCGGCCAACTGTCCGGGAGTCGGAATGGTGAACTTCAGCTTGAAGTCCGATTGCTGCACCTTCGCGACCTCCGCGGCGATACCCGCCATCCCCGGCCCCCACCCGCACACCCGCACCCACCCCTTGCTGCGGGTGATGGCAGTGAAGATGGTGTTGCGCCGACTGACCTCGCTGAACGGCGCACCCGCATACTGCGAGTCCACGACGTACACCATCGGTGCTTCGTTGCCCTTAGCGCGGAAGATGTGCGCCACGGCGATCGAGCCGCGGATGAACACCTCATCCGTGCTGTTGTTCACCCCCACGAGGTGACTGGGCAGACCCTTCTCTTCAAAGGTGCGCGCCAGCCGCACATACCGACGTTTCGACGTATACGCGCTGGGCAGGACCACGAGGATGTCGTCGTGCTCGAGCTCACCATCGGTAACATCCCGGATGATCTGCTCAGCCACCCACTCGTCCTGCGCCTGCTCGTCCTTGAAGTCCCCGCGCAGCACCATCGCGTCGGCGCTGTCCATCCGCTCCAAGAAGTACTTGGGGGAACTATCCGCGGACCGTTCCAGCTCCACCCACGAACCGAGCGTCAGCGCACCCGCGTCCAGCCGGTAGCCGATGTCCTCCCACAGTTGAGGGTCATCGAAATGCTGCACCAGCCCGCCCTCCCGGTACACCCCGAATCCGATGGCATGCGCGGTAGCCAGCGCCCACGGCGTATTGCGGTAGCAGACCGGAAGCACAATGTCCCGGCGCGGCTCGTTCTCCCGGTTCTGGATGTTCACCACCGGCTCACCGGTCGGTGTCCGGCCGAACAGGTCGGCGACGTTGGCCATTTCCGTCTCGTCGAGCTTCTGCAGCTCGTCGTACGCCCACACCACACGTTTCGGGTCCTTGGTGAACAGGTGCACGAGTTGGAAGAACGTCGGCGGCAGATCCTGCGCCTCATCGATGAGGACCGCGTCGAACAGCGGAACGATATCCTCCCGCTGCCGGGCGATTTCCAGCAGCTCCTGACAGGCACCCTCGAACGCATCCTCCCGGCCGAACTTCTGAGCCGCAGACTGAAAGTTGTGCGCCTGCACACCCAACGCGTCCGCCAGACGCGTGTACACGCCCTCACGCCCGCGGGAACCCCAGGCGTGCATGATCGACAGGCGTTCCGGGTCGGGCAGGTCGTCCATGTGCGCGAACGAGAACCGTTTCACGAGGTCCTCGAACTGCTGATACAGCGCACGGGAAGAGAACGTGACCACGATGTTCCACGACTCGTTCTGCGCGTGCAGCAATGCCGCCTTCAACGCCAGCACAATCGTCTTCCCGGAGCCTGCCAACCCGCGGATGCGCTGCGGACCATCCGGAGTTTCAATCGCCGCCTTCTTCTGCCAGAAGTCCAGATTGGCGATGCCGCGTTCGATCACCTTCATGGTCGCGCCCCGGCTGGTGTCGCTCTTGACATCCACGCGACGCTTCGCGGGTCGAATGGTGGTGACCCGCTGCAGCGCGGCCTGGAGATTGTGGTAGATCTCCGTCGGCAGCGGAGGGCGCGCACCGATCAGCGCCGGAAGCTGCTCAAAGGTGGAGAACGTCGCAACCGTGCTGATTGGCGCTGGCCCAAGGTCAGCGCTCAACACCGTGATAGTCCCGATCTTGACCGCGAACTCTCGACCATCACGGAGCGATTCGTGCTTGGAGAGACTGCTTTCGAGGGTGTTGTAGATCGAGTCCTGCTCGGAGCTCAGCCTTTGCCAGTCCTCGTTCGATCCCGGCAGCACATCCGCAAAACGGAAGGCGATGAGCCCGTGCGACTCGGAGACCAGCAGCGCGTCGATCTCAATCCGGTCGTCCGCTGTGGCCAGCACCGGGTACCCGAGATAGATTGTTCCGTCGTCGACGAGAGACGCTGCAACCTCTGCCAGCTGCAGCGCTGCGGCTCGATTATCGGGTTGGCCGTGGACCACTTCCAGCGTCATTGACTGCCCTTCGTTACCGGGTCGCGATCAATCTATCCGTCTCTGTCACCCACAGTGAGAGAGCGATCCTCTCACGAACTCAGCGTGCGCTTCGTTGGAGTCCTCAATTCTGAGCATCGACGTGGGCTGTGCGTCTACGGGTCGGCGTCAATGAGCTCGCTGCATCGGTGGTGCCGGTCAGAACGCGCGTGACCTCGAGGGCGAATCGGTCGCGTGTCGAGTCGATGACCTCGCCGTGGCGAGCGATCAGGAGTCGAGACTCGAGGGCAGGAGACAGCAAGGGCACCATCGTGACGCCCGGGATGTTTAGAGTTGCGAGGCGTCCGGGGAGCAGCGATACGCCCATGCCTGCAGCAACTAGTCCGACCTGGTCGGTGTAGGAAGAGCGGTCGACGGTGATGTCGTGGGACTGAGAAGCCGCTCGCGACACGGGCGCCGAGGATCGCATCGTAGGCTTCGGTGGAGTGGCGTCGGGGCGACAGCAGCAGACGTTCCCGCCGCAGCTGTCGCAGGCGGAGACCATCCTCGCCTGCGAGTCTGTGCGCTTGGCAGCACGACGACATAGGGGTCACGGTAGATCTCGTTGATCTGCAGATCATCTTCGTCGGGGCGGGTATACACGAGTGCGACCTCGATCTGCCCTAGCCGCAGCGCGTCGTAGAGCTCACCGGTTGGTGAGATGCGCAGATCTATCTCGACTCCGGAGTGCCGCGTGCGGTGCTGCTGGATTGCGGCGGGGATCTGACTGTCCGCGAGTCTCCGAAAGACTTGCCGTCGGAACCGGGATCCTCCCAGAAGATGTCGCCGACGCGGTCCTCTACATGCTGACCCGTCCGGCACACGTCACCATCCGCGACCTCGTCCTCTTGCCGTCCGCGCAGAACATCTAGCGGCGAGACGATCATCGACCTCGATGTCGGCACCGGACGACCGCACGCGTGCTTGAATCACCGACATGGGGATGGCGAAAAAGCAGGCGATTGCAGCGGCTGAGCGCGGCTACGTGTACACCGAGGATGCGACGATCTGTCTGAGCCACATCACCGATCTGTACCTTCAACAACAGGCCGGGCCTGCGAGCGAGACGACCTGCTCGTTCTGCGACCGATCAGACGACGAAGCGTTCGCCGTGGCGTTCGAGGGCGTGCAAGAAGTGTTCATGAACGCGTTCTGGAACTACTACGGTCGCGCGGACGACGCACCCCGGTGGGAGGGTGAATACCACGGACTTGAGGACACCAACACGGCGGTCGGTGAACTTGCCGTCGGTTCCTTCGACGACGATGTCGTCGACGACATTGCCACCGCCCTGACCAATGCCATTGAAGACTTCGAAGTGAGCACGTGGTTCACTCCGATGGCGACGGACGATCTTGAATTGAGCTGGTCCGCGTTCGAGCAGACGGCCCGTCACGTGTCGAGGTTCATCGTTCCCAACGACGACCGCGGACGTTCTCCAATGGCACGCGTCTCGTCGTTCCTGCGTCAGCTGCTGCTCTATGTGGAGGGCGACCACAACTTGGTACGGACGATGGAGCCGGGCACGCGTGTCTACCGGGGCCGCCCCATCGAAACGGTCAGCGGCAAGCTGTATCACACAGCCGAAGATCTGGGTCCGGCGCCCGCAGACAAGGCCACAGCGAACCGGATGTCGCCGGCGGGGATCCCGATGTTCTACTGCTCTGCCGATCCCGTCACCGCGGTGGCAGAGATCGCGGTGCACGACATTAGGCCGTTCGCCGTGATCGGCGAGTTCACCTCACGCCGCCCGTTGCGGATCCTGGACCTCACCAAAGTGCAGACCCGGCCCTCGCCGTTCGATCCTGATCACTGGGCAGACACCCGGATGCTGTCCTTCCTCGCGCAGTTCGCCGCAGACCTCTCCCGCCCCGTCATCGCCGACGACCGCCAGCACGTCGAGTACGCGCCAACGCAGGTCCTCACCGAGTACTTGCGGTGGGCGCCCGAGCAGAAGATCGACGGCATCGAGATGCGCAGCAGCCAGACGGGTGCATCCACCTACATTCTTTTCATCGGCGCGAACGAGATCTCCGACTTGTCCACGGACGAGGAAACGACGACGGCACCACCTGGTGCACTGACCGCGGACCTGTACGACGACGATGAACCAGAAGGTGTCGCGTTCACGTTGGATCCGACCCGCGTTGTCGCCTATCAGGTGAACCGGAAGGTCGATCCTGTCCGAGTCGCCGTGCGCGCGGCGACGGACTGGTTGATCACAGCCCCGTCCCGTACCTGGTAACCCCTACCGCCTTGCCCTGCTGGCGTAGACCCAGTAATCCGCCTGTCGCCAGCCCGCTATCGTGGGCTTCCGTCTTCGGAGGGCCGGTCGTAGCGTCGGTGAGGTGCTGAGGTCTCCATCGCCTTCACGAGGTGGCCGGAGGGCCGGGCCTTCTGACGGTGACGCCGCGACTGTCCGGCATCTCAGGCAAGGCCCGGGGCGCGCCGTCGAGCGGTATCGTGCGGGCGACGAGCTGATCGGGACGGAGCTTCCCTGCTAAGAACAGGTCCAGCACAGCGCCATAGTCCGCCGCCCGCATGCCGTGGCTGCCCAGGATCTGCAACTCTCCGGCGACGACCACGTTGAAGGGAACACGCGGTTCCTCGGCGAAGAGACCGATCTGCATGCGCCGTCGACGATCCGCGCTTCCTTCCCGGTCGACACGTCTCCCCGTGGGTCTTCGGACCCGTGGGGTCAAACTGATGGCTCCGAGTGGAAAGGCGGAGTCGTAACGATCACCCATCGCTTCCCGCGTCACCACGGAATGGCGGGACAGGGCTGTTCGGGAACGCCCCCTAAGGGCTGGGAGCCGCGGTCGGCGGGTTCTTGACGACGACCATCGCGGCTTCCAGCCACACGGTCATTGCGATCGACTGCAGTTCGAAAAGTCGTGTTGCCAGCTCGGGAAGTTCGGCTCGATCGAGAGCGTCATCGTCCATCCCCACCGAGTGCGCGAGCTTCCGTTTCCGGACGGTGTAGCCGAGCAGGGAATCATCAACCACGCTGCCGTTGAGGCCGCCGTGAACAACTCGGTTTCGCTGTCTCATCGCATCGTCGACGGCACCTGCCAGCTCGACGACGAGGAAGCGTCGGCTGAAGTCGCGCCACTGATCGGTGGCAGCGAGCTCACGGATGTACTGCGTGATTCGGATCACCGGAAGATCCCGCGTGAGCACCTGGGTCGCCGGTGTCGGGCCGCCAGCCAAGTCCCGCTGCAGCCTCCACAGCCAGTTCTCGAGCTGACCTGCGTAGGCGGCAACCAGCCCCAGGGACTGCAGAGAGTCATCGTCGAGCCCACTCCAGTACTTCGCGGAGTCAGACGATGGCAAGAAGACCGGATCACCGTCGGTTCCGGAAGCGGGACCGATCATAGAGGCGAACGGTTCCACGGTGAGCCCAATCTGCGTAGCAGCCAAACTACGCTCAGCATCACGCGCGCTGCCAAAGCGTGCCCCTCACAGCGCGGCGAGGCAGCATCAGTGCATCGTCGTCGAACGTCTCAGTCACCGGCCGCCGTCGGCGCGGGGATCGAGAAGACCGCAAGGCCGGCGAGCTGACCGTCCGGGAACTCGGGGAGCTCGCCGGTGTCGAGGAAACGCTGCACATATTTCGGGGGCGCGGTGCGGAGCCCTCGTAGCACGTTGCGGAAGTACGGTTCGCTGAAGTGGCCACGATCGTCCGGAACGTCGGGGAAGATGGCGTCTGACCGCACGGTCGTAGGCGCGTCGGTGGCTGCGGAGAACATGCCCATACGTGCCTTGCGGATCTGGTCGACGATCTTCCTTGCGATCTGACGTGAGCCTGCCTGGGGCTCGTTGAGGAAGCGAACGAACTCGTCTGTGGCGGTAGCGAAGTCGGGGCTCCAGTAGTCGCCGGGGTCGACGTTCGGGTCCACCAGTTCCTCGAGCGACCGATGAAAGCTGAGGGCGTTGTCGGTCTCGTCGTACGCGGATCCGCCGAACCTCGTGAGCATCGTCGGCACGACAGACAGGGTCGACATCGCGCACAGCTCGCAATCTTCGTCGTGAGATTCGGCACGGCAGAACGCGCCAGCGCGATAGTCACGGGTGCCGAGGTAGAGCGCGTAGAGAGGGACGACGTCGAAATACTGCCCGAGGAACTCCAGGCTCCGCCTCTGCTGGTCAGAGTTGTACTGGAAGTCGATCCACCAGCGTGACGCGCGCCGCTTCAGTCGCTTGGCCTGCACGACTGCGCCGAACGCCTCCCCTGTGACCTCGTCGATCCACCACCAGATCCAGTCGGCGCCGGTGTGGCCTTCCTCGACCTGGTTGAACTTCACGTAGCGGGCGAGCGGGTGCGCCGTGGAGAGCACCAGCCCGGTAATCGCGGTCTCCTCCCACGCTTCACCCTCGGCGGCGAACCCGGCCATCTGCGCGTCCGCGGCCACGCGCGCAGCGCGCATCCGCTCCACGAGGCCATGCGATCCGAATCGAGACGCCACGGTCCCACGCTACCGCCGGCCTCGAACCGCCTCGCACGGCCGCGCCTCCCTCCCTCTCGCGCAGAGCCATCTGCCGAGGAGTGACGGCTTGCCCATGCGTGTCGCGCGCTACTCGACCGCTCGGCCCGTCATCCCCTGACAAACCCCGCTGCAGGCGGCTGCATGCGAGATGGCGGCGGAGCACGTGGCACAACTGCCCGGCAAAACATGCGTGTGCTATTCTCTTGGTTGGAGGTGAGAGATGGCGGATACGACGGTGTCGATCGTCGCGCTGCTGCGCGAGGCGCGCGGGTGGAACCAGACGGAACTGGCGAGAGAGGCGCACATGTCGCAGGCCGTTGTCTCACGCCTCGAAACCCACAGCCTCGAGCTGACCGACGACCGCGTCGATGCCCTTGCGGCGGCGCTGCAGTGCCCCCCGGATCTGCTGCGAGCGGATCCGTCGGTGACCGGCCTGTCCATCAGCTGCCTGCATCACCGGCGCCGGTCCAGCACGATGACCGTGCGCACGATGCGTCGCGTGGAGGCCGTCACCCACCTCACCCGCCTTTCCCTGGAGGGTCTGCTCACCGGGCTGGACCCGCAGCCGCAACGATCTCTGCAGCGCGACCCGATCGCACTCGATGGCGACGCCCGTGCCGTCGCCCAGCGACTGCGGGAACGGTGGGGCCTGGGCGACGGTCCGCTGCCCAACCTCGTCGGGGTCGTCGAGTCCGCCGGGATCATCGTGGTCCGACGCCCGCTGTCCACCCCGGGGCAGGATGCAGTGTCGACGTGGCCTGAGGACCGGTCCCGGTTCCCGATGATGCTGGTCAGCGATGGGCTGCCCGCCGATCGGCAGCGGTTCACGATCGCCCACGAGCTCGGGCATCTGCTGATGCACGACGCGCCCGGGCCCGAGCAGGAAGCGCAGGCCAACACCTTCGCCAGCGAACTGCTCGCCCCCGCCGACACCGTCCGCTCCGACCTGGAGGGGTTGCGCACCGGGGACTTCCGGCGCCTGCTGCTGCTGAAGGAGAAGTGGGGCATGTCGATCTCGGCCCTGATTCGCCGCGCCTTCGACCTCGAGCTGATCACCGACCGGCAGTACCGCGAGTTCAACATGCGGCTCGGCCAGCTCGGCTGGCGTAAGAGCGAGCCCGGCGACGTCGCCGCGGAGAACCCCACCACCGTCACCCAAATCCTGAACATCCACCAGCACGTCCGACACCTGTCCATCGCCGACATCGCCGACCTCGCCGGTATGACCGAACCGGCCTTCCGCCGTCACTACCTCGGGGAGAACCCGCAACCCGAGGCCCTCGTCCCGCTCACGATGGGAGCACCGCTTCATGACTGACCTCGACCTGACCACGCTGTCCGCCCGCCGCCATGAACCCCGCACCCGGGCTCTGGCGGGCATCGACAACGCCATCCTCATCCACGCGCCGCACACCGATGTGCGGCGCGTGGCCGCATTCAGCGGCAGCAGTGCCCTGAGCACCGTGTACACGATCGGCAAAGGCAACCTCACCGCCGCCGCGGACCGGCTGCTGATCCGGCACCGCGAGATCGCCGGCGCCCAGTCCCGCGTCCTGTTCGACGCGAACCGGTACTCCGGGAAGAACCGCAAGGCCGCCGCCGAGCCCCTCGACGCGGACTGGGTTAACTGGCAGCTCGACCACGGCGCACCGCTCGCACTGACCGACAGCGGCTACCTCAGCCTGGAACGCTTCGACGACGTCCACGGTCTTCTGACCGACGCCTCCCGGCTCGCAGACCGCGCCGCCGGCGCGGTGATGGCGGTGCTGCCGATCGACTACCTGATCCTCAAGAACCGCCCCGACGACCTGCTCGCCGCGATCACCACTGCCGGGATCCCGGTCGCCCTCGCCGTCGGCCACACCACCGACCCGTTCGGATCCGCTGCCGCCGTGACTGGGCTGCTCACCGTTCTCACCGCCCCGGTCCCGATCGCGCTGCTGCGCTCGGACCTGTCCGCGGTCGGCGCCGTCGCCGGGGGCGCCATCTTCGGGGCCGTCGGAACCGCCAGCTCGCTCCGGCACATCTGGACCTCCACCGGCGGCGGCGGGGGCCGCGGCGGCCGGGTCGTGTCCGTGTACGTGCCGCGGCTGATGTCCTACCACCACCTCGAACGGCTGCCGATGGTGGCCGCGCAGATGCCCGCCGACTACTTCTGGTGCTTCTGCGAGATCTGCCAGGGCGATCCGGTGTTCGATCGCGTCGGAGATCACACCGCGTTCGCGCACAGCATCGGCAGCATCGCGGCCGCCGCACGGGAAGTGCTCGACGGTTCCCGAGAAGACCGGCTCGCCTCGTTCCGGTCGCGGGCGATGAACGCGCAGATGATGCACATGGACATCGCGACACAGATGGAAGACGCGCACTGGGACGCGCCCAGCTCGCTCAACGCGTGGGTGAAGGCAGCCGTTCCGCGCTGAACGCGATCGGGAGCGCGTTCGACCGCAGCGCCCAGTCGAACAGTCGCTCCTCGTACACCCGCCGCCACAGCGGGCTCAGCGCCGACCCCGGCATCGGTCCCGGGTCGCCCGGGACATGCACGACGACACTGTCGCCGTCGCTGACGACCAGGGTGGTACCCTGCGCGTCGAACTCCTGAACCACGAGCGGGGACCGGGCCGGGAACTGGGCGAACCCGGCAACCGTGCGGCACAGCGAACGTAGAGGTTTCAGCGACCGGCGGATCGCGGTCGGGCGGCCCACACCAATCATCCCAGCGGCCCGCAGCGGGGACTCGACGTCGAGGTCGATCAGCCGACGGACCCCGTCCGGTGACGTCGCCGGGCCGACCGACGCGTGCAGACGCTGCGCGAGTATCCTGCGGTCCCACACCACGACCGGGTGCACGTGCGCCCGACAGAAAGTTGTCAACGGCAGTCCTGCCGCGCCCGGGAACAGCTGCGCCGTGATCGCCGCGACGGCGGTCTTCCGGCCATCCGGTCCCGCCCACGGTGCGTCGAGGTCGCGGTGGGGTGGTGCGCTGAGCGTCACGTCCAGGCTCATGCGTTCTCCATCCCCTCGACCCTAACCCGCCCTGCGGGCAGCAGTTCCACCGTGTCCTCATGCCGTCGCACGTACAGCGGATCGCCCGCGGAAGCGCCGAGCTCCGACACCACCCACGCCGGCGCGATCACCTGCGCCTGCGCGGACATCATCCGGAACACCTCATCCTCGGCCCGCGCCGCCCGCAGCACCACCCGACCGCCGGATCGTTCAAAGCTCACCCTGCCCGGTGTCGCGATCCCCACTGCCGCCAGCAACGCTCGAGGCACGGAGAACTGTCGGCGCCGATCCAATCGGCGCGGCCCATGAACGTCGCTCAACACAACGCCATCTTATTCCTAAGACGGTCTGGAGTTGAGGAGGGCGCTGCGCGCGAGATGCTTGTGTGCGGAAGGGGGGGCGCATGCCCGGTGGACAAGGATCCAGGGAACGCAGAGAGCTTCGCGGGAGACAGCCGTGGAACAATCCCGGCGTGCGGGATCTGTTCGCGGAGCTCACCGGAGAGCAGTCGGCGTCGGCGTGGGCGGTGAGAGCACGCGTGATCATCGTGCAGTGGCGACGCACGCACGGCGAGTCACCGACCTGGCAGGAGCTGTTCGCTGAGTTGGCCGGGCAGGATGAGGTGCGCGACGAGCGGCGAGCGAAGGCGTGGACGGAACGGTGGCTGCGGGACTACACGCTGATCCACTGGCGCCGCAACCACTGGATCTACTTCACCAAGCACCACCGCTCGCTGCGGCTCCAACCTTCCCCGAAACGCACTCAGGAGCATTCGGGATCGGCCCACCGAGGTGCGGTCCCACGAGACGACGAGGATGAGGCATCCGTGGGATGCGAGGTGCCACCGAGTCCGAGCGTCGCGGGGGCCGGGCCGGCTGAAGAAGCAGAAGCCGACCACCCGGTGTGATCTCGGCGGGTCAGTCGGGAAGCTGTTTGCAGATGAACTCGCCGTTGCGGTCCCGGAAGATGTACTCGTCTCCCGACATGTCCTCATACATCTGGCTGATGCCCTCGGGCGGCCCGGCGGCACGGAATCGGATCCGATCAGCATCAGTGTGGACGATGTACGCGGAACATTCGCACGCCACCATGAAGGCGTAGAAGGTTCCGTTGAGCGCTTCTTGCAGCAGGGCGGGCGGATAGTAGACGTCGTGTCTGTGACACAGCGCTCGAACCTTCACCATTCCGTTCTCGATCGCACTCTGGGGCAGGTGGGCCGCGTGCCGCCACGGCTGCAGCTGAATCTCCCCGTTCCCGACGCGCAACATGCCAGCGTCCGCGAGTGAGACGAAGGTCTCCTCGGTGCACACCTGACCCGCCGGCCAATCCACCCTGGAGCTCGTCGGCCACAGTCGCGAGAACCCGTACGTCATGACGGCATCGATGGAGCGTGCCGGGGGCGGGAACCGAACCCCGTGGAGTATCAGCGCGCCGAGCACGATCGTCATCGCGTACGCCTGCGGGATGTGGGGCTCGGGAAGCCCCGGGATGCGGACGGTGAGTGGCGTCACCCGGACCGCTGCGAACGCTCCATCGCCCTCGAACCGTCCGACCCAGAACTGGCTGCCCGACAGCGGGGTCATCGACTCGCGGTTGTCGTACAGGGCGCGGTACTCGGACGGAGCGAGCCCGTACCCGTTGTCCCGTTGCTCCTTGCTGGACAGGAGCATCGCCGTCAGGGCGGTCTTCTGCGCCCACATCGCGATCATCGGCTGGTCTCCCACAGCGATGGCGCCGGAGTCTCCGAGAATCAGCGGGGTCAGCACCGGTTGCGCTGCGCTTTCGAGTCTGCTCATCCACCCGTTGTTGCAGGCGCCGCACACGTCCCTGACCTCCTGCCGGTACGGCGGCTGGTTTCCGAGGTGCCGCGGCAGCGCGTTCAACGGACCCGCATGATGCTCCAACGGAGAGAGATCGAGGCCGGTCTTGGCGACCCATTTCCCGAAGACGTGTTCTCGGGTCAGCGGGGCATCAGAACCACAGAACACGCATGTATTCGGCACTCAGACATTGTCCCGCAATCGCCCACCGATCCTCACCGAGGGCCAGGCCGCCAGCGCACCGCCAACACGTATGTTGATGGCCGAACCAGTCGCGGAGTGCTGCTGTGTTCTCAGCCGCTCACGATGAACTTCGCGCGTGCCAACAGCTCATCGAATGTGATGACCTCGACGTCGTTGTTCGCTTTGCGGAACAGTTCGAAGGACTCCATCTGTTCGCCATTGATGCCGTGCTCATTGCGGAACTCGTCGAGACTTCCGACCAGGAGCACCTGCCTCGCCCTCGTTGTGGAGAAGTCCAGACCCATCGGCGATCCGTCTGGAGCCGTTCGAGACTCGATCTGCTTCATGAACTGGCGATACGCCTTGCGCACCGTCTTCTGGAGTTGCGCGACACCACCGACAAGCTCTTCAGAGGCCACATAGACGTCAGGCTTGCGGTAGAGCTGTGTCCGCAGAAGAGGCGTGTCGTGGCGTTTGATCTCGCAGAAGAGCAGTGTGCTGATCACGGCCCGCGAGCGCATCACTGCATCGCTTCGCTTGCCTCCGCCGGACCAGAGATTGGCGCCCGTGGTGATCTGCTCGAGCCGGCCAGAATCCAGCGCGTCGTGGCCGACGAGGCTCAGCCCGTAGCCAAAAATCCACGTCGTATCTTCGAAGAAGGATTGCCACAGCGCCTCAGGAGTCTTGCCGGTGTGGGCTCGTTGCTCCGAGAAGAACGCCGGGTCACGCAGAAGCCTCTCGAAGTGCTCGATCTTGCTCTTGCGGTCGCTGATCAGACTGATTTCCTTCTCACTAAGGGATGACCCCATCAGCGCTGAAATCAATGGAACGAGCTCGTCGCGCTTGCGACCGTCGAGCAGACTCACGATCTCGGCGTCAGTCGCCGATGCCATGTGGAATGTTCCGGCCCCCGCGTCGACGTCCTTCACGCTCAGCACGAAGCTCATGAGCTTCATGAAGTTTTCATGCCCACCGGCGGTATCCACAGACGCCTTCACCGCGACGCTGGTGGTCTCGAGTTCCTCCGTCGTCGGAGCAGACACCTTCGCCTTGTTCACCTTTAACAGCCGAACCCGTGGCGAGAACTTCCCGTCCTTCGCGACGAGCTTCACCTCGCATAGGAGCGCGACCTGCGCGGATTCATCTAGCAAGAACTGCTTGATCAGCGCGCGCCGAGACGAGTCGTAGAAGTACGAAAAGTGCTCATTCGCCTCTCGAATTTCGAGCTTGCCGAAGTCGCCCGTCGACACATCGAACCACTCGGCCCGATGCGAAAGATCCAGCATCCTCTCCCAGTCCACCCGCGGGCTCATCACTCCCCCATGTCCTACGCAAGCGACGTCGGATACGCCTCCACAGCAGATGGTAGAGCCCCCACGCGAGATTGGAGCTGACCTGAATAGTCGACTACCGAATACGCAACTCCACCAGTATCGGGGATCACCACGTGGAGCCGGCTGCCGTCCGGGAGGGAGGCATCCACGAAGGGCTGGCTCAGATCGACGCGTCGGCCTGTCGCGTGCAGCATCCGCTCGACGAGATCGCGGACGGCGTCGTCGGTGAGCCGGATCGGAACGCGTTCGCTGCGACCGGCCCGCGCGGCGAAGACGGTCGCGGGGTCGTTGATCCAGATCTCCTCGACCTCCGGATCGTCCAGCAGCGCCTGCAGCGGCCCGTACCCGGTGACACGCGCGAGCACGTCGCGCATGCAGGCGGCCTCATCGTCGATCACATCGAGCCCGCGCGCGAGGGCGTAGTCGTTGTGGCGGCGCACCTCGGCGAGCGCGACCTGCTGCGCGCGGTCGGGGCTTCGCAGCGGGTCCGCCTGCTCCTCCCGCAGCCGGTCCCGCACGCGCGCGGCGACCGCGTCGAGCACGGGAGCGGGAACGGGCGCAACGAAGCTCACCTCCGTATCCTGACCAGACTCCCCATCGCCCCGTCGGAGTTATCCACAACACGATTGACCCTGTGGTCTGACCACAGATAGACTGTCGCCGTGCTGACCATTCCCGAGACCCTCGCCGTGCAGGCCGACGCTGCGGTGCACAAGTCCGATGCGCTGCGCTCCCCCGGGCGCTTCGCCGTCTCGGGAATGCTCGCCGGGGCCTACATCGGCATCGGCGTCGTGCTGATGGTCTGTACCGCGGGTCCTCTGCTCGCGGCCGGGGACGGGCTCGCGAAGCTCGTGAGCGGACTCGTGTTCGGCGTCGCCCTCACCCTCGTCGTCTTCGCGGGCGCCGATCTCCTCACGAGCGCCATGATGATCGCTCCGCAGGGCGCCCTGATGCGCGCGATCGGTCCGGGGCGCGCCGCGGTCGTCCTCGTCGCGACGTTCGTCGCGAACCTCGCCGGCTCGCTCGTGTTCGCGGGTCTCATCGTCGCGTCGGGCGTCCTGCACTCGAATGCCGCGGCCGGCAAGATGCTCTCCGACATGCTCGCCGCCAAGGCGCACGAAGGCCCGATCGAGCTCCTCGTCCGCGGCATCCTGTGCAACGTCCTCGTCTGCCTCGCGATCTGGATGGCGGCGCGCGTGCGCTCCGAGGTCGCGAAGATCCTCCTCATCTTCGCCGCGATCCTCGCCTTCATCTCCTCCGGCTTCGAGCACGTCGTCGCGAACATGACGACGTACGGCATCGGCCTGTTCTCCGGAGACCCGAACGCCACCTGGGGCCTGTTCGCGAACAACCTGCTGTGGGTCGGCCTCGGAAACCTCATCGGCGGCGCCGTCGTGGTCGGGCTCGGCTACTGGATCATCGGCGGTTCGCCGCGCGTTTCTGCCACCGCGCCCGCACAGGCCGAAGAGCCCGCCCGGATAGACTGATCACCCCGCGGGAGTGGTGAAATCGGCAGACACGCAGGATTTAGGTTCCTGTGCCTTCGGGCGTGTGGGTTCAAGTCCCACCTTCCGCACAGCGTGATGTCGTTACGCTCTGACTGTCTGTGCTCTCAGGCATCCAACTCCTGATCGATGGGAACCACCGCGTGCACCCTCTGGCCCTCATCCCTTGGCTCGACCCCGCCCAGATCATCGGCGCCGCCGGCCCCTGGGCGCTGCTGGTGGTGTGCTTCATCGTGTTCGCCGAGACGGGCCTGCTCATCGGGTTCCTGCTGCCCGGCGACACGCTGCTGGTGATCTCGGGCCTCCTGTCGCACTCCAGCGAGACCCTGCCGAACGGTGTGTTCGGCGTGAACGTGTGGATCGTCGCGCTGCTCATCGGCCTCGCGGCGTTCGCGGGCGGCGAGGTCGGATACCTCATCGGCCACAAGGGCGGACCGGCCGTGTTCGAACGCAAGGAATCGGGCCTGTTCAGCCGCAAGAACGTCGAACGCACGAACGCGTTCTTCGAGCGCTACGGCGGCCTCACGGTCATCCTCGCGCGCTTCGTCCCGATCGTGCGGACGTTCGCCCCCGTCGCGGCCGGCGTCGGCCACATGCCGTGGCGCCGCTACACGCTCTACAACCTGATCGGCGCGATCCTGTGGGGCTTCGGGCTCACGATGTTCGGCTACCTCATCGGATTCATCCCGCCCGTCGCGGACTTCGTCGAGCACTACATCGACCTGATCCTGCTCGCCGTGGTCGGCGGCACGGCTCTCGTGACGCTCTGGCACTACATCTCCGAGCGCCGCAAGGTCAGCAAGGAGAAGCGAGAGGGCGTCGACCAGACCCCCGTCGAGCCGCTGACCGACGAGGCCTGAGCCCATCAGGACGCCTTGCCCCCGCGGGCCTCGCGTGCCTTCTCGACGCTCGCCTTGAGGGCGGCCATGAGGTCGATGACCTCTCCTCCGGCATCCTCGCGCTCCGACTCGCCGAACGTCTCGGCCGTGTCGATCGCGTCGCCCTTCTCGAGCTTCGCGTCGATGAGCGTGCGCAGTTCCGCCTGGTACTCGTCGACGTACTGGCTGGGATCGAAGTCGGCCGAGAAGCTCTCCACGAGGGATGCCGACAGTTCGAGCTCCTTCGCGGAGATCTTCACCGGTTCGTCGAGACTCGCGAACGAGGCCGCCCGCACTTCGTCGGCCCAGAGGAGGGTCTGCAGCACCAGCACGTCGTCCCGCACCCGGAGGGCCGCGAGGCGGGTCTTCTGCCGCAGCGAGAAGCGCACGATCGCCGTGCGATCTGTCTGCTCGAGAGTCTGGCGGAGCAGCACGTACGCCTTCGGGGAGGCAGAGTCTGGCTCGAGGTAGTAGGCCTTGTCGAGCGTGAGCAGGTCGATCTGGTCGCTCGGGACGAACTCGACCACCTCGATCTCGCGGGAGCGCTCCGCGGGGAGCGAGGCGATGTCGTCGGCGGTGAGCACGACGGTCCGCTCTCCGTCGTCGTAGGCCTTGTCGATCTCGGCGTACGGGACGACTTCACCGTCGAGTTCGCAGATCCGCTGGTACCGGATGCGCCCGCCGTCGGCCGCGTGCACCTGGTGGAGCGGCACGTCGTGGTCTTCGGTCGCCGAGTACACCTTCACCGGAACATTGACCAGCCCGAAGGTCAGCGCACCCTTCCAGATCGCTCTCATCGCCCCAGTCAACACTGCCCCACCCCGGCCGCGCCAGGGCCCCGGAGGGCTAACCTCGGGGCATGGCGGGCAGTGGGGTGGTGGTGGAGGTCGGGGGGCGCCGCGTGCGGCTCAGCAGCCTCGACAAGGTGCTCTACCCGCGCACCGGCACGACGAAGGCGGAGGTGATCGACTACTACTCCCGCATCGCATCGATGATGCTCCCCCACCTGCGCGGGCGGCCGGTCACACGCATCCGCTGGCCCGACGGTGTCGACGGGGAGTCCTTCTTCGCGAAGGACCTCGAGCGCGGCGCGCCGGAGTGGCTCCGCCGCCGCGCGATCGACCACTCCGGCGGGGCGAAGGACTACCCCCTCATCGACGATGTCGCCGGTCTCGTCTACCTCGCCCAGGTCGCGAGCCTCGAACTCCACACGCCGCAGTGGCGCTTCACGGATGCCGCAGGCTCGGCCGGCCGCGGACGGCCCGACCGGCTCGTCCTCGACCTCGACCCCGGGCCGGGGGCCGGGCTCGCCGACTGCGCCGAGGTCGCCCGCTGGGCCCGCGAGATCCTCGACGGGGTGGGGCTCGCCTCCTTCCCCGTGACGAGCGGCTCCAAAGGCATCCATCTGTACGCGGCGCTCGACGGCACCCGCTCGTCGGAGGAGATCACCGCGTTCGCCCGCGAGCTCGCCCGCGCCCTCGAAGCCGACCACGGCGATCTCGTCGTGAGCACGATGTCGAAGGCGGCGCGGCCGGGCAAGATCCTCGTCGACTGGAGCCAGAACACCGCGGCGAAGACCACCATCTCCCCTTACTCACTCCGCGGTCGCGCCGAACCCTGGGTCGCAGCCCCCCGCACGTGGGAGGAGCTCGACGACCCCGGCCTGCGGCAGCTGTCGTTCACGGAGGTGCTCGCGCGCGCGGACGAGCGCGGCGACCTGCTCGCTCCCCTCGTTCCGGATGCCACGCACACCCTCCGCGCCTACGTCGCCAAGCGCACGGCCGGCGCGACTCCCGAGCCCTTCCCGGGCGCCACCCCGCCGCGTGCGTCTCCGGAGGCGAGGTTCGTCGTGCAGGAGCACCACGCCCGGCGGCTCCACTACGACCTGCGCCTCGAACACGACGGGGTGCTCGTGAGTTGGGCGGTGCCGCGTGGCATCCCCGCCATCGGCGAGCGCAACCACCTCGCCGTCATGACCGAACCGCATCCGCTCGAGTACCTCGACTTCGCCGGCACGATCCCGCACGGGCAGTACGGCGCCGGGGAGATGACGATCTGGGACACGGGCGTCTACGAGGCGGAGAAGTGGCGCGACGACGAGGTGATCTTCACCGCGACCGGCAGGCCGGGCGGCCCGCTCGGCACCGCGCGACTCGCCCTCATCCGCACGAGCGGAGCGGGCGAGAAGTCCCAGTGGCTGCTGCACCGCATGGCCGATGCGCCCGCGGCGGAGCACGCCGCCGCGACGGGCGGAACCGCCGCAGAACGCCCGGCGAGCGCCGTCGCAGCGAGCGCCGCCGTGGCGGGCCACCCGCCCGCACGCGACGCACCGATGCTCGCCGCACCGTCGACGCCCGCGCTCGCGTCCGCGGCGGCGCAGCGGTGGGGCGAGCCGTGGGTGGAGTTCAAGTGGGACGGCATCCGCGCGATCGGCACGTGGGATGGGCACCGATTGACGCTCCGCGCGCGCAGCGGCACCGACATCACCGCGCGCTACCCCGAACTCACCGCCGTCGACGCGGGTCTCGGCGATGAGGCGGCGGTGCTCGACGGCGAGATCGTGGCGATGGATGCCGGCGGCCGCCCGAGCTTCACGCGTCTGCAGGCGCGCATGCACCTGACCAAGCCGCACGAGATCGAACGCGAGACGGCACGGACGCCCGTCACCTATCTGCTGTTCGATGTGCTCCGGGTCGGCGGGGAGGATGTCGCACCGCGGCCGCTCCGCGAGCGGCGCGCGCTGCTCGAGCGGATCGCCGTGGGCGCCCACGGCGCGATCGTCGTCCCGCCGGTCGAGGACGATGTCGACACGGCCCTCGCCGCTGCACGCGAACTGCACCTCGAGGGCGTCGTCGTGAAGGATCCCCGCTCCCCCTATCGGCGCGGCGCCCGGTCGGAGGAATGGCTCAAGGTGAAGCTGACCGCGACGCAGGACGTCGTCGTCGGCGGCATCCGCCCCGGCCGCGGCGGCCGGGTGGGATCGATCGGGTCGCTGCTCCTCGGCATCCCCACGGAGGAGGGCCTCCGTTACGTCGGCCGCGTCGGCTCAGGGTTCAGCGACCGCGAACTCGCCCGGCTCGGCGAACTGCTCGGCCCGTTGCGTTCCACCGAGAACCCGTTCGTGGGTGTTCCCCCGGCCGACGCCTCCGACGCGCAGTGGCTGCGCCCGGAGATCGTCGGGGAGGTCGAGTACGCCGAGTTCACGCCCGGCGGCACGTTGCGACACGCGCGCTGGCGAGGCATCCGCCCGGACATCGACCCCGGCGACGTGCGACGCGGCTGACGGTAGCGGGTCAGTCGGCGGAGCCGGTCGGCACTGTGCCGCTGCCCTGGAAGACGCCGACCCGGACACCGTCCAGCACGAACTGCAGCGCCGTACCGGGTGGGTAGCTCTCGCGCAGCTCACGCGGTGCGTCTGGACCGACGACGAATGCCACGACCGCGGGGAAGGATCCGGCGGCGCATCCCGACCATCCGGATGAATACTGCTCATCGTTTCCCCCGACCATGCCGACGAACAGGCATCTCTCTGTTGCCTCCGCAGCCCGCCCGTAGATCTGCGCCGCCCCAGTCACTCCCACCGTCAAACCGTGGAAGCGGTAGATGAGGCCGTCGTTCGTCGTCGGGAACCACGAGTTGCGGAGCTCGTCGTCGGTGACCGGCTCATCGAGCGTGGCGACCTGAAAGGCGCCGGTCTGCGGAGATACCGGGCGAATGGATGCCAGTGCGAAGACGGTTCCCCCGACGATCAGCGCGACCGCGACGATCGACGCCGCCCAGGCGATGATCCACGTCAGTGACACGGGGCGGGGTGGGCGCAGCGCAGGAACCACCGCGAGAGCCTCGGGCTCGGCTGGGGCCTCGGGTTGCGTGTGTTCGTCCGTCGCCGACACGGGGTCGGAGGGCACGTCCGCTTCGGCCGTGTCGGATGCCGTGCCGGTGGGCTCACCGCCTCCCGCCGCCACGCGCGCCGCGGCCTCGAGTTCCCTCAGGCGGGCGAGCCCGGCGGGGTCGGCGTCGAGGTCGGCGCGAGGTCCGTAGGCACGCGCGCGCAGCGCGGCGAGCTCCTGCGCGTCGGGCGTCGTGGATGTCGTCACCCTTGCATCGTCGCACGTCGATGCGCGGGGCAGTCACGTCGACCCGCTGATTCGACCTCGATCGCAGGGGTGCGGTTCGCGGGGCCCGCCCGCCGGCTGACGGAGGGCAAACGCTCGGCGCGGCCTACCGCCTGGATGGTTCGCGCGGTCGGAACGGGCTACCCGGTCGGTCGGCGGTCAGAGCTCCCCGAGCAGCGGCACGAGGGCGGCGAAGGCGCGGGCGCGGTGCGACTGCGCGTTCTTCTCCTCGGCGGTGAACTCTCCCGCGGTGCGCTCGCGCCCCCGCTCCTGACCGTCGGGGATGAAGATCGGGTCGTACCCGAATCCGCCGGCGCCCGCGGGCGTCTCGGCGAGTCGGCCGGGCCAGATCCCCTCGACGACGTGCTCGGCTCCGCCCGGGACGACGAGGGCGATGACCGACGTGAAGTGCGCCGTGCGGTGCGGATCGGCGATGTCGAAGAGCTGGTCGAGTAGCAGATCGAGGTTCGCCACGGCATCCTTCCGATGCCCCGCCCAGTACGCCGAGAAGACGCCCGGGGAACCCCCGAGGACGTCCACGCAGATGCCCGAGTCGTCCGCGAGCGCCGGCAGGCCCGTGTGCGCGGCCGCCGCGCGCGCCTTGATCAGCGCGTTCTCCGCGAAGGTCACCCCGTCCTCGACCGGCTCCGGTCCGTCGTAACCGACGACCTCGACGTCGGGGCGGGTCGCCGCGACGATCGACCCGAACTCCTCCACTTTGTGCGGATTGTGGGTCGCGAGGACGATCTGGCGGGGCGCGGGGCCCGAGTTGGAGGAGTTCGGCACGGGATCAGCCTTCGAGGGAGGCCGTCTGCGCGTCGCGCAGCTCACCGCACCCGGCGACGCCAAGCTCGAGGAGCGCGTCGAGCTCGCGCTTGTCGAACGGGGCACCCTCAGCCGTGCCCTGCACCTCGACGAACAGGCCGCGCCCCGTCACGACGACGTTCATGTCGGTCTCGGCGCGGACGTCCTCGACGTAGGCGAGGTCGAGCATCGGCTCCCCGTCGATGATCCCCACCGACACAGCGGCGACCGAGTCGAACAGGACCTTCGCGTTCTTGCCGACGAGCCCCTTCGCACGCCCCCACTCGACGGCGTCGGCGAGAGCGACATAGGCACCCGTGATGGCGGCCGTGCGTGTGCCGCCGTCGGCCTGCAGCACGTCGCAGTCGATCACGATCGTGTTCTCACCGAGGGCCTTCGTGTCGACGACGGCGCGCAGGGCCCGGCCGATCAGACGCGAGATCTCGTGCGTGCGCCCGCCGATCCGCCCCTTCACGGCCTCTCGGTCGTTGCGGCTGTTCGTCGCGCGCGGCAGCATCGCGTACTCGGCCGTGACCCAGCCCTTGCCCTTGCCGGTGAGCCACCGTGGCACACCGCCCGTGAAGGATGCCGTGCACAGCACCTTCGTGCCGCCGAACGAGATCAGCGCCGAGCCCTCGGCGTGGGCGCTCCAGCCCCGCTCGATCGTGACGGGGCGCAGCTGGTCGACGCTGCGGCCGTCGGCCCGGACGGTCGTGGAGGTCTGCGATTCGGTCATGGGGTTCCCTTCGGAAGGTCGATGGCGCCGGTCTGCACGAGGCGGACGGCGGAGACGCCGCGGCCCATGAGCCGGTCGGCGAGGTTCAGGAAGTCGTCGGCCGAGTCGCCGGTCGCCTCGTAGACATGGGATGCCACGGCATCCGGCCCCGCGAGCAGGTCGCGCGACACGAGCTGGCGGTACACGTCCTTCGCGGTCTCGGTGTCGCTCGAGACGAGCGACACGTCCGGCCCCATGACGTAGCTGATCGCGCCCTCGAGGAACGGGTAGTGCGTGCAGCCGAGCACGAGCGTGTCGACCCCCGCGTGCCGAAGCGGCGCGAGGTACTCCTCGGCGACCGCGAGGACCTCGGGCGACCCCGTGATGCCGGCCTCGACGAAGTCGACGAACCGCGGGCACGCCTGCGCGAAGACGGTGAGGTCGGGGTTCACCCCCAGCATGTCCTGGTAGACGCCCGAGCCGATCGTGCCCGCCGTGCCGATGACGCCGACGCGGCGGTTGCGCGTCGTCGCGACGGCCGTGCGCACCGCAGGGCCGATCACCTCGACGACCGGCACGTCGTAGCGTTCGCGTGCGTCGCGCAGCATCGCGGCGGATGCCGTGTTGCACGCGATCACGAGCATCTTGACGCCCTCGTCGACGAGCGTGTCGAGCACTTCGAGGCTGTACCGGCGGACGTCCGCGATGGGCTTCGGCCCGTACGGCGAATGGGCCGTGTCCCCGATGTAGAGGAGGGATTCGCGGGGCAGCAGCTGCGAGACCGCACGCGCCACCGTGAGCCCGCCGACGCCGGAGTCGAAGATCCCGATCGGCGCGTCATTCACGATCACCCAGCCTACCCGTCGTCGCTAGAGTGACGGCATGGCCTCGAGCGCTCTGCTGACCGACCGGTACGAACTCACGATGATCGATGCGGCGCTGCGCGACGGCACCGCCTCGCGCCCGTGCGTGTTCGAGCTGTTCGGCAGACGCCTCCCGGGTGCGCGACGCTTCGGCGTCGTCGCGGGCACCGGCCGCCTGCTGCAGCAGCTGCGCGACTTCCGCTTCGACGACGACGAGCTGCGCTACCTCCGCGACAACCGGGTCGTGAGCGCAGAGGCGATCTCGTTCTTCGAGGGGTACCGCTTCAGCGGGTCGATCCTCGGCTACCGCGAAGGCGAGGCGTACTTCCCGGGGTCGCCGGTGCTCACGGTGGAGGGCACGTTCGCGGAGGCGGTCGTGCTCGAGACCCTCGCCCTCAGCATCCTGAACCACGACTCGGCCGTCGCGAACGCCGCGGCGCGCATGTCGATCGCCGCGGGTGACCGCCCGCTCGCCGAGATGGGCTCGCGCCGCGCCGCCGAGCGGTCGGCCGTCGCCGCCGCCCGTGCCGCCTACATCGCCGGGTTCGGTGCGACGAGCAACCTCGAGGCGGGCCGCGCATGGGGCATCCCCACGATGGGCACCGCCGCGCATGCGTGGACGCTCCTGCACGACACGGAGGAGGACGCGTTCCGCAGCCAGATCGAGGCTCTCGGCGCCGACACGACCCTCCTCGTCGACACGTACGACATCCGCACGGGTGTCGAGACGGCCGTGCGCGTCGCGGGCACGGGGCTCGGCGGCGTGCGCATCGACTCGGGCGATCTGCCGACGGTCGCCGCCGAGGTGCGTGCGCAACTCGACGGGCTCGGGGCGACGGGAACCAAGATCACCGTGACGAGCGACCTCGACGAGTTCGCGATCGCGGCGCTTGCCGCCTCCCCCGTGGATGCCTACGGCGTCGGCACCTCGGTCGTCACCGGGTCCGGGGCCCCCACGGCGGGCATGGTCTACAAGCTCGTGGCACGCCAGGGCGCCGACGGCGGCTGGGTGGGGGTCGCGAAGGCATCCACCGACAAGGCGTCCAAGGGCGGACGCAAGGCGGCGTTCCGGACACTCGAGCGCGGTACGGCGACGAGTGAGCTCATCGTCGTCTCCGACGGCTTCGAGGAGGTCGCGACGGCGGCGGAGCACCCCGACGCGCGGGCGCTGCAGGTCGTCCTCGTCGACCACGGCGAGCCCGACCCGGCGTACGAAGGCCACGCCGGCGTCGCCCTCGCCCGCGAGCACCACGCCATGGTCCGCGAGGAGTTGCCGGTCAAGGCGCTCGCGCTCAGCAGGTCCGACCCGGCGCTGCCGACGGTCTACGTCGACGCGGAGTGAACCGGGTCAGTTCATGAGCGACTCGTAGATCTCCTTGCACGTCGGGCACACGGGGAACTTCTCCGGGTCGCGGCCGGGGGTCCACTTCTTGCCGCACAGGGCCCGTACCGGCTTTCCGGTGAGGGCGGATTCGAGGATCTTGTCCTTCTTGACGTAGTGCGAGAACCGCTCGTGATCGCCCGGCTCGATGTTCTCTTCGCGCAGGAGCTCTTCGAGCTCGCGGTCGAGGGTCAGGGTGCCGCCCTCGTCGGGGCGGTCGAGAGGGGTGCTCATGGCATCCGAGTGTAGCCGTGGCACACCGCACGGGATCCGATCAGGTCGACTCGGCGAACTCCATGAGGCGCCCACCCCGGCGCTCGAAGACCGCGCCACCGCCGAAGATGCCGGCGAGGAGGACGACGAACCCGACGCCGAGTCCCGTCCACAAGGCCGTCCATGCGAACGACGGATCGTCGCTGAGCGCCCGCCACGCGAACCACAGCGCCGGGGCGCTCAGCGCGATCGCCCCGAGCAGGACGACGGCCTGTGCGAGCCCGCCCGACGTGCGCTGAGGCTGCTGGAACGGGCTGTCGCCGGGCCGGGAGACGGGGTACGGCAGGAGCACGGAAGACAGCGACGACAGACCCAGTCCGCAGAGGAACAGGCTCGCACAGACCCCGATCATGGCGGGCAGCATCGCCCACCGGCCATGCAGTGAGATGAGCATCGGCACGGCGACCGCGAGCACCGCGGTGCCGATGAGCGCGACCGGCACGAGGCGGCCGCTGCGATCGGATGCCCCGCGCACGGCGGCGGCCACGTGCATCCACACGGCGGAGGAGTCGTAGGCGAGGTCGTTGTGGGCGATCCACCCGAAGAAGAGCGCCATGAGGGGCGCGGGGACGAGCACGACGTACTCCGGCGGGACTCCCACGATGAGCAGCGGGACGACGACCACGGCGGCGACGACGGGCACGATGAAGAGGTCCACGAGGTGCCGCGGATCGCGCAGCCAGTAGAGGAGGCTCCGCGCCGCGATGCCTCCGCCGGGGGTGCTGGGGGTCAGGGCGAACCATCCGAGGCCCGCGCTCTCGCGCCCGGATCCGGGCCGCTCCGTCGTCGTCAGCAGCAGTCGGACGAGCCAGAACCACAGGGCGCCGAGGCCCAGCACCGTGAGCACCGCGACGGTCACGCTCACACCCACGGACCCGTGCAGGACGGAAGCACCGGGAAGCGCCCACGCGGCGCCGAGCGGAGTCATCGCCAGGACACGCACGGCCTCTGCGAGTGCGGACGGTACCTCGCCGTCCCACTCGAGCGAGACGAAGAACACCGCGATCGGCACGGCGACGATGATGAGACCGACGAGGAGGAGTCCGCTGAGCTCGCGCGAGCGCCGCTCCCTGAGCGCCAAGCCACCGAGGGCGAGGGCGACCTTGGCCGCGAGGAGGCACGTGAGCACGCCCAGCACCAGGGCG
This sequence comes from Microbacterium sp. SCN 70-27, assembly GCA_001724425.1. Classification (GTDB taxonomy): domain Bacteria; phylum Actinomycetota; class Actinomycetes; order Actinomycetales; family Microbacteriaceae; genus Microbacterium. The sequence goes on from MEEK01000016.1 coordinate 39,845, forward strand.
GACACCGCGAGGGCGGGCGCCGCGCCCTGCGCCACCCACAGCATCCCCAATGCGACGGCGATGGCGGTCAACGCGATCACCGGGACGCTGATGATGCTCGCGAGGAGCGTGACGCCGGCCACCCGCGCGGGTGAGGCGCCGAAGACGGCGAAGCGTCGCGGGTCGAGCTGATCGTCGAACCCGCCGACGAGGGCTCCGGCGAAATAGCCGACGGTGAGGGCGGTTCCTGCGACGACGGTGACCGTGTACGCGACCTCGGTGTCGACGCCGCGGAGCCGCAGCGCCCCGAAGAACACCGCACCCACGGCGATCACGAGGAGCACGAGCCCGACGATGCGCCGCGTCAATTGGCGCCCTCGGCCGCGCAGGGCTCCGACGAGGAGGTCGAATCTCAGTCGGAGAACGTGTGCAACCACTCCAGGCCCTCCACGTCGCCGCCGCTGCTGGACAGTTCGAGGAATCGCTCTTCGAGGGTCGACCCTCCGCGCACCTCGTCGAGGGTGCCCTGCGCGAGCACCTGTCCCGCCACGATCACCGCGACGCCGCTGCAGACCCGCTCGACGAGTTCCATGCCGTGACTCGACAGCACGACCGTGCCGCCGTGCTCGACGTACGCGGAGAGGATGTCGAGGATGACCGACGACGACACGGGATCGACCGACTCGAAGGGTTCGTCGAGCACGAGGACCCGTGGCGAATGGATCATCGCACCGGCGAGCATGATCTTCTTCGTCATGCCCGTGGAATAGTCCGAGACCTTGCGTCCGAGCGCATCGGAGAGATCGAACGCGCGGGCGAGATCCGCCGTGCGCGACTCGACGACGGCGGAACGCAGGCCCCGCAGCACGCCGTAGTAGTACAGGAGCTGACGGCCGGTGAGGCGGTCGAAGGTGCGGAGGCGATCGGGCAGGATGCCCATCTGCCGCTTCGCCCGGGCCGGGTCCTTCGTGAGGTCGATGCCGGCGACCTCGATCGAACCGGCATCCGGGCGCAACAGGCCGGCGATGAGCGACAGCGTCGTGGTCTTGCCGGCGCCGTTCGGGCCGACGATCCCGTAGAAGGTGCCCGCCGGGACGGTGAGGTCGATCGCGTCGACGGCCGCCGTCTGACCGAACCATTTCGAGACGCCGCTGAGGCGCAGCGCCGGGACGGCGGCGTCGGCGTCGATCTCGACGTCGATCTGCGGGAGCACGTCGACGTCGTCGCCGACGTCCCCCGTTTCCTCGCGTGCGTCCGGGATATCCTCGGGCGCCGTCTCGACGACGGCCTCCGCCGCGAAGACCTCGTCCGCGATCTCAAGGGTCGCGTCGGGCTCGGGGGCCGGCTGTGCGCCGGTGCTCGAGTCGAGGACCGCTTCGGGTTCCGCGACGGGCTCAGGCTCGGGCTCGGGCTCGGGCTCAGGCTCGGGCTCAGGCTCAGGCTCGGGCTCGGGCTCGACGACCGTCGCGAGATCAGGCTCAGGCTCGACGACGATGCTGGGATCGACGGCGGCCTCGACCTCGTCGACGATCTCGGGCTCCGCCGCGGCATCCGGCACGTCCTCGGGAGCCGGCTCATCGGTCGCGACAGGCCCCGGCATCGGCGGCACGTCCGGAACCGCCGGCACATCGACGACCTCAGGGAGGGCGGGAACAGGCGGCAGGTCGACCGGCACAGCGTGCGCCTCGGCGTCGAGACGTGCCGCCGCGACGGCGGCGGGAACGGCGGGCGGCGGGGGCGGCGTGGCCTTGGCCGTGCGGGGAGCGCGCTTCTTGGCGGGCGGCGCCGGGCGCTTCGCTGGCACCGGGGGCGGCGCGGCTGCCGGAGGGGATGCCTCCTCCGCCGCCGCCGCGCTGTCCGCATCGCTTTTCGCCGGGGTCGCCGGAGCGGCCGCAGGCTTCGCCGCGGGGCGTCGCGGAGGGCGTGCCGCTCCGGGCGTGCGCTTCTTCGTCGGCGACGTCGACCGAGGGGGCGTCGCCGCGGCATCCGCTGCGCTCACCGTCGGCAACGGAGGCACCGCCGGACCGAGTCCTCCGTCCTCGTTCTGGGGGATCGGCAGAGCGGCGGTCACCCCTCCAACCTACCAAGCGCGACCGACTCTCGCGGGGGGTGTTGCGCGGCGCGACACATTCCCAAGAACATCACAAAAAGGCAACAGACCGGGCACTTCCCAAGGATTCCCAGGCAGCTTCGCTACCATGTCCGACGGCACGAAGGAGTGTCCACTCGTCGAACAGACAGTGAACAAAATCCTCCAGGAGCACCCCTTGACCCTTCAGACCGTCATCCTCGCCGCAGGAATGGGCTCGCGTCTCGGTCGCAGTCTGCCCAAGTCCCTCACCGAACTGCAGGACGGGCGCACGATCATGCGCCAGCAGCACGACAACATCCGCGCCGCGTTCGGCACGCACGCGCGCATCACGACCGTCGTCGGCTACCGCGCGGAGACCATCATCGACGCGTTCCCGCACGTCGACTACGTCCACAACGACCGCTACGACCAGACGAACACCTCCAAGAGCCTGCTCCGCGCCCTCAAGGCCACGGGCCGGGGCGGCGTCCTCTGGATGAACGGCGATGTCGTCTTCGACCCGCGCGTACTCGGCCGTGCCGTCGCCCTCATCGAACGCGACCAGTCGTTCGTCACCGTCAACACCGCCAAGGTCAGCGACGAAGAGGTCAAGTACACCGTCACCGCCGAGGGCTACATCAAGGAACTCTCCAAGGTCGTCCGGGGTGGCATCGGCGAGGCCGTCGGCATCAACTACATCTCGAGCGCCGACAAGCACGCACTCATCACGCAGCTCGGCCGGGTCGGCGACCAGGACTACTTCGAGCGCGGGCTCGAACTCGCGATCATCGAGAACGGGCTGCTCGTCGAGCCGCTGGACATCTCCGACCTGTACGCCGTCGAGGTCGACTTCGCCGAAGACCTCGAACGCGCGAACCAGTTCGTCTGATCCGCCGCTGACGCCCGCTGCCATGGCGAAGGTCCACCGGATCCACTCCATGCCGGACGACTCGCCGTGGGACGGCGGTCTGCCGCCGCAGGGCTCCTCGGAGCATCCCGCCGCCATCCGTGCGCTCGACGGGGTGCTGCGCGTGCAGCGACCCGTGGTGGTCGCGCATCTCCGCAGCATCCGGCTGCGGCATCCGAACGCCTCGACGGCGGACATCGTACGGATGCTCGAGCGTCGCTACCTCGCCGCCGTCACGACGGGCGGCGCGGCCGTCGGCGCGACCGCGGTCGTCCCCGGCATCGGCACGGGCGTCACCCTCGCGCTCTCCGGCGTCGAGACGATCGGGTTCCTGGATGCCACAGCGCTGTTCGCCCAGTCGCTCGCCGAACTCCACGGCATCCCCGTCGAGAACCCCGACCGTGCCCGCGCGCTCGTGCTCACCCTCATGCTGGGCCAGGAGGGCGTCGACCTCGTCGCCCAGCTGAGCCGCCAGGCCGTCGGCAAGGGCGGCACACGGTCGGCGTACTGGGGCGAGACGATCACGAAGTCGCTCCCCCGCGCGGCCGTCGGCCCCTTGCTCGACCGGCTCAAGGGCGCGTTCATCCATCAGTTCGCCGCCAAGGGCAGCGCGTCGGTGATCGGCAAGGCGCTCCCGTTCGGCATCGGTGCGGCGATCGGCGGCACCGGCAATCACCTCCTCGGTCGCCGCGTCGTGATCGGATCGCGCAAGGCGTTCGGGGTGGTGCCTGTGCAGTACCCGACCGAGCTCGAACCACGCCCCGGCGCATCTCGACTCGAGGCGGCCGCATTCGGCACCGCCCGCAGGGTGGGGGCCGCGATCGGTGCCGGTGGACGCCGCACGATCGCGGCCGTGCGACCGAAGCGCGGCGTCGAGAAGGAATCGGCACCCCCGGAGCAGTGACCGCGTGCCCGGGAAGGCGCACAATGGACATATGGGTGTGTTCCAGAGCCGTCCCGAAGAGCCGAACGAGTGGGCAGGCCTTCCCAGCGAGCCCTGGGAGCCGCGCGTTCCCGGGGAGATCCTGCCGCCCGCGACCGACGACCTCGGTGTCCTCGGCACTGCCGGCATCTCCTTCTCCGTGCCCACCGAACTCCTCGCGGCGGAGGTCCAGGTCGACGCCGACGGCGACGGCGACTGACAGCGGCACGTCGCGCCCACAGCGCCGCTGGCGCGACGTTCGCCGCTACCCTGTGCACATGCATCACGCACTCCCCCTCCTCATCGACTGGGTGCCCCGCCAGCGCTGGTTCGCCGCGACGGGCGGGACTGCGCGGCTGCGCCTGCTGGCGGAGATCCCCATGGACGGTGCCGCGCCGGATGCCGAGGTGTCGGTCCTGCTCATCGCCGATGATGCGACGGACCGCCCGGTCGTCTATCAGGTGCCGGTCGTCGTGCGCCACGACCCTTCGCCCGCGCCGAGCGCCGCCGTCATCGGCACGACCTCCGACGGGATGACTCTCCTCGACGGTCCGCACGATCCCGCCTTCACGAGCGCCCTGATGCGGCAGATCGCGCCGGGCGTCGAAGCCACGGCGGAGGTGCTGCGCGGCGAGCAGTCGAACACGTCGATCATCTTCCACCCGACCGCGGGTCGACCCGTCATCTGCAAGGTCTTCCGTCAGGTCGAGGAAGGCACGAACCCCGACATCGAGCTTCAGACAGTGCTCACGGATGCCGGGTCGAGCCACGTCCCCGCGGTGATCGGCGCCGTCACGGGATCCTGGCCGGACCCGCTCGTCGGCGCGCACATCGCCTCGGGGTCGCTTGCGTTCGCGCAGGAGTTCTTCCCCGGCGTCTCCGATGCCTGGCGCGTCGCGCTGGGCGCCGCGGCCGACGATACGGACTTCACCGCGGCCGCCGCGGACCTCGGACGGACGACGGCGGACGTCCATCGCGACCTGGCGCGGCTTCTGCCGACGCGGCCCGCGACCGGCACCGCTCGCGAGACCGTGGCCGCCGCCTGGCTGCGACGCCTCGACATCGCGCTCGTCGAAGTGCCCGCGCTCCGCCCCCATGAGGCGGCGATCCGCGCGTGCTACGCGGATGCCATGGGCGTCGACTGGCCCGACCTGCAGCGCATTCACGGCGACTATCACCTCGGGCAGGTCCTCCAGGTGCCCGGGCGCGGCTGGGTCCTCCTCGACTTCGAAGGCGAGCCGATGCGGCCCATCGGGGAGCGGCGCGAACCCGACCTCGCTCTCCGCGATATCGCGGGCATGCTGCGCTCGTTCGACTACGTCGCCGGATCGGTGCTGCAGGAGGGACCGCCGTCGGTGCCGGCCGTCCTCGCCTGGGCGGATGCCGCACGAACCGCGTTCCTCGCGGGCTACGCCGCGGCCATGCCCGGCGCCGCCGGCGGCCCGCTCCTCGCCGCACTCGAACTGGAGAAGGCCGTCTACGAAGCGATCTACGAGGCTCGCCACCGTCCCGGCTGGCTCTCGATCCCCCTCGCCGCCGTGGAGCGACTGGCCGAGGACTGAGCGCGCTCAGTCATCGTCGAGTTCCGCGTCGTCGCCGGCACCCTCCGCGGCATCCTCGCCGGTCGCCGCGTGCCACGCCTGCCACCGCGCCATCAGGGTCGCGACCGCGGCCTCGAATCGCGCGGTCGCGGCGCCGGGCGCGGTATCGCCGAAGTAGTGACGCACCCAGCCTTCGAGCTTGCCGACGGCATCCGGATCGGACAGCACGCGCTCCGCCTCGGTGAGGAACGTCACCGACGCCTCCGCGGTCAGCCACTCGGCATCGGAGAGGTACCCGTGGGTGTCGACGACCGCCGCGGGATCGACCGGTCGCGTGACCATCAGCGGCCGGTCGGCGGCGAGACGGTCGTAGACCATCGCGGAGATGTCGACGACCGCGACGTCGGCGGCCGCGAGCTGCCAGCCGAGGTCGGGGGCACTGTCGTAGACATGGTGCGCCGTGGCATCCGCCGCGTTCGCCGCCTCGATCGCACCGACGATGCGCCGGTGCGCGGCGCCGTAGGCCGCATCGACCACACCCGAACGCGGATGCGGCCGGTAGATCAGCCGGTGCGCGGGAGATGCCAGCACGGCGGCCGCGATCGCCTCCCCGTGCGAACGGATCGACCCGTAGTGGGCGGACGGGCGGTCGCCCTCCCACGTCGGCGCGTACAGCACCACGGTGCGCTCGTCGGGCGTGTACGGCAGCGTGCCCGAATAGTAGTCCGCCTGCGGGCGGCCGATCTCGATCGTGCGGGCATCGAGGTCGTAGTCCCACAGCACGCGGGAGAGCCGCGCACGCGCCGCGTCACCGGCGACGAACGCGAAGTCGTACGCCTTGAACTGGTTGGTGGTCATGTACATCTTGTCCGACTCGCCGTGGTTGATGAACACATGCCACCGGCGGCCGTAACGGAACATCTGGAAGTTCCGCGTGTTCTGGTTCACGTAGAGCACGACAGCGATGTCCTGCGTCGCGATGTAGCGTTCGAGGTCACGGACGGTCGGCACGAAAGCGACGGGGATCCCCCCGTCGGCGAGGATAGCCCGTGCGCCGGTCGGGTTCCGCGCGAGCACCACGACGGGCCAGGTCTGGGCGAGGTGCGCGAGCGGCTTGTACCACTGACGGATCTGGTACATGTTGACCTCGCCGTCGGCGAAGTACACCGCAACGCGGAACCCGCCGGCGGTGTGGGGGCCCTGCGCCGCGAGGGTCGCCCGCACCTCACGCGCGGCGACGCGGTTGCGCAGGGCTTTGCGCACGAGTGCGGCGGCTTTGCGCCCGTCGGAGAGGAGACCCACCGCCCCAGCCTACCGATGCTCCGTCTGCCGGCTCCGGGCGTGAAAGGATCGGAGCCATGCACGATGTCGCAGCCGGCCACAGGGATGCCCCCGTCCCGTCGCCGGATGCCGGGGTCAGCTTCGTCATGCCCGTCCTGAACGAAGAGCGCTACCTCGCCGTGGCCGTCCGGAGCGTCCTCGCGCAGGAGTTCGTCGGCCCGATGGAGCTCATCCTCGCCCTCGGACCGTCGACGGACGGCACGGATGCCATCGCCGAGCGATTCGCCTCGGACGACCCGCGCATCCGCCTCCTCCGAAACCCCGCGGCCGACATCCCGATCGGCCTGAACCTCGCGATCCGCGCGGCGCGGCATCCGACGATCGTCCGGGTGGACGCGCACTCGGCGCTCGACGCGGGCTACACCGCGACGGCGCTCGACACTCTGACCCGCACGCGGGCGGCCAACGTCGGCGGGGTCATGCGCGCCGAGGGGCGCACGCCCTTCCAGCGAGCGGTCGCCCGCGCCTACAACTCCCCCGTCGGCCTCGGCGGCGGCGCCTATCACTCCGGCGGCGCGGACGGCCCGGCGGAATCGGCGTATCTCGGCGTCATGCGCCGGAGCGTGCTCGATGAAGTGGGGCCCTTCGACGAGACCATCCGCCGCGGCGAGGACTGGGAGTTGAACCTCCGCATCCGTCGCGCCGGGTATCGCGTCTGGTTCGACCCCGCGCTCGCCGTCACGTACTGGCCGCGTGAGCGATGGACCCGGCTCGTCCGGCAGTTCCGCTCGACCGGGACGTGGCGCGGAGAACTCGTCCGCCGCTACGGCAGGCGGAACTCGCTGCGGTTCTTCGCGCCTCCCGCCCTCCTCGGCGTCGTCGCGCTCGCGATCGTCGTGGGGGTCCTGCAGTTGACCGGCGTTCTGCGCGGAGCCCCGTCGATCGTGGCATCCCTCGTCTATGTGCCGCTCGCGGCATACCTCGCCCTCGTCGGCGCGTACGCCGCAAGCAGGCGTGCGGGGCCGGGATGGCGGGAGCGGCTGTGGGCGCTCGTCGTGATCCCGTCGATGCACCTCGCGTGGGGCGCGGGATTCCTCGTCGGGGCCGTGAGCGGGGCGCGTGAGAACATCGACACGTCGCGCCTGCATCGCAACACGCCGCTGCCCTGACGCCGCTGCCCGAACGCCGCTGCCCGGACCTGCCCATCCGGTCATGCCTGACCGGTGCGCCCGTCAGCCCCGCTCGACGAACCCCTGATCCAGGATGCGCGCGACGACCCGTTCGCTCGCGTGGCCGTCGTCACGAGCGTTGAAGCGCTGCCGCCACGTCGCATATCGTTCCGCATACTCGGCGGGGACGGTCTCGGCGGCGAGCGCCTCGGTGAGCGCGTCCTGGGTCGAGACCATGGGGCCCGGCGCGTACGCCGCGAGGTCGAAGTAGAAGCCGCGCAGCTGTTCGCGATAGTGCTCGAGGTCGGGCGTGAAGAAGACGATCGGCTTACCGGTCGCCGTGTAGTCGAACATGGCGGACGAGTAGTCCGTGACGAGGGCGTCCGCGACGACCAGCAGTTCGGCGATGTCGGGGTACGCCGTCACGTCGATCACCCGCTCTCCGTGCGCATCCGAGCCGGGGAGGATCGTGCGCGAGTGGCCACGGACGAGGATGACGGCGCCCGTGTCCGCCGCAAGACGCGCCAGGTCGAGGAAGTCGACGATCTCGTCGCGATCGTCACGCCACGTGGGTGCGTAGAGGATGACCCGCTCGCCGGGGGCGATCCCGAGGGCCGCCCGCGTCGCCGCTCCGTCACCGGTCGTGAGCACGTCGTTGCGCGGATACCCCTCGACCCACACGGGCCGGCGGAGGAACGCATAGGCCTTCCGGAGGATCCGCTCCCCGTAGGGGTTCTGGGCGAGGAGCACGTCCCACCGCCGGCTCTCCCGCAGCACGGCGAGCATGCGCCGCGGGTCGAACCCGGGGCGGTGCAGCGCGAGGCGCTTGAGCGGCGTGCCGTGCCATGTCTGCAGCACGACCTGCCCGCTGCGGCGCGCGTACCGGCGACGCAGCCAGTCGTTGACGACGAGCAGTCGGGCGCTCCCCCGCGCGCGCCACCATTGCGGCGTCCCCTCGACCACCGGGATCGCACCGTCCGGCACCGCGACCGAGAGATCGACGACGCTCCAGTACCGCGTGACGTTCGGGGCGACGCGCGCGAGTTCCCGGTCGATCGCGCGCGGGTTGCAGCCGGCGTTGCGTCCGTAGAAGCTCTCGAAGAAGACGGCGTTCTCGAGGCCCCGCGGACGCGTCGCATAGCGGCGTTCCAGCGCGGACTGCCCCTCACCCGTCTCGTATGCGGGGTCGAGCGGCGGCCGGACGTCGAGCGTCCCGGACACGAGTTCCGCGCGCATCGTCGCCGTGAGGAGTGCGGGGGCGGAGGCATCCACCGAGCCCTCGGCGCCGTCGGCGTCGACGATCCTCAACGTGTACTCGCCGCTCGGGAGGGGCAGGGCCGGCCTGCCCCACCGCGCCGCCTCGAGCGGCAGCCGAGCGGTCCAGGTCGCCCCCCGCCCGGCCAGGCGCGCGGCGATCTCCGCGCGCCGCCCCGTGAGCGTCACCCGCTGGGGCCGCGCCCCCTTCCCCGAGAGCACGAGGGTCGGCACGGCGTCGTCGTCGAGGCGTGCGGTGATCGTCATGGGGCCCTCTCGATGGGTGCGGCGGATGCCTGGATGCGCTTGATCTCGCGGTACACGCGCTCGGTGCTGCGACCGTCCGCGTAGGCGTGGACGCGCGCGCTCAACGCTGCCGCGGTGTCCGCGCGTCGGGCGCGTTCGGCGGGCTCCGTGAGCGTCGCACGCAGGTCGCCGGCGAGCTGACGCCACGTGCGCGCGGGGTCCGCTCCTGCGACGTCGGCATACGTTCCGTAGAACCCGCGCGAGCGCGCGTAGTCGTCGAGGTCGGAGGCGAAGAAGACCGTCGGGACGGGCACGTACGCCGCGTCGTAGGCGAGCGACGAGTAGTCCGTGATGAGGACGTCGATGCCCGGAAGGAGCGGCGTGACATCGGCGACCACGTCGCTGCCGAGCGCCCGCGTGCGAGCGCCCTGGAGGGCCGCGTAGTCCCCGGAGCCGAGGTGGTGCGAACGGATGAGGAGAAGCGCGCCCGCGGCATCGAGCGCGTCGACGAGGGCCGCGACGTCGTCGGCGCCGGGAAGGGCGGGGTCCGCGGCGCCATCGCGCCAGGTGGGCGCGTAGAGGACGATCGGCGTCTCGTCGTCGACGCCGTCGACGAGCTCCGCGAGCTGTGTGCGGGCCCGGGCGCGGCGCTCCTGCGCGGTGCCGCGCGTCAGGACATCCGTGCGGGGCTCCCCCGTCACGGGAACGCGCGTGCCGCGCAGCCCGAACGCCGACTCGAGCCTCCCGCGGACGAGCTCCGAGGCGGCCGGCAGCACGCGGATACGGCCCTGCGTGCGCCGGTACAGGGCGGACAGGAGCGCCTCTGCGGGACCGCGCAGGATGGGCAGGGGGCTCGCCGTCGTCGCCGTCGTGTCGAGGCCGATGCGCTTGAGCGGAATGCCGTGCCACAGCTGAACGATCACCCCGCCGGTCGCGGCGTATCGGTTGACGTCGCCGAACCCGTGCGTCACGACCGTGACGGCCGCGCGCGCCGTGAGCCGGAAGCCGCGGAGCGTGCCCTTGCGGGCGAAGGGGATGCCTCGCAACCGCGCCGCCTCGTCGTCGGCGGCCGATCCCGTGAGCCACACCGCACGCTCCCCCGCGGCCCGGGCGTGCTCCCACAGCGCCCACGCCCCGTCGGCGAGGCCCACGGCCGAACCGAACACCCACAGATCGCGCGAGCGCGGCACGAGCGCCGTCGCGATGCGTCCCAGCGCGTACAGCGGGATGCGCAGAAGCTTCCCGGCGTTGCCGGCGCCGAACGAGAAGGACGCCACCCCGCGAGCCTATCGCGGGGTGGCGTCCGGGTCGGGGATGCCTATTCCGTCAGCGTCCCGAGCGTGACCTCCGTGGTGGCGGACTGGCCGTCACGCAGGTAGACGAGCTTCGCCGTGCTGCCGGCGGCGAGTGCGCGCACCTGGGCGGTGAGGTCCGTGGCATCCGTCACCGGGAAGCCGTTGAAGGACGTCACGACGTCACCCTTCTTGAGCCCGGCGTTCGCGGCCGCGCCACCAGAGGTGACCCCGCTGATCAAGGCTCCGGCGGTCGTCGCGCCCTCCTGCGCAGCGGCGTTGCCAACCGTCGCGCCGAGCAGACCGTGCGTCGCCGCACCGTCCTTGATGAGCTCGTCGGAGATGCGCTTGACGATGTCGGACGGGATCGAGAACCCGACGCCGATGGATCCGGCCTGGCCCGAGCCGTTCGACGAACCCGTCGACGCGATCGCCACGTTGATGCCGATGAGCTTTCCCTCGCCGTTCACGAGCGCGCCACCGGAATTCCCGGGGTTGATCGCGGCATCCGTCTGCACGACGGCGATCGAGATCGAGGCGGAGCCGGACTGCTGCTGGCCCTGACCGAAGTCGAACTGGAACGGCGAGTCCTGCTCCCCCTGCTGAGGCGACTGGTCCTGCTGGTCGCCGCCCTTGGGCGCGGCCGAGGATGCGATCTGGATCGACCGGTTCAGCGCGCTGACGATGCCCGTGGTCACGGTGTTCGAAAGGCCGAGCGGCGCACCGATGGCGACCGTCTGGTCTCCGACGTTGAGCTTCGACGAGTCGCCGAACTCGATGGGCGTGAGGCCGCTCGCCCCCTTGAGCTTGATGACCGCGAGGTCGTAGGTGGGGTCGGTGCCGACGATCGTCGCCGCGTAGACCTTGCCGTCGGAGGCGGTGACGGAGAGCTTGGCGTTCCCTGTCTCACCGTCGAGGGTCACGACGTGCGTGTTGGTGACGACGTAGCCGTCGCTCGTGAGCACGACGCCCGAGCCCGTGCCGCCAGAGGATCCTGAGGATGCCTCGATCGTGACGACGCTCGGCACCACCTTCGCAGCGATCGCCGTCGTCTGGTTGACGGAGTCCGTGTTGTTGACCGTGACGTTCTGCGGGGTCGCGACCGCGACGGTCTGGGAGGTCGGGACGAAGGAGGCCCACGCCGCGGCGCCCCCGATCCCCGCCGCGCCGCCGACGAGCGCCGCGGCGACCATCATCCCGACGACCTTGCCGGCACCGCCCTTGCCCGACGCCTGAGCCGACGGCTGGGTGGTCGACGACGAGGTGGACGGCTGGGCGGCAGCGGCCCCGCCGAAGGCCGACCCGTAGGGCACGGTCGGCTGCGTCGCGTGTGTGGGCGAGCCGGGCTGTGCCGGGCCGGGCTGTGCCGTCCCATACTGCGCGGCGGCTTCCGCGTACGTCGGCACGCGCGGGGGGGTGTACGGCGCCTGCGCGGCATAGCCTCCGTACGGGGCCTGCCCGTGTGCGGGGGGCGTCTGTGCGGCGTACGGCTGGTGAGCGGATGCCGCACCGGGGTGCACCGGCGCGGACTGAGCCAGCGGGGCGGACTGAGCCGGGGCGGCGGGCTGGGCCGGAGGCGCGACGGGCGGCATCTGTGCGGCGGCGTCGGCGCTGTGCGGCGGCAGCGGCGGACGCACGGACTCGTCGGTCGGCTCGGGAGTGTTCGAGGTGGGGACGTTGTCGCTCATGATCGGTTCCTTCTTCTGCAGGACGTGTCCAGCATCGCGCGCGATTCTGTGTGTTCCGTATGGCCGCGCCTGCTTCACCCTATGCATGCCGCAAGAACGAGGGATGTACGCTGGCGCGATGCCAGACCTTCCCGGCGCCTGGCGGCGCACGGCCCAGGGCGCGGGCCTCCTCTCCCCCGACGGTGTCGCCGCTCCCACCGTGTTCGCCGAGATGACAGCGCTCGCCCACCACACCGGCGCGATCAATCTCGGGCAGGGCTTCCCCGACGAGGACGGCCCCGCAGAGGTGCTCGACGCGGCGCGTGCCGCGATCTCCGCGGGCGAGAACCAGTACGCGCCCGGGCGGGGGGTCCCCACGCTTCTCGAGGCGATCAGCGCCCACCAGCACCGTTTCTACGGCGTCGCGCTCGATCCGGCACGCGAGGTGCTCGTGACCGCGGGCGCAACCGAAGCGCTCGCCGCGACGATCCTCGCCCTCATCGACTCGCCCGAGGACGAGGTCGTCGTGTTCGAGCCGTACTACGACGCATACGCCGCCTGCGTCGCACTCGCCGGCGCGCGCCTCGTCACGGTGCCGCTGCGCTTCCCCGACTTCCAGCCCGACCTCGGCGACCTCGCGCGCGCCGTCACCGATCGCACTCGTCTCATCCTCGTCAACGACCCCCACAACCCCACCGGGGCGGTGTTCTCCGCCGAGGTGCGCGCCGAGATCGTGCGGCTCGCCGAGCGTCGCGACGCCCTCATCGTCACCGACGAGGTGTACGAACACCTCGTGTTCGGCGCTCCGCACACCCCGATCGCGACGCTTCCGGGCGCGGCCGAGCGGACGCTGTCGATCTCGTCGGGCGGAAAGACGTTCTCCGCGACCGGCTGGAAGATCGGCTGGGTCACCGGTCCCGCGCCGCTCGTCGACGCCGTCCTCGCCGTGAAGCAGTTCCTCACCTACGTCAACGGCACGCCCTTCCAGCACGCCATCGCCGCCGGGCTCGCGCTGCCGGATGCCTTCTTCACGGGCATCGCCGACACGCTGCGCAGCCAGCGCGATCAGCTGGGCGAAGGCCTGCGCACGGCGGGCTTCGACGTGTCGGAGCCCGCCGGGACATACTTCACGGTCGCCGACGCCGCGCCGTTGCTCGCTGCGGGCGAGGATGCCGCGGACTTCTGCCGCGGCCTTCCCGAGCGCGCCGGTGTCGTCGCGATCCCCCTCACGGCCTTCGCATCCCCCGCGAACCGCGCCGAGTATGCGAGCCTCGTACGGTTCGCCGCCTGCAAGCGGGTCGAAGTCATCGCCGAGGCATCCGCCCGTCTCGCGCGTCTCACCTCCGCCGACTGAGAGTGGCGGCGGTCAGCGCGGCTCGACGCGGAAACGCCGGAGGGCGAGGGACGGATTGATGCGGCGCACCCGGTCGACGGTCGCCGCGTCGACGAACGCCACGGCCACGTCGGTCGCGGTGCCGATCCCGGCGATCTCGACCCCCTGCGGATCGACGACGATCGAGGCGCCCACCCCGAGCGGCGGCGGGTGATCGGCCCCCGCCACGTACAGGGTGTTCTCGATGGCGCGCGCCTGCAGGAGCGTGCGCCAATGGTGCTCCTTGAGCGGTCCGCGCACCCATTCCGCCGCCGTGAGGACGACGTGCGCCCCCGCGTCCGCGAGCGTTCGCGCCACCTCGGGAAACCGCAGGTCGTAACAGGTCATCAGGGCGAACCGCACGCCGCCGACCGCGAACGTCTCGGGGGCATCGAGACCCCCCGCCTCGACCCAGTCCGACTCGCGCTGCCCGAAGGCGTCGTACAGGTGGAGCTTCCGGTAGGTCGCCTGGACCCCGCCCGCATCGACCGCGACGACGGTGTTGCGCACGCGCTCCCCGTCGCCGCTCTCGAGCAGGCCCGCGACGATCTCGACGCCGTGGCGTTCGGCGATCGCGCGAAGGGCCGTCGTGAAAGGACCGTCGACGTTCTGGGCGTGCTCGAGAAGCGACGCGTCGAACGGATCGATGAAGTAGCTCGCGTACTCCGGGAACAGCACGACCTCCGCGCCGCGGCGCGCCGCGGTCCCGGTGAGCTCCGCGATCGCCTCGAGGTTCGCCGCCTCGTCGGCGGTCGGGGCGAACTGGGCGACGGCGACCCCGATCGGGCGGCCCGTGGCATCCGTCATCGTGTCATCCCCTGTCTGCGCAGGGCCAGCGGGAAGACGAGCCACATCGCGATCACGGCCGCCGCGGCGACCGCCCCGGCTGTCCAGGCCGCCGCCGCACCGAGCACGATGTCGAAGACGAAGGCGAGCACGCCGACGAGCAGGAGCGAGACGGTGACGAGAGCCGTCACGAGCGCGGCGTGCCCGTAGGCGACGACGACGCGCTTCTCGCGGCGGCCGAAGACCATGCGATGCAGTGCGACGGGTGCGAGCGCGACGATGGCGCTGAGCCCCGCGAGCACGACGAGCGTGAGGTAGAAGACGCGCTGCGCGTAGCCGAGATCGCCGAACGCGGGTTGGAACGCGAGCGCCAGCAGGAACCCCGTGAGGATCTGCGTCCCCGTCTGAAGCACTCGCAGTTCCTGCAGCGCCTCGGTCCAGTTGCGGTCTGCGCGCTCGTTCGGCGTCTCGTCGCGCCCGTCCGCACGGTCATCGCCCTCGCGCAGATCACGCCGCGACGGCGGCCCGGAGCGGGCAGGCGGCGCGGCTTCGGTCATGCGCTCATCCTGCCTCTCGCATCCGGATGCCTGCAAACGGGCACCCGCACCCGCGAACCCGTGCTAGGCTATCTTCTTGTGCCGCGGGGTGGAGCAGCTCGGTAGCTCGCTGGGCTCATAACCCAGAGGTCGCAGGTTCAAATCCTGTCCCCGCAACAAGTGAAGGCCCCGGAAGCCGCAAGGCTTCCGGGGCCTTCGGCATGCGCCGACGAGAGTCATCCGTGCGGGCCATCTCGTCCGATCGACTGCGGCAGGCGCCCCGACTCCGCCGAGGCGCGGGCGGCGAACCCCCGCATTCGCGATCGCCGGTTTCAGATCGCTGCGATCCTGCCCCCATCTCCCGCCGCATGTGTACGCACCCGAAGGGTTGCCGCCGAAGGCGGCGCCCGCCGCCTTCGGCGAGCAGATCGCCCTCCGCCGCATCCGATACTTAGGGGAAGCTCGCGCCGCGCGCAAGACATGGACGCCCCTCTGCCCTGCGGCTAGGATCGAGTAGTATCGCTAGTCTGCCTAGCAAAAGCGAGAGGAGGGAGGGCGATCATGATCGACGGCGACACGGGCACGGACCTGGTCGTGCTGCTCGATGAGAGCGGTGAGCCCATCGGAACAGCGCCGAAGTCGACCGTCCACACCCGCAACACCGCCCTTCACCTCGCATTCTCCTGTCACGTCTTCTCGCCGACAGGACAGGTGCTGGTCACGCGCCGCGCACTCCACAAGCCCACGTGGCCGGGCGTGTGGACGAACTCCTTCTGCGGGCATCCTCAGCCCGGCGAGCTTATGGTCGACGCGGTTCATCGGCGTGCCGAGGCGGAGCTCGGTCTTCGGATCGAGGATGTCCGACTCGTGCTGGGCGACTTCCGCTACCGCGCCGTCGATGCGAGCGGCATCGTCGAGAACGAGCACTGCCCGGTGTTCACGGCGCGCGCCGCCGGGGACCCCCACCCGAACCCCGACGAAGTCGTCGAGTTCCGCTGGGTCGACGCGCACGACCTGCGCGCATCACTGCGCGCGACGCCGTGGGCGTTCAGCCCGTGGCTCGTGCTGCAGGCCGAGCACCTCTATGGGCTCGCTCCCCTCATGACCGGGGCGCCGGCATGATCGCCCTCGACGACACCGATCAGCGCGGCGTCGACGGCGCCATCGACGCCGCGTTGGAACGCCTGGTCCGCCGCGGCGGGGCTCTCGGCGGCGGCAGCACGCACCTCACCCAGGCCGCGGCGTCCGCAGCCTCCGGCGGGAAGAGACTGCGCCCCCGGCTCGTCGTCGCCTCGTACCGATCGTTCTCCGCACCCGCCCACGCGGCGGTGTCCGACGAGGACGCCTGGCAGGTCGCCGCCGCGTTCGAACTGCTCCACGCCGCCTTCGTCGTGCACGACGACATCATCGACGGCGACGTCGAACGGCGCGGAGTGCCCAACGTCGCCGGTCGCTTCCAGGATCGTGCGCGCCGTCACGATGCCACCCCCGACGACACGGCCGCCGTCGGCAGGGCGGCGGGGCTCCTCGCCGGCGACCTCCTGCTGTTCGAGGCGACGCGTCTGGTCGCCTCGATCGGTGCGGACGCCCGCGTCCGCACCGAGCTGATCGACGTCCTCGACGAGGCGATCCTCGTCTCCGCCGCCGGCGAACTCGCCGATGTCGAGAACGCCGCCTACCGGGTCGTTCCCGACACGGATGCCCTGCTGCGCGCGGCACACGACAAGACCTCCGCATACTCCTTCGAAGCCCCGCTCGTGGCGGGTGCGATCCTCGCGGGGGCTCCGCGCGGCGCGCAGCGTGCGCTCGCGGACGCCGCCGCCGACCTCGGTCTCGCCTTCCAGCTCGTCGACGATCTCATCGGCACGTTCGGCACGCGGGTGCAGGCAGGTCGCGCCCCGGGTGCGGACCTGCGCCAAGCGAAGCGGACTCCCCTCATCGGCATCGCGCGGGACACCGACGCCTGGCCCGAAGTGCGCACCGCCCTCGCACTCGCCCACACCGGCCCTGTGGCGGTCCGCCGTGCCCAGCGCGTGCTGGAAGCCAGCGGCGCGCGGCACGACGTCGTCGCACTCGTCGGCGACGCCCTCCAGCGTGCGCGCGCGAACGCCTCCCATCCGAAGCTTCCCGCGCCGACCGTGTCGCTGCTGGCCCGCATCGCCGATGCGGTGGAGAGTCGGGTGCCATGACCGCACCGACGCTCTACGACCGGTGCGCCCAGGATGCCGCCGGCGCCGTCATCGCCGCATACTCGACGTCCTTCTCCCTCGCGTGCCGTCTTCTCGGGCCGCGGGTGCGCACCGGCATCCGCAGCGTGTACGCCCTCGTGCGGATCGCCGACGAGATCGTCGACGGCGCCGCGGCGAGCGCGGGCCTGCCCGCACCGACTCAGCGTCTCCTCCTCGACGCGTTCGAAGCGGAGACGCTCGCCGCCGTCGAGCGCGGCTTCAGTACCGACCTCATCGTCCATGCATTCGCCTTGGCAGCTCGCGAGTGCGGCATCGGCACGGACCTCATCCGCCCCTTCTTCGCCTCGATGCGCACCGACCTCACCCGCATGCAGCACGACGCGTCGTCCCACGACGCGTACGTGTACGGCTCCGCTGAGGTCGTGGGTCTCATGTGCGTGCAGGTCTTCGTGAACGCCGGCAGGGAGGCACACACGCCACCCGCCGCCGAACTCACCGACGGGGCGCGCCGGCTCGGCTCGGCGTTCCAAGACGTCAACTTCCTGCGCGACCTCGCCGACGACCGCGACCGCCTCGGGCGCGACTACCTCGGCATCGACGGCAAGGGCGTCGACCGCGCGGCCGTCCTGGACCGCATCGATCGCGACCTGGATGCCGCCGCCGCGGCGATCCCGCTGCTGCCTGCCGACTGTCGACGGGCGGTCACGACGGCGCACGGACTGTTCGCGGAGCTCGCCCGGCGCCTGCGTGATGACACGACGGAGGGCCGCGTCTCGGTGCCGACCTCGGTGAAGGCGACGATCGCGGCGAAAGCGATCGCGGGTCGGCCTCCGAGGCGGGTCGTCGCGTGAGCGGTACGGCCGCGGTGGTCGGCGGAGGAATCTCCGGCCTCGCGACGGCGGCGCTGCTCGCACGGGAGGGCTGGGATGTCTCACTGTGGGAGGCGCGCGATGAACTGGGCGGCCGGGCGGGCTCATGGGAGCAGGACGGCTTCCGGTTCGACACGGGGCCCAGCTGGTACCTCATGCCGGAGGTGTTCGACCACTTCTTCCGTCTGCTGGGAACCACCGCACAGCGCGAGCTCGACCTCGTGCCGCTCACTCCGGCCTATCGGGTGTACGGCGAGCCGGATGCCGCCGGGGCGGGCCCTGTGGTCGATGTCGTCTCGGGGCGGGGCGCAGCGCGCGCCCTCTTCGAGGATCGCGAACCGGGCGCCGGAGTACGCCTGGATGCCTACCTCGACTCCGCTCGGGAGGCCTACGACCTCGCGGTCGACCGCTTCCTCTACGACACATACGCGACGGGCGAAAGCCTCCGTGATCCCGCGCTCCTGCGCCGCCTCCCCACGCTCGCGCCCCTGCTCGCCCGCTCTCTGGAGAAGCATGTCGCCGCGCGGTTCGAGGACCCGCTGCTGCGGCAGATCCTCGGCTACCCCGCCGTGTTCCTCGGCGCGTCGCCCGACACGGCGCCCGCGCTCTACCACCTGATGAGCCACCTCGACCTCGACGAGGGCGTCCTCTACCCGCGAGGCGGGTTCACGGAGGTGATCGCGGCGATCGCGCGGCTGGCCGAGGGCGCGGGCGCGCACCTGCACACGAACACCCCGGTGGACCGCATCATCGTCGAGTCCGGGCGGGCGCGCGGCATCCGCCTCGCCGACGGCACCGAGCACCGCACCGACCTCGTCGTCTCGACCGCCGATCTCCACCACACCGAGGCACGTCTGCTCGACCAGACGGACCGCAGCTACTCCGAGCGGTGGTGGCGGCGACGCAACCCCGGCCCGGGCGCCCTCCTGCTTCTCCTGGGAGTCGATGGCGAGCTTCCGCAGCTCGCCCACCACACGCTCCTGTTCGCGAAGGACTGGGAGCGGAACTTCGCGGATGTGTTCGGCCCCGCGGGGCGGATCCCGGATCCCGCCTCCATCTACATCTGCCGACCCTCGGCCACCGACGACACGGTCGCGCCGGCCGGAGCGGAGAACCTCTTCGTGCTCGTGCCGATGCCCGCCGATCCGGGGCTCGGACACGGGGGTGTCGGCCGTGCCGGCGACACACTGATCGAAGAGGCCGCGGACCGCGTCATCGCCCAGATCGCGCAGTGGGCGCAGATCCCGGATCTCGCGAGCCGCATCCGCGTGCGACGCACGATCGCCCCCGCCGATTTCGAAGCCGATCTCGGCGCGTGGCGCGGGGGTGCCCTCGGCCTCGCGCACACGCTCCGCCAGAGCGCCCTGTTCCGCCCCCGGAACGCTTCCCGCCGGGTGGAGTCGCTCCTGTACGCGGGAACGTCCGTCCTCCCCGGCATCGGACTGCCGATGTGTCTCATCTCGGCCGAACTCGTGGTGAAGCGTGTGCGTGGACGCAGTGGCGCCGCCCGCCTCCCCGAGCCGGCACCGATCGGGCAGTGACAGTGCCCGGGCTCTACCTGCTGCTCCTGCTCGTCTCGTTCGCCGGCATGATGGTCCTCGACGCGCGGCATCGCCTCGCCCTCTGGGCAGCGCCCGTACCCGCGGGGCTCGCGGTCGTCATCGGCACGGTCTTCTTCCTCGCGTGGGATGCCGCGGGCATCGCGACGGGAGTGTTCGTGAGGGGCGACTCGCCACTGCTTCTCGGGATAGATCTGGCCCCGCACCTCCCGCTGGAGGAACCGGTCTTCCTCGCCTTCCTGTGTCATCTCGCCCTCGTCGTGCACGCCACGGCGATTCGCCTGCGCGCGCGACGGCGCACCGCCCGCGAGGACGGTGCCCGATGACCTACGCGCTCATCGTGCTCCCGTTCCTCGTCGTCGCCGTCATCGTGACACTCGCCTCGGCCGTCCGTCCGCGCTTCAGCGAACGCCTGCGCGCATCGACACTCACGGCGATCGTGCTCGTCATCCTCACCGCGGTCTTCGACAACCTCATGATCGCCGCCGACCTGTTCACCTATCCCGCGCACCTCATCAGCGGCATCCGCGTCGGCCTCGCGCCGATCGAGGACTTCTCGTATCCGTTGGCCGCCGCCTTCATGGTCCCGGCCGTCCGGTCGCTGCTCAGCCCTCGGGCTGCGGACGCGACAGACCCGGAGCCGGAGTCGTGATCCGGCAGCTGCTGGTCTCCTCGCGCCCGGTGAGCTGGGTCAACACGGCGTACCCGTTCGCGGCCGCGTACCTCTTGACGACGCGCGAGATCGATCCGACTCTCGTCGTGGGCACGCTCTTCTTCCTCGTGCCGTACAACCTCGCCATGTACGGGATCAACGACGTCTTCGACTACGCGTCCGACCTTCGCAACCCGCGCAAAGGCGGCGCACACGGCGCGGTGCTCGATCCGCGACTGCACCGCGCGACGCTCTGGGCCGCGGCACTCGCCTGCGCACCGTTCATCGTGTTCCTCGTCATCGTGGGATCCCCCGTGTCGTGGGTCGTGCTCGCACTGAGCCTCTTCTTCGTGGTCGCGTATTCGGCGCCGCCGCTGCGCCTGAAGGAGCGACCCGTCGCCGATTCGGTCACGAGCAGCATCCACTTCGTCTCCCCGGCGGTCTACGGCCTGGTGCTCGCGGGAGCGGAACTCACACTGCCGCTGGCAGCGATCCTGCTGGCGTTCTTCCTCTGGGGCGTGGCCTCGCACGCCTTCGGTGCCGTGCAGGATGTCGCGGCGGATCGGGCGGCGGGGATCGCGTCGATCGCGACGGCGTTCGGTCCTGCTCGCACCGTCCGGCTCGCGCTCATCGCCTATGCGCTCGCCGGGGTCGCGATGCTCGCGACCTCGTGGCCCGGGCCACTCGCCGCCCTCCTCGCGCTGCCCTACCTCGCCACGGTCTGGCCGTACCGCACGGTGACGGATGCCACGGCCGACCGCGCCACGCGCGGCTGGGACCGCTTCCTCTGGCTCAATCAGGGCACCGGCTTCGCGGTCACGCTTCTGCTGATCTGGTGGTGGGCGCGGGCGCTCACCTCGTGAGCGCCCACCCACCAGATGGAGATCACTGTCCGCTGAGCGAGAGCAGCTTCTGCACGGCCGCGGTCAGACGCGCGTCGGCCTCGGCGAACTTCGTCAGGTCGCCGCTCTTCAGTGCCGTGTCGCGGTCGGTCATCGCCTGCTGGGCTTCCTTCAGCGCCGCCTGGAAGGCGACGTCGGAGCTGGAACCGCCCCCCGTGTCGCCCCCGCCGGGCTGACCGGACTCGCTCGGGCTCGGCGTCGGCGTGACATCGCCGTCGCCGGTGGATGCCCCCGAGTCCCCGCCGAAGAGGGCGTCCAGCGCCTCCTGCAGGGTGTCCTCGAAGGCGACCTTGTCACCGAACGCGACGAGCACCTTCCGCAGCGTCGGCAGCTTCGTCCCACTCGAGGCCTGGACGAACACGGGCTGCACGTACAGCAGACCACCGCCGACGGGGAGCGTCAGCAGATTGCCGTTGAGTACCTCGGACTGCCCCTGCTTGAGCAGGTTCAGCTGCTGCGAGATGGTCTCGTTGGAGTTGAACGTGTTCTGCACCTGGCCGGGCCCGGGGACGCTGACGTCGGCGCTGATCTGCAGCATCCTCAGCTTCCCATAGTCGGCGGACTTCTGGCCGGCCACGGCCCCCGCGTCGGAGTCGACGGCGAGGTACCCCATCAGGACGTTCCGCGCCTCATCGCCCTCGGAGGCGGGGATGAACGACGTGAACATCGAGAACGTCGGCGACTCCTGGCCGGGCATCTTCATCGTCAGGTAGTACGGCGGCTGCAGGATGTTGTTCTTCTGCACCGGGTCATCCGGCGTCCGCCACGCGTTGTCGCGGGCGTAGAAGGATGCCGCGTCATCGACGTGGTAGGTCCCGAGCATGGCGCGCTGCACCTTGAAGAGATCGGTCGGGTAGCGCACGTGGCTCATGAGGTCGGCGCTCATGTCCGAGACCGGCTTGAGCGTCGAGGGGTAGATCTTCTGCCAGGCCTGGAGCATCGGATCGGTCTCGTCCCACGCGTACAGCGTCACCTTGCCGGAGTAGGCGTCGACCGTCGCCTTCACCGAGTTTCGGATGTAGTTCACGTCGTCGAGAGCCACCCGCGGGTTGCTGTTCGTCGTGTCGCTGATCGCGTTGCGCAGGCTTACGAGCGACGAGTACGGGTAGTTGGAGCTCAGGGTGTAGCCGTCGACGATCCAGACGATCCGCCCGTCGACGATCGACGGGTACGGGTCGTTGTCGAGCTCCAGGTACGGTGCCACCTTCTGCACGCGCGTGATGGGGTCACGGTCGTAGAGGATCTGCGACTTCTCGTTGATGGAGTCGGAGAAGAGGATGTCCGTCGACTGGAACTTCAGCGCGTAGATCATCCGGTTCAGGAGATTGCCGACCGCGGGGCCGCCGTCGCCCGTGAAGGTGTTCTTCGTCTGCGCGGCACCGTCGGTTCCGCGCGGGTAGTCGAGTTCGATCGGGTCGACGCCCTCGGGCGCGCCGACGATCGAGTAGGTCGGCGAGTTCTCACCGAAGTAGACCCGCGGTTCGTACTTCGTCTGGTCGGTGAGGGTGCCCGCCGTCGGGATGCCGCGCTCGAGGAACACGGGGTTCCCGTCGTTCGTGCGCTCGTTGCCCTTGGCCGCGACCAAGCCGTAGCCGTGCGTGTAGACGAGGGTCGTCGTGTACCACGATGCGGCGGCGCCGAGCTGAGCGAGGTTCAGGTCGCGTACAGACACGACGGTGTCCTGCGACTTCCCGTCGATCTGGTAGCGGTCGACGTCGAGCGGGTCGGAGAACTGGTAGTACGGACGGTACTGCTCGAGCTGACGGACCGTGGGCGGGATGATCGCGGGGTCCATGATGCGGATGGATGCCGTCGTGTCGGCATCCTCACGCAGCTGACCCGGCTCGGCATCCGTCGCCGCCGTGAAGTCCTTCTTCTCGAGTCCGGCGATGCCGTACGCGGCCTTCGTCGCGTCGATGTTGCGCTGGTAGTAGGGGCTCTCGAGCGTCTCCTGGTTCGGTCGCACCTGGATGTTGTTGACGAGGTACGGGTACGCGACCGTCAGCACGAGGGACGACACGATGAGCAGCGCCGTTCCGATGAGCGGGAACCGCCACCGGCCGATCACCGCCGTCACGAAGAAGAGGACCGCGACGAACGCGGCGGCGATCGAGAGGATCGTGAGCCCCGGGATGATCGCGTGCACGTCGACGTAGCTCGCGCCCGTGATCCGGTCGCTCTGCGCGGTGAGCGTCTTGTACCGGTCGAGCCAGAGGCTCGCGCCCTGCACGAGCAGGTAGAGCCCGGCGATGATCGCGAGCTGGATGCGCGCCGCCTTCGAGATGCGCAGCTCGCGCTGGCCCACGCGCACCGACCCGTACAGGTAGGACACGAGCGCCGTGACCGCGAGGCAGACGAGCAGCACGGCGGACAGGAACCCGAGGAGCGCGCTCAGGAACGGCAGGGAGAAGAGGTAGAACCCGACGTCCATGTTGAATTCCGGGTCGACCGTGCCGGTGTCGACGCCGTTCGCCCACAGCCACGCCGTCTCCCACTGCGCGGACGCGGCGAAGCCTGCGAAGAAGCCGAAGAACACGGGGATGCCCCACATCGCCAGACGCCGGAGCGGTTCGACGACCTCCTGGTAGTGATCCAGCTGCGAGGTGAGGCGCGCGTACACGGGCCGCAGGCGGTAGGCGAACTGGATCGCCGCGAAGACGGGGACCGCCATCGCCGCGAAGCCGATGAGGAACATCACGACGCGCGCCGTCCACTGCGTCAACAGAACGCTCGAGAATCCGAGCTGGTCGAACCACAGCCAATCGGCGAACAGGCTCGCGAAGACGAAGAAGCCCACCACGATGACCGCGATGACGGCGAGGGTGATGCCGATCGCGCGGCGGACGGGACTCGGCGTGGCCTGATTCGGCGCTGAGGTCGTGGTCACCCCTCCATCCTAGGCGGGGCACTCCGAGTGGATGCTGGGCGAAGGCTATGGCGCCGTGCAGGTGGGAAGCGCGTCGAGGTCGCCACCCGTGCGGATCGTGTCGAGGACCGTGATCGCCTGATCGAGCGTCGAGACGGAGAAGACGCGGAGCCCCGCGGGGACGTGACCGACGACCTCGTCGCAGTTCGACGCGGGCGCGAGGAACCAATGCGCTCCCGCACCGACGGCACCGAACATCTTCTGCCGGATGCCGCCGATCGGCCCGACCTCGCCCGCGGCATCGATCGTGCCGGTGCCGGCGACCTGTTCGCCCCCGTTGAGCTCGCCCGGGCTCAGCGTGTCGACGATGCCGAGCGCGAACATCATGCCCGCCGACGGGCCGCCGACGTTGTCGAGCTGGATCGTCACATCGATCGGGAAGTCGTAGTCGTGCAGGGTCGTGACTCCGATGAGCCACGTGGTCTTGCCGTCCGTCGTCGCCGACTTCGGGGTGACGGTGTCGGTGAGGGTCTTGCCGTCCCGCTCGATCTCGAGCTCGACCGGCGCCCCGGCGCCCTGGTTGATGACGGCTCGCAGCTGGTCGGTCTCGGTGATCGGCGTCCCGTTCGCCGCACGGATGATGTCGTCCTTCTGCAGGATGCCCTGCGCCGCGGAGTCATCGGTCAGCCCGTACACCCGCACCATCGCTTTGACGTCGTAGCCGAGGTGGATGAGCGCCGCGGCGGTCGCCTCCTTCTGGGAGTCGACCATCATGACGGCGCTCTCCTGGTTTCGCTCCTCGGTGCTCTGCCCCTTCGGGAAGACGTCGTCGATCGGAAGGACGGCCTTCGCCGGGTCGAACCAGGCGAGGGCGAGCTCGAACCAGGAGGACGTGCGCTCGCGCGAACCCGCCACCTGCACCGTCAGCAGGTCGAGCGCACCCTTCGTCGGGTACGTCTGAGCCCCGTCGACCGAGATGAGCGGGACCTCTTCACCCGCGGAGGTCTTCACCGTCCCCAGGGTGTTGAAGACGGGCCCGGGCTGCTGGATGACGAAGGTCGTCGGCAGCACGGTGAGGGCGAGGAGCGAGAACAGTGCGACGGTGAGGGACCAGATCCCCACCGTCATCGCCCGGGGCATCCGCCGTCGCGGCGCGGGGACGACCGTCATCCCTTCGTCGAACAGTGCCACGACAGCCCTTTCCGGCCGGTCGTTCGCGATCGGCGTACAGTCGACCCTCATCTTGCGGCGCCGGGCGCGCCGCGGCGGAAGCCGTGCGACTAGCGTAGAGCGCGACGACCTGAGCCTGCTGAAAGGCGCCTGACATGGCTGACGACGACTCCCCCGACGGCTTCGATCCCGACGACCTGCGTGACATGCTGCGAAACCTCCTCGGGGGCGACGGCTCCCTCGATCCCGTACAGCTGGAGGGCCTGTCCCGCATGGGCCTCGACCCCGCGATGCTGCAGCAGATGATGGCCCAGATGCAGGCCGCCTTCACGAATGCCGGGGCGGCCGGCGACTCCGGCGAGATCGACTGGAGCACCGCGAAGACGCAGGCCCTGCACCTCGCGAACCAGGACGGCCTCGGCATCTCGACGGGCGAGCGCACCGAGTTCGACCAGGCGTTCGCCCTCGCGACGCTGTGGCTCAGCGAGGCGACGACGATCTCCGACCTCGCCCAGCCCGCTGTCGCGATGACCCGCGGGCAGTGGGTCGAGCAGACGCTCCCGATCTGGCAGGAGCTCGCAGAGCCCGTCGCCGACTCGATCGCGGGGGCGATGACCTCGGCGATCGACGAGCAGCTTCCCGACGAGATGCGGCAGATGGTCGCCGGCGCCGGCGCGTTCATGCGCCGCATCGGCGGGTCGCTGTTCGCCGCGCAGGTGGGCGGCGTCATCGGTCGCCTCTCGCGCGAGGTCGTCTCGGGCGGCGACGTCGGCATCCCCGTGATGCCCGACGGGGTCGCGGCGATCCTTCCGCAGAACTTCGCCGACTTCGGCCGCGACCTCGGCGTCACCGACGACCAGCTCGCGCTGTATCTCGCGACGCGCGAGCTCGCGCACGCGCGCCTGTTCCGCCACGCGAAGTGGCTGCGCCTGCACGTCATCACGCAGGTGACGGAGTTCGCCCGCGGCATCCACATCGACACGTCGCGCCTCGAGGATCTCGCCGGGCGCTTCGATCCCTCCAACCCCGAAGAGCTGCAGTCGCTCCTCGCCTCGGGCGAGCTGATCCCGCCGCGGACGGAGGCGCAGGCTGCTGCCCTCTCCCGCCTCGAGAACCTGCTTGCGACGATCGAGGGCTGGGTCGACGTCGTGACGGCGGATGCCACGGCGCGCCTTCCCGAGGCGGCACGGATCGCGGAGGCGGTCCGTCGCCGCCGCGCGGTCGGAGGCCCCGCCGAGCAGGCGATGGCCTCGCTCGTCGGCCTCGAGCTGCGCCCGCGGCGCCTGCGCGAGGCGGCGGCGATGTGGCGCGCCGTCACCGACGCGGTCGGCACCGCGGAGCGCGACAGCCTGTGGGACTACCCGGACCTCATGCCCACGTCCGAAGACATCGATGCGCCGGAGTCGCTCATCGCCCGCCTCACCGCTCGTGCCGCGGGCGAGGCGCCGCCGCGCGACGCGTTCGACGACGCCCTCGACGAGCTGCTCGCGCAGGCCGCGGCCGAAGAGAGCGGCGAAACGCCTCGCGACGGCCAGGACGGGCAGGACGGACGGGACGATGCTCCGGAGGACCCCCGCCCCGTCTGACCTGTGGACAACGAGCGCGACCGCGGCAGGCGCCCGGGCATGATCGGCGCATGCTGCGACTCGCCCCGTCCTCACGACCGCTCTGGCGCACCGACACGTCGCTCCAGCTCGGCGCCGACACGGACGTGCGCCTCGACGCCGTCACGCCCTGGCAGGAGCGCGTGCTCGACGCGCTCCTCGACCCCGAGGGCGTGGGAGAGGACAGGCTCGTGCCGCTCGCCCGCGCGTTCGGTGCGTCGCAGATCGAGGCCGAGCGCTTCGTCGCCGCGATCGGCACCGCACTGCTGCCCGCCGAGACACCGGCGCTGCCCGTCCGCGCCGAGCTCCCCGGAGATCTGGGCTTCGCGGCGGCGGAGGCGCTCGCGCACGGGTGGCGGGCGGCGGGGATCGATGCCGCCGACGTGAGGCGCTGGGTCGATGACGGGGCCGACACGGCGACGCCCGTCATCCTGGTGGCCGACGGGCTCGTCGACCCGCGCCGTGCCGCCGCCCTCATGGCGCGTGACACTCCGCACCTGCCGATCGAACTGAACGGCGACCAGGTCACGGCCGGGCCCGTCGTCGTCCCCGGCCGAACCGCCTGCCTCTCCTGCCGCCACGCGGAGCGGACCGAAGCCGACCCGCAGTGGCCGCTCGTCGCGGCGCAGCTCGTCGGACGGCGGGCGCCCTACACCGACGCGGCACTCGTACTGGAGGCCGCCGTGCTGTCGGCGCGGCTTCTGCGAGCGGCGATGGCCGAACCGGCATCCGCCGCCGTGTCGGTGACCCTCACCTCGGGCGAGGTGCGGAGGGTGTGGCGCGTGCAGCGGATGCACGCAGCGTGCCTGTGCCGATCTCCTCGAGGAACCGCGAGCGCTGACGCGGGCGCGCCCCCGAACGCTCCGACCACGACAGCGACAGGGTACGCGCGGCCCGCGTGATCCCGACGTACGCGAGACGCCGCTCCTCGGCGATCTGCTCGAGGCTCGTCGCGTAGGAGATCGGCAGAAGCCCCTCCGAGAGTCCGACGAGGTGCACGTGCGGCCATTCCAGGCCCTTCGCCGCGTGCAGGGTCGCGAGCGTGACGGTGCGCATCGCGGGCTCGTGCTGGTCGCGTCCGCGGGCGATGAGCCCGTCGGTGAAGGCGCGCAGAGTCGTGCCGCCCGGCGCCTCCTCCGCGAGCCGCAGCACGGCGGCGCGAGCCTCCCACGCGTCGCGCAGCGCACCTCCCGCAGGCGGCGGGTCGTCGGTGAGTCCGAGAGAACGCAGCACGTCGCGGACGGCGGCGACGAACGTCGTCTCCACGGGCGCGACGGATGCCCCGCGCAGCGCCATGACGGCCTGCCGCACCTCCGGCATGTCGAAGAAGCGCGTTCCGCCGAGCACCGATGCGGGGATGCCGCGTGCCGCGAGCGCCGACAGCAGCGGCGCCGACTGGGCGTTGGCACGGTAGAGGATCGCGATCTCGTCGGGACGCGTCCCGGCCGCGACCTGATCTGCGACCGCCGCGGCGACGCCCGCCGCCTCCGCCGCGTCATCGGCGTACGCGCTGACGGTCGGCGCCGGACCCGCGGGGCGCTCGGACGACAGGACGAGCGCACCGGGCCTCCCGCGCATGAGGGCGTTCGCGACCTCGAGGATCGCCGGGTCGGAGCGGTAGTTGTGCTCCAGTCGCACGACATGCGCATCGGGGTACGCCCCCGCGAACTCGAGCAGGTAGCGCGGGTCGGCGCCCGCGAACGAGTAGATCGTCTGGCTCGCATCGCCGACGACGCAGAGGTCTCGCCGCTCCCCCAGCCACAGTTCGAGGAGCCGCTGCTGGACGGGCGAGACGTCCTGATACTCGTCGACCGTGAGGTGGCGGTACTGCTCGTGCACCGCGGCGGCGACCCGCGGCTCCGACTCGAGCATTCCCGCGCAGGCGAGGAGCACGTCCTCGAAGTCGAGCTGGCGCCGCTCGTCCTTCACCTTCTCGTAGGCCCGCATGATGTCGGCGACCGCGCCGGCGTCGAGCCCGCCGAGGCCCGTGGGGTGCGCCGCGGCATCCTGCTCGATCGTGCGCATCGCGACTTTCCGCCACTCGATGCGACTCGCGACATCGCGGAGGGTTGCCGCGTCGAGGTGCAGGCGCAGCGAATCGGCCGCCTGACCCAGGACGCGCACCTTCTTGTCGACGATGGAAGGCGCCGAGTCACCCGCGAGCTGCGGCCAGAAGAAGTTCAGCTGGGCGAGCGCCGTCGCGTGGAAGGTCCGCGCAGCGACCCCTTCCACGCCGAGGGCACGCAGACGTCCGCGCATCTCGCCCGCCGCCTTCGCGGTGAACGTGACCGCCATGACGCGCGCGGGCGAGTACGCGCCGGTGTCGACGCCGTGCGCGATCCGGTGCGTGATGACGCGCGTCTTGCCCGTACCGGCACCCGCGAGCACGCACACGGGGCCGCGGAGGAGGGATGCCGCGGCCCGTTGCTGCTCGTCGAGGCCGGCGAGCGGGTCGCTCACGGGTCCGTCCGCTCGTGCGCCCATTCCTCGATGAGGGCGCGGGCGATGGATGCCGAGCCGGGGAGCGCGAACTCGCGGGCCCCGGCGAGGCCCGCCCGCACCTCGGCACGGTCGAACCAGCGCGCGTCGACGATCTCGACGCCGTCGGGCGTCGCCGTGGCATCCGCCGCGACCTTCGCGCGGAACCCGATCATGAGCGAACGCGGGTAGGGCCAGGCCTGCGACCCGCGGTACCCGCTCGCGGTGACCTCGACGCCGGCCTCCTCGCGGATCTCGCGGACGATGGCCGATTCGAGGGACTCGCCCGCCTCGACGAACCCGGCGAATGTGGAGTACATGTTCCGGTCCGCCCAGAGCGCGTTCTTGCCGAGGAGGATCCGCTCTCCGTCCGCGGAGGTCACGGCGACGATCACGGCAGGGTCGGTGCGCGGGAAGTGCTCGCGACGGCACGAGGGGCACGTCCGCGCCCAGCCGGCGGCCCGGATGACGGTGCGCGTGCCGCATGCGGAGCAGAAAGGGGCGTCGACGAGCCACCGACCGAGCGACACCGCGGTCGCGAAAAGGCCCGCGTCAACCGCCTCGAGCACGCCGCCGACGGCGCGCAGGCTCCCCCACTCAGCCCCTCCGGACAGGGCTGGGGCAGCAGGCTCCGCCGAATCGGGCAGGGCCGCGAGCAACAGAGCACGCCCGTCGTCGTCGCGACCGAGGAAGGCCCACTCGGCGCGCTCTCCGATCTCGTCCGGCGCGAGGGTGTGCAGACGGTCACCGGAGACGGACAGCAGCGTGCGGTCGCCGCGGACGGCGATGACGCGCGCCAGCGGATCCGCGCGGAGGCGATCCAGGAGGCCGGGTTCGTCGCGCTCGTCGGCCGCGCGGTCGATCTCCGTTCGCGCCAGCGGGGGCAGCAGGGGCGCGTTCCAACCGAGCATGCGGGACCTTCCTTGCCGGGCGTGGCGCGCGCTCTCCGGGGGCACCTCACACCTACCCTGGGGGCATGGCACGCTCACCCCTCACTCTAGCCGCGTCGGTGACCTCGGCCCTGCCCCGCGTCGAGGTGACGAAGGTGGGCATCCTCAGCGAAGGCACGTCGGGGCGCTACGACAGTGCGGTCGCCGAACTCGAGGACGGCCGCCGCGTCGTCGTGCGCGTTCCCGTGGACGACGAGGCAGACGCGGACCTGCGCGCAGAGTCGCGGGCGCTCGCCTCGCTCACGGCCGGAGTGCGCGCCGTCCTGCCCTTCGGCGCACCTGATGTGCTCGGCGAGACCCGTGTCGACGGTCGCCACACGCTCGTGCAGACGCTCCTGCCCGGCTACCGTGTCGATGCGGCGCACGTGCCCGCCGGCCCCGGCATCGCGACGGCACTCGGCACCGCGACCGCGCAGGTCCACGATCTCCCCGTGACGGTCATCCGCGACGCGGGGCTGCCCGTGCAGACCTCCGCGCAGGTGCGCGACGAGGCCGAGCGCCTGCTCGACCGTGCTGAGGCGACCGGCCTCCTCCCCTTCGGGTTGCTGCGCAGGTGGTCGACCGCCCTGGCATCCGACGCGCTCTGGCGCTTCGAGACGACCGTCGTGCTCGGCGGCGTCGACCCCGCGTCCTTCGTCTTCGAGGACGACGCGGACGGCTTCCCCGTCGTGACGGGGCTGCTGACCTGGGGCTCGCTCAGTGTCGGCGACCCGGCCGTCGACCTCCGCTGGACGGCATCCGCACCCGACGCACGCGATGACGTGCTCGACACGTACGCCCACGCGTCGCACCGCGCGCCCGACCCGCAGCTCGCCGAACGTGCGCGCCTGCACGCCGAGCTCGAGTTCGCGCGGTGGCTCGTGCACGGGCACACGACAGGCGCGGCAGACGTCGTGGACGACGCCGTCGCGCTTCTCCGCTCGCTCGATGAGAGTGTCCGCGATCAACCCGCCGTGACCCCGGGGGCCGTGACCGCCGATGACGCGATCGCCGCGAGCGCCCGCGTGCCGTCCGGGTCGGCCGGACCCGTCGACACCTCGATGCACACCGACACGTACGACGCCGACACGCTGTCGACCCTGATCGAGCAGGCGAGCACCGCGACGGGTGTGGTCGACCCCGATGCGACGGCCCCCATCGAACTGTCCGCGTGGACGGGGCTGAACGCCACCGGTGAGGTGCCTGCCGCGGCCGAATCAGAGGACGAAGAGGTCGGCTCGGACGACCCCGATGCGGCCGCACGGAACGCCCTGCGCCGCTGGACCGGGACGGCCTGAGCGCCACCCTCGCGCCGCGTCAGTCGCGGAGGATCACGTCGTCGGCGACGTAGTAGAGCACGACGTCGATGAGGTCGCGCGGGATGCCGTGCCGCGCGTGGTAGGCGTCGCGGTAGAGCCGCAGCTGCAGCAGGCGCTCCTCGCGCTCGGCCGCCGTCCGGGGCGGGCGCCCCGTCTTCCAGTCGACGATCTCGATCCGTTCGCCGCGACGGTACACGGCATCGAGCTTGCAGATGATGACGTGCGGGCGACCGTCGCCGAGGGCGTCGGGGACGGCCACGTCGATCTCGGTCTCGACCTCGATGGGCTGAAGCGCCGCCCACTCCGACGCGAGGAACCGCTGCTGCAGAGCGGCGAGGGCCGACGATTCGGCGTCCTCCGCCGGTGCGAGGTCTTCGTCGAGCTCCCACAGCGCGTCGTCGAGGGATGCCCCGACACCCGTGAGCCCCGACCGCTGCTCGACCCACGCGTGGAAGAGCGTGCCGAGGCGGGTCTGACGGTAGGGGCGCTCCGGCATCGCACGGCCGAGGGCCGGCGCGTCGCCGACGAAGTCCTTGAACCGTGACGCGGGGATGCGCACGGGAGCCACCGGCGGGCCCGGATTCTCGCGCGCCTCGCGTTCGGCGAGCAGGAGCGCGAGCTCCGGATCGGGGGCGGGCGGCGCGCTCTCGGCGTCGTGTTGCGCCTGCCGCACCGCCTGCACGGCTCGGGTCACGGCGGGCCGTCTCGACCCGAGCGGGTCGAGCGGCCACTGGAGCGTCCGGCGACGTCCCTCGAAGGGGTTGTCGCCGGCGTCCTCGGGGACCGTGAGATCGCGCCCCAGGGCATCCGCGATCTCCCGGAGGAACGGGCTCGGCCCGCGCGGGTTCTTGGTCCCCGACCAGCTCGAACCGCTCAGGAGCAGATGCTCGCGCGCGCGGGTGACCGCGACGTACGCGAGACGGCGCTCCTCTTCGACCTGCCGATCCGTGAGCGCGCCCTTGAAGCGTCCCAACTCGTCGCGGAGGTCTTGCTGGGTGGGTGCATCGGCCGCGGTCCACCCGAAGCGCGGCAGCCAATCCCGGTCGCCGCGGAAGTCGTACGGCAGGATGCCGAACCGCAGCCAGCCGACGCCCTCGCGCGGCTTGGCGGGGAGTTCGTCCTCGACGAGACGGACGACGGCGACGGCATCCCACTCCAGCCCCTTCGACCCGTGGATCGTCAGCAGCTGGACGACGTCCTCCTCGGGCGGCTCGGTGCGGGGCGCGAACTCGTCCAGCCGCTCGGCGTGGTCGAGCCAGGCGAGGAGGCTCGTGAGCGACCCGCGCTCGTCGGTCGCGAGGAATCCGTGCAGTTCGTCGACGAAGGCGCGCAGCTGGTCGCTCGCGATCCGCGCGGGGCCGCGCGCTTCGTTCGCGGCGAGCTCGATGTCGAGGCGCAGCTCCAGCTCGATGAGCCGCACGAGCTCGGGCGCGGGGAGCGTCGCCTGACGCCGGAGGCCCGCGAAGACCGCAGCGGCATCGCGCAGGCGCTCACGCGCCGCGGGCGTGAAGTCCTCGAGCCACCGGTGCTCGGCGGGGTGGCGCAGCACGAAGTCGAGCGCGTCGATCAGAGAGCCCTGCTCGTCCCCCGCGGACGTGCGGATCCGTTCGATGACGTCCGCCTCGAGCGGCTGGAGGGCGCTGTCGTGCCGGGAGATCCGTGCCGCGAGCCGTGACAGCGCGCGGAGGTCCGCGAGCCCGATCGCCCAGCGCGGCCCCGACAGCAAGCGGATGAGCGCGGAGCCGGCGCGCGGGTCGCTGATGACACGGAGGGCCGCCACGACGTCCGTCACCTCGGGGGTCGACAGCAGTCCCCCGAGCCCGAGGATCCGGTGCGGGATGCCGTGCCGCCCGAGCGCGTCCGCGAAGTGCACCATGTGCTTCTTGCTGCGGAAGAGCACCGCGCCCGTCGTGGGCTCGCCGTTCGCAGCCCGCTCCGAGCGGACGCCTGCGAACCAGGCGGCGACGCGTTCGGCCTCCGCGTCGATGTCGAGGTCGAAGGCGACCTCGACCCGCCCCGCGGGGGCACCCGGTCGCGGGCGCAGTTCGTCGACGGCGACGGGGGCGCTGTCGGCGAGCGGGGCGAGGACCGCGCCGGCGGACGTCAGGATGTCGACGCTGTTGCGCCAGCTCGTCATGAGGGAGTACGTCTCGGCGCGTCCTGTGCTCGAGAACGCGGCGGCGAACCCGCCCAGGTTGCCGGCGCTCGCGCCGCGCCACCCGTAGATGGACTGGTGCGGGTCGCCGACCGCCATGACGGCGCCGCCGCGGAACACGGCCGCCAGAAGGTCGGTCTGCACGACGGAGGTGTCCTGGTACTCGTCGAGCAGCACGACCCGGTACCTGTCACGCAGCTCGGCGCCGACCTGCGGGTGCGCGCTGACGATGTCGTAGGCACCGGCGACCTGGTCGGAGAAGTCGATCACCCCCGCGCGGGCCTTGCGGCGTGCGTACTCCACCGCGAGCTCCGTCAGCACCTCGAGCCCGCCGAGGGCGACGGCCGCCTTCGTGATGTCCGCGTAGACGGTCACCCGCGACGTGGTCGAGGGCCGCTCGAGGACATCCCAGAACCGCTCGGGGAAGCGCGCCAGCTCGGCGAAGTCGACGCGGTTGTCCACGCCGTCTCGCGCGATGCGCAGCGCGCCGTCGATGATCGAGCGGAGCGCCTCTTCGCGCACCTCGAGACGCGGATCGTCACTCTCGAGCACGACGCGACGCATGAGCAGCCACGCCGCCGACTCGCTGAGGACCGCGACCTCGGCATCCCGCCCGATGCGGAGCGCGTTCTCGCGGACGATCGCATCGGCGAAGCTGTTGTACGTCGCGACCGCGGGTCGCTCGAGAAGACCGGATGCCGCGGGGGCACCCGCCTCTGTCCCGGCCTGCGCGGTCACGACCGCCGAAGCGAGGGCATCGAGCGCCGCGCGGCGCTCCGCCTCTCCCCCGCCGCGCTGTTCGATCGCGCGGAAGACGTCGAGCCGCCCCTCGCGGTGCAGTGCGTCGAGGTGCGGCACGAGCCCGCGCCGTTCGAACTCCCCGAGCCGGTCCAGGCGACGATGGATGCGTTCGGCGAGCTCGCCCGCTGCTTTCCGGGTGAACGTCAGGCCGAGGATCTCCTCCCGCCCCACCTGCCCGCTCGCGACGAGCCACACGACACGCCCCGCCATCGTCTCGGTCTTGCCGCTGCCCGCCCCCGCGACGACGAGCGCCGGCACGAGCGGCGCGGCGATGACGCGCGCCTGCTCGTCCGTCGGCGGGAACTGTCCGAGAGCGGCTGCGAGGGCGGCGGGGCTCGGCGGCACGATCGCGGTCACGAGGCCGACACCGGGCCGATCGTGTGGATGCGGCACAGTCCGTACGAGAAGTCGTCGCGACAGTGCTCTTCGAAGGGAGCCGTGAACGACGTTCCGCGCATGATGTCGACGGCGCTGCGGACACGGCCGAGGAACGCCGCGCGCGCCTCGTCGTCCATCGGCGGCTGCGTCGGCTCGGCGTAGTCCTTCGTCGCCGCCGTCGGCCGCAGGACGAGGAGCTTCGCACCGCCCGGCTCGCCGTCCGTCGCCTCCGGGATCGACCCGGAGGCGAGGGCGAGCTGGTACGCCGCGAGCTGCGGGTTGTCGGTCACCTTGGCATCCGTCTGCGGCTCGTTCTTGCCGGTCTTGAGGTCGACGATGACGATCTTCCCGGTGCCGGTGCGTTCGACGCGGTCGATGTACCCGCTGACGATGACGCGGCCTTCCGCGGCGTGGCCGACGTCACCAGCGGCGGGTGCCTCGCCCGCGGCGGAGGCGTCGCCCTCGACCGGGATCTCGACCTCGAAGTGCGGCTCGGCGCCGATGAGCGTGCCCCCGGATGCCTCGAAACGCTGCAGATACAGGGCGAGGCGGCGCACGAGGGCCTTCGCCCGCGCCTGCTCCGCGCGGTCGCGCCACGCCGATTCGAAGTCGAGTTCGCCCCACCTCGCGGCGACGACCTCCCAGAGGGAAGCCTCGTCGATACCGTCGGCCTGCTCCATCGCCGCGTGGATGATCGTCCCGACACCGGCGGTCGTCCCGCCCGCGTCGGCGCCGAGGTCGGCGATGACCCAGTCGAGCTCGCACCGCTCGAGCGCGTCGAGACGCGACGGCGACACGCGCACGTCCTCCCGTGCGAGGTCTCGGAGGGGCGCCGTCGAGGTCGGCTCCGACACCCCGTACCAGCTGTCCGGAGCGGCACCGGCGACCCGGGCCTCCGCGAGCACGACGAGCTGGTCAGCCGCGTGACGGCGCGCGCTCTCGCCCGCGCGGCTCTCGGTGAGAGTCCGCCGGTGACGGGCCACGGCTCCGCGAAGGGTCAGCGGATGCTCGGCCCCGCGCGCAGGAGGCAGCGCGTCGGGGAGCAGTTCGAACAGCGGGCTCGGCCCGGTGTCGTCGTCGTCCACGGCCGTCACGACGAGGAGCGAACGGGCGCGCGAGCACGCACGGGCGAAGAGCCTCAGCTCGTCGTGGACGAGTGCGCGCCGCCGATCCGCGGCGTCGAGCGCCTGTTCTTCGTCGGGTGCGCCCAGAAGGCCGAGCCGCCAGGTTTCGAGGAGACTGCCGCGCGAGCGGAGGTTCGGCCACACGCCGTCCTGCACCCCCGCGACCACGACGGTGTCGAACTCGAGCCCGAGCGCCCCGGCCGGCGTGAGGATCTGGACGACGTCGTCGTCGGCCGCCGCGCGGAGGCGGTCCTCCGCGACGTCGGAGTCGAGGATGCCGCGCAGGAACGACACCGGCGAGGTTCCGTCGGCCCGCTCCCCGTGGCGCTTCGCCGCCTGGAAGAGCTCCACCACGGCATCCAGCTCACGACCCGCCTGCGCGGCCGCGGGGCCTGTGCCTGCGGCCGCCGCACCCCAGACCCGGTCGCCGTCGACGCCGTCCCACGCCTCCCAGAGCAGCTCGTGCGCCGTCGCGCCGGCGGCCTCTGCAACCCGCACCCGGTCGACCGCACGGGCGATCTTCTCGGCACGACGCCCTTCGCGGGTGTCGATCAGGGCGAACTCCAGCGGGTGCGCGAGGCCGGAGGCGAGCAGCTCGGCGCCGGTCGCCACGACGCCGTCCGCCGGGCTGCCCGCGAGCGATTGCTGCCGGAGGGCCGTGCGCAGGCGTCGGATCTCCACGGGGTCCATGCCGCCGCCCCGCAGCGCGTCGGCGACATCGGCGGGCGCCCATGTGTCGGGCGGTTCGAGGGCGAGCAGCACACGGCGCAGCAGATCGCGGACGGCGCTCGAGGCGGCGAGCGGTCGCCCCTGCCCCGTCGCGCGCGTCGGCACCTCGCGCGCGGCAAGTTCCGCTTCGAGCGTCGCAACCTGGCGCGTGTCGTGCGCGATCACGGCGCACGCACGCCACGGCACGGCCTCGTGCACGTGCCGTTCCCGCAGCAGGCGTGCGATCAGGTCCTGCTCCTCGGCGGGCGACCGCGCGGCGAGCACGCGGATGCTGTCATCGGGCGTCGCCGGAAGGGGCGGCCGACGGTGCGCGACCACGCCGACGGCGCCGATGTGAGACGTGACGGATGCCACGAGCGCCTGTTGCGCCGCGGTGCCCCGGTGCGGCGTGCCGAGCACGTGGATGGGGCCGCTCGCCGCCAGGCGGGCGAAGTTCTCCGGCGTCGCGCCGCGGAAGGACCCCGAGCCGACATCGGGATCGCCGAAGGCGAGCACCGCGACGCCGCGGGCGCGGCACGCCTCGAGCAGTTCGACGCCGCCGAGCGTCAGCTCCTGCGCATCGTCGACGAGGAGGACGCGCAATCGCGTGAGCACGCCGAGCGCAGGAGAGGCATCCGGCAGCGTCCGCACGAGTCCCACCGCTTCGCGCACGAGGCCGGCGGCATCGCGGTGCGCGCCGCGCAGGCGGTCGCGTACCGCGTGGTACTCCCCCGCGAAGGACGCCGCCGCGTGCCACACCTCGATGTCGTGGCGCGTCGCGCCACGATCGAGCTCGCCCGGCTCGATGCCGAGCGTCGTGCACTCCGCCAGGAGCGTGCGCAGCTCCGCACGGAAGCCGGCGGTGGCGCGCACGCCGACCGGGAGCCAGTCGGGCCAGCGCGGCGATCCGGACGCCTCGTCCTCCGCGTCGCCTGCGAGGAGGTCCGCGATGAGCTGATCGTCGTCGGGGCCTGTGAGAAGCTGCGGGCTCTCCTGGCCCGTGTGCACGGCGTGGGCCCGGACGAGCTGATACGCGAAGGCCGCGACGGAGCGTGCCATGGCGCCCCCGGTCGCCGTACCGACGGCGAGAGCGAGCCGGTCGCGCAGGAGCGTCGCGGCGGGCCTGCTGGGCGTGAGGACGAGGACCTCATCGGGCTGGAGGCCGCCCGCGACGAGGTGCCGCACGCGCTCGATCAGGACCTCCGTCTTGCCCGACCCGGGAGAGCCCACGACGACCCCCGAGGCATCCCGCGCCAGCTCCGCCACGGCGCGCTGGGCAGGGTCGAGGGGCATGCACACCACGCTAGCGGGCGGCGCCGACACGCCCCGGGTGTCGTAGAGTTTGAGAGCGCCCGGACTCGGGCGACACCCTCTTCAGAAAGGTGAGGCCGGCATCGTGGAGATCCGCATCGGCATCGCGAACACCGCCCGTGAGCTCACGTTCGAGTCCGGAGAGTCGGCGGACGCCGTGA
Source organism: Microbacterium sp. SCN 70-27 (assembly GCA_001724425.1). Taxonomy (GTDB): domain Bacteria; phylum Actinomycetota; class Actinomycetes; order Actinomycetales; family Microbacteriaceae; genus Microbacterium. Next base: position 78,043 of record MEEK01000016.1, read on the forward strand.
CCACAGCCGTCTCGACGGCGCTCGAATCGGGTCAGACGGCCGTGACGTTCACCGACGTCAAGGGCAACACCTTCATCGTGCCGACGGCCGGCATCGCGTTCGTCGAGGTGGGCACCGAAGAGTCCCGCCGCGTCGGCTTCGTGGCCTGATCCCGTGCAGATCCTCCTCGCGCTCATCTTCGGCGCGACCTACGGTGCGGCGCTGCACTTCCTCATGCCGGGGCGCGAGGCCCGCGGAGCGGCTTTCGCCCCCGTGCTCGGCGCTGTCCTCGGCGGTCTCGTGTACGCGATCCTCACGTGGGTCGGCGTCACGGCGGACGACCTCCGCCTCTGGCTCGCGTCGCTCGGCGCTCCGATCGTCGTGGTTCCCCTGGTGCTCATCGCCCTGACGCGCTCGCGTGCGACGCACGACGCGCGCGAGCGCCTGCGCCTCGGCATCGCCTGAGCGGACCCCGGTCAGGCGTCGAGGCCGAGGGCGGCCATCCGCCGCGAGTGCCCGGCGAGAAGAGCCGTGAACACCGGCTCGACCTTCTTCTCTTCGGCGGCATCCAGCGTCTGCGGGCGCAGTGCCCCTCGCGCGATGAGCAGCGTGTCCCCCACGAGGCGGCGCCCCCAGAGGGCCAGCAGGTCGCGCCACTGCTCGTCGGCGGCGATGGCGTCCGTGATGATCCCGACGAGGCCCTCGCGACCGTCGCCGTGCAGGATCTCGGCGACGCGGTTCCCCGTCGCGCCGTAGCTCGCCGAGAGCGACAGGTAGAAGTCGTCGAGCATCCCCGCCGTGATGTGGACCGAGAGCATCGTCTCGAGCGGACGCGCGCCGTGCGTGGCCCGACGGAAGGCATCGAGCGGCTCGCGGAACGGGAGCATCAGCTCGAGCGGGTCGTCGCCGCGCCCCCGGATCACGCCGACGAGCTCACGGTGCTTCGTCAGGGCGGTGCCCGCCGCGACCGAGAGCGACTCCTTCTGCGTGAGCTCGGGCGTGGGAGCGATCAGCTGGCTGAGCGTCTCGAAGAAGCCGAGCTGCAGGTACGCGGCCTGGCCGAGATAGGTGTCGATCAGGGGCGCGAGTTCCTCGAAATCGACGCGGGTGACGTCGCCGTAGTCTCCGCGGGAGCGCAGTTTCAGCGTTCGCGCGGCGCTGCGATCGCGCTGCCAGGGCCATGTCACCACGGGTACAGCCTAGGACGCGCGGCGCACGATCGAAGCCCCTCGGGCGGCCTCGGGTAGGCTGGAGCCGTCCCGGCGACGGATCGGGACCACCGCGCCTGTGGCTGAGTGAAGGGCGTGGACACCTCACCCCGGCGGCTTCTCACCGCCAGACAGGCATGTATCAGTGACGACTTTCACCGACATGGGCGTGGACGCCGACATCGTCGAGGCCCTCGCGGCCAAGGGCATCGTGGATGCGTTCCCCATCCAGGAGCAGACGATCCCCCTCGGCCTCCCCGGCCAGGACATCATCGGGCAGGCCAAGACCGGCACCGGCAAGACCTTCGGCTTCGGCATCCCCGTCGTCCAGCGGCTCGGGCTCGACCCGGCGCCGGGCGTCAAGGCCCTCATCGTCGTTCCGACGCGCGAACTGGCCGTCCAGGTCTACGAGGACATGGACATGCTGACCTCGAACCGCTCGACGAGCGTCGTGGCGATCTACGGCGGCAAGGCGTACGAGGGGCAGATCGACCAGCTGAAGGCCGGCGCGCAGATCGTCGTCGGCACCCCGGGCCGTCTCATCGACCTCAACAACCAGCGCCTGCTCGACCTCTCGAACGCGACCGAGGTCGTGCTCGACGAGGCCGACAAGATGCTCGACCTGGGGTTCCTCCCCGACATCGAGAAGATCTTCCAGAAGGTCGCCCCCGTCCGCCACACGATGCTGTACTCGGCGACCATGCCGGGCCCGATCGTGGCGCTCGCCCGCCGGTTCATGTCGAACCCGATCCACATCCGTGCGACCGACCCCGACGAGGGCCTCACACAGGCGAACATCAAGCACCTCGTCTACCGCGCGCATTCGCTCGACAAGGACGAGGTCATCGCCCGCATCCTGCAGGCCGAGGGCCGCGGAAAGACCGTCGTGTTCACGCGCACGAAGCGCGCCGCGCAGCGCCTCGTCGACGAGCTGAACGACCGCGGCTTCAACGCGGGTGCCGTCCACGGTGACATGAGCCAGGAGGCGCGCGAGCGCTCCATGGCCGCGTTCAAGGCGGGCAAGAAGGACATCCTCATCGCGACCGACGTCGCCGCGCGCGGCATCGACGTGGACGACGTGACGCACGTCATCAACCACACGATCCCCGACGACGAGAAGACCTACCTGCACCGCGCCGGCCGCACGGGCCGCGCCGGCAAGACCGGTATCGCGGTGACCTTCGTCGACTGGGAGGACCTGCACAAGTGGGCCCTCATCAACCGCGCGCTCGAGTTCGGTCAGCCCGAGCCCGTCGAGACCTACTCGTCGAGCCCGCACCTGTACGAGGACCTCGACATCCCCGCCGGCACCAAGGGCCGGATCGCCAAGGCGCCGAAGACCGACACCGTTCGCACGCAGCGCGCGCGGACTCCGGAGCGCGCCGCGGACGCCGCCGAGGCCGGGACGGACGAGGGCGGCACGCGTCGCCGTCGCCGTCGTCGTTCGGGCGGCACCCCGGTGGGCTCGACCTTCGCCGAGGGCGCCGACGGCGGATCGGATGTCTCGGGCTCCGCAGCGGGTTCGTCGGAGCGCGACGCCGAGGGCGGCGGAACGCACGACGGCGCCGGCAAGGAGCACCACGACGGCAAGCCGGCCCCGGCGCGCCGTCGTCGCCGCCGCCGCGGCGGTTCGGGCGGTGCGGGCGCAGCGGCGCAGGCTCCGCAGTCCTGACGCCTGTCGGCCATCGCCGCGGGCATCCACGCAGGTCACCCGCGGCGCGTGAGGCCTGCCGTCGGATGCAATCGCTCCCACCCAACCGCGCTACGGTGATCCCAAGCGGCATTTCGCCGCGACTCTCCCTCTTGAAAGGCACGTCATGCGGTTCATCGACACCACCGTGGAATACCACGGATTCTGGGGCTCCTTCTGGGACCTCGTCTGGTGGTTCCTGCTCGTGTTCGTCTTCTTCGCCTACCTGATGGCGCTGTTCTCGATCATCGGCGACATCTTCCGTGACCGGAAGCTGAGCGGATGGGCGAAGGCGGTCTGGCTGATCTTCCTGATCTTCCTGCCCGTGCTCACGGCGCTCGTCTACCTGATCGCGCGCGGCGGCGGCATGGCCGACCGTCAGGCGGCGGCGGTCTCGGAGTACAAGGCCGCGTCGGACTCGTACATCAAGTCGGTCGCCGGCACCGCGACCCCGGCGGACCAGATCGCTCAAGCGAAGGCGCTGCTCGACGCGGGCACGATCTCCGCGGCGGAGTTCGAGGCGCTGAAGGCCAAGGCGCTCGCCTGACCGACATCCTCCCAGCGCCCTCGTCCCCTCCGACCCCCGCGGTCAGGGGTGGACGGGGGCGCTGCCCGTTCCGGCGGCGATGATGCGCGCAACCATCTCGTCAGAGGTCGTGTGCTCGCCCGGCTGGTTCGGCTTCCCGAGGCCGTGGTAGTCGCTCGACCCGGTCACGATGAGATCGCGCTCGGCGACGAGGCGTCGGAGCTCCCCGAGCGCGGGCTCGACGTTCTCGCGATGACCGAGCTCGAACCCCGCGAGCCCGGCATCCAGCATCCCGTCGACGATCCGCTTCGGCAGAAGGCCCGCCCGCCCCGCCGGGTGCGCGATGATCGCGACACCCCCGGCATCCGTGATCGCCGCCACGGCCGTGACGGGGTCCGGCGCGTACAGTGCGACGTAGTAGTCGCTCCGCGGGTGCAAGATGCCGGCGAAGGCCTCACCCCGATCGCGGACGACGCCCATCGCGACGAGGGCGTCGGCGAGGTGGGGGCGTCCGACGGTGGCGCCGACGGCGGTCTGGGCCTGCACGTCATCCCAGCTGAGGTCGAAGTCGCGCCCGATCCGGTCGGCCATCTCCCGCGCACGCGTCAGGCGCGACGAACGGATCCGATCCGTGACCGCGCGGACGGCCTCGTCGTCGGGGTCGAACAGGTACCCGAGCACGTGGACGCTGCGCCACTCGTGGCGTGCGGAGAGCTCCATCCCCGGGAGGAACGTCAACCCGAGTGACACCGCCGCGTCGGCCGCCTCCGCCCATCCCGAGGTCGTGTCGTGGTCGGTGAGCGCGACGGTCCGAAGACCCGCACGGTGCACGGATGCCATGACACCGGCCGGGGGCTCGGTGCCGTCGGAGCGGTCCGAATGCAGATGCAGATCGCTCGGACCGTGGAAGGGCACGGACATGATCCGAGCGTATCCGGTCGCATCGTGTGGCTTGCTCCCAGGCTGTGTGACGTAGAGTCACGACCGTGTTCCGCCTGCTCGGTCTTCTGGTGACGGTCCTCGCGGCGATCGCCGCCGCGATCGTCACGTGGCCGCAGTTCTTCCGGCTGGAACGGACCTTCCCGTTCGCGCAGATCGTGTCGCTCCGGGGCCTTCTCGTGGTGGTCTTCGTCGTCGTCCTCGTGGTGGCCGCGCTGACGGCGCTCGCGCGGCCGCTCCGCGCCTTCGCCGCGTCGATCGCCGTGATCGCGGTCCTCGGAGCCGCCGCGAACGGCGGCATCCTGATGCTCCGGGGCACGGGCGGCGATGGGCTGCCCGAGAAGACGGCGACGTCGCTGCGGATCATGACGTGGAACACGGCGGGCTCGGCGACCAGCCCGCAGCTGATCGCGCAGACGGCAATCGCGATGCGCGCCGACGTCGTGTCTCTGCCCGAGACGACGATCGAGACGGGCGAGGCCGTCGCCGTCGCCATGCGCGAACTGGGCTCGCCCATGTGGGCGCATCACGAGGCGTACCCCGGCTGGGCGGCCAACTCGACGACGCTGCTCATCTCCCCCGCGCTCGGGGACTACGCCGTCGTGCGGTCGGAGTCGGGCGGCGCATCGAACACGACGACGGTGCCCTCGGTGGTGGCGATGCCCGTCAATGGCACCGGCCCGACGATCGTGGCCGCTCATGCGATCGCACCTCGCCCCGAGGACATGGAGCACTGGCGGTCGGGGCTCACGTGGCTCGCCGATCAGTGTGCGAGCGCCGACGTCATCATGGCGGGCGATTTCAACGCCACGATCGACAACATGGACCGTCTCGGCGTCGACGGCGCCGACTTCGGCCACTGCCGTGATGCCGCGGTCGCGACCGGGACGGCAGCCGTCGGCACCTGGACGACGGCGTGGCCGACGCTGCTCGGCTCCCCCATCGACCATGTCCTCGCGACGGATGCCTGGAAGCCCACCGGTTCGGTCGTGCTGACCTCGCTCGATGAGAGCGGCAGCGATCACCGCCCGCTCGTCGTCCAGCTCGAGCGCGCGGGATAGGCGAGCGCACACCGGCCGAACCCGCGCAGGAGTGCGAGACTGGACTCATGAGCACGGACGCGACCACCTCCCCCGAGACCGCCGAGGCACCGGTCGAGAACCAGAACCGCAAGCAGCCGTTCCCGCGGGGCTTCCTCGACACGATCTCGACGGGCTGGGCGGAGCGCCCCGACCTGGTCCCGCCCGCGCGCGAGCAGGCGACGTTCGCCGCCGCCCGCCGCGACGCCGTGTCGGCTGCCTTCCCGGGCCGCCGCCTCGTGATCCCCGCCGGCGCGTACAAGCAGCGCTCCAACGACACCGACTACCCGTTCCGCGCGCACTCGGCGTTCTCGCACCTCACCGGGTGGGCGAGCGACTCGGTGCCGGACTCCGTGCTCGTGTTCGAGCCGACGGGCGAGAGCGGTCACGACGTGACCCTCCACCTCCGCGAACGCGCCGACCGCACGACCGCCGAGTTCTACGGCGACGCGACGATCGGCGAGTTCTGGATCGGCCCTCGCCCGGCGCTGCGCGGTGTGGCATCCGATCTCGCGCTCACGACCGCGCACATCGACGCCTTCGAGGCGCGCGACGGCGACCTCGTCCTCGACGAGGACGATGAGCTCACCCGGTTCGTCTCGGAGCTCCGACTCGTGAAGGATGCCTACGAGATCGCGCAGCTGCGACTCGCCGTCGAGGTCACCGCCCGTGGCTTCGACGACATCATCGCGGACCTCCCCCGCATCATCGCCACGCCGCGCGGCGAGCGCGCCGTCGAGGGCATCTTCCACCAACGGGCCCGCATCGAGGGCAACGGCGAGGGCTACGACACCATCGCGGCATCCGGGCCCCACGCCTGCTACCTGCACTGGACGCGCAACGACGGCGCGGTCGTCCCGGGAGACCTCATCCTGATCGACGCGGGCGTCGAGGTCGACAGCCTCTACACGGCCGACATCACGCGGACCCTTCCCGTCTCGGGCACGTTCTCGGACGTGCAGCGGAAGGTCTACGAAACCGTCCGCGAAGCGGCCGATGCGGCGTTCGCCGTCGCGAGGCCGGGCGTGAAGTTCCGCGCCGTGCACGAAGCGGCGATGGCCGTCATCGCGCAGCGCACCGCGGAGTGGGGCCTTCTTCCCGTGACTGCGCAAGAGGCGCTGGATGCCGATGCGGGCGGCCAGCACCGCCGGTACATGGTGCACGGGACGAGCCATCACCTCGGCATCGACGTCCACGACTGCGCGCAGGCGCGTCGCGAGATGTACTACGACGGGGTGCTCGAGCCCGGCATGGTGTTCACGATCGAGCCCGGGCTGTACTTCCAGATCGATGACCTGACCGTCCCGGAAGAGTACCGTGGCATCGGCGTGCGCATCGAGGACGACGTCCTCGTCACGGCGGACGGCGTGGAGAACCTCTCTGGAGGAATCCCGCGCACGGCCGACGAGGTCGAGGCCTGGATCGCCCGACTGCGCGCGTGAGCGGCCACGTCGTCGGAGCTCGGCGGCCTCGGCGCGCCTACGCGCGGGTCGGCACCCCGAGTCGGCGGCAGAGCCACGGCACGACCACGTCCGCGAGTGAGGCGCCCACCTCCTCGGGCGTCCGCTTCACCCCCGCGACCTCGAAGGAGTGCCGCGCCCCGGGCAGCCATGCGATCTCGGCGTCGGGCGCGGTCGCCACGGCCCGCTCGAAGCGGTCGAGGGGCTGGATGAACGGGTCGGCGTCGCCCTCGACGAACAACTGCGGCGGGCGCACGTCGGCCAGGTGCTCACCGCGTTCGGCGTCGGGCTTCCCCGGCGCGTGGAACGGGTAGCCGAGGTAGACGAGGGCGGCGGGATCGATGACACCCTCGGCCGCCGCCATCGACGCCATCCGTCCGCCGTAGGACTTCCCGGCCGCGACGAACGGCACCCCGGGCACCGTCGCCGTGAGGTGCGCGCCGACCGCAGCCCAGGTCGCGACGGCGTGGGCGGGCGGCCCGGGCATCCGTCGTCCCGCCTCGCGGTACGGGAAGGCGAAGCGGAGCGTCGCGATACCGGATGCCTGCAGGGCCCCGGCGAACCCGGTGAGGAACGGGTGGTCCATCCCCACACCCGCGCCGTGCGCGATGGCGAGCGCCGCCCACGGTTCGGATGCCGGCGACTCGAGCTCGGCCGATACCGTCACCTCGCCGTTCGGAAGCGCGACCGCGAGGCGGGTCATCGGTGCTGGTCGCCGCCGCTCGCCCCATCGGAGCCGGCCTGACCGGACGCGCCCTGACCAGGCACACCCTGCCCCGACCCGTTCTGCCCGGGCGCCGTGTGGGGATCGATCCGCTCGCCGTACTGCGGCGGGATCGAGAGGTCGACGGGTTCTGCGGCGGGCGCAGGGTGTGCGACCGTGCGGCCGAGCACTTCGCGCGCGCGGTGGATGCTCGTCGCGAGGACGGTGATCTCGTACCGGTCGGCCAGCACCTGCGTGACCGACGTGTAGTCGCGACGCCGGCGCAGCAGCGCGTACATGACGAGGCTCAGGAGCATTCCGACGGCGATGCCGACGAACATGACGCCGATGAACAGCTGGATGGCCGCGTTGGGCGTTCCGAGGACGAAGATCGCCGAGAACAGCAGCCCGAGCAGGATGCCGTTGATGGCTCCCGACCTCGCGGCGGCGGCGTAGCCGAGGCGTCCGGTGACGGTCTCCACGGAGCGCAGGCCATGACCGACGATCGCGATCTCGCTGGCCGGGATGTCCGACTGGATGAGCTTCGAGACGGCCTCCTGGGCGGCCTGGTAGGTCGCATACTCGGCGATCCTCTCGCCGTCGTGCTGCGGTGCTCCGCCGATCATGCTCATCGGCCCATCTTCTCACGACGCAACCGGGCGGCGGGGCCTGTGCGGACTACGCTGGACGGGTGAGTACGCAGAGGGTTTTCGTGGCACGCCTGGTGGGCTGCACCGTCTTCGACCCCGCGGGCGACCGGCTCGGCAAGGTCCGTGACGTCGTCGTCATCTACCGCAAAGACGATCCCCCGCGCGTCGTCGGTCTCGTCGTCGAGATCCCCGGTCGCCGGAACGTCTTCCTCTCGATCGGGCGGGTCACCTCGATCCAGACCGGCCAGATCATCACGACGGGCCTCATCAACGTGCGCAGGTTCCAGCAGCGCGGCGGCGAGGTGCGGGTCATGGCCGAACTCCTCGGTCGACGCGTCTACTTCACCGACGGCTCCGGCGAGGCCGTGATCGAGGATGTCGCGATCGAGCGCAATCGCCTCGGCGAGTGGGACATCGGGCAGCTGTTCCTGCGGAAGCCCAAGACCACCGCTTCCCCCTTCGGCAAGGGCCCGACGACGTTCGCCGAGTGGGCGGATGTCCGCGAGCAGCAGGCCCCGGGCGAGGCGCAGTCGGCCGAACAGCTCGTCGCGACCTACTCGGAGCTGAAGCCCGCCGACCTCGCCAACACCCTCCTCGACCTGCCCGACGAGCGCCTCCTCGAAGTCGCCGAAGAGCTCAGCGACGACCGCCTCGCCGACGCCCTCGAAGAGATGCCCGAGGACGATCAGGTGCACATCCTCGAAGCCCTCGGCGATGAGCGCGCCGCCGACATCCTCGACCAGATGGAACCGGATGACGCGGCGGACGTCCTCGCGCAGCTGCCCGAGGACCAGCGCGAAGAGCTCCTCGAGCTCATGGAGCCCGAGGAGGCGGAGGACGTTCGCGCCCTGCTGAAGTACGGGCCCGACACCGCCGGCGGTCTCATGACGCCGGAGCCGATCGTGCTCTCGGCGGATGCCACCGTCGCCGAGGCGCTCGCCCTCATCCGGCGTCACGAGCTGCACCCCGCGCTCGCGGCGGCCGTGTTCGTGACGCTGCCTCCCTACGAGACGCCCACGGGGCGCCTCCTCGGCACGGTGCATTTCCAGCGGATGCTCCGCTACCCGCCCCACGAGCGGCTCGGGGCGATCATCGACGACACGGTCGAGGCCCTTCCTGCGACCGCATCGGCCGCAGAGGTGGCGCGCCTGCTCGCGAGCTACAACCTCGTGTCCGTCCCCGTCGTCGACCAGGCGCACCGCCTCGTCGGCGCCGTCTCGATCGATGACGTCCTCGACTATCTGCTGCCCGAGGACTGGCGTTCGCACGATGAGCCGCACACGGCCGACGCGGCAGGGGCGCGCTGATGGCCCGCGCATCGCGTCAGCCGACGCTCGACGCCCCGCTCGGCCGTACCACCCGCCGCGCACCGCAGCCTTCGCGCGACCGCTTCGGCCGCTTCTCCGAAGCCTTCGCGCGCGCGATGGGAACCTCAGGGTTCCTCATCGGCATGACCGTCTTCGTCACGGTGTGGCTCGTGTGGAACACGATGGCGCCGCGCGACTGGCAGTTCGACGCCGCAGAGAACAACTTCACGCTCCTGACGCTCATCCTCTCGCTCCAGGCGTCGTATGCGGCTCCCCTCATCCTTCTCGCGCAGAACCGGCAGGACGACCGCGACCGTGTGCAGATCGAGCAGGACCGGCAGCGCGCCGAGCGCAACCTCGCCGACACCGAGTACCTCGCCCGTGAGGTCGTGGCCCTGCGGATGGCGGTGTCGGATGCCACGGGGCAGCTCGTCACCCGCGACGTGCTCCGTCAAGAGCTGAAGGCCCTGCTCGACCAGATCGAGTCACGCGAAGCGCCCGCCGCGGGCGCCGCCGACGCGAAATGACGCGCCCGTGAGCGCACAGGACGACGTCCGCCGCGCGGTCGGCGCCGTCACCGACCCGGAGCTTCGACAGCCGATCGCCGACCTCGACATGGTGCGCGGCGTGCGAGTGGAAGGCACTGCGGCGCACGTTGCGATCGCACTCACGATCGTGGGCTGCCCGGCCGCGGACCGCATCGAGCGCGAGGTGCGCGAGGCCGCGGCATCCGTCCCGGGCATCGAGAGCGTCGAGGTCGAGGTCGGCGTGATGACGCCCGCAGAGCGGCACGCCCTCACCGAGCGCCTCCGCGGCGGGCGCGCGCGGGTCATGCCGTTCGGGCCCGATTCGCTGACGCGCGTGATCGCGGTCACGAGCGGCAAGGGCGGGGTCGGCAAATCGACGCTCACCGCGAACCTGGCCGTCGCCCTCGCGCAGCGCGGCCTCGCCGTGGGTCTCATCGACGCCGATGTGCACGGCTTCTCCATTCCTGGGCTCCTCGGCCTCGTCGAACCCGATGGGCTCCCCCCGCAGCCGACGCGCATCGACGATCTCATGCTCCCGCCGGTCGCCTACGGGGTGAAGACCATCTCGATCGGGATGTTCCTGCCGCGCGACCAGCCCGCCGCGGCCGTCGCCTGGCGCGGACCCATGCTCCACCGGACGGTGCAGCAGTTCCTCACCGACGTCTTCTTCGGCGACCTCGACGTGCTGCTGCTCGACATGCCGCCCGGCACCGGCGACGTCGCGATCTCCGTGGGCCAACTCCTCCCCCACGCGGAGGTCCTCGTCGTGACGACGCCGCAGTCCGCCGCCTCGGGCGTCGCCGTCCGAAGCGGCCTCGTCGCCGGACAGACCGGCCAGAAGGTCATCGGGGTCGTCGAGAACATGTCCGCGATGACCCTCCCCGACGGGACGGTCGTCGATCTGTTCGGCTCGGGAGGGGGCGAGGCCGTCGCCCGGGAGTTGTCGACGGATGCCGCACCCGTGCCGCTTCTCGGTCATGTGCCGCTGAGTCCCGCGCTGCGGCGCGGCGGCGACGACGGCGTCCCCGTCGTGATCGCCGATCCCGACGATGCCGCGGCGCGGGCGATCACCGACATCGCGCGATCGCTCGCCGAGACCCCGCGGGGTCTCGCCGGCCGGACGCTCCCCTTCCGTCCGCGCTGAGCGGGCAGTTGCTACGTCGCCTCGGAGTCGAACGGCACCGCGGCGTCCGGGTCGAACGCCGTCGTCACCGGCGCAGGTGAGGTGGCGGCGGCGGCCGCCCCGACCGCAGCGGCCTGCACGACCGGCACGGGTGCGTCGTCCAGGAGCGCGTCTCGGATGATCCGTCGCGGGTCGTACTGGCGCGGGTCGAGCTTCTGCCATTCGACCGCGTCGAAGTCCTCGCCCATCTCGTCCTTGACGCGCGTGCGCGCCTCACCCGCCCACGCCCGTGCCCGCTTCGTGAACTGCGCGAGCTTCTCCGCGTAGCGGGGAAGCCGCTCGGGGCCGAGGAGGACGGCGGCGACGACGAGGAGCAGGAGGAACTTCTCCATGTCGTAGCCGAAGAACATGCCTCAAGGTTACCCGTGCGCCTCGGCGGCGAGAGTCCGATCGCACCGTACGCTGGCGGACGAGAGGAATGGTCATGGCCGATTCAGAAGCGATCCGTCGATACGTCGACGAGGCGACCGTCGAACCCGAGACGATCGAGCGCGCCCGCGCACGCGCGGTGGAGCTCGGAGCCGACCCGATCAGTCCGGCCGTGGGTGCTCAGATCGCCGTGCTCAGCGCAGCGACGGCCGCCCTCAACATCGTCGAGATCGGCACGGGCGCGGGCGTCTCCGGGCTGTGGCTGCTGCGCGGCTCACCGCGCGCGACGCTCACGACGATCGACAACGAGCCCGAGCACCTCGCCGCTGCCCGCACGGCCTTCGCCGAGGCGAAGATCGCGCCCGCCCGCGCCCGCTTCATCACGGGGCGCGCCGCGGACGTCCTGCCGCGGATGAACGAGGCATCCTATGACATCGTCCTCGTCGACGCGGATGCCGACGGCGTCATCGAGTACGTCGAGCACGGCCTGCGGCTCGTCCGGGCCGGAGGCACGGTACTCGTACCTCGCGTCCTCGCCGGCGGCGCCGTCGCCGATCCCGTGCGACGCGACGCGACCACGAGCGCGTATCGCTCGCTCATCCAGGAGACGCAGTCCTCGCCGGCCGTGCTCGGTGCGCTGTCGATCGTCGGAGAGGGCCTCCTGCAGCTCACCACGGTGCCGCCCGAGGAGCACTGACCAGAGCGCGGAAACGCCGAACGGCCGGTCCGAAGACCGGCCGTTCGAAGATCGTGAAGGTCAGGCGCCGACGACTTCGCCGAGCACGCCGTGGAGCTCCTTCGCCTCGTCATCGTTGACGGAGACGACCAGCCGGCCGCCACCCTCGAGGGGAACACGCACGATGATCAGGCGTCCCTCCTTCACGGCCTCCATAGGTCCGTCACCGGTACGCGGCTTCATGGCTGCCATGAGAGACTCCCTTTTCTTCAGTGGACAACACTCCAAGTTTACCGGTACCGCACGACACCGGCAGTCACCGCCGCCGTGACAACGCCCTCGCTCAGGGAATCTGCGTGAACGTCGTGCCCTGGATGAGCATCTGGTCGATCCACCACCACTGCCCGAGAAGCCCCAGCGCGAGCATCGACACCCGCCACGCGGTGCTCCGCGGCAGTGCGATCGCGCCGTACAGGGGCCCGAGCGGCATGAGGAGGCGGAAGATGCTCGACTGCGGGAAGAAGACGAGCAGGAGGTACACGACATAGCTCGCCGACCAGAGCCGGATCTCCATGCCGAGCCGCTTCACGTGCGGCTCGAACAGCAGCGTGGCCGCCACCGCCGCGACCACGACGGCGAGGGTGACGTACCCCGCGGCTTCGGGGAGCCCCCAGACGCGGAACCAGATGGCGGATGCCTGCACGAACCCCGAGAACGGCACGAACCCGCCGTCCTCCCCCGTCCAGCCGCGTCGCCACGACAGCTCGGTCTCCATGTACGCCTGCGGATCGCCCGTCGCATACCCCGCGATCAGTTGCCAGGCGAAGCCGATGAGCACGGCCAAGAGCCCGGCGAAGACGATGTGCACGGCCTCCGTCGCCGGGAGCGGGTCGGTACGGCGACGCACCCACCGGACCGTGCCGTACACCCCGAGCATCAGCGCGAAAGCCAGGACGCCGGGCCGAGTGAACCCCATGAGCGGGATGAACAGATAGAGCCAGGCATACCGGCGCTTCACGAGGGCGAGGAGGGCGAGGAAGAGCCACAGCAGAAACAGGCTCTCGGCATACCCCATCTGGAAGAGCGCCGCGAGCGGACCCGAGGCGAACAGCGCCACGGCCCAGAGCGCCGCAGTGTCCCCCGTCCGCTCCCGCAGCAGACGGAACAGCACGAGGGATGCCCCGTACCCGGCACCGATCGCGACAAGGATCGCCGCGAGCGGATACGCCCCGCCGAAGACCACCGCGACGGCACGCGACAACCAGGGATACACGGGCATGAACGCCCACGCGTTCGAGGTCACGTTACCCGCCGTGTCGAGAGGCAGCGTCGCGGGGTATCCCTGCGTCGCGATGAGCCAGTACCACTGACCGTCCCAGCGCATCGAGAGATTCTCGAACGTCGTGGCGCTGCCCGTCGCGCGCTCCTGCATGCCCACCCCGATGAAGATGAACAGCGTCGTGACGACGCGGGCAGTGAGATAGATCGCCGCGACGACCAGGGCGGGATGACGCGCGGCGCGATCGCGCAGCGTCGGCACGGACGGCGCAGCCGTCACGTCGCGGACAACCAGGTGCGAAGCCCCCGCTCGACGTCCTCGATCTGCGCGATCGACACGCGCTCATGATCGTGGTGCGCGAGCGACGGGTCGCCCGGGCCGTAGTTCACGGCGGGGACGCCGAGCGCCGAGAAGCGGGCGACATCCGTCCAGCCGTACTTCGGTCGGGGTTCGGCCCCGACCGCCGCGAGGAACTCCTGCGCCAGCGGGGCATCCAGCCCCGGCCGTGCGCCCTCGGCGCAGTCGACGATCTCGACCTCGAAGCCTTCGAACACGCGGCGCACGTGTGCCTCCGCCTCCTCCGCCGACCGGCTGGGCGCGAAACGGAAGTTGACCTCGACTTCGCAGAGGTCGGGGATGACGTTCCCGGCGACCCCGCCCCGGATGCCGACGGCGTTGAGGCCTTCGCGATAGACGAGACCCTCGACCTCCTTCTCGCGCGGGCGGTACTCCGCGAGGCGCGCGAGGATCGGCGCCGCGCGGTGAATGGCGTTCTCCCCCATCCAGGCGCGCGCACTGTGCGAGCGGACCCCGTGGGTGCGGACGACGGCGCGGAGCGTCCCGTTGCAGCCGCCCTCGACCTGCCCGTTGGACGGTTCGCCGAGGATCGCGAAGTCGCCCGCGAAGAGGTCCGGCCGGCTGCGGGAGAGCCGGGTCAGACCGTTCCGCTCCGAATCGACCTCCTCGTTGTCGTACCACATCCAGGTGATGTCGACGCGGGGATCGGTGAGCTCGGCGGCGAGCTTCAGCTGGACCGCGGTGCCACCCTTCATATCGACCGTGCCGCGCCCCCACAGCATCGGCACCCCGCCCTCCTCGATGTCTCGGACCGGGAGGTTGTCGTTGATCGGGACCGTGTCGATGTGCCCCGCGATGACGACTCGCTGGGCACGGCCCAGCCGGGTGCGCGCGACGATCGTGTTGCCGTCGCGGTAGACCTCGAGGTGCGACAGCGGTTCGATCGCGGCGAAGATCGCGTCGGCGAGCACCTCCTCCTCGCCCGACACGCTCGGGATGTCGCAGATCGTGCGGGTGAGATCCACGGACGACGCGGTCAGATCCAGGCGCGGCATGATCCGAGTCTACCGACCGGGCACGGACGCTCCCGCGCGGGCCGATACCCTGGGTGCATGACTGAACAGCGGTGGGTATGGGGTGCCGGGCTCGCGACGATCGCGCCCGATGGCACGGTTCTGGACACGTGGTTCCCCTCCCCGGCGCTCGGCTCAGCTCCCGAGGACCCCGACACGTCCGCGCTCGAGGCGGCTGCCGGGCCCGACGACCGTCGCGAGGTGACCGTCGAGGTCGTCGTCGTCGAGATCGATCTCGACGCTCCGCCGCAGGCGACGAGCGACGCGTACCTGCGCCTGCACGCCCTGTCGCACCTCCTCGTCGCGCCGAACGAGGTGAACCTCTCCGGAGTGTTCGCGCACCTGCCGAACGTCGCGTGGACAAACGCGGGCCCCGTGCACCCGGACGCGTTCGCGCGCCTCCGGCCGCAGCTGCAGCGCGCCGGCATCCAGCTGCAAGGCCTCGACAAGTTCCCGCGCCTCACCGACTACGTCGTCCCCGCCGGTGTGCGCATCGCGGATGCCTCGCGCGTGCGCCTCGGCGCGCACCTCGCCCCCGGCACGACCGTCATGCACGAGGGCTTCGTCAACTTCAACGCCGGCACCCTCGGCGCCTCCATGGTCGAGGGCCGCATCTCGCAGGGGGTCACGGTCGGCGACGGCTCCGACATCGGCGGCGGGGCGTCCATCATGGGCACCCTCTCCGGCGGCGGCACCCACCGCGTGTCGATCGGGGCACGCACGCTCCTCGGCGCGAACGCCGGCATCGGGATCTCGCTCGGCGACGACTGCATCGTCGAGGCGGGCCTGTACGTCACGGCGGGCTCGAAGATCGTCCTCCCGCAGGAGGCGCCGCTGCACGACGGGTCGCGCCCCGTCGTGAAGGGTGCGCAGCTGTCGGGTCAGAACGGCATCCTGTTCCGCCGCAACTCGCTGACGGGCGCCGTCGAGGCGGTCCGCCGCGAAGGCGTCGGCGTCACCCTCAACGAGGCGCTGCACGCCTGAGCGTCACGCGCCGCCTGTGCGGCGCCACGGCCCTTCCTGATCGTCCGCACGCCAGTGCACGCGCGGGCCTTCGACCTCGCGGACGCGCCCGGTGAGCCAGTAGGTCTCATCGGGCCCCCAGCCGCCGATGACGCTCGAGCGCTCCTCGTCGACGACGATCTCGCGCGTCGCGGCCGTGAGATAGGCCCAGGCGCTGAGGTGCACGGCATCCCACTCTTCGGCGACCCGCATCCAGTCCGGCACGAGCCAGCGCCGGTCGCGACCCGTGACTCGGTACCAGTCGTGGCGCCGTGCGGCGGTGACCTCGAGCGGATAGGTGCGGCACAGGTTCGCCCAGTCCCGCCCGTCCCGCACCTCGAGGATGCGCCCGGTCCCCCGGACGGGGATCGCCACGGCGCGCGTCCACCCGAAGGAGTCCTCGACGTTGGGGATGCCGACGGGAAGCCCGCCGGGGAGCTCGCCCGTCGTGTGCGGGGCGCCCCACGGATGCGACCACCACGTCCCCGACCACGCCGCCGCCGGGTCCGTGGGTCGATCGCGGCGTGAGCGCTCCTCGTCCTTCGCGGTCGCCTCCCGCCAGGCCCTCACCGCTCCGGGTGCCGGGTCGAACGGCGCGCCGTCGCCGTCGGGGTCGAACTCCACCGCCCACTGCGTGACCGTCATGTCGCGGGTCCACCACACGGTGTCCGCCCGGTCCGCGAGATCGCGACCCGCCTCCGCGAGCGCCGCCCGTACGGCGGGCACGGCGGCGACGATGTCCTCTCCGCCCGGTGGCTGCCAGTACGCGGCCGCGTCCACCGAGCGGCGCAGCGCCTCCTGCAGCTCCTCGCTCGTCGGGTGGAGGCGTCCGAGCCGTCCGATCGCGCGGACGAGGCCCTCCTCCGAGTGCGGGCTCTCCACCGTGTCGTGCGTCTCGAAGGTGCTGCCGTCGTCGGCCGCGCCGAAGAGCGCGACGCTATGCCCCGAGGCGACGGCGGCGTTGTAGGCGAGGTAGAAGAGCGCCATGCGCACGTCCTCGTCGGCCCCTGCGGTGAGCTCGAGCACGAGCCGACGCCCGCGCGGGCCTTCAGTGAGGCCGGTGGGACCGGTGAGGTCGGTGTCCATGATCCGATCCTCCCACCCGCGGTCCGATACGCTCGGGAGATGAGCGACCGCATGCCGAAGAAGCTGTACGAACGCGAACTCAAGAGGCTGCAGTCGCAGCTCGTCGACCTGCAGGCCTGGGTGCAGGCATCCGGCGCCCGCATCATCGTCATCTTCGAAGGGCGGGATGCCGCGGGCAAGGGCTCCACGATCAGTCGGGTCTCGCAATACCTGAACCCCCGCATCACGCGCACGGTCGCCCTGCCCACCCCGACCGAGCGCGAGAAGACGGAGTGGTACTTCCAGCGCTACATCGCCCACCTTCCGGCGGCCGGCGAGATCGTGCTGATGGACCGCTCCTGGTACAACCGCGCCGGGGTCGAGCACGTCATGGGCTACTGCAGCAACGCGGAGTACCACCGGTTCCTCCACCAGGCGCCGATCTTCGAGCGGATGCTCGTGGAGGACGGCATCCTGCTGAAGAAGTACTGGTTCAGCGTGTCGGACGTCGAGCAGGAGGCGCGGTTCCGCTCCCGCAACGACGACCCCATGCGACGGTGGAAGCTCTCCCCCAACGACGTCCTGTCGATCACGAAGTGGGAGGACTACTCGCGGGCCAAGGACACGATGTTCGTGCACACGGACATCCCCGAATCGCCGTGGTTCGAGGTCGACAACGAGGACAAGCGCCGCGGCCGGATCAACATGATCCACCACCTGCTCGGCCAGATCCCCTACCAGAGCGTGGAGCGCGACCCGATCGAGATCCCGTCGCGCCCCGCGTCGGGCGGGTACGAGCGCCCGCCGCGCGAGCTGCAGAACTACGTGCCGGACTATGCCGCGACGATCGAGGCGCAGGCCGCCGACGACGACTGACCCGCGGGGGTACGGTCCGGCCGCTCAGGCGCCCGGATAGTCGCGCTGCGGCGCGCCCACGTACAGCTGCTGGGGGCGGCCGATCTTCGTCTGCGGGTCGTGCTGCATCTCGGTCCAGTGCGCGAGCCAGCCGGGCAGGCGCCCGATCGCGAACAGCGGCGTGAACATCCGCGTCGGGAAGCCCATCGCCTTGTAGATGACGCCCGTGTAGAAGTCGACGTTCGGGTAGAGGCGACGCTCCTTGAAGTAGTCGTCGCTGAGCGCGATCTCCTCGAGCTCCTTCGCGAGGTCGAGGAGCGGGTCGTGCACGCCGAGCTCCGCGAGCACCTCGTCCGCCGACTGCTTGACGAGCTTCGCGCGCGGGTCGTAGTTCTTGTAGACGCGGTGACCGAAGCCCATGAGCTTCACGCCGTCTTCCTTGTTCTTGACGCGCTCGACGAAGCGCTGCACGCTCTCACCCGAGTCGCGGATGCGCGCGAGCATGTCGAGGACGGCCTCGTTGGCGCCGCCGTGGAGCGGGCCGTAGAGGGCGTTGATGCCGGCGGAGATCGACGAGAACTGGTTCGCGCCCGTCGAGCCGACGAGACGCACGGTCGAGGTCGATGCGTTCTGCTCGTGGTCCTCGTGCAGGATGAGGAGGCGCTCGAGGGCGCGCGAGGTGACGGGGTTCACCTGGTAGAGCTCGGCGAGGTTGCCGAAGTTGAGCTTCAGGAAGTTGTCGACGAAGCTCAGCGAGTTGTCGGGGTACAGGAACGCCTGACCGATCGACTTCTTGTGCGCGTACGCCGCGATGACCGGGAGCTTCGCGAGCAGTCGGATCGTGTTGAGTTCGACGTGCTCGGGGTTGTTCGGGTCGGACTGGCCCTCGTAGTAGGTCGACAGCGCCGCAGTCGCCGCCGAGAGCACCGACATCGGGTGCGCCGTGTGCGGCAGCGACGAGAAGAAGCGCTTCAGGTCTTCGTGGAGGAGCGTGTGATGACGGATGTCGTCGTCCCACTGCGCCAGCTGGTCGGCAGTCGGAAGCTCACCGCGCAGGAGCAGCCAGGCGACCTCGAGGTAGGTGCTGTTCTGGGCGAGCTGCTCGATCGGATAGCCGCGGTAGCGCAGGATGCCTTCGTCGCCGTCGATGAACGTGATGGCGGACTTCGTGGCGGCGGTGTTCACGAAGCCGTAGTCGAGGGACGTGTGGCCCGTCTGCTTCGTGAAGGTCGAGAAGTCGACGCTCGGGGTACCCTCGGTGCCCTTCAGAATCGGCAGAGTCGCTGTCGTGTCACCGATCGTGACGGTGGCTGCCTGGGGTGTGCCCGTTTCGCTCACGAAGCCTCCTTGCGGTCGTCGGGGGATGCTCTACAGCCTACTGGCCCTCATGGCCTACTCCGATCCACGCCAAAGGATCGCGCGATCGGTCGGAGGAAACCTACCAGGCTTCGGCGCCCGACAGCCGCGCGGCGGCCTCCGCGATGCGCTCATCGGTGGCCGTGAGCGAGAAGCGGACGTGCTCGGGGAAGCCGTCGCCGTAGAAGACGCCGGGGCCGGCGAGGATGCCGCGCTCGGCGAGGGCGCCCATCGTCGTCCAGGCATCCCTCCCCTCGGTCGCCCAGAGGTAGAGGCCGCCCTCGGAGTGGTCGATGCGGAAGCCCGCCGCCTCGAGCGCGGGCTTCAGCACGCGCCGGCGCTCCCGGTAGCGCTCGCGCTGCGCGGCGACGTGGGCGTCGTCACCGAGTGCGACGGTCATCGCCGCCTGCACGGGAGCGGGGAGCATGAGGCCGAGATGCTTGCGCGCCGTCAGCAGTCGCGCGACCAGGGCACGGTCGCCCGCGAGGAACGCGGCACGGTAGCCGGCGAGATTCGACTGCTTGGAGAGCGAGTAGACCGACAGGATGCCGGTGCGGTCCTCCCCCACGACGCGCGGGTCGAGCACGCTCGGCACGGGCTCCGAGGCCCAGGGGCCCTCCCAGCCGAGTTCGGCGTAGCATTCGTCGCTCGCGAGCACGGCACCGATCTCGCGCGCCCGCGCCGCCGCGGTACGCAGTTCGTCCACCCCGAGCACGCGGCCGTCGGGGTTCCCGGGCGAGTTGATCCAGACGAGCTTCGCGCCCTCCGGCCACTGCGCCGGGTCGTCCGCCGCGACGGGCACGGCTCCGACGAGCTTGGCGCCGACCGCGTACGTCGGGTACGCCGCGCGCGGATGCACGACGACATCCCCCTCGCCGAGGCCCAGAAGCAGCGGCAGCAGCGCCACGAGTTCCTTCGATCCGACCGTGGGGAGCACCTCGTCGATGCCGAGGCCCGGAACGCCGCGGCGGCGCGCGTACCAGTCGACGATCGCTTCACGGAGCCCGCGCGTCCCCACCGTCTGCGGATAGGCGTGGGCGTCGGTCGCGGCGCGCAGCGCGTCGGCGACGACGGCGGGCGTCGCATCGATGGGAGACCCGATCGAGAGGTCGACGATGCCGCCCGGGTGTTCGGCGGCGCGCGCCGCGTACGGGGCGACCGAGTCCCAGGGGTACTCGTCGAGGTCGCTGACGGCCACGCGGGATCAGTGTCCCTGCGGAGGGAGGGCGGCGATGATCGGGTGGTCCTTCGCGATCACACCGACCTTGGCGGCGCCGCCGGGAGACCCGATGTCATCGAAGAACTCGACGTTGGCCGTGTAGTAGTCCTGCCACTCTTCGGGCAGGTCGTCCTCGTAGTAGATCGCCTCGACGGGGCACACGGGCTCGCAGGCGCCGCAGTCGACGCACTCGTCGGGGTGGATGTAGAGCGA
Source organism: Microbacterium sp. SCN 70-27 (assembly GCA_001724425.1). Classification (GTDB taxonomy): domain Bacteria; phylum Actinomycetota; class Actinomycetes; order Actinomycetales; family Microbacteriaceae; genus Microbacterium. The sequence continues at coordinate 98,698 of MEEK01000016.1, forward strand.
CCGTTCGCCTTCGTAGATGCAGTCGACGGGACATTCGTCGATGCAGGCACGGTCCTTCACATCCACGCACGGAAGAGCGATCACATACGTCACATGGTCAGTCTAGTTCGTGACGAGCGGCAGGGCCGTCGGTCTTGCGCGCTGTGGCGGTCAGCGACGGCCACCCCACGATGATCGCGGCGACGACCGGCAGCGCGAATGTCCAGATGATGCCCGTCGAGATCTCGCCCGTCGGCGGTGCGGGCACGACGACGGAGCCTCCCGGGCCCTTGCCGGAGAAGACCAGGGTCGCCACCACGGCGCCCAGGGCGCAGGCGAGCGCCGTCCAGCGATCCCCCGAAAGGAGGCGCACCGCGAGGATCAGCGCTCCCGCTCCGATGACGGCGATGACGAGCCCCAGCGGGATCGGTCCCCACATCGCGGCCTGGCCGATCGTGCCGGCGACGCCGAACACCACCCCGATGACGAGGGCGACCGCCCAGGTGCCCACGCGTGTCCACGACATTCCCACCCGCTCAGTGTAGGTCCCGGAACCCTGACCGAAGTCCGGGTCGAGTGCGACGACACCGGGAGCGCACGGTCAGGCGGCGAGCCCCCACAGGCGAAGAAGCGCCGCAACGAGCGCGGCAGCCAGCACGACGACGAGGAACGGGGCGCGCAGAAGCAGCAGCCCCGCCGCGACGAGGACGGCGGGCACCCGGGCATCCACGACGATGTGCTGGCCTTCGCCGAGAGTCTGCACGGCGACGAGCGCCCCGAGCAGCGCGACGGTGAGGAGGTCGATGACCCGCGTCGGCGCCGGGCCTTCGAACCACGCCGCGGGAATGATGTACCCGACGGCTTTCAGCGCGAGGCAGATGACGGATGCCAGGAGGACGGCGGTCCACAGGGTCACGACGGCTCCCCCGTCGTCGCGGCGGGCCGCGCCGCGCGACCGAGCCAGTTGGTCCAGCCCACGACGACGGCCACGAGTGCGGCGACGAGCACCGGCATCCCGGGCATGAGCACCGGGGTGAGGGACGCCGCGACGACGGCCGCCGCAACCCCGACGGCGATCGCCTGTCGCCGCCGGAGACGCGGCCACAGGAGCGCGAGGAAGGCCGCGGCCGCCGCGGCATCCAGCCCGTACGCGCGCGGGTCGCCGAGCACGTCGCCGAGGAGCGCGCCGAGGAGGGTCGTGAGGTTCCAGCCGATGTAGATCCCGACGCCCGTGATCCAGAAGCCGATCCGCCGCGCCCTCGGCTCCGTGTGGGCGAGGGCGACGGCCGTCGACTCGTCGATCGTGACGTGCGGGGCGAGCGCGCGCCGGAGCGGCGTCGTGCCGACGAGGGGCGCCATTCGGAGGCCGTATGCGACGTTCCGGACGCCGAGGAGCCCCGCCGACGCGATCGCCGCGGGCGCGGCCGCCAGTCCCCCGGCGCCGATCACCCCGATGAACGCGAACTGCGAGCCGCCCGTGAACATCACGAGGCTGAGGACGCACGTCTGCCACACGTCGAGCCCGGATGCCACCGACAACGCCCCGAACGAGATGCCGTACGCGCTCGTCGCGAGCACGACGCCGAGCGCTTCTCGCCGCGCGCGGCGCTCCGCGGTGTCCGTGCTCACCCGCCCGAGCCTATCGAGCGGTGGGTAGTCTCGACGCATGGATCGCACAGAGCGCATCTCGCGCATGCCCGTCGCCGAGGTGTATCCGCTCTACATCAAGAAGGTCGAGCGGAAGGGACGCACGAAGGACGACGTCGATGCTGTCACGCGATGGCTGACGGGGTACACGCAGCACGAGATCGACGACCACCTCGCGGCGCGCACGTCGTTCGAGGACTTCTTCGCGGGTGCCGAGCTCAACCCGGGTGCGTCGCTCATCACCGGGATCATCTGCGGTGTCCGGGTGCAGGACATCGAGGACCCGCTGATGCAGCGGATCCGCTACCTCGACAAGCTCGTCGACGAGATCGCGAAGGGCAAGGCGCTGGAGAAGATCCTCCGGTCCTGACCCGCCCGCCGGTCAGGCGTTCTGGTCCTGCTTCTTCGCCCGCGAGGCCGCACGCCCGCGCTCGGTCGCATCCAGCACGACCTTGCGGATGCGCACCTTCTCCGGCGTGACCTCGACGCATTCGTCGTCGCGCGCGAACTCGAGCGACTCCTCGAGGGTCAGCACGCGCGGCGGCGTCATCGACTCGAAGGAGTCCGACGTCGACGAACGCATGTTCGTGAGCTTCTTCTCCTTCGTGATGTTGACGTCCATGTCGTCGGCGCGCGAGTTCTCG
>MEEK01000017.1 GCA_001724425.1 Microbacterium sp. SCN 70-27
GAGCCTCTCGCCGCCGTCCGGCGCCGGCTCGACAACTCCATGCCGCGACCGCGATCGCACGCATCGGCCCCTCCTCCGTGCGGTGCTCGGATAAGGATCAACACGTGCGAGGGTGGCCCTGCCGAGCAACGACAGCGTGGGTGGCCCGTCGGCGACGAAGCCCTGCAAGGGCGCGGCGAGTCGGTCGTGTCGCAGTGGTCTGCAATCATGTTGCTCACCGCCGCCCATCAACGCGCACGCGTCAATGGCGACGGCGCCGGGAACGATTGGTGGCACGTGGAAAAGGCTGAGTTCGACACGCTGAGATTGCTCTTCATGCGGGAGGGGAAGCTCGCTAGCGCCGCATGGTCACTGTATGAGACCGAAGCGCCGGCTGCGGTCGAATCCCAGCTCGACGAGCAGGGGGTGAGTCTGACCGAGTGGACGTCTGCCGACACGTTCTGGGCCCGACTGTCGTTCGATCGCCCTCGTTCGTACTTCTTCCCTGCGTCCGGAGGGCTCGGCTGGGCCCTCCCCGCAGCGGTCGGAGCGGGTCTCGCCGAGCCACGTCGGCCGATCGTCGCCCTGATCGGCGACGGCGCGATGCAATACACCCCGGCCGCGCTCTCGACGGCCGCGCAGTACGACGTGCCCGTGACCTTCGTCGTGTGCCAGAACCAGGAGTACGGCGCACTGCAACGCTTCGCGAAGGTCATGCAGGTGCCCGATGCGCCCTACCTCGACCTCCCGGGTCTCGACCCCGCCTCCATCGCCCGGGGCTACGGCATCGAGACCGTGCAGATCGGGTCGCTCGATGAGCTGGAGGCCTTCGTCGCGGCAGGAACCGAGGCGACGAGCCCGCGACTCGCTGTCGTGCCGCAGCGCTCGGTTCGGTGAGGCGCCGCGGGTGACCACCTGCGCGCTCGACCCTTCGGGGGCGATCTTCAGCCCCGACGTACGGTTCGCGTTCCGCCGGCCCCCGCGTAGGCCCCGGCCCTCTCTGCTAACGTCAGCACCATCCGTGCTGGAGATCGAGGAGGTGGTACCCGTGAACGAATCGACGTGGGTGCTCCTCGCAGGAGTCACGGTCGGGCGATAGGTCGCCCGGGAGCGCCGCAGTTTGCAGCACTCCCGAAAGGCACGACCATGCACGTCACCTCCACGACGCCGCTCGACGACGGCACCACCGAACGCGAGTTCGATCTCGACGGCATTCCGGGCATCCTCTGGACGCCGTCCACAGCCTCACCCGCGGCACCCGCTCCGCTCATCCTGCTGGGTCAACCCGGCGGGATCGGGATGCGCCGCATGTATCCCCGGCTGGCGGCGCGGGCGCGCGCGGCGGCCGCGCAGGGGTTCGCCTCCGTCGCCATCGAACCGCCGGGCGCCGGCGACCGGCCGCCGCTCCCCGGCGCGGAGCAAGCACGCGCCGACCTCATGCGCGCGATCTCGGCGGGTGAACGGCCCGGCGACGACGTGATCGACCGGCTCATCCTCCCCCTCGTCGATCGGGCGGTCCCGGAGTGGCAGCGCACCCTCGACGCCGTGCTCGACCTCCCGCAGATCGGCGAGCGGGGCGGGTTCTCGGGCGGCGTCATCGCGATCGCGGTGCGACTGGCGGCGATCGACCCGCGCATCGCGGCGGCGGGACTGTTCGCCGGCAGCTACGTCCCCCGCACGACCATGGCGGAGGCGCGGAGCATCACGATCCCACTCCACGTCCTGCTGCAGTGGGACGACGAGGGCAACGACCGGCAGATGGCACTCGATCTCTTCGACGCGTTCGCGTCGCCGGAGAAGACGCTTCACGCCAACATGGGCGGACACACCGGCATCCCCGCATTCGCGGGTGAGGATGCCGCGGGGTTCTTCGCCCGCCACCTCGGCCCGACGCCGCACGCGCGATGACCGGGACGGGATGCCGGGAGCGCACCGGCGGCTCGCGTCATCCGACCGGTTCGGTGTCCGCCCGCCTCGATAGGCTCCGCCCATGGACATCCCCGCCAACCTGACCGGGACACTCGTCGGCGTAGCCGTTCTGGCGGCCAGCACCACTCTCGTCCTCACCCTGTTCCGGGTGCCGAAGATGTGGGAGCCCGCCGCCGCGATCGCGCGGGGCGCGCTTCAGCTCGCGGTGATCAGCGTGATCCTCACGGGCATCGTCACCCACCCCGCCTGGATCGTCCTGGCGCTCGTGGTCATGTTCATCGTCGCGAGCAGCGTGGCGACGGGGCGCGTCGGCTGGTCGTGGCACGACTTCGCGATGATGTCGTCGTCGATCGCGGCGGGAGTCATCCTCGCCCTCATCGTCGTGTTCGCGACCGGTGCGCTCGAACTGACGTCGCGGTACGCGCTCGCGATCGGGGCGATCGTCATCGGCAACGCGATGAGCATCGCGACCCTCACCGGCCGGATGTTCACCCAGTCCGTCCGCGACCACTGGGACGAGGTCGAGGGCTGGTTGGCGCTCGGCGCGCGGCCGCGCCGGTCGACGATCGACCTGGCCCGACGCGCCGTCCGCGATGCGATGATCCCCTCGATCGATCAGACCAAGACCACGGGGCTCGTCGTCCTCCCCGGTGCGTTCGTCGGCGCGATCTTCGGCGGCATCTCACCGCTGGAAGCGGGACGCTTTCAGATCGTCGTGCTCGCCACGATCATGGCCGCAGGCTCCCTCACGTCCGTGCTCGTCGCCACCTGGATGGGGAACGTGCGCACGCGACCGGTGTGACGCGCGCGTCTACGAAACCGTCAGCCCCGTGGGCTGACGACGATCGTGAAGGCGATCTCGTCGGGTGCCGTGCTCGAGTGCAGCTCGACCGTCGTCGTGCCTTCGGCGCGCGCCATGAATCCGGGGTTGAAGGTCGCGGAACTGTCGATGCGGCCCGGGGTGAACTCGGCGACGGCCGGGTCGACGACCGTCGCGGTGAACGATGTCACATCGACGTCGCCGGTCGCGATGTTGAGCGCCTGACCCACGACGAGGTTCACGGTCGTCCCGTCGAGGTCTCCCACGGGCATCGTGATCGGGGCGATGACTTGCCCGGCGGGGGTGGAGTCGGCGGGTGACGGTGTGGCACTGGCGCACGCCGTGAGCGAGGCGATGAGGGCGAGGGCGCCCACGGCGGCGAAGAGGTGTCGAGTGGTCATGTTCGCACCCTATCCGGCGGGTTCTGCACGTTCCTGCGAGATCGCACCCGGATGCCTGTGACGAGCACCCCGCCGATGAGGAGCGCGCCCCCGAGCGTCTCTGCCGCGTTCGGGATCTGCCCGAGGAGGAGCGCGGCCGAGGTCATCGCGACGACGGGCGCGAGTAGCACCCAGGGGACGACCGCCGCCGACGGGTTGCGGGAGAGCAACCCGTTCCAGATCGAGTAGCCGATGATCGTGCAGAGCACCGCCGTGTACAGGGTCGACACGAGGGCGCTCCAGCCGAACGCCGCGAGGCCGTGCGAGATGGCATCCGGCCCCTCGATCACGAACGACAGCGCGAGTGCCGGGACGGGCACGACGAGCGCCGACCACACCGTGAGCGACAGAGAGCCGAGCCGCCCCGGACCCGACACGACGCCGGCGCGACGGGAGATCACGTTGCCGATCGCCCACGACATCGCCGCCGCGAGAGCGAGCGCGACGGCGAGTGCGGGCGCGTTGCCGCCGCGCCCGGCCGCGACGATCGAGAGCCCCACGACACCCAGCGCGACCCCGACGACCTGCGCCGTCGACGGCCGTTCGCGCAGCGCCAGGGCGGCGATCAGGATCGTGAACACGGCCTGCGCCTGCAGCACGAGAGCGGCGAGCCCCGGCTGCAGCCCGAGCGCCATCGAGGTGTAGAGCAGCCCGAACTGCCCGAGCGACATGAACATGCCGACGCCGATGATGGTCCGCCACGAGGTGCGCGGTCGCGGCACGACGACGACGGCCGCCGCGACCACGAGGAAGCGGATCGCGACGAACAGCAGCGGCGGGACCCCGCGCATCCCCCAGTCGATCACGACGAAGTTGAATCCCCAGAGGGATGCCACGGCCGCCGCCAGGATCATGTCGCGTCTGCTCACGCGCTCCACTCCAGCGGAGCCGTCCATGAAACACAAGCAACGATTCATGTGGTCGATCATGTAGCCTCGCTTCATGATCGACCTGGAAGGCATCGTCGCCCTGCGCGCCGTCGCGACCGACGGCAGCGTCGTCGCCGCCGCCACGACGCTCGGCTACACGCCGTCCGCGATCTCGCAGCAGATCAAACGACTCGAGCGCACCGTGGGCGTCGCCCTCCTCGAACGGGTCGGCCGAGGCGTCGTGCTGACGGATGCCGGGACGCGGCTCGTCGTGGCATCCACCCCCATCCTCGACGACCTCGATCGCCTCGGCGCCGACCTTCAGCTCGCCGGCGGATCGGATCGCGTGACCGGGGAGATCCGGCTGGCGGCCTTCTCCACCGTCGTACGCGGGCTCGTCGTGCCGGTCATCGCCGACCTGTCGGCACGTCACCCGCAGCTCGCGCTGCCGCTGCGCGAAAGCGAACCGTGGGAGACCATCGCGCTCGTCGCCTCGGGCCAGCGCGACCTCGGCATCGTGCACCGGTGGGGCGGGGTCGCCCTCGCGATGCCCGAGCACCTCGTCGCGACGCCGCTGTTCACCGACGTCGCCGATGTCATCCTGCATCGTGACCATCCGCTCGCGAACCGCACCGTGCTGCACCCCGAAGACCTCGCCGGCGAGGCGTGGGCCGCGACTTTCGAGGCGACGATCTGCCGCCAGTGGCTGCGCCGCCTGTTCGACGGGGTGTCGGGCGCGCCGCGCGTCGTGTACGAGTCGATGGAGTTCGACAACCACATCGAGATCGCCCGGGCTGGGCTTGGCGTCGCGCTCGTGCCGCGCCTGGGTCGGGGCGAGCTCCCGGGCGAGGTCGTGGCTATCCCGACGGCGGAGCCGGCGTCGACGCGCGACGTGCTGACGGTGCACCGCCGCACTCAGGAGGATTCTCCGGCCCTGCGCGTCACGCTCGATGCGTTCGTCCGGGCGGCGCCCGCCCTCTCCTGAACCGGCGGGGGCGCCTCTCTTCCCTTTCCATTATCCCGCAGGAGGGGGGACTTGTGGCAAGGCCCCGGGGAGGGGGGAGAATCGCAGGTCGGCGCGCCTTTCCCGAGGCGCCGGAGGGAGCCTGACGATGCCGCTGGAAGACACGCACCCGGTCTTCGACCTGCCCGAACGACTGCGCCGCAAGGCCACCGCGGAGCTCATCGGGGCCGACGAACGGCAGTTCGACGCGATCCGCGCCGCCCTCGCCGTGGCGGAGGAACGCACGCGTCGCCGCCTCGACGCGGTGCGCCGCGAACACGCGAGCCACGGCCAGCGCGCGCTCGAGCGCGACCTCGAGGTGCGGCAGCTGAGCGCACGCCTGCGCGTGTTCGGGCGCTTCGGCCTCGACGCCTGCATCGGGCGGATGGTCGCCGACGACGGGACGGTGACCTACCTTGGGCGCTTCGGTCTCGCCGACGAGCAGGAGGAGCGCCTGCTCATGGACTGGCGCGCCCCGGCATCCGCCCCCTTCTTCGCCGCGACCGGAGCCGACCCGCTCGGCCTGCGCAGTCGCCGCCGCTACAGGTGGCGGGCGGGCCGCATCGTCGACTACTGGGACGAGGTCTTCACCGCTGGCGGCGCGGCCACGTCTCCCGACGACCAGTCGGCGTTCATCGCGAGCCTCGCCGCGAGCCGGTCGCCGAAGATGCGCGATGTCCTCGCGACGCTGCAGGCCGACCAGGATGCCATCATCCGCGCCGACGCCCACGGTGCACGCGTCGTCACGGGCGGGCCGGGCACGGGCAAGACGGTCGTCGCCCTGCACCGCGCGGCCTACCTGCTCTACAGCGACGCGCGCCTGCGGCAGGACAGCGGCGAACTCCTGTTCGTCGGCCCGCACCGCCCCTACGTCGACTACGTGGACGACGTGCTGCCCGGGCTCGGCGAGGACGGCGCGGTCGTGTGCGCGATAGACGAACTCGTTTCGGCGCACGTCTCACGCGTCGAGACGGATGCCACGGTGCGCCGATGCAAGGGCGACGGCCGCTTCGTAGACGCGGTCGACGAGGCCGTCCGGCTGTGGCAGCGCGTCCCCCGCCGCACGGTCGGCGTCGACACGGCGTGGGGCACGGTTCCCGTGACGACTGCGGAGTGGGCGGAGCTGTTCGCGGATGCCGAGTCGCAGCCGCACAACGTCGTGCGCCGGAACGCGTGGGAGGCCCTGCTCGACCTGCTCGAGACCCGCATCGGCGAGGAGATCCGCGGCGACGACCGCGACGCGGGCGGCTCACGCGGCGCCGGCTTCGACGACGGCTTCGACGCGTACGGGGCCGGTTGGGACGATGACGACGAACCCGTGCGGGAGGCCCTCGAGAACGACGACGAGCTGCGGGCGCTCTTCGATGACGCGTGGCCGCTGCTCGACCCCGACGCACTGCTGCGCGGCCTGCTCTCCTCGCCCGAGATGCTGCGCCGCTGCGCGGGATGGCTCACCGACACCGACATCCGGGCGGTCGTGGCGGCTGCCGGCGCGGGGACGACGGACGTCGACCTGCCGCTTCTCGACGCGGCGCGGCTCGCGGTCGGCGATCCGCGCGCCGAGACCGAGGAGCGCCGCGCCGCGCAGGAGGCGGCGGGGGCCCGCCGCGTCATGTCCGACGTCGTCACCGACCTCATCGCCTCCGACGGAGGCGACCTGCGCATCATGTCGATGCTGCGGGGGCAGGATCTGCGCCGGACGCTCGTCGAGACCCGCAGGCCCGGCACCGACCCGTACGTGGGCCCGTTCGCGCACCTCATCGTCGACGAGGCGCAGGAACTCACCGACGCGCAGTGGCGCATGCTGCTGCGACGGTGCCCGTCCGGCAGCGTCACGATCGTCGGCGACCGCGCGCAGGCGCGGGGCGCCTTCGCGGAGTCGTGGACCGAGCGCCTCGAGCGCGTCGGGCTGCGGCGCATCGAGGTGTCGACCCTCACCGTGAACTACCGCACACCCGCCGAAGTGATGGATGCCGCGGCCCCCGTCATCCGCGCCGTGCTCCCGGACGCCGACGTGCCGACCTCCGTCCGCCGCACGGGTTCCCCGGTCGCCTACGCGCGGCGGGCAGATCTCGCCGCGATCGTCGACGACTGGGAACGGGTGACCGGCGAGGGAACGGCCGTCGTGATCGGCGACCCCTCGTTCCCGCGGCGCGAGCGGGTCGCGTCGCTCGACGCGGTGTCGGTGAAGGGCCTCGAGTTCGATCTCGTCGTGATCGTGAGCGAGGGCATCGCCGGCGGGGGCTTCAGCGAGGCGGTCGACCGCTACGTCGCGATGACGCGCGCGACGCAGCAGCTCGTCATCCTCGAGGGGTGAGCAGCGCCGGGGTCGACGGCGCGGCGGGCACCGGGGTGAGTCCCTTCACGATGAGCAGCACCGCGAACCACAGTTCGAACGCGAAGATCGGTGCGGCGCACGCCGCGGCGACGGGGCCGTTTAGCGGGATCACCCCGAACAGCTGCCCGAGGTCGCTCGTGAAGACGATCGCACCGCCGGCGACCCCGAGCACCGCGAGCGCCCGCGGCACGGCGCGCGACGTGAACAGCAGCCACCCGAGGATGACGGTGTTGACGCCGATCACGAGTCCCTGTCCGACGAGGAACGACGCCGCGTGCGCCGACGTCAGCACCTCCGTCGCCGATGCGGACGGTGCGGAAAGGAGGAGCAGCGCCACCATCGGCAGCGTGCCCGCGAGGATCACGGCCGCCTCGACGGCACGCAGCATCCCGAACGCCGCCGACCGTGCCGGGCCCGTGTGGCGCAGCAGCAGCCACACGAGGATGCCCGTGCCGAGGCATCCGATCGCGAGCGCCAGTTCGAGCGCGACGCCGACGGCCAGCGCACCCGCGCCATAGGCCGCCACCGCCGTCACCGAGGTGACGTGCGTGACGAGATAGAGGATGCCCGCGGTGCGGGCGTACAGGCGCGGGGTGCGAGACACGGTGTTCCTTCGGGACGGTGACGGGTGAGGGAGGACATCATGCAGGTATACGACGTATACCTGCTGTGACATCGAGCCTAGGTCTACGCTGTATACATGTCAAGCGATCAACGCCGTCCGCCGCTCGACCGAGACCGGGTCGTCGGCGCGGCCGTCGATCTGGCCGACCGTGACGGGCTCGACGCGCTGACCATGCGACACCTGGCCGAGACCCTCGGCGTCACCCCGATGGCGCTCTACAAGCACGTCGACAACCGCGAACGCCTGATCGACGCGATGGTGGACCGCGTCGTCGCCGAGATCCCGCGCGCCGCCCCGGCATCCCTCTGGAACGACGCCCTGCGGGCGCGGATCCTCGCCGCGCGGTCGGCGCTCCGGCGCCACCCGTGGGCGCAGGATGCCATCGAGTCGCGCACGCTCGCGAGCCCCGTCGTGCTCGCGTACATGGACGACCTCATGCGCACGATGTTCGACGGCGGGCTGTCGGCCGACCTCGTGCACAACAGCATGCACGCGCTCAGCACGCGGATGTGGGGATTCACCCGCGACGTCCTCCCGACGCCGACGCCCCCCGCCGACCCCGCGGAACGGGCGACGGCGCTCGCCGCCTTCGCCGAGGCCTATCCCGCGATCATCCGCATGGCGACGACCTCATCGCACGCCGGTGAGGCGTGCGACGACGACGCCGAGTTCGCGTTCGCGCTCGACCTGCTCATCGACGGCATCCGTCGCCGCCACGACGGCGGCTGAGGATCCGCTTCCGCGCCGGCGGCGAACAGCTTCCCCACCTCCCCGACGACGGCACCCGCGACACCGATCGCGCCATGCCCTGGTGACGAGGCCCTGACAGGGTGACCGTCAGCCCGCGCGCGTGCCCGACTTCACGAGCTGGCCGACGCGTTGGTGGGAGATGTTCATGATCGCGCCCACTTCGCGGAGCGGAAGCTTCTGCGCGGCAAGATCGGTGGCGAGCTTGCGGGACTTCTCCGCCGCCTCCCGCTCAAGTCGTTCGGCCTCCGCGCGGGTGGTCTTGATGTCCTCGAGAAGTTGGGCGACGTGTTCGACGGTACCGACCGTTTCGGCGTGGGCATGGATGTCGAACCCATCGGTGGGGATGTTGAGCGCAAGGGCGATGTAATCTCTCGCCATTTCGTGTGCTTCGCCAATGGTGCGGGCCTGCGTGAGCCCCTCGATCTCGGGGATCGCCACCATCCACCATTTCCCGTCGCGGGTGAGGGTGACGTCGTAGGTCTTCACTCTGTCGCCTCCTTGATGGCTTTGAGGATGTTTCGATAGACGCCGGGTGAGATCGTGCGGTGCCCGTCGGGCACGGTGATGCTGATACTGCCGTTGACCCAGACGGTGTGTGAGCCACTCGTCCGCTCGGCGCTGAACCCCGCGTCGCGGAGTTGCTTCTGAACTCGGCGGGTGGGTTGGTCACTGACCACGGCAGAAGTCTACCCACACTAGACACTTCTCGTAAAGCCCCACTAGACAAAGCGCGGTCGAGCTGGGGCGCGGTGTCTCATCGGCGCGCCCGCACCGCCCGCCCCTCACCTCCCGCGGAAGACGGGCTGCCGCTTGGCGCGGAACGCGGCGAATCCTTCGCGGTAGTCGTCGGTGTCGCGGAGGCCCGCCTGCGCCCGGTTCTCCAGCGACAAGGCACCCCAGACTCCGAGCCGCTCGTCGCGCAGGCGCGCGACGATGCGCTTGCTCTCGGCGAACGCCGCCGTCGCTCCGGATGCCGCGAGCACGGCGGCCTCGCGGGTGCGCTCGGCGAGCTCCGCCGCCGGGAACGTGCGGGAGAACAGTCCCGAGCGGACGGCCTCGTCGCCGCTCATGAGGCGTCCGGTGTAGATGAGGTCGAGGGTCTTGTGGGCCCCGAGCCGCTCGAAGAAGAGGGCGTGCCCGCCCGAGTCGAGCGTCGCCCCGAGGGCGGCGAACGGCGACCCGATCCGGGCATCCTCCGCGACGTACACCACGTCCGTGGCGATCAGCAGCCCGAGCCCCACGCCGAGGCACGCGCCCTGCGCGGCCGCGAACGTCGGCGCGGGGAAATCCGCCATGCGACGCAGGAGCGGCGTGACGAGCCCGTCGAGATAGCCGAGCACGTCGTCGTCCTGCGGGTCGACGCCGGAGATGTCCCGCCCCGCACAGAACGCACGCCCCTCGCCGCGCAGCAGCACGGCGCGCGCTCCGTCGGCCTCGGCGCGGGCGTAGGCCGCATCGAGGTCGCGCAGCGCCTGCTCGTCGAGGGCGTTGAGCTTCGACGGATTGTCGAGCGTGATGACGGCGAGGGGGGCATCCGGTGCCGCCTGCTCCAGCGTGTACGCGATCACGGGGCTCCTCACACGTCGTAGTCGACGACGACGCGGTCGCTCGTCGGGTGGGACTGGCAGGTCAGCACGTAGCCGCGCTCGAGCTCGTCGGGTTCGAGCGCGTAGTTCTCGGTCATCTGCACCGACCCCGACACGACGCGCGCTCGGCACGTGCCGCACACGCCGCCCGCGCACGCGAAGGGCACGTCGGGTCGCGCGCGCAGCGCCGCGTTGAGGATCGACTCGTGCGCGCTCAGGGGGGAGGTGACCGTCGCCGACGTGCCGTCGAGGCGGAAGTCGATCGTCCAGGTCGGCTCGTCGTCGCGCGCGACGACCGGGCGCCCGTCGCCCGACCCGGCCGCGGCGCTCTCGCCGGTCGTGAACAGCTCGAACCGCACGCGCGGGCTCGGCACCCCGACATCCGCCAGCACGTCGCGGCACAGCTGCACGAGGTCGAACGGACCGCACAGGAACCACTCGTCGACGGTCTCCGGCCGCACGAGCGCGGAGAGGATCAGCCGGAGCCGCTCCTCGTCGATCCGCCCCGAGAGGACGGGCGCCGATCGCTGCTCGCGGGACAGCACGTGGTGGAGGGCGAGCCGGCTCGGGTAGCGGTCCTTGAGGTCGGCGAGTTCGTCGGCGAACATCACGTCGGTGGAGGAGCGGTTCGTGTACACGAGGGTGAACGTGGAGTCGTCCGAGGCGGCGAGCACGGACGCCGCGAGCGACATGATCGGCGTGATGCCCGAGCCCGCCGCGATCCCGACGACGTGCCCCGTCGCCACATCGGTGCGCGTCGAGACGAAGGTCCCCTGCGGGCTCATCACGTCGATCTCGTCGCCGGGGCGCAGCTCCGTCTGCGCCCACGTGGAGAACCGTCCACGGGGGTCGCGCTTGATGCCCACGGCGAGCGACCCCCGGGTCGGCGGGCGGCAGATCGAGTACGACCGGCGCACCTCCTCCCCGTCGATGACGGCGCGCAGGGCGACGTACTGACCGGGCGCATAGTCGAAGGCATCCGCGAGATCCTCGGGGATGTCGAAGGTCACCTCGACGGCATCCGCCGTCAGGGGGCGGACCCCTGCGACGCGCAGCGCGTGGAAGCGCGCGCGTCGGCGGCCGGTCGTGCGCACCTCGGTCGTCAGCGTCATGGTGGCTCCTCAGTGCACCTTGAAGTGGTCGAACGGTTCGAGGCATGCGCGGCATTCGTAGAGCGCCTTGCACGCCGTCGACCCGAAGCGGGAGATCTCGCGCGTGTGGAGCGAGCCGCAGCGCGGGCACGCCACCCCGAGCTGCAGCCGGATCGGCCCCGCCGGCGCCCGCCCCGTCGGAGGCGCGATGCCGTACTCGACGAGCTTCCGTCGGCCCGCCTCCGTCAGCCAATCGGTCGTCCACGCCGGGGAGAGCACCGTCCGCACCCGCACGTCGGCGAATCCCGCCGCGGTGAGCGCGAGGACGAGGTCGTCGCGCATCGTGTCGACCGCGGGGCATCCCGAATACGTCGGTGTGATCGTCACGACGACCGTCCCGGCGCTCACCTCGACATCCCGGAGCACACCGAGGTCGTCGATCGTCAGCACCGGCACCTCGGGATCGCGCACGTTCGCCGCGATCTCCCGCGCCCGCGTGGCATCCGACACGGCGATCACCAGTGCGCCCCCGGGTGCTGCCGCGCGAGCACCTGCATCTCCGCGAGGATGTAGCCGAGCGTCGGGAAGTGCTTGCCCTGTCGCCCGCCGCCGGACGCGATCGGGCCGCGCGGGAGGTCGAGCCCCTCCTCGGCGAGCACCGCGTCGATCACGGCGTCGAACCGTGCGCGCAGGCTCGAGGGGCGCACGGCGACGCCCGGCAGCCTGTCGATGAGCGGGTCGTCGTGGAATAGCTCGTCGACGTACGGCCACATGTCGGCGAGGCCCTCGATCATCCGCTCGCGGGAGAGGTCGGTCCCCCCGGCGAGGCGCAGCGTCCACTGCACCGCGTGGTCGCGGTGGTATTCGACCTCGGTGACCGCCTTCGCGGCGATCGCCGACAGGGCGGGGTCGGTGGATGCCGCGAGGTCGGCATACAGCTCATAGAGATAGGTCGCCGCGATCAGCTGGCGGGCGATGGTGTGGGCGAAGTCGCCGCCGTCCTGCTCGAAGAGCCACAGCGTGCGGAAGTCGGGCTCGTCACGGAAGTAGGCGAGGTCGTCTTCGCTGCGCCCGTCGTAGGAGCCGGCGAAGCGCAGGAGCGAGCGCGCGTGACCGAGCAGATCGAGTGCGATGTTGCCGAGCGCGATGTCCTCTTCGAGCTCCGGTGCATGCGCGATCCAGCGGGAGAGCTGCTGCGCGAGGATCAGCGCATCGTCGCCCAGCCGCAGCGCGTATTCGGCGACATCCGCGGTCGCGGCACGCTCCGAGAAGCCCTGCAGCTCGAGGTCGAGGTCGACGAGGTCGACCGAGACGTCGCCGTGGGGGTCGTCGTCCGTGGCATCCGTCGTCGCGGGGGTGTCCGGCGCGGTCATAGGTGCGGCACCCCCTCGGAGGCCGTGTAGTACGACGCGTGCCGGTAGTTCTTGCCCGCGGGCGATTCGAAGTAGGCCCCCTTCGAGCCGGGGTCGCTCGTCGTCACGGCATCTGACGGGACCACCCAGATCGAGACGCCCTCGCCGCGC
Source organism: Microbacterium sp. SCN 70-27 (assembly GCA_001724425.1). Classification (GTDB taxonomy): domain Bacteria; phylum Actinomycetota; class Actinomycetes; order Actinomycetales; family Microbacteriaceae; genus Microbacterium. Next base: position 12,954 of record MEEK01000017.1, read on the forward strand.
CGCGTGTACAGATCGCGCGCATTGCGGACGGCGAGGTCGGCGTCGGGCGCATGCAGCGAACCGACGTGCACATGGCTGAGCCCTCGGCTCGCGCGCACGAACACCTCCCACAGGGGCCACGTCTCGGCGGGATCGCCGCCCGGCGTCGCCATCAGGCCGCCGCCTCGGTGAGACGCGCGGACTTCTTCTCCGCGTAGGCGGCGGCCGCTTCCCGCACCCACGCCCCCTCTTTGTGCGCGTCGCGGCGGTTCTGGATGCGCACCGCGTTCATGGGGCCGCGGCCGGCGATGACCTCGTGGAACTCGGTCCAGTCGATCTCGCTCGTGTGCCAGCGCTCCGCCTCGGCATCCCACCGCAGTTCGGGGTCGGGCAGGGTCACTCCGAGCGCCTCGGCCTGTGGCACGAGCATCCCGATGAAGCGCTGGCGCAGTTCGTCGTTCGAGAACCGCTTGATCTTCCAGGCCGTCGACTGCGCCGAGTTCGGCGACTGGTCGTCGGGCGGGCCGAACATCATGAGCGCGGGCCAGTACCAGCGGTTCACGCTCTCCTGCGCCATCTCGCGCTGGGCATCCGTTCCCCGCATGAGCGTCAGCAGGATCTCGAAGCCCTGCCGCTGGTGGAAGGACTCCTCCTTGCAGATCCGCACCATCGCGCGGCCGTACGGGCCGTACGAGGCGCGGCACAGCGGCACCTGGTTGCAGATCGCGGCACCGTCGACGAGCCAGCCGATGGCGCCCATGTCCGCCCACGTCGGGGTCGGATAGTTGAAGATCGACGAGTACTTCGCCGCGCCGGCGATGAGCTGGCGCGTCATCTCGTCGCGCGTGATGCCGAGGGTCTGCGCCGCGGAGTAGAGGTAGAGCCCGTGCCCGGCCTCGTCCTGCACCTTCGCCATGAGGATGGCCTTGCGCTTGAGGCTCGGGGCGCGGGTGATCCAGTTGCCCTCGGGCTGCATGCCGATGATCTCCGAATGCGCGTGCTGCGAGATCTGACGGATGAGCGTCCTGCGGTAGGCCGCGGGCATCCAGTCGCGGGGCTCGATGCGCTGGTCGGCGGCGATGAGGGCGTCGAACTCCGCCTGGAGCTCAGCCTCGGTTTCGGCGCTCGTCTGCGCCTCGGTCGCAGTGGTCATCGTCGACTCCTCACGTCGGGTCCTCAATTTACAGAACGATCGGTCAGTTATCAAGGGCGGGCGGGGTCCTGCCGGTGGTGACGGAACGTCCGCGCACCTCGGCGACGACCTCGCCCGCCTCGTCGGTGACGCGGACGTCGTAGAGACCCGTCCGACCCGAGCGGACGCGCCGCACGGCGTGGGCGGTGAGGGTCTGACCGGCGACCGTCGACCGCAGGAACGAGATGTCGGCACCCGCCGCGACGGTCACCCGCTCATCCTCGTTGCACGCGATCGCGAACGCGGTGTCGGCGAGGGTGAACACGAACCCGCCGTGCGTGATCGCGAAGCCGTTCAGCATGTCCTCGCGCACACGCATCGACACGACCGCGTCCCCCGGTTCAGCGCGCTCGACGACCATCCCGAGCAGCGCGGATGCCGCGTCGCGCGCCATCATGTCGGCCGCACCGCTCACGCGGTCGCCTCCTGCGCCGCGGGCGGCCATTCCTTCGCCACGAGGGTCAGGACGTCGTACTCGGCGACGACCTCGTCGCGATCGTTGCGGATGACGGCATCCCACCGGACCTCGCCGTACTCGTCGGTCTCGCGCGGCGTGATCTGCTTCGCCGTCAGCGCGACACGGATGCGGTCGCCCGGCGACACCGGGGTCAGGAACCGCAGGTTCTCGAGGCCGTAGTTGGCGAGGACGGGGCCCGGGTCGGGGTCGACGAACAGGCCCGCCGCCCACGAGACGAGGAGGTACCCGTGCGCCACCCGCCCCGGGAAGAACGGGTTCGCGGAGGCCGCCGCCTCGTCCATGTGCGCATAGAACGTGTCGCCCGTGAAGGCCGCGAACGTCTCGATGTCGTCGAGGGTGACTTCGCGCTCGGCCGACTCGATGCGATCGCCGAGGCGCAGCTGAGTGAGGGGCTTCCGGAAGGGGTGCGTGCCCGTGGCATCCGCTTCGGCCCCTGCGTGCCACACGCCGGTGAGCGCCGTCAGCATGCGGGGCGACCCCTGCACGGCGGTGCGCTGCATGTAGTGCAGGACGGCGCGGATGCCGCCGAGCTCCTCCCCGCCGCCGGCGCGGCCCGGGCCGCCGTGGACGAGATGCGGCACGGGCGAGCCGTGGCCGGTCGAGGTGCGCGCGTCGTCGCGGTCGAGCACGAGGACGCGCCCGTTGTACGCGCCGACCCGGGTGATGAGTTCGACGGCGACGGCGGGGTCGTGGGTCGCGATGCTCGTGACGAGTGATCCGCCCCCGCGCCCGACGAGGTCGGCGGCCTCGGCGAGGCTCCGGTAGCCGAGCACGCTCGTGACGGGGCCGAACGCTTCGACCTCGTGCACGGCGGCGCCGGCCTCGGCGTGCGCGGCATCGAACGCGAGCACCATCGGCTCGAGGAACGCGCCGTCCGGCGCCTGACCGGTGGTGCCGTCGGCGCGGCGGATGTCCGGCGGCGCCGTCGATCCGATGACGAGGCGGCCCCCGGCATCCTGCAGCGCCCGAACGCTCCGGAGCACCTCGTCGCGCTGGGCGGTCGAGACGACGGGTCCCATGGTGACGCCTTCGGCGCGCGGGTCACCGACGACGACCCGCTCCGCGATCTTGGTGGCCAGCGCCGTTGCGAGAGCAGGCTGAACCCCCTCCGGAACGATCGCCCGGCGGATCGCGGTGCACTTCTGCCCTGCTTTCGTGACGAGTTCGCTCAGCAGCTGGCGTACGTACGCGTCGAACTCCGGGGTGTCGGGCGTGGCGTCGGGGCCGAGCACCGACGCGTTGATCGAGTCGGTCTCGCTCGTGAACCGCACGCCCGGCCTCGCCTGGGAACGCAGCCGCTCCGCGGTCCCGGCGCTGCCCGTGAACCCAACCGTGTCGCCGAGGTCGAGCAGGTCGAACAGGCCCGGCACGGCGCCCGACACGAGCTGCAGCGATCCCGCCGGCAGGAGCCCCGACTCGACGAGGATCCGCACCCACGCCTCGGCGACGTACGCGGTCGGGGTCGCGGGCTTCACGATCGTGGGGACGCCCGCGAGGAACGCGGGCGCGAACTTCTCCAGCGCGCCCCACATCGGAAAGTTGAAGGCGTTGATCTGCACGGCAACGCCCGGCAGGCGCGTGTATACATGCCGCCCGAGGAATGAACCGTCCTTCGCGAGCGGCTCGGCCGGTCCGTCGACGACGACCTGCGCGTTCGGGAGCTCGCGCCTGCCCTTCGACGAGTAGGTGAACAGCACCCCCAGCCCGCCGTCGATGTCACTGAGGTTGTCGCGTGACGTCGCGCCGGTGTGCGCCGACAGTGCGTAGAGCTCGTCCTTGCGTGCGGTGAGGGCGAGGGCGAACTGCTTCAGCAGGAGCGCGCGCTGGTGGAAGGTCAGCGCGCCGAGGCTGCGCTGCCCGACGGTGCGGGCGTGCTCGACCGCCGCCGCGAGATCGAGCCCCGCCGTGCTGACGCGGCAGACCTCCGCACCCGTCGACGCGTCGCGGACGACGACGGCATCCGCCGCGTCGTCCGGAGACCACCAGGCATCCTGCACGTAGCTGTCGAGCACACGCGTCATGAGTCACTCCATTCGTAGAAGCCTCGGCCGCTCTTGCGGCCCAGGTGCCCGTCGGCGACGAGGCGCCGCAGCAGGGCGGGCGGGGCGAACCGCGGCCCGAGGGCCGCTTCGAGCTCTTCGGCGATGCCGAGCCGCACGTCGAGGCCCACGACGTCGGTCGTGCGCAGCGGGCCCATCGGATGCCGGTAGCCGAGTTCCATCGCGGCGTCGATGTCGGCGGCCGACGCGACGCCCTCCTCGAGCATCCGGATCGCCTCGAGGCCGAGCGTGACGCCCAGGCGGCTCGACGCGAAGCCCGGCGAATCGCGCACGACGATCCCGGTCTTCCCGAGCGCGCCCACCCATCCGCGGGCTTCCTCCACGAGGTCGGGCGCCGTGGCCGAACCGACCACGATCTCGACGAGCGCCGACGCGGGCACGGGGTTGAAGAAGTGCAGGCCGAGGAGCCGCTCGGGGTGGGCGAGGATGCCGGCGAGAGAGTCGATCGAGATCGACGAGGTGTTGCTCGCAAGCACGGATGCCGCGGGCACGACCTGCTCGAGGCGTGCGAGGGCCTGCTCCTTGAGGGTGCGCTCTTCGGGCACGGCCTCGATCACGAGCCGCGCGTCGGCGAAATCCGCGATATCGGTGCCGACGCTCAGCGCCGCCTCCAGCTCATGAGCGGTGCGGGTCGTCGCGGCGCGGGCGACGGAGCGGGCGATGCTCTCGTGGATGCGTGCGGTCGCGCCAGCGGCCGCACCGGCGTCGCGTTCCCCGACGTGCACGCGGCTGCCGGCGAGGAGGAAGGCATGCGCGATGCCCGCCCCCATGCGCCCGCCTCCGAGCACACCGACGACGGCGGGTGCAGCGGGCGCGGCCGGGAGAGGGGAAGTGGCGGACGTCTCGGTCATGGGTGCTCCTTCCGTGCGCGTCGGTCGAGGAAGGCCGTCATCCGGGCGCGCTTCTCGTCGCTGTCGAAGAGCTCCGCCTGGAGTTCGAGCTCGATCGCGGGGTGCTGTTCGCGCGGCGCGATCAGGGCCCGCTTGGTGAGCTCGGTGGCGCGGGCGCCGTTCGCCGTGATGCGGTCAGCCAGCCCATGCGCGGCGGCGAGCAGTTCGCCGGGTTCGTGGAGGGCGGTCACGAGCCCCCAGTCGAGAGCGGTCGCCGCGTCGATGATCCGCCCCGTGAGCAGCAGCTCGGTCGCGCGCGCGTGCCCGACGATCTCGGGGAGGCGCCATGTCGCCCCGGCCGCCGCGATGATGCCGAGGCCCGTCTCGGGGTTGCCGAACCTGGCATCCGGCGTCGCGATGCGGATGTCGGCGGCGTAGGCGAGCTCCGCGCCGCCGCCCAGGGCGTACCCTGCGACCGCGGCGATCACGGGCATCGGGAGGTCCCGGATGCGGCGGAACACGGCGGAGTTGATGCCGCGCCGCGCGTCGTCCGCTGTGCGCTCTCGCAGCTGGGCGATGTCGGCGCCCGAGGCGAAGACGCCTCCCGCGCCGGTGAGCACGAGGATCTTCTTCTCGACCTCGAGCCGCGCGCAGAGCGCGTGGAGCTCGTCGACCGTCTGCTGGTCGATCGCGTTGCGCGTCGCGGGACGGTCGAGGGTCGCGACGATCCGGTCGTCGCGTTCGTCGAGGCGGACGGCGCTCTCAGGCATCCACGGCCTCCGTCATCCGCTCGACGATCATCGCCTGGCCCTGACCGACGCCGACGCACATCGTCGCGAGGCCGTAGCGGGCGGCGCTGCGCTCGAGGCGTCCGAGGAGGGTGACGACGAGGCGCGATCCGCTCGAGCCGAGGGGATGCCCGAGGGCGATCGCCCCGCCGTCGGCGTTGACGATGGCGGGGTCGAGTCCGAGGCGCCGGATCGAGGCGAGCGACTGCGTCGCGAACGCCTCGTTGAGCTCGACGGCGCCGAGGTCGGCGACCGCGAGGGCGGCCTTCGCGAGCGCCTTCTCGGTCGCGGGGACCGGGCCGAGCCCCATGATCTCGGGGGCGAGCGCCGCGGCGGCGTGCGAGACGACGCGCGCGCGGGGGACGAGTCCGTAGCGCCGCACGGCATCCGCGCTCGCGACGACGATGGCGGATGCCCCGTCGCTGAGCGGACTGGAGTTGCCGGCGGTCACGACGCTGCCGCCTGCGACGACGGGGCGGAGACCCCGGAGGGCCTCGGCGGTCGTGTCCCGCCGGGGGACCTCATCGGTGTCGACCGGGCCGCGCGGGGTGTCGACCGCGACGATCTCGGCGGCGAAGCGGCCCGCGTCGATCGCGTCGATCGCCCGCTCGTGGCTGCGCAGGGCGAATGCGTCGGCGTCGTCGCGAGTGACACCGTCGCGGCGAGCGACCTCCTCGGCCGTCTCGGGCATCGAGTAGGTCGCCTTGTCGCGTGCGGCGAGCAGAGGGTTCACGAATCGCCAGCCGATCGAGGTGTCGAACGCCTCACCGGGCTTCGCCCAGGCGCGACCCGGTTTCGCCTGGACCCACGGCGCGCGGGTCATCGACTCGACGCCGCCGGCCACGACGACGTCGGCCTCACCCGCGCGCACCGCCGTCGCGGCGAGCGCGATCGCCGACATGCCCGACGCGCACAGCCTGTTGACGGTGAGGCCCGGGATCTCGTCGGGCAGGCCCGCCAGCAGCACCGCCATGCGCGCGACGTTGCGGTTGTCCTCGCCGGCCTGGTTCGCGGCGCCGAGGATCACCTCGTCGATCGCGTCCGTCGGGACCCCCGCTCGCGCGACCGCCTCCCGTACGACGAGCGCCGCGAGATCGTCGGGGCGCACCCCTGCCAGCGCCCCGCCGTAGCGACCGACCGCCGTGCGAACGCCACCGACCAGATAGGCCTCGGACATCGTCATCCTCTCCGTCGTTGCCGCGGGGGCCTCGGCGACAGCGCCGACGGCCTTGTTTGCCGAACGATCGTTCAGTAATACTGTCAAAGGCATCCTCGCGCGGCAAGCGGTGCGCACCCGTATCCGCCGCCCGTGCACGTCGCGCACACGATCCGGCGCGCGCGGCACAGGCAGACGAGGCGACCGATGCCGGAGAGGCCAGACTGGAGACCATGACGGTGGATGCCACGCAGACCCCGGCGCGCCGCGGGCGCCCGGGATACGACCGCGACCAGGTGCTCACGGTCGCCGTGCAGCTGTTCAACGACCAGGGCTATGACGCGACGAGCGTCGCCGACCTCGCGGCGAAGCTCGGGGTCACCAAGTCGGCGCTCTACCACCACGTCGATTCCAAGGAGTCGATCCTGCAGACGGCGCTCGACGACGCGCTCTCGTCCCTCGAGGGAGCCCTCGACGACGCCGTGCACGAGCACGACGACGCGATCGGCAGGCTCCGCCAGGTCGTCCGCGGCGCCGTCGGCGTCCTCGCGCAGAAGCTGCCGCAGGTCACGCTGCTCCTGCGTGTGCGCGGGAACAGCGAGATCGAACGCGCCGCGCTGGAGCGGCGGCGCGCGTTCGATCACCGCGTGACGGCCATCGTCCGCGATGCGCAGTCCGAGGGCGCCCTCGCCGATGACATCGACGCGGCCGTCGCGACGCGTCTGATCTTCGGGATGGTCAACTCCCTCACCGAGTGGTACCGGCCGGGTGGCCCCGTGACCCCCGACCGCCTCGCCGACGATGTGCTGCGGATCGCGCTCGACGGGCTCGACCGGGTGCCGGAGGGGGCGTGAACGCCGTGGATGCCGCTTCCGCCGCCGGCCCCCTCGAGCCGTGGCGGATCAGCCCCGGCGCTCTCGACGACAAGCTCGGCATCACGGTGATCGAGCAGTCCGTCGCTCGGGTCGTCGCGACCATGCCCGTCACCGGCAACACGCAATCGCTCGGCCGGCTGCACGGCGGAGCCAGCGCCGCGCTCGCCGAGGCCGTCGGATCGTGGGCGGCGCTCGTCTACGCGTCGACGCACGGACGCGCGTGCGTCGGCGTCGACCTCAACATCACGCACCACCGCGGCGCGCGTAGCGGCGTCATCCGCGCGACTGCGACCCCGCTGCACCTCGGCCGCCGCTCGGCGAGCCACCAGATCCTGATCGAGCACGAGGACGGCAGTCACCTCGCGACGGCGCGCATCACGAACTTCCTCATCGACCCCGAGTGACGGGTGCGTGCGGCGTATGCCGCCGACGGCATCCACTCAGCGGGATCGAGAGCGGGCTCCTGGCGACGCGTGCTACTCCCGCTCGTCGGGCCAGGCGTACGGCGCGCGCCACACGAGCACCGCGACGACCCCGATCAGGATCACGGCCGTCAGCGCGATCGGCACGGGCACGATCGGATCGATGAGGACGAGCAGCGCCCCGACCGGGACCACGACGTTCACGACCGCGTCACGGCAGCGGCGGATCGCGAGCACCCACACCCCGAGGATGAAGACGGCGATCGGGATCGTGTAGGCGAACGACGCCCAGGGTGCCGGGATCTCGCTCTTGCCGGTGATGACGTCGATCTCGAGTTCGATGCCCGCCGACAGGGCTGCGGCCGACGCGAAGATCACGTAGTGGCCGTACCCGTACTGCAGCGAGGAGCGCAGGCTCCCGATCGCGACGTGGTGGGGCGGCCAGAAGTAGATCCACCACAGCGCCGCCGTCACGATGAGGGTGAGGGCGTCCGCGGGCGCATCGGGAGGAGGCGAAGGCGGGACGCGGATGCCGGGGCCGTCGTCATGCCGGTCAGCGTAGCGGTCAGTCGAGCACGAGACGCACGTCGTCGTGACCGGCGAAGACGCCGAGCACGAGATCGAAGTAGGTCTCGCCCCGCCCGGCGTCGAGCTCCGCGAGGGCGTGCTCGAAGCGTTCCACGTGGAACATCTCGGGGTGGGCGATCTTCTCGCGGTAGTACGCGCCCGTCGCCGCGATGCCCAGAGCGTCGCGCGCGTGCGCGTGGTCGCGCAGGACGATCACCGGCCGCTCGACGCCGAGCAGCTCGCCGAAGCCGCCGTAGAGCAGGTCGTCGAGGGCGTCGAGGCTCGCGCCGAGCGTCCATGCCTCATTCGGCATGAACACTCGATTGAGCTCGTCGTAGAACGATGCGATGTCATGCACCCGCGTGCCCTCGATGACGAACGTCCTGCTCACGGGGCTACCCTAGCCGCGCTCGGTAAACTCTCCTGTGCCCGAAAACCCGTCCATCGACCCCGCCGAGCTCGAGATCGCCCTGCGCGTGATCGCGGCGACCGCCGATCTCGACCCCGAAGACCCGGATTACATCGCGCTGCGCCGTGCCACCGGGAAGATGTACAAGGACGTCAAGCGGCAGGCCCGCAAGGACAAGCGCCAGCGCATCGCCGACGCCGACCGCGCCGTCGTCGCCGCGACCGCGACGGGCGCCCCCGACCGCATCGATGACGAGACCCGCGGCATTCCCCTGGCATCCCGCACCGCGAACCCCACCGCGGGCGAGCTCATCAAGCCCCGCGCCTGCTATATCTGCAAAGAGCCGTACACGACGGTGGATGCCTTCTACCACCAGCTCTGCCCCGACTGCGCCGCCATGAGCCACGCCAAGCGCGACGCCCGCACCGACCTCACCGGCAGGCGGGCGCTCCTCACCGGCGGACGTGCCAAGATCGGCATGTACATCGCGCTGCGACTACTGCGCGACGGCGCGCACACGACGATCACGACGCGGTTCCCCCGCGACGCCGTCCGGCGCTTCTCGGCGCTCCCCGACAGCGCCGACTGGATCCACCGGCTCAAGATCGTGGGCATCGACCTGCGCGACCCGGCGCAGGTGATCGGCCTCGCCGACGCCGTCGCCGCGGACGGCCCGCTCGACATCCTCATCAACAACGCCGCCCAGACCGTGCGGCGCTCGGCCGGCGCGTACAAGCCGCTCGTGGACGCCGAGCTCGCGCCCCTGCCGACGGGACCGCTGCCGGAGCTGCTCACCTTCGGGCACACGAACGACGCGCACCCTCTCGCCCTCGCACAGTCGGTGTCGAGCCACCCGATCCTCGCGTCGGCCGCCCGCACCGCCGAAGAGCTGACGGCCGAGGCGATGGCCGCGGGGTCGTCCTCCCTCGAACGCCTCGCCGCCGGCACGGCGATCGACGCGGGCGGGCTCGTCCCCGACGAGAACCACATCAACAGCTGGACGCAACACGTCGATCAGGTCGAGCCCCTCGAGATGCTCGAGGTGCAGCTCGCCAACATGACCGCGCCGTTCCTGCTCGTCTCGCGACTGCGGCCCTCGCTGGCCGCCTCACCCGCCCGGCGCACGTACATCGTGAACGTCTCAGCCATGGAGGGCGTGTTCGGCCGCGGGTACAAGGGCCCGGGGCATCCGCACACCAACATGGCGAAGGCGGCGCTCAACATGCTCACCCGCACGAGCGCGCGGGAGATGTTCGAGACCGACGGGATCCTCATGACCGCCGTCGACACCGGCTGGATCACCGACGAACGCCCGCACTTCACGAAGGTCCGCCTCGCGGAGGAGGGCTTCCACGCGCCGCTCGACCTCGTCGACGGCGCGGCACGGGTCTACGACCCGATCGTGCGCGGCGAGGCCGGCGAAGACCTGTTCGGTGTGTTCCTGAAGGACTACCGCAAGAGCTCGTGGTGAGCGCGGTCGGGTACGGCGCATCGCGCCGGGCTCACGCCTCGGGAAGGAAGTAGGTCGCGGCCAGCGGGGCGACCTCGATGTCGGATGCCTCGGCGCGCGTGACCCACCGCAGTTCCTCGATCTCGGCGGACACCTCCGGGATCTGATCGCGGATGTCGACGCGGAAGACGTCCGCGACGACGACGAAGCCCGGCTCGTTGGCCGCGGCGGCCGAGTACTCGCCGAGCGCCTCGAGGTCCGTCAGTGCCAGGCGCAGCCCGAGCTCTTCGTGAAGCTCCCGCGCGAGGGTCACGTCGGGCGTCTCACCGGGCTCGGGCTTGCCGCCCGGCTGCATGAACGCCGTCGTGCCCGCCTTGCGGACGAGCAGCAGGCGCCCGGCGGCATCCATGATGACCGCCGCCGACACACGGATCGTCCGCACGGGATCAGTGGAGCGAGGCATCCGCCGCCGTCACCCGCCAAGCGTAGAAGCGCACTGCGAGCCCCGCGCGCGTCGGCGCGGCCAGGAACGGCCCGGCCGTCGCGACGAGGGCATCCGGGAACGGCGCGACGCGCAGGAGCCGCAGCGGGCCACCGGCCACCCCGGCGCGGACCGTCATGGCATCCCCACCGCGGCTCACGCGCACGAGCAGGCGCGCGCCCTGCCACTCGGGGACCGCGCCGACCGACCAGTCGGAGAAGCCGTCGGTGACGACGGCGCCCGCACCGAGGACCCCGTCGGCGAACTCGACCCCCGCCTTCGCCCACCTTTCGTCGTCGACCCGCACGAACACACCGGCCTGATCGAACTGCGCGTCGAAGTCGGCCGTGAACTCCACTTCGACCGCGGTCCCCGCGGCGAACGGCGCAAGCAGCGCGTGCGCCGAGTCGTGGACGAAGCCGTAGGCGGTGCGCCGCCACGCGTCGCTCCCCTCCGCCGCCGTGACGACGAGATCGTCGCCGTCGTCTCGGCCGGCGACGGGCGCGTGGCTCCAGGCGCCCTCGGCCCAGGCGAGGGTCTGCGCGGGTGATGCGGTCATCCCCCCATCGTGGCATCCGGCGGGCGCCGTCCCCCACCCCGCCCGCCCTACGCTGGAGACATGTCCGCCCCTGTTCCGCAGCCCCTCGCCCGCCGCGCCCCGCAGGAGGTCGGGATCAGCCCGGACGCGCTGGAGACACTCGCCCGGCGACTGCAGGACGACGGCCTCGACCCGCACGCTCTCCTCGTGGCCCGCGGAGAAGAGGTCGTCTACGAGACCGCGTGGGCGCCGTACCGGCTCGACCGCCCGGCGCTCGTGTACTCGGCATCCAAGACCTTCACGTCACTCGCGATCGGCTACCTCGCCGACGAGGGGCGCCTGTCGCTCGACGATGCGGTCGGCGACCTGCTCGCCGTGCCGGACGCTCCGGCGATCAGCGTCCGGCACCTTCTGACGATGAACTCCGGGCACTCCGCCGAGCAGATCGAGCGGTTCGGCGACGATCCGCTCGAGCTCCTCCGGGTGGCGCCGGCACACACACCCGGCACGCATTTCGCGTACAACTCGCCGGCCACGCATGCCCTGTCGGCGATCGTGACGGCGGTCAGCGGCGAACTCCTGACGCGGTACCTGCGGCCGCGGCTGCTCGACCCGCTCGGGATCGGCGACCGCTGGATGTCGTCCTACGGGGGCATCGAGCACGGGGCATCCGGCTACCACCTCACCGTGGAGGACCTCGCCCGCACGGCGGCGATGCTCGGCGCGGGAGGGGTGTTCGGCGGGGTGCAGGTCGCGCCCGCGTGGTACGTCGAGGAGCTGAGCCGGCCATGGTCGGTGACGGCGGAGTTCGACGGGCCGGTGTCCGAGGAGCACGAGGTCAACGACTGGGCGCTCGGCTACGGCTACCAGTGCTGGCGGTCGCGGTACGGGTTCCGGCTGGACGGCGCGGCCGGGCAGTTCGGCCTCGTGATCCCCGACCGCGGGCTCGCGATCGCCTACCTGGGCGCGACGCTCGACACGCAGGCGACCCTCCGCGCCTGCTGGGCCTTCGTCGACACGGTGGAGGCGTCCGGTGCCGCGCGTGCCGCCGCGGTCGCCGCCGTGCCCGCTCCTGCGGGTGCGGCCGAACTCCCTTCTGCCGCAGCCACGCCTCCCGCCGCCTCCCACCGCGACACGTGGGACGCCCGCGAACGCCTCGCGATCATGACCGACGCCCCCTTCGACCGGGACGGCCTGACCCTGACCGAAGCGGCCCCGACCGGCGCCCCCGATGCCTGGACCCTGCGCCTGCCGGGTGTGGGCGACCTGCCGGTCACCGACCGGTGGCAGGATATCTCGTTGCGAAAGCAGGGCGGATCGCCCGAAACAGCCTCCGACACCGCCGGAGGGGCTGGTTCGCCCTGCTCTTCGGACGGCGAACCCTCGGACGGCGAACCCTCGGACGACGAACCCTCGGGCCTCGCCCTCGCGACGCGCGGTGAGCGGCGCGCAGACGGGTCGGTGCTCATCCACGTCGTCGACACGACCTCGCCGCACCGGGTGATCGTGCAGCGGTCGCCCGGTGGCGAGGTCACGGCAGGGTGGCACATCGCGCCGCTCGGGGGCGGGTGGGAGGTGCTGCGCATCCCCGCCTCGGTGACCCGGACGACGACCCGAGCCGCCGCGCTGCTGCTCGACATGGACGGGACCCTCGTCGACTCGGACGCCGTCGTCGAACGTCTCTGGACCGAGTGGGCGCTCGCGCACGACGTCGACCCCGCGCACACGCTCTCGATCATCCACGGCCGTCAGGGGCAGGAGTCGATGGCCATGCTCCTCCCGGACCGCCCGCACGAGGTCAACCTCGCCGAGAACCGCGCCCTGCTCGCGGCCGAGACGGCCGAGACCGACGGCGTCGTCGCGATCCCCGGCGCCGCCGACCTCCTCACGGCGCTCGGCGGCCTGCCGCACGCGCTCGTGACGTCGGCGATCCTGCCGCTCGCACAGGCGCGGATGGATGCCGCGGCCCTGCCGATCCCCGACGTCGCCGTCACGGCGGAGGACGTCTCGCGCAGCAAGCCCGACCCCGAGGCGTTCCTCACGGCGGCGCGCCTCCTCGGCGTCGAACCGCGCGACTGCATCGTCGTGGAGGACTCCGCGAACGGCATCGCGGCGGGCCTCGCGGCCGGGATGCGCGTCATCGGCGTCGGTCGGCACGCCGCCGAGGCGGGCCCGACGTGGACGGTGCCGGATGTCTCCGGCATCCACGTGTCAGCCGGCGGAGACGGCTCCGTCGCCCTGACCCTCGACACCTGACGCGGACGCGTGCCCCTCGTTGAAGGTCCAGTTGCGCCCGAACGCCTTGCCGATGATGACGGTGATCCCGACGATCACGAGGCCGATGAGCACACCCGCGATCGCGGAGACGAGGGTGTCGCCGAACCAGACGACGACGGGCCCGGCCGGCTCGAGCGCGTGCTCGACGGCGTGGAGCAGGTCGACCGGCGCGTGCCAGCCGACCTCGCCGAGGTTCGCGAGCACGAGGTGACCGCCGACCCACAGCATCGCGATCGTGCCGATGATCGATATCACCCGGAACACGCCCGGCATCGACCGCACGATCCGCATACCCGTGTGACGCACGCGCGCGGATGAGTTCTTGGCCATCTTGAGGCCCACGTCGTCGAGCTTCACGAGCAGAGCGACGGCGCCGTAGACGAGGGCCGTCATCGCGAGGGCGATCACGGCGAGGACGGCGACGCGCGACCAGAAATCGAGGTCCGGGTCGACGTTCGAGAGCCCGATCAGCATGATCTCCGTCGACAGGATGAGGTCGGTGCGCACCGCGCCGAGGACGAGACGCTTCTCATCGCGCCCGCCCTCGTCGCCGTCATGGCCGCCGTGGTGGAAGCCGAACCACTCGAGCACCTTCTCGGCGCCCTCGAAGCACAGGTACGCCCCGCCGACGATCAGCAGCCACGGCAGCACCCACGGCGCGAAGGCCGTGAGCAGCAGCGCGATCGGGATGATGATGAGGAACTTGTTCGCGAGCGACCCGAGCGCGATCCGTCCGACGACGGGGAGTTCGCGGGCGGGGCTCAGCCCCTGCACGTACTGCGGCGTCACCGCGGCGTCGTCGATCACGACGCCCGCGGATTTGGCGGATGCCTTGAGCGCGGCACTGAGGATGTCGTCGACGACGGCGAGAAGACCCACGGACATGCGCTTCACAGTACCGGGCGTTCATGGCATGAATGGTTTGCGGCACTCGAATCGATTCGATACAGTGGAACCCGAGGCGCCCTGTCGGGGCGCAGTTCGTCGTTCCCGCTGACGGCCGGAGCCCCGCGCGAACCGACGCGCGAACCCGGCGCAGTCCCCACACCCCCCCCAGACCCCGCTCGCACCCCTCGATCCCTCCTGAGAGCACGCATGTCCCGCACCCTCACCACCGGCAGTCCCTGGCGCGTCATCCTCGCGTTCTCGGTGCCGCTGCTGATCGGCAACGTCGTCCAGCAGCTGTACCAGTTCGCGGATGCCGTCGTCGTCGGCCGTCACCTGGGCGTCGACGCCCTGGCCGCGGTCGGCGCGACGGGGAGCCTGCTGTTCCTCCTCCTCGGGTTCGCGTGGGGCATGACGAGCGGTTTCGCGATCCCGACGGCACAGGCGTTCGGGGCGCGCGATCACGCGGCGGTACGGCGATCCGTGGCATCCGGCACGATCCTCACCGCGGGGTTCAGCATCGTCCTGACCGTCGTCGCGCCCTTCATCTCGGGGCCCGCCCTCGCGCTCATGCAGACGCCGCCGCAGCTCATGGCCGACGCGACGGTGTTCGCGCAGATCAGCTTCCTCGGGGCGGGGGCGATGATGGCGTTCAACTACCTCGCCGCGATCATCCGTGCGATCGGCGACTCCCGCACTCCGCTCGTGTTCCTCACCATCGCGTGTGCGCTCAACGTCGCGCTCGTCCTCCTCATGGTCGGAGTCCTCGGCTGGGGCGTCGCCGGCGCCGCCTGGGCGACCGTCGCGGCGCAGGCCGCGTCCGTGCTGCTGTGCCTCGAGTACCTGCGGCGGCGCGTGCCCGTGCTGCACGTGCGCCGGGAGGACTGGAAGGTCACCCGCGCCGACCTCGCCGAGCACCTCCGGCTCGGCCTGCCGATGGGGTTCCAGGCTTCGATCATCGCGATCGGGACGCTGACGGTGCAGGTCGCGCTCAACGAGCTCGGCGCGGAGGCGATCGCGGCATACACGGCCGCCGCCCGCGTCGACGGGCTGGCGGTCGCCCTCCTCCAGTCGCTCGGGCTCGCGGCGTCCATGTACGCGGCGCAGAACCTGGGCGGGCGCCGACCCGACCGGATCCGCCGCGGCGTGGTGCAGGCCGTGTGGATGTCGCTCGTCGTCGCCGTCATCCTCGGTGTGCTCCTCGTCGTCGGCGGCGCGTCCGCCGTGCGGATGTTCGTCGGCGACGGCTCCGACGAAGTCGTGCATCTGGCGGCGTACATGCTTCTCATCAACGGGGCGTCGTACACCGTTCTCGCCGTGCTGTTCATCCTGCGCGGAGTGCTGCAGGGGCTCGGATCGGCCCTGATCCCGACCCTCACGGGCGTCGTCGAACTCGTCATGCGTGTCGGTGCGGCGGTCATCCTCGGAAGCATGTTCGGCTTCGCGGGGGTCGTGTGGTCGAACCCCCTGGCATGGATCGGCGCGGTCGTCATCCTCATCCCGGCCTACGTGCGCGCGCACCGCGAACTCGGCCGCATGCCCGTCGACCCGCCGGAGGTCACCGAGACGACCACGATCCCCGTCATCGGTCCGACGGACGGGTCGATGGTGGTGGATGCCGTCGTGACGGCCCCCATCCCGATCGTCGGCCGCGGTGCCCCGGGGCGCCGCGGCGGTAGCCTGGGGCGGCGGCCCCGGCGGAAGATCCATTCATAGGAATACTTCTGTACGACGCGGGGTTGTCCGACGCGACGCGATACGTCCGCATCGCGTGTCGAGAGGAGAACCGTGTCCACGACGCCTGAGTCCCCGACGCCGAACGCCCCCGTGCTGAACGACCCGGCGCCGTCCCCGGCGTTCGGGCTCATCACCGAGATGCCCGATCCGCAGTACATCATGGTCGGCGACGGCCTGCGCATCGCGACGTACTCCTGGGGCGAGCTCGATGCGCCCGTCGTGGTCGTGGTGCACGGGTTCGCCTCCAGCACGAAGGACAACTGGGTCGCGACCGGGTGGGTGCGCGATCTGCTCCGTGCCGGCTACCGCGTCATCGGCATCGACCAGCGCGGCCACGGCGCGAGCGACAAGCCGCACGACCCGGGCGATTACTCCATCCGTGCGCTCGCGGGCGACGTCGAGACCGTCCTCGACACGTACCTCGTCGACGAAGCCCTCTACGTCGGCTACTCCCTCGGAGCCCGCGTCGGGTGGGAGGTCGTGCAGGACATCTCCGAGCGGATCCCGCGCGTCATCCTGGGCGGCGTGCCCGACGGCATCCCCCTCGCACGGCTCGACATCGACCAGGTCCGTGCGTTCGTCGAGGACGGCACCCCCGTCACCGACCCGGTGAGCCAGAACTACCTGCGCCTGAGCGAAAGAGTGTCCGGCAACGACCTGCGGGCGCTCCTCGCGATCGCGGGCGGAATGCGGGCGACGAAGACCGTCGATCCCGATCCGGCACACGCGCCGCAGCAGCCCGTGCTCTTCGCGACGGGGTCGCAGGATGCCATCATCGAGGGCTCCAAGGCGCTCGCGGCGGCGTGCCCCCAGGGGCGGTTCCTCGAGATCCCGGGGCGCCACCACTTCAATGCCCCGGGCTCGCGGGTCTTCCGCGAAGAGGGCATCGCCTTCCTCGCCGGGCACTGAGCCGGATCGGCCCGGTCGATCGCCACGGGAGCGGCTCCGCACGGGCGCTCCGAGTCGTACGCTGGACGCCATGATTCGACTGGCGACGATCGGGACGAGCGGCATCACGGAACGGTTCGCCGACGCGGTGGTTGACGTCGACGGCATCCGCATCGACGTCGCCTACTCGCGTGACGCGGCCCGCGCCCGTGCGTTCGCCGACCGGCTCGGCATCGCGGGAGCCACGACCGACCTCGCGGCGCTGCTGCGCTCGGGCGAGATCGATGCCGTCTACGTCGGGTCACCGAACGGCGCGCATGCGGCGCAGGTGCGGGATGCCATCGACGCCGGCATCCATGTCTTCGTCGAGAAGCCCGCGACCCCGACGGCGGGCGAGTTCGCCGACCTCGTCGGCGCCGCCCGCGACCGCGGCGTCGTCGTGTTCGAGGGCATGCGGAACGTCTACGACCCCGGGATGGCGCAGGTCGCCGCCCTCCTGCCGCGGATCGGGCGCGTACGGCTCGTCTCGTTCGGGCAGTCGCAGTACTCCGCGCGCTACGACCTCGTCCTCGCCGGCGAGACGCCGAACATCTTCGACCCGGCGCTCGCCGGAGGTGCGCTGTTCGACCTCGGCGTGTATCCCCTGAGCGCCGTCGTGCATCTGTTCGGCGCCCCGGCATCCGTCACGGGATCGACCGTCGCCGTCGCGACGGGCGCGGACGGGGCGGGCGCAGCCCTCCTCACGTATCCGGAGTTCGTGGCGCAGGTGTCGTTCTCGAAGATCGGGTTCTCGCACCGGCCGAACGAGATCCAGGGCGAACTCGGCACGATCGAGATCGACGAGATCACCCGGCCGCGCGAGATCGCCCTGAGCCTCCGGGACGGCACGCGCACCGCCGAGCACGTCGACGGTGCCGAGAACAACATGGTCTACGAGGTCGCCCGCTTCGCGGACCTCATCCGCGGCGACGACCCCACCCCCGACCAGGAGCGCAGCCTCGCGGTGCTGCGCGCCGTCGAAGCGATCCACCGAAAGGACGCCTGACATGGCTGAAGGCGAGAACAGGTTCAGCGCCGAGGAACGCGCGGCGATGGCGCAGCGCGCCGAGGAGCTCCGCTCGACGAAGGGGCTGAAGGGCGCCGCCAAGCTCGCCAAGGAGCTCGAGGCGTGCGGCGACGCGATCGACGCCCTGAGCGGCGTGGACGGCGACCTCGCCCGTGCGGTGCACCGGATCGTGGGTGCGGAAGCGCCCCAGCTCGACCCGAAGACGTTCTACGGCTTCCCCGCGTATGCCGCCGACGGCAAGGTCGTGCTCTTCGTGCAGCCCGCCTCGAAGTTCGACACCCGTTACCCCACGCTGAACTTCACCGACGAGGCCCGCCTCGACGACGGCGCGCTCTGGCCGACGTCGTTCGCGGTCGTCGAGGTGACGGATGCCGTGATCGCGCACATCCGCGACCTCGTCGCCGCCGCGGTGGCCTGAGTCTCCGCGGCGCGCGTCTGCGCGGCCTGAGTCTTCGCGGCGCGCCGGGCGACCTAGACTGGAGGGCGTGACCGACGCGCCGACCCGCACCTTCGAGGTGCGCCATGTGCAGCTCGCACGGGCGCTGTTCGCCGCCGTCGCGGCGATCATGATCACGTTCTCGTCGGACCACTCGGCCGCCGTCGGGCTCGCGGTCTTCAGCGGATACGCGATCGCGACCGCCATCGTGTTCTTCGCGGCGGCGTGGCTCGTCTACCCTGCGGGCGGCCGCGGGCTGCCGGTGCTCCTCGGAGTCGAGGCGCTCGTCGCGGGGATGGTCACGGGCATCCCACCCCTTCGGACCACCGAGATGTTCTTCATCGTCGTCATCGCCTGGGCCGTCGTCAGTGGGGTGACCGAGCTCGTCGGCGGCCTTCGCGCCCGTCGCGCCGGCGATGCGAACGGACGTGACGGCGTCCTCATCGGGGCGATCACGCTCGCCCTCGCCGTCGGGCTCCTTCTCGTGAACCCGACCTACAGTCTTCAGTACGTGGGCGATCTGACGCTCACCGGCATCGTGATCGGTGTCGGCGTGTTCGGCGGGTACGCCGCCGTCATCGCCGTCTTCCTCGGGATCGCCGGCTTCTCGCCCCGCCACACGCCCGTCGTCACCGAGGCGCCCGCATCGTCCGCGCGCTCGGCAGGAGAGATCGTATGACCGAGAACCGACCCACTCGTCGCGACATCATGAAACCCGTGCAGCTGCTCGGGTTCGCGTTCGCCGCGGCGGTGTTCGCCGGGATCATCACGCTCGTCTCGATGGGCTTCTTCCAGGAGCTCACGGGCGACCAGCGCTCGCACGTGGTCGTCGTGTCGCTCGTCGTCGCCGGCATCGCGTTCATCGCGACGCTCGTGATCATCGCGCTCCTGATGCTCGCCGTCGACCCCGCTCAGGTCACGAAGAACGTCGAGCACGGAGTGCTCCTCCCCGAGGACGAGTCCGAGCCGCCCGCGTCCTGACGGGCGTCCCGTCGACCCGTCAGAGCTCGTCGACGAGCCGGTCGGCGATGCCCGTGTAGGTCGCCGGGGTCAGCGCGATCAGCCGCGCCTTCGCCTCCGCGCCGATGTCGAGGCCGTCGACGAACTCGACCAGCTCCGCGTGACCGACGCGGCGCCCGCGGGTGAGGTCCTTCAGCAGGGCGTACGGGTCGGTGATCTGCGAGCGGCCCGCGACGATCTCGGCCCGCACGACGGTCTGGATCGCCTCGGCGAGGACCTCCCAGTTGGCATCCAGGTCCGCCAGCAGCACGTCGCGCGCGAGCAGGATCTCGGTGAGCCCCCGCTGGAGGTTGTCGAGGGCGAGCAGCGAGTGCCCGAATGCGACGCCGATGTTCCGCTGCGTCGTCGAGTCGGTGAGGTCGCGCTGCATGCGGCTCGTGACGAGGGTGGACGCCAGGGTCTGCAGCAGCCCGCCGGAGATCTCCAGGTTCGCCTCGGCGTTCTCGAACCGGATGGGGTTGATCTTGTGCGGCATCGTCGACGAGCCGGTCGCTCCCGCGACGGGGATCTGCGCGAAGAAGCCCATCGAGATGTAGGTCCACACATCCGTCGCGAGGTTGTGCAGGATGCCACCCGCGTGCCGCACCCGGTCGTACAGCTCGACCTGCCAGTCGTGCGACTCGATCTGGGTCGTGAGCATGTTGAACCCGATGCCGAGGCCTTCGATGAACTCGCGCGACAGCTCCGGCCAGTCCACGTCGGGCGCGGCGGACAGATGCGCCGACCACGTGCCGGTCGCGCCGGAGAACTTCGCGAGGTAATCGCCCGCCTCGATCTGGGCGGCGACGCGGTCGAGGCGCCACGCGAACACGGCGAGCTCCTTGCCCATCGTCGACGGGGTCGCCGGCTGGCCGTGCGTGCGGGAGAGCATGGCGGCGTCGCGGTGCTCACGGGCGAGGTCGCCGAGGGCCGAGATCACGGCGCGCAGCTTCGGGAGCCACACCTGCTCGACGGCGCGCTTCACGGTGAGCGCGTAGGACGCCGAGTTGATGTCCTCGCTCGTGCATGCGAAGTGGGTGAGCTCGGCGACGGGGGCGAGCCCGAGCGTCTCGAGCCGGTCGCGCACGAGGTACTCGACGGCCTTCACGTCGTGACGCGTGACGGCTTCCTTCTCGGCCAACCAGTCGATCTCCGCCTGGCCGAAGTCGCGGTACAGAGCGCGCAGGCTCTCCTTCTGGGCATCCTCGAGCGGCGCCGCGCCGAACAGGCCGCGGTCCGTGAGGGCGATGATCCACTCGACCTCGACCTCGACGCGGGCGCGGTTGAGGCCCGCCTCGGAGAGGTAGTCGGCGAGGCCCGTCACCGCGGCGCGGTAGCGTCCGTCGAGCGGGCTCAGGGGCTGAGGGGGCAATGCGGTCACGACGAAGGCTCCGATCGGGGACATCGGGCGCTCAGGACTCAGCCCGAGGACGGGCGGACGGCGGGTTCGAGCTGCCGGAAGAGCGCCCGGCTCGCACTCTCGATCATATCGAGCACCTCATCGAACATCTTCGGCCCCGCGTAGTACGGGTCCGGCACGTCGAGCACGCCCTCCGCCGCCGCGTCGAACGAGAGGAGCAGCGCGAGCTTGTCGGTGTCGTCCGTCGTCCGCGCCCAGCTGGAGAGGATGCGCTCGTGCGAGCGGTCGAGGGCGACGATCAGGTCGTTGCGGTCGAAGTCCTCGAGCGCGAACTGGCGGGCGCGATGGTGCTCGCCGTCGTATCCGCGGCGGTGCAGCGCCTCGAGGGTGCGTGCGTCGGCGCGCTCGCCGACGTGCCAATCGCCCGTGCCCGAGCTCGACGAGGTCACATAGTCGGCGAGCCCTGCGCGTTCCGTGAACCCTCGGAAGACGATCTCCGCCATCGGGGAGCGGCAGATGTTGCCGGTGCAGACGAACGCGACACGGAACGGCGCGGGACGAGGATGCACCCCCACATTCTCGCCCGCGTCGGGCCGCGGGGGGAAGGTCCGAGTGCAGGCACGACAGCATCGCCCCCTCCCCAGCCGCCCGATCCTGTGGACTGTCCACCGATCGGCCGATTCGGTCGGCGGCGCGCCGCCGAGTCGTCCAGAGTCTCCCCATGGACCCGTTCCCGACCACACCGACACTCTCGGCGCTGACTGCCGCGCGGCGCATCCTGCACGACGCGAGCCGCGATGCGCACGCCCTGCATTCCCGTGTCGACGGCATCGCCGACACGACCGATTGGCGCTCTCGCGCCACCGACGACTACCGGGCCGGGGCGGCGGGCCTCGTAGAGGACGTCGCCCGCCTCGTCCGCCTCATCCAGCTGTGCGACGACGATCTCGCCGCGGCCCAACGCGCCGAGACGTCCCGCGCTCTCGTGGGGTGCTCCTGATGGGCTCCGACGACCTCGACATCCGCAGCGGCGGGCTCGTCGCCGTCGACACCGACACCCTACGCGCCGCGGCGGGGCACCTGCGCGCGAGCGCCGCCGCGTGCGATGCGATCGGGGAGACCCTGCAACGTGCGCAGCGTGTGCTGGAACGCGCGGATGTCTGGCTCTATCCGCCCGCCGGGTCGGCGACGGATGCCGCGGTGCGGGCGCGGCGGCTCGCCGGGGATCTCGACACGATGGCCGACACCTACGAGTACGCGGAACTGCGCGCGCAGGCCCGGATCGCCGAGACGGCCGGCGACGACGCTCTCGCGGGAGAACTCCGGACGCGGATGGCGGCCCTCCTGCAGGACGACGCCGGGATCGCGACCCGGCTGTTCTGGGACGAGCTCGCCTGGTACGGCGCCGACCGGCTCGCGCTCATGGACCAGTACGACGTCACGATCGGTCCGCAGCTGGGACTCGAGGCCCTCATCTGGCCGCTCGCCGGGTTGATCCAGGCGATCGGGCGGGGCACCGTGAAGCGCGGGGCAGGCCTCGCGCCCGCGCCCGGCTCCGTCGAGGTCCGGCAGGTGGGCGGTTCGCGGACATCGGCGCCGACCTCGGTCGCCCAGCTCACCGATCGCATCCCCGCCGGCGATGCGCGCGTGCGGGTGGACCGCTTCACGATGCCCGACGGCTCGCGTCGTTTCACCGTGTACATCGCGGGCACGAGCGACGGCGGTGAAGACGAGGCATGGGACTGGGACTCCAACCTCGACATGTACCTCCGGCGCAGCGACGCGGCGTCCTACCAGGCCGTCCGCGCGGCGCTCGCCGACGCGGGCGCCGAGACCGGTGATGTGGTCTCGCCGGTCGGATACTCGCAGGGGGGCCTCGTTGCGACGTTCCTCGCGATGTCCGGCGACTACGAGGTGCCCCTGGTCGTGACGGCCGGCAGTCCGGTGCAGGGAGATTTCGGCGGCGACACGTTGGGCGTCGCGCTCCGGCACCGCGACGACCCGGTCGCGGCGCTCGCCGGCGGGGGATTCGCCCAGGGCGTCGGTGCGGAGGGGAGCATCACCGTGTCCCGCGAGATCCCGGGGAAGCTCCTGGGGGGCGACGACCCGATCGAGCCGCACCTGATCGAGCACTATCGCGAGACCGCGCGGATGCTCGACGTGTCTTCCGATCCGCGGGTGGACGGGGTCCGTTCGCGCCTCGGGGACTACGCCGACGCGACGAGCGTGGAGTCGTTCGTGTACGAGGCATCCCGCGTCGACCCCCGCCCGTTGGCGGAGGCGCCGAAGATGCCCTTCCGCAAGCTCAGCGGCGCTTCGTCTGGGGGCGCAGGATGATGCCGAACACCCAGTTGATGAGGGAGATCACGATCGCCGCGAGGATGCCGTGCCACAGGTCCTCGACGCGCAGCCCCCAGCTCCACCAGTGCGTGAACCACGCCGTGATGACGAGGAGGAGCCCGTTCACGAGGAAGGAGATGAGCCCCAGGGTGAGGATGTAGAGCGGGAAGGCGACGATCTTGATGACCGTGCCGATGATCGTGTTGACGAGCGCGAACACGGCCGCGACGAGCAGAAGCGTCAGGACGAGCTGCAGGGTCTCCCCGGGGGCGAAGGGGATGACCGTCACCATGAGCAGGGGGATCAGCGTCGCCACCCAGATGGCGAACGCATTGACGACGACGCGGATGAGGAAGCGCATGGTCCCTCAGTGTCGCACGCGCGGCCCGCGGTGTCATCCGCTCCCCTCGTAGACTCGTCGCGTGACCGATCATCCCGTTCGCCTCCGCCCTGAGATCGCCGCCCTCCCCGCCTACCGGCAGGGAAAGCACGCCGGTGACGACGCCTTCAAGCTCTCGAGCAACGAGAATCCGTTCGAGCCGCTGCCCGGTGTCGTGGAGGCCGTGCAGGCGAGCGTCGGCTTCAACCGCTACCCCGACGCCTCGGCGGCGCGGCTTCGCGCACGCCTCGCCGAGAAGTTCGGTGTGACGGACGACGCGGTGCACATCGCGGCGGGTTCCGTGTCGATCCTCTTCCAGCTCGCGCAGGCCACGAGCGGTCCGGGCGATGAGATCGTCTTCTCGTGGCGGTCCTTCGAGGCGTACCCGTCGCTCGCGACGATCGCCGGCGCGACGGGCGTGCCCGTGCCGAACACGCCCGCGGGCGGACATGACCTGGATGCCATGGCCGCCGCCATCACCGACCGCACCCGCATGGTGATCGTCTGCACGCCCAACAACCCGACCGGCCCCGTCGTCACCCAGGCGGCATTCGACGCGTTCCTCACGAAGATCCCCGCCGACGTCCTCGTCGTCCTCGACGAGGCCTACGTCGAGTTCGCGACGGCGCCCGACACGGTGCGCGGCGAGGTCGTGCTCGCGGCCGGGCATCCGCAAGTCGTCGTGCTGCGCACCTTCTCCAAGGCGTACGGGCTGGCGGGCCTTCGGGTCGGCTACGCGATCGGCGACCCCCGGATCCTCGCCGCCGCCCGCTCCACGGGCATCCCCCTGTCGGTCACGGCGCAGGCCGAGGAGGCCGCGCTCGCGAGCCTCGACGCCGAGGATGAGCTCCGGGCACGCGTCGCCGTGATCTCGGCACGGCGCGATGTGCTCGTCGAACGGCTGCGGGCCGCCGGGTGGGACGTCCCCGATGCGCAGGGCAACTTCGTGTGGCTCCCCGCGGGCGAGCGCACGGCCGAGGTCGCCGCGGCGTTCGACGCCGCGGGACTCATCGTCAGGCCCTTCGCGGGCGACGGTGTCCGGATCTCGGTGGGCGAGCAGGAGTCGATCGACCGGGTGGTCGAGGTCGCGAGCGCTGTCGCCCCTCGCTGAGGCATTCCGGCATCCGTTGTCGATTCCATGCAGAACCCTGCATACGGCCGGGGCTAGCGTTGAGGCATGACCCCGCCTGACGACCCGGCACTCGTGCGCGTTCTGGCAGCGGACGGGACGTTCGCCCCGACGCCCGAGGCGGAGCGGTACCTGCCGCTCATCGACGCGCTCGCCGACGCCGACCTGGAGACCTTCTACCGCGACATGGTGGTGGTGCGCGCGTTCGACCGCCAAGCCACGAACCTGCAGCGGCAGGGGCAGCTCGCCCTGTGGCCGCCGTCGTTCGGACAGGAGGCCGCCCAGGTCGGCTCCGTGCGAGCGGCACGCGCGCAGGACCATCTCTTCCCGAGCTACCGCGAGCACGTCGTCGCGACGACCCGCGGCGTCGATCCGATCGACATCATCCGCGTGATGCGCGGGCTCACGCACGGCGGCTGGGACCCGACCGACCCGCGCAACGGCAACACCCGCATCTACACCCTCGTCCTCGGGTCGCAGACGCTGCACGCGACCGGCTTCGGCATGGGGCTCGTCTTCGACGGGCGCTGCGGCACAGGCGATCCCACCCGCGACGAGGCGGTCATCGTCTACTACGGCGACGGTGCGTCGAGCCAGGGCGACGTCCACGAGGCCATGGTCTTCGCGAACACGTACCGGACCCCCGAGGTGTTCTTCCTGCAGAACAACCAATGGGCGATCTCGGTGCCCGTGGCGACGCAGTCGCGCGGACCGCTCTACCGCCGCGGCGCGGGGTACGGGATGCCCTCGACGCTCGTCGACGGCAACGACGTGCTCGCCAGCTACGCCGTCTCGAAGCTCGCGCTCGACGAGGCGCGCGCGGGTGACGGCCCGCACGCGATCGAGGCGCTGACGTACCGCATGGGCGCGCACACGACGAGCGACGACCCGACGAAGTACCGCACCTCCGACGAGGAGGAGTCGTGGGCGCGGCGCGATCCGATCGCTCGGATGCGTGCGCACCTGCGGTCGCGGGGCGCCGCGGCATCCTTCTTCGACGAGGTGGATGCCGAGGCCGCGGCCTACGCCGACGATGTGCGCGTGCGCACGAACGAGCTCGGCGGGCTCGAGGCGTCCGACATGTTCGCGTACGCGTACAGTGACGCGCACCCGCTCGTGCAGGAGCAGGAGCGCTGGCTCGCCGAGTACGAAGCGGCGCTCGAGGGAGGTGTCGCATGACGACGACGGCGATGCCGTTTGCGAAGGCCCTGAACGCGGGCCTTCGCGCCGCGATGACGGCCGACGACCACGTCCTCCTGATGGGTGAGGACATCGGCAAGCTCGGGGGCGTGTTCCGTGTGACCGAGGGGCTGCAGGCCGAGTTCGGCGACCGCCGGGTGCTCGACACCCCGCTCGCCGAGTCGGGGATCGTGGGCACCGCGATCGGGCTCGCGATGGCGGGGTTCCGCCCCGTCGTGGAGATCCAGTTCGACGGGTTCGTCTTCCCCGCGTTCGACCAGATCACCTCGCAGCTCGCGAAGCTCACGAACCGGCACGAGGGTGCGCTGCGGATGCCGGTCGTCATCCGCATCCCGTACGGCGGGCACATCGGCGCGGTCGAGCATCACCAGGAGAGCCCGGAGGCGTACTTCGCGCACACGCCGGGCCTGCGGGTGGTGTCGCCGTCGACGCCGAACGACGCATACTGGATGATCCAGGACGCGATCGCCTCGCCCGACCCGGTCATCTTCCTCGAGCCGAAGGCCAAGTACTGGCTGAAGGGCGAGGTCGATGAGGCCGAGCGCGCGCTCCCGCTGCACGCGTCGCGGATCGTGCGGCGAGGTACGGACGTGACCCTCGTGGGTCACGGCGCGATGGTGACGACGCTCCTGCAGGCGGCGGCGCTCGCCGAGAGCGAGGGCACGTCGTGCGAGGTCGTCGACGTGCGGTCGCTGTCGCCCATCGACTACGGGCCGATCCTCGACTCCGTCCGCCGGACGGGTCGCATGGTCTACGCGCAGGAGGCGCCCGGCAACGTGTCGGTCGGCTCGGAGGTCGCAGCGACGGTGATGGAGCGCGCGTTCTTCGCTCTGGAGTCGCCCGTCATCCGGGTGTCGGGCTTCGATGTCCCGTTCCCGCCCGCGAAGCTGGAGGGCATCTACCTGCCCGACGCCGATCGCATCCTCGAGGCCGTCGACCGCGCCCTCGCCTACTAACCCCCCCCACCCGCACCACGACGGGTGATACGAGGAGAACGAGATGAGCACCCAGACTTTCCACCTGCCGGATGTCGGTGAGGGGCTGACCGAGGCCGAGATCGTCCAGTGGCGCGTCGCGCCGGGAGACAGGGTCGAGGTCAACGACGTGCTGGTCGAGATCGAGACGGCGAAATCCCTCGTCGAGCTGCCCTCGCCGTTCTCCGGCACGGTCGGTGAGCTCCTCGCCCCCGAGGGGCAGACCGTCACCGTCGGGGCCGCGATCATCACGATCGCCGGGGCGGATGCCGAGGCGGATGCCTCGTCGGGCCTCTCCGCCCACGGCGAGCCGGCCGCCCCGACGCCGAGCGAGGACGAGGCCGCCGGCGCCGTGCTCGTCGGCTACGGCACGGGCGGCGCCGTGACCTCGCGCCGCAAGCGCCCCGCCGCGCGGGCGGCCGCCGTCACGGCATCCGTCGGCGTCGTCGCGAAGCCGCCGGTGCGCAAGCTCGCCCGCGACCTCGGTGTCGACCTCGCTCAAGTCGCTCCGAGCGGCCCGGCCGGCGAAGTCACGCGCGACGACGTCGTGGCGCACGCCCAGCAGGCGAGTGTCTTCCGCAACATCGCGACCCCCGCCGCCCCCGCCGTGCGCGAGCACACGATCCCGGTCGCACCGGTCGCGTCGGTGGCGCCCGCTGCCCCCGCCTCGGCGCCGGCGGGCGGTCGCGAAGAGACAATCCCCGTCAAGGGCGTGCGCAAGGCCACGGCATCCGGCATGGTCCGCTCCGCGTACACCGCGCCGCACGTGTCGGTGTGGACCGACGTGGATGCCACGCGCACGATGGAACTCGTCAAGCGTCTGAAGGCCTCGCCCGACTTCGCCGACGTGAAGGTGTCGCCGCTGCTGATCATGGCGCGCGCCGTGATCTGGGCGGCGCGGCGCACGCCGATGGTGAACGCCGCGTGGATCGACAACGAGGACGGCTCGGCCGAGATCCACGTGCGCAACTACGTCAACCTCGGCATCGCCGCCGCGACGCCGCGCGGGCTGCTCGTGCCGAACATCAAGGACGCGCAGGATCTGTCGATGCGCGAACTCGCCCGCGCTCTCGAGAAGCTCACCCTCACGGCACGTGAGGGCCGGTCGACCCCCGCCGACCAGCAGGGCGGCACGATCACGATCACGAACATCGGCGTGTTCGGGATGGATGCCGGGACGCCGATCATCAACCCCGGCGAGTCGGGGATCGTCGCGATGGGTACGATCCGGCAGAAGCCGTGGGTCGTGGACGGCGAGGTGCGCCCCCGGTTCGTCACGACGGTGTCGGGCTCGTTCGACCACCGCGTCATCGACGGCGACGGCATGAGCCGGTTCATCGCCGACGTGGCATCCATCCTCGAAGAGCCCGCCCTGCTGCTCGACTGACGAGCCGCAGCCCCGCGGCCCGCCTGCTTCGACGGGATTTGCACGGCCGACCCCCTGTCGCGACGGCCCGAGCAGTGCCACACTCGACAATGTGAGCGCTAACAATCCTTCTACGCCCTGGACCCGCAGCACCGCGAGCGTCACGCCCGCCGATGTCGAGACGATCGACCGGTGGTGGCGCGCCGCCAACTACATGAGCGTCGGGCAGATCTACCTGCTCGACAATCCGCTGCTGCGCGAGCCGCTGACCCGCGACCACGTCAAGCCGCGCCTCGTCGGGCACTGGGGCACGACGCCGGGCCTCAACTTCATCTACTCCCACCTCAACCGCGCGATCGCGCGGCGCCTGCAGCCCACGATGTACATCATCGGCCCCGGGCACGGCGGGCCGGGTCTCGTCGCGGCGTCGTTCCTCGACGGGACCTACACCGAGACGTACAACGACATCTCGAACGACGAGAAAGGCCTGAAGCGCCTCTTCACGCAGTTCTCCTTCCCCGGCGGCATCCCCTCGCACGTCGCCCCCGAGACGCCCGGCTCGATCCACGAGGGCGGCGAGCTCGGCTACGCGCTCTCCCACGCCTACGGCGCCGCGTTCGACAACCCCGACCTGCTCGTCGCGGCCGTCGTCGGCGACGGCGAGGCCGAGACCGGGCCGCTCGCGACCAGCTGGCACTCCAACAAGTTCATCGATCCCGTCACCGACGGCGTCGTCCTGCCGATCCTGCACCTGAACGGCTACAAGATCGCGAACCCGACGGTGCTCGCGCGCATCCCCGAAGAAGAGCTCGTCGCTCTCATGACCGGCTACGGCTACAAGCCGTACGTCTTCGAGGCCGGTTTCGACGACGAGGACCACCTGTCGATCCACACCCGGTTCGCGACGCTCCTCGACGAGGCGCTCGACGAGATCGCGCAGATCAAGGCGGATGCCGCGGAGAACCCCGATCTCGAGCGTCCGCGCTGGCCCATGATCGTCATGCGCACGCCGAAGGGCTGGACCTGCCCGCCCGAGATCGACGGCAAGCGCACCGAGAACTCGTGGCGTGCGCACCAGGTGCCACTCGCGTCGGCGCGCGACACCGACGACCACCTCAAGGTGCTGGAGGGCTGGCTGCAGTCCTACCGCCCCGAGGAGCTGTTCGACGAGGCCGGCGCGCCGCGCCCCGAAGTCACGGCGCTGACCCCTCCGGGCGACCTCCGCATGAGCGCGACCCCGCACGCGAACGGCGGACTGCTGCTGCACGACCTCGTGCTGCCCGACTTCCGCGACTACGGCGTCGACGTGCCCGCCCCGGGTGCGACGATCGCCGAGGCGACGCGGGTGCTCGGAGGATGGCTCGAGGCGGTCATGGCCGCGAACCTCGACAACTTCCGCATCTTCGCGCCCGACGAACTGGCATCCAACCGCATCCAGGCCGTGCTGGAGGTCACCGACAAGAGTTGGAACAACGGTCTGGACAGCGACGACGAGCACCTGGGCAAGCGCGGCCAGGTCGTCGAGATGCTGAGCGAGCACCAGTGCCAGGGGTGGCTCGAGGGGTACCTCCTCACCGGCCGGCACGGTCTGTTCACGTCGTACGAGGCGTTCATCCACATCGTCGACTCGATGTTCAACCAGCACGCCAAGTGGCTGAAGGTCTCGCGCGAGCTGCCGTGGCGGCGCCCGATCGCGTCGCTCAACTACCTGCTCTCCAGCCACGTCTGGCGCCAGGACCACAACGGCTTCTCACACCAGGATCCGGGCTTCATCGACCACGTCGTGAACAAGAAAGCCGAAGTCGTGCGGGTCTACCTGCCGCCGGACGCCAACACCCTGCTGAGCGTCTACGACCACTGCCTGCGCTCCCGCGACTACGTCAACGTCGTCGTGGCGGGCAAGCAGCCGCAGGCGTCCTGGCTCACGATGGAACAGGCGATCGACCACTGCACGCGCGGTGCGGGCATCTGGGAGTTCGCGTCGAACGTCCCGACCGGTGAGGAGCCCGACGTCGTCCTCGCGGCGTGCGGCGATGTGCCGACGCTCGAGGTGCTCGCGGCGATCGACATCATCCGGCAGGAGCTCCCCGATCTGAAGGTGCGGATGGTCAACGTCGTCGACCTCATGCGTCTGCAGCCGAGCGAGGAGCACCCGCACGGCATGACCGATCGCGAGTTCGATCAGCTGTTCACGACCGACAAGCCGATCATCTTCGCCTACCACGGCTACCCGTGGCTCATCCACCGCCTGACGTACCGCCGGCACGGCCACGCGAACCTGCACGTGCGCGGCTACATCGAGGAGGGCACCACGACGACGCCGTTCGACATGGCGATGCTCAACAAGATGGACCGGTTCCACCTCGTGCGGAAGGTCATCGAGCGCGTCCCGGGCCTGTCGTCGCGCGCAGCGCTGCTCAGCCAGAAGCTCGAGGACCAGCGCATGGCGGCCCGCCGCTACGCCCGGTCGACGGGAGAGGACCCGGCCGAGATCCGCGACTGGACGTGGCCCGACGCCCGTGATCTGGTGGATGCCTCGGAGGTCAGCGCCACCGCGGCGACCGGCGGCGACAACGAGTAGCCCGACCCGGTAGCCCGACAGAGCCGGAAGCAGAGGGGGTGTGCCGCGATCATCGCGGCACACCCCGTCTTCCAGTACCCGGCTTCAGTACCCGACGGCGGTCACTCCGTATTCGGCCTGCTCGGCGGTGAAGCCCTCGAAGACGAGCTGGTCGACGAGACCCTGCCGCGAGAACGAGGTCAGGTCGAGGTAGGCCTGTGCGCTCTTCGCGGCCTCCGCGTTCCAGTCGACGGCGATGTGGTCGACGGCGAACTCGGCATCCGCCTGCTCGTAGCCTTCGAACTGCAGCTGCGTGATCAGACCCGTGCGCGAGAAGTGCGTGACGGTCAGGTAGTTCTCCGCGGAGCGGACGGCGTTCTGCTGCGACAGCGTCAGGTCCGCCGCCGCCGCAGCGGCATCGGCGGCGGTGGATGCCTCGACGGGAGGCGTCTCGATGACGGCTTCGACCGGCGCAGCGGACTCCGGTGCGGCAGGCGAGGTCAGGGCTGCCGGACGGTCGTTCAGCGCCGAGAGGTCGGGTCGCGGCGTCAGGATGCCGAGGAGGATGCCGAGGAGGAACAGCGCGCCCGTGACGAGCCAGGCGACCTTCTTGTACTGGTGGTATCCCACGAGCCCACGGCCCCAGCGGTCGCGTGCGGAGCCGGTGAGCACGAGGATCAGGTCGATGAGCCACCAGATCCCGAATCCGCCGGCGGTCAGCAGCTTGACGATGCCCGTCCCGACCTTGCCGAGGTAGAACCGGTCGACCCCGAGAAAGCCGAGGAAGTACGCGAACAGCCACGTCGCGACGAAGCTCTTGCCGGGCGCCGGGGGCTGGAACATGCTCACGGGGGCGCCGGCGGGCGCGGGGTACGTCGCTGCCGGCGGCAACCCGGCGCCATAGGACGGCGGGGGCGCATACGGACCCGGCGGGGGTGCGTAGTGTCCCGGCGGTGGCGCGTACGGGCCCGGCGGTGGCGCGTACGGACCTGCGGTCGGCGGATAGGGTGCCGGCGGTGGTGTGTAGGGGTCGGCGGGCGGCGGAGCGGCCGCCTCGTGGTCGTCGGTCATGCGGACTCCAAGCAGATCGGGGGGATCATGAGAAGTCTCTCATCTTTTCGGCAGTCAGCGCATGACGTCTTTTCGGGCTTGTCGAGCCGGTTTGAGAATGATTATCAATAACCGTAGGATGGGGTGCATGAAGACCCGACTCCTCGCCACCGCCGCGCTCTTCGCGGCCTCCGCCCTCGCACTCGCCGGTTGCGCCGGCACCGGCACGCCGGGCGGATCGGGCACGGCGGGCGACGGCAAGCTCACGGTGCTCGCCTCCACGAACGTGTACGGCGACATCGCGTCGGCGATCGGGGGCGACCTCATCGACGTGCGGTCGATCATCACCTCGACGGCGCAGGATCCGCACTCCTACGAGGCATCCGCCCAGGATCAGCTCGCGGTCTCGCGTGCCGACCTCATCATCGAGAACGGCGCCGGCTACGACGCGTTCATGGACGCGATGATCGAGTCGGCCGGCACGAAGGCGCCGATCATCACCGCCGTCGAGTTCTCGCACGCCTATCCCGGCAACGCCGGCCACGATCAGGAGAGCGGCGACGCGCACGACCACGCCTCGGAGTCGCCCTCGGACGACCACGCCGGCCACGACCACATCGAAGGCTTCAACGAGCACGTCTGGTACGACCCGCACACCATCACCCACGTGGCCGAGGACATCGCGCACGAGCTGGGGCAGCTCGACTCGGCCAACGCGGCGACCTACGAGGCCAACTACGAGACGTTCGCGAAGGGCGTCGCCGACATCGAGGCGAAGCTCGATGCTCTGAAGGCGACCTACCCCGGGAAGAAGGTGTTCGTCACCGAGCCCGTTCCGCTCTACCTCACGGAGGCCGCGGGGCTCGAGAACGCGACGCCCGAGGCGTTCAGCGAAGCGGTCGAAGAGGGCCAGGACGTCCCGGCGGCGACGCTTCTGGAAGCGAACCGGATCATCGCCTCCGGCGACATCAGCGTGATGATCGTCAACGCCCAGACCGGTGGCGCCGAGACGGATGAGGTGATCGGCAAGGCCGACGAAGCCAAGGTTCCCGTGTTGAAGTTCACGGAACTCGTCCCCGACGGCGACACGTATCTCACCTGGATGCAGGCGAACGTGAAGGCGCTCGCGGATACGCTGTCCCGGTGACCTCGAACGAACCGCAGCCCGTCCTGCGCATCCGCGGTGCGGGCCTGCGGCGAGGAGAGCGGACCCTGTGGTCGGGGCTCGACCTCGACGTCGCGCCGGGGGAGCTCATCGCCGTCCTCGGGCCGAGCGGGTCGGGCAAGACGACGCTCCTGCGCGCGATCCTGGGGCTCGAGCCGCTCAGTGAAGGCTCGATCGAGGCGCTGGGGGAGGTGCGCCAGGCCCGTGGGAAGGGGCACGGGCGGGCGCGCCGCAAGGGCAACCGCGACATCGGGTACCTGCCGCAGGCGCGCCCCCTGCCGCTCGACACCGCGATGCGGGGGCGCGACCTCGTCGCCCTCGGCGTCGACGGCCACCGCTTCGGGCTTCCGATCCCGCGTCGCGCCGACCGCGAGCGCGTCGACGCGCTCATCGACGAGGTCGGTGCGCGCCCGTTCGCGGACAAGCCGGTCGGCGTCCTCTCCGGGGGCGAGCAGCAGCGGCTGCGCGTGGGGCAGGCGCTCGCCGACGACCCCCGACTGCTGCTGTGCGACGAACCACTGACGAGCCTCGATCTCGCCAACCAGCAGGCCGTCGTCCGCCTCATCGACACCCACCGCAAGACCGGGGCGGGGGTGCTTCTGGTCACCCACGACATCAACCCCGTGCTCGGCAAGGTCGACCGCATCCTCTACCTCGCGAACGGCCGGTTCACGCTCGGCGCCCCCAAGGACGTGCTCACCTCACCCGTCCTCACGGACCTGTACGGCGCCCCCGTCTTCGTGCTGCGCGCCGGAGATCGCCTCGTGGTCGTCGGCGCTCCGGATGCCGAGGAGTCGCACCATCATCACCACGAGCAGCCGTGAGGGGAGGGGCATCGAATGAACTGGAATGACATCGGCAACGCGATGTTCGGCGGCCTCTCGGACTACGCCGAGATCCTCGCCCTCGTGTCGAACTCCGTGTGGGCCGGCGCTGTGCTCGGTCTCGTCGGGGGTCTCATCGGCGTGTTCGTGATGCAGCGCGACATGGCCTTCGCCGTCCACGGCATCAGCGAACTGTCCTTCGCGGGCGCGGCGGGGGCGCTGCTCCTCGGGTTCGACGTCGTCACGGGGTCGATCGTCGGGTCGCTCCTGGCCGCGGGTCTCATCGGGTGGCTCGGCGCCCGGGCGCGCGACCGCAACTCGATCATCGGCGTGCTCATGCCGTTCGGCCTCGGCCTCGGCATCCTGTTCCTGTCCCTCTACAACGGCCGCAGCGCCAACCGATTCAGCCTGCTGACGGGGCAGATCGTGTCGGTGCAGAACGCGCAGCTCGGCTGGCTCATCGCGATCTCGGCGTTCGTGCTGATCGCGCTGCTGCTCATCTGGCGCCCCCTGAGCTTCGACTCGCTCGACCCGCAGTCCGCCGCCGCGCGCGGCGTGCCGACGACAGCAGTGTCGCTCCTGTTCATGCTGCTGCTCGGCCTCGTCGTCGCCGTCGCCGTGCACATCATCGGCGCCCTCCTCGTGATGGCGCTCGTCGTGACCCCCGCCGCGGCCGCCGCGCGCGTCACCTCCGGCCCGCTCGCCCTGCCGCTCCTGTCCGCGGTGTTCGGCGTTACCGCGGCCGTCGGCGGCATCCTCCTCGCCGTCATGGGGACCCTCCCGGTGAGCCCGTACATCACAACGCTGTCGTTCCTCATCTATCTCGTGTGCCGCGTGGTCGGCGGCCGGCGCGACCGCGTCACGCGGTGAACCGGCGCGGATTGCCCACCCAGCCGGCTCCAAGACCCCGCCGGTAGGATCGCCGCATGGTTGTCCAGCGCAACACCTGGCAGCGCGATCGCGTACGCGCGGCACTCGGCGACGCCCCGGGCTTCGTCAGCGCCCAGGACCTGCACGCCGCACTGCGCGACGACAACACCGGTATCGGCCTTGCGACGGTGTACCGGGCGCTCGCGACCCTCGCCGCGAGCGGGGAGGCGGATCAACTGCAGAGCCCCGACGGCGAGGCGATCTACCGCGCCTGCTCGACGACGGGGCATCACCACCACCTGATCTGCCGTTCGTGCGGCACGGCGGTCGAGATCGAGGCCCGCGAGGTGGAGGCCTGGGCCCAGCGCACCGCCGCCGCGCACGGCTTCACGCACGCCGAGCACGTCGTCGACATCTTCGGGCTGTGCGCCGCGTGCACGGCGGCCGCCGCGCAGGATGCCGGTGACTGACACCCTCGTCCCGCGCACGCAGCGACTCGAGCGGGACCCGCGCATCCGCCGCGCGCTGCTGTCGCTCGTCGGCGCGCTCGTCGTGGCCGCGCTCGTCGTGCTCGCACTCGTCTCGCCCGGTCCCGCACTGCCGACGCGGCTGCAGGACGGGCTGACCCTGTCGATCAGCGTGCTGATCGAATCGATGCCGTTCGTGCTGCTGGGCGTGCTCCTGTCGATCGTCGTGCAGGTGTGGGTTCCGCCGGGGGTCATCGAACGGTGGATGCCTCGGCGCGCGTGGGCCCGCCGGATGGTGCTGTCGCTGCTCGGCATGCTCGTGCCGGTCTGCGAGTGCGGCAACGTGCCCTTCGCGCGCGGGCTCATGATGCGCGGGTTCACGGTTCCCGAGACGCTCACGTTCCTCATCGCCGCGCCGATCGTGAACCCCATCGTGATCATCACGACGCATCAGGCGTTCGGTTTCGACGACGGCATCCTCATCGCGCGTCTGCTCGGCGGCTTCGCGGTGGCGAACCTGATCGGATGGCTCTACACCAGGCATCCCGACCCCGACGCTCTTCTGACGGAGCGGTTCGCGGCCTCGTGCGAGCGCGCGCAGGATGCCGAGGCGGACCGCGCCGGTCGCGGCACCCGCAGCCTCGCCCAGTTCGTCATCGAACTGCGAGCGGTCATGCCGGCGCTCGTCATCGGCTCGGCGCTCGCCGGCGCCGTGCAGGTGCTCGTTCCGCGCGACGCGCTGCTCGCGATCGGATCGAACCCCGCCCTCTCGATCGTCGCGATGATCCTCCTCGCGATGATCGTGTCGATCTGCTCGAACGTCGACTCGTTCTTCGCCCTGTCGTTCGCCGCGACCTTCACCCCCGGGTCGATCGTCGCGTTCCTCCTCGTCGGGCCGCTCGTCGACGTGAAGATGCTGTCGCTGCTGCGCACGACGTTCCGGACCCGGGTGCTCGCGGCGCTCGTCGTGATCGTCGTGCTCTTCGCGATCGCCGCCGGATCGGTGGTGAACCTCCTTGCGTGACGTGCGTTTCACCGGAGCGCGGCTCCTCGGCGTCGGGCTCGCCGCCGGGCTCTCCGCCGTGACGATCGCCCTGTGGACGACGGGACGGCTCGCGTTGTACATCAACCCCGAGTCGACGTGGTTCGCGGTGTCGATGGCGACCATCGGGCTCGTCGGGTGCGCCGTGAGCTTCGCGCTGCCCCGTGGCGCGGAGGACGACCACGGGCACGACCACGGCGAGGCCGACGACCACGCCGGGCACGGCCACGACCACGCCCGCCACGCCGGGCACGGCCACGACGAGCGCCGCAGTGTCTGGGCGACCGCGGCGACGGTGACCGGCGGGGTCCTCGCGACCGGTGTCGTCGCGGCGATCGTGCTCACCCCTCCCGCCACACTGTCCGCCGAGATCGCGATGCAGCGCGACACCGGCACGCCGCCGCTCTTCC
Organism: Microbacterium sp. SCN 70-27; assembly: GCA_001724425.1. Lineage (GTDB taxonomy): Bacteria > Actinomycetota > Actinomycetes > Actinomycetales > Microbacteriaceae > Microbacterium. The sequence continues at coordinate 49,603 of MEEK01000017.1, forward strand.
AGGGCGCCGACACCGTCGCGCTGGCCGCGACCGGCGACACGGCCTCGTTCGGGGTCGGTGAGTGGGCGAGCGTGTTCGCGACGGCGACGAACCCCGAGGCGTTCGACGGCGATCAGGTGACGCTGACGGGCTTCGTCACACCCGGCGGCGACGGCTTCTCTCTGACCCGCCTCGTGATCACGCACTGCGTGATCGACGCGCAGCCCGCGAGCGTCGCCGTCGCCTCGAGCGACACGTACGAGACCGGCAAGTGGGTGACCGTCACCGGGACGATCCGCGACGACGGCGGCCGCCTCGCGATCCACGCGACGAGCATCGAGACGGTCGCCGAGCCCAAGGACCCGTATGAGTACTGACGCCGGAACCCGCCGCGGGCGCGCGCGGCGGCGGCGTTCCCGCGCGTTCTTCGTCGCCTTCGTCGCGGTGGTCGCGGTGCTCGGGATCGCGGGGCTCGCCGGTGCGGCGGTGACGATCGCCCAGGGGCCGCGTGTCACCCGCACGAGCGTCGACCCCGCTGCCGCGATCGACAACCCCGGGTCGCGCATCATCTTCACGACGACGCAGTCCCTCGCGAAAGTCTCCCCCGAGCAGGTGACGGTCACGCCCGCGACGGCCGTCACGGTCGACACGTCGGGCCGCAGCATCGGCATCCGCTTCGCGCAGCCGCTCTGGGATGACACGGAGTACACCGTGACGATCACCGGTGTCACGGGCGTCGGCGGAGGCCCCGCGCTCACGATCACGAAGAGCTTCCTCACCCCCGCACTCGACTCCTACGTGCTGCGGCGAGGCGCCGGCGGGGACACGGTGTTCCGCACGGACCTGCAGGGCGATGCCGCCGTCCCCGTGTTCAGCGACCGGCAGATCGAGGACTTCCGGGCGACGTCGTCGCATCTCGTCGTCTCGACGCTCGACACCGACGGGCATTCGCACCTCACCGTCACGGACCTCGACGGCACGCATCCGCGCGAACTGCCGCTCCCCGGCACGGGCACCGTGACGAATCTGCAGAGCGCCGACCGCGGCAACCTCATCGGCTACACGTTCACGGATGCCACGGTGGGCAAGGCCGGCGCGCGCGAGAGCCTCCTGTTCACGGCGTCGCTCGTCGAGGCGCAGAAGGACACCGAACCCGCCGTCGTCGAGCGCTCGGGCGGCGAGTCGCGCGTCGACGACTGGCGGTTCGTCCCCGGCACCGACACCATCCTCATGCTGACCTTCGACGGGGCGCTCACCCTCGTCTCACCGTCTGGGGCGGCTCCCGTCGCACTCGGCAACGCCGTGTCGATCGACGGCATCGCGCGCGGCTCCACGACGGTCGTCGTCGAGCGGGTCGACGGCCCTGCCGCGATCGATCTCGCCACGGCGAAGGAGGTGCCGCTGCCGCCGACCCAGCCCGCTCTCGGGCAGGTCAACACGGTCACGCCCCTCGCCGACGGCGGGACCCTCCGCACCCTCGCGATCGTCGACGGGTTCACGGTGCGCTCGACGACCGTGCACATCGTGGATGCCTCGGGTGCGGCCCGTCCCGTGTTCTCGATCGCCCCCGCCGACACCCTGCTCGAGACCTGCGTGTCGCCGAGCGGGCGCTACGCGGCATTCCTCATCGCCCCGAACGCCGTCGACAACCCGTACGACGCCCACCTCCTGCCGCTGCCGCAGAACGTGCAGACCCACGTCGTCTCGCTCGCCGACGGCAAGGACGTCGTCGCGCTGACCGGCTTCGACATCTCGTGGTGCCAGGCGCCACCGCGGGTATGACCGTGCTCGACACCGGCGGCCTCGTCCGTGCGACCCGCGCCGACCTCGACGCGCTGCCCCTCGAGGTCGCGCCGCGCCTGCTCGGCGCCGTCCTCGAGGTGACGACCGGCGGGGCGACGGGCGATGCGACGGTCGCGGTGCGGATCACCGAGGTCGAGGCCTACCACGGCGTCGGTACGGGAGACCGGCCCGACCCCGGATCGCACGCGCGCATGGGCCGCACGGCGCGCAACGAGGTGATGTGGGGCGAACCGGGGCACCTGTACGTGTACCTCAGCCACGGCATCCATTCGTGCGTCAACGTCGTGTGCGGGCCGGACGGGGTCGCGGGCGGTGTGCTGCTGCGCGCCGGCGAGATCGTCGAGGGCGTGGATGCCGCGGCGCTGCGCCGACCGGCTGCGCGGACCCCCCGCGACCTCGCGCGCGGACCCGGACGACTCGGCGATGCGGTGGGACTCCGCCATCCCCGTCACAACGGGATCGACGCGGTCACGGGCGCGCCTCAGGAGGGCGCCGTCGCGCGGCTGTGGCTGCCGGCATCCGTCCGCAGCGACATCTCGCGCGGACCGCGCGTCGGCGTCGCGGGCATCGCCGGGACGGGCGCATTCCCGTGGCGGTTCTGGATCACCGGCGACCGCACCGTGTCGGCGTTCCGCTGGGGTCGCGGCGCGCGCGAGCTCAGCGAAGGCTCGTGACGGCGGCGTAGGTGGTCCGCAGCATCGTCAGCTGCCGTTCGTAGCGCGCGGCGATGACGATGAGCAGGATGCCTCCGATGCCGACCCACAGCCACCACGGGACGGCGCTGTAGGACGAGGAGATCCACGGCCAGAGCTGGGCGATGCCGTGGGTGAGCAGGACGATCGTGCCGATCACGAGCGAGGCCTGCAGGCGCCGGGTCGCGCCGATGACCACGAGGACGACCGCGACGACGCCGAGGGCGACGATCCGCCACAGCGCGTTCGGCAGCAGGTCGTGGAGGAGCGACGGCACGGTCGCGAGCAGCAGTCCCGGCCCGAGCGCAGGCCAGGAGCGGACGGCCGCATCCGTCCGCATGCGGTGGATGCCGAGGATCACGAGTCCCGCCGCGGGGGCGACCGTGACGACTTCGATCGGGTCGGCGGCGCCGGCCGTGACGGCGGTGCCCGCGACGACGACGAGGCCCGTTGCCGCGGCGATGAGCGGCGCGGGGCTGAGCCTCGCCTGCAGCAGCCGACCGCCCACGGCGGTCACCGTGAGGACGGCGACCGCGACACCGACGCGCTCGGTCGCGACCGAGGGGCTTCCCGTCCAGATCAGGACCGCCTCCGCCACCGCCGCGACGGCGATCACCGCGGCAACACCGAGGCCCGCAGCCTGCGCGACGACGGCATCGCGCCGCGTGCGGACGGCCGCGGCGGCGACGAGGACCGCGATCCCGAGACCGGCGAGCACCCAGGCATCCGGTTCGACGCCGCTCACCTGCTCGATGGCCACGAGGTGCACGAAGCGCACGCCGACCGCGACGAGCGCGACCGTCGCGGCGCCGACGGACAGGATGCCGGCGACCTGCAGCCACAGCGGGCGGGCGAGGACGAGCGCGGCGGCGACGGCGCCCGCGGTGCCGAGACCGGCGACGAGGAGCGTCTGGGCGAGCGATCCATCGCCGCGGACGGCGATCGCGATCGCGACGAGCGCCGACCCGGCCGCCGCAACGGCGGGCGAGAGACGGTCGTGAGCGAGGCGACGCCACAGCGTGACCGCGCCGCACGCGGCGATTCCGGCGCCGGCGACGACCGGGACGAGGAGGTCGTGCGGCTCCGGCAGTCGCAGCATCCCCAGCGCCCCCGCGAGGAACGTACCGCCCAGCAGCACGGCGACCGTGGATGCCCCGAGGCGCCGAGTGGGCGCGGGCGCCGTCGCGGTGACGCCCACCGCCGCGAGGAGGCTCGCCGTCACGAGGAGCCACGAGCGGCCCGGGTGGGCGCCTGCGAGAAGGCTCGGTGCCATCGCGGCGGCGATGCCGACGAGCCACGGGATCGACTCGCGCTCGGGCCACGTGAGTCCCGCGCGGGCGCGGCGGACCATCGCGACAGCGGAACCGGCGAGGAGGGCGGCCGCGAACGGCAGGCTCACGACCTCGACGGCGGGTGCGGAGGGAATCGCGACGGCGGCCACGTACACCGCGCCGGCGACGGAGGACCAGCGTGTCGCGGCACCGAACGGCGTGCGCCCGAGCGCCGCGGCGACGACCGACAGCGCCAGCAGCGTCGCGAGTGCGCCGGTCGTGACGAGAGGCTCCGACCGGAACCACGTCATGACGGCCACAGCACCCGCACCGAGCACGATCGTCGCGGGGGGCGCGAGGAGGGCGAAGAGCCGCGGAGTCGACGTGTGTGCCGACGCGGGCGCCGGCGCGGGTGCCGACGCGGCTCCGGGTGCGGCCTGCCCGGGTGTCGTGCGGCGCGCGAAGCCGATCGCGCCGATCAGGGCGGCTGCCGTGGGGAGAGCGGCCCACGCGGCGTTCGCGGCCGGGACCCCCGGCCTGATGACCTCACCGAGCACGACGACCGCGGCGACGAGCGAGGTCGCAGCGGCGGCGACCGACACGGCCTCTGCGCGGCGGACCGGCGTCCACGCGACGACGATGACGACGAGTGCGCCGACCACGGCGGTGACGATCGTGCGCGTGGTGTCGACGCTTGCCGTGCTCCAGATCGCCGGGAGGACGAGGCCCACCCCGAGACCGAGCACGGTCGAGACCGTCGCCTCGGCGTGGCGGCGGAGCCACGTGAGCACGCCCGCGAGAGCGAGGAGCCCCACGGCCGGGATGACCGAGTAGGCCTCGGCGGCGGGATGGGCGCCGAACAGGTCGCCTCGCGCGACCGCCGTCGTGAAGGCGCCGATCGCGAAGGCGCTCGCCGCCCAGTTGAGCAGGCGTCGCGGCGCGAGCATCGTCGGGACACCGTCGAACGCGGCGGTCGGCACGCCGGAGAGCGCGGCGGTGCGCGGCGCAGCCCACCCGCGGGTCACGCTCGTCGCCGCGAACAGGACGGCGATGAGCGTGAGCACGGGCCACGCGAGGTCGCTGCGCACCTGCCACGCGACGAGGGCCGTGGCGACGACCGTGCCGATGTCACCCGCGGCGCGGACCGACCCCACCGGCCGCCGAATGCCCGCCACGGCGTTGCCCACCGCGAGAGCGGCGAACGCTCCGACGGCGAGCGGAGGCGCGGCATCCGGCCAGCCGCCCGCATCGCAGACGGCGATGATGACCGCGCCGGCAGCCGGGGCGAGGAGCACGGCGGCGAACGAGCGGATGCCGATGGGGAACCCCCCGCGGACCGTCGCCCAGGCCGTCACGGCGAGAGCGGACAGCAGGAGCACCCCGCGCACGATCGCCGCGACCGGTTCTCCGACGGCCGCGGAGACGCCGCCGCCCGCCGTGATCCCCGAGCCGCCCGGAAGTGCGGTGAGTGCCGCCGGGAGGAGCGAGAGTGCGCCGACCACGAGGCCCGCCCAGGCGAGGGCGGAACGCCCGACGCTCGGGCGCAGCGCGAGCGCCAGGGCGAGGGTCGCGAGGGCGACCCACTGGACGAGGGCGAACGCGGCGCGGCCTTCGCCCCCCGCGAGCCCCGCGATCGCCGCGATCGCCTGCGGGGCGATCAGGGCGCTCACCGTTGCGATCGCGACCGACGCGACGGTCAGCGTGACCCGCACGGGGCCCGACACGCGCGCGGCACGGGCGAACACCGGCGGCAGGGCGACCGCGGCGAGGGCGGAGATGATCCAGAGCCAGGCCGATGCCATCCCGGTCGTGTATGCCGCGAGGGCGCCGAGGACGAGCGGTCCCGACCACACTCGTGCCGCATCCTGGGGCCCCGCCCGCTCGGCCGTTCGCGCGGCGAGTGCGAGGGATGCCCCCGCGACGGCGAGCCCCGCGCCCGTCGCCACGATCGGCACCCCCGACGCGACGGCCGCGACGAGGAGCAGCCCGGCCGCGACGCCGGTGGTCGCCGGGAGCACGACCCGGGTTCGCAGCGTCGGCGCGATGGCGGCGAGGACGATCAGGAGGACCGTGCCGGCGAGCGGCAGCCAGGCCGTGTCGAGACGCGGCGGTTGCGCGGCATCCGTCTGCCACGCCGCCCACCGCGACACCGCGCCCGCCGCCTGTGCGAGCCAGAGGAGAGCTGCGAACGCCAGGCTGAGGAGCGCGATGATCGCCGATGTCCAGACGGCGACGCGCGGGATACCGATCGCGACGCGGAAGCGATCCACGACGACGGCGACGAGGACCGCGAGGACGGGGGCGAGCACGAGCAGGGTCCAGGGCTCGCCGCCGTACAGCGCGAGCTGCCAGCCGACGGTCCCCGCCGCAGCGACGGAGGTTGCGGCGGCGGCACCGCCGAGGGTGTTCGCCCATCCCGCCGCGAGGGCCTCGGTGCGGCGACGCAGGGCCGCCCACCAGACAGCGGCGATCACGACGATCGCCGGGGTGATCCAGAGAAGGAACGAGGTGTCGGCGGCGGCACCGCCGAACACCGACGAGAGGTAGGCCGCGACGAGGGCGACGACGCCGAGCGCCGCGAGGATCGTCCGCTCGATGACGGAGTCCGCGTGCGCGGCCGACCAGGGGGCCGGGAGGGTGACGGTGAGCGCGCCCACGGAACCGGCGGCGAGGCCCACGACGAGTGCATGGCCCGTCGCGAGATCCGTGGCACCCCCGGCGAGGAGTGCGACGCCGACGGGGACGAGGAGCACCGAGGAGATGTCCGGCGCGCGCAGCCGCGAGATGCGCGCCCACGCGCGGCAGAGCACCGCGACGGCGAGGATCGCAAGGCCGCCGTAGACGGCGGGGCGGAGTGCGTCAGCGGCGAACAGTCCGTTGGCGCGCACGGCCCAGGCATCCAGCCCGATGAGGATGATGCCGATGACGGCGATCGCCTCCGCCGTCGACGTGAGCCCCCGGCGGCGCAGGAGCGACGCGGTCACGATCGTCGCGAGCGTGATGGCGCCGATGATGAGGGCGCGGACGGTGATGCTCGCGACGAACCACGCGACCGTCAGGAAGAAGATCGCGGCGATGCCGACGAGACTCACGCCGACGATGAGCAGGAGCGTCGGAACCGTGATGCGTCGTCGTGCGCGTGCGGGCGCGGCCGGGCGCGCGGGCGACGCCACGTTCCGCACGGGGGACGCCGGCGTGGTGAGTGCCGGCACGGCGGGCGCGGGCGCGGTCGGAGCCGGCACGGTGGGGCGCGGCACCGACGGTGCAAGGGATGCCGCCACCTCGCCTGCGTCATCGGCCGTGGCCATAGGCGCCGCGGATGCCATGAATGCCACGGATGCCACGGGCGCGAGCGACTGCGCGGCGCGCGCCGCCTCGGCCGCGTCGGCGCGCTGCGACGCCCGCACGGTCAGGATCGCGTCGCGGCGCGCGAGGTCGGCGTCGAGCACGCGCCGGCTGAGCGTCAGCACGTCGGCGAGACGGGCATCCGTCAGGCGCAGCCCGCACGTCGTGCAGTCCGTGCCAGTGACCGGCGTGAAACAGGCGGGGCAGCGGCTCGTGTCGACGAGCTCGTAGGGCGAACTCGGCCAGAGCACCGTGTCGTCGTCCATGGGGTCCTCCCTGATGATCTCCTCATCAGCGTGGCAGGCGCAGTCGCAGCGGGTCGCATCGGTTGGGCGTGGGGGATAAGCGGTCCGACGGGCCGTCGGCCGGCGATGGTGCGGCGGTACAGGGTGTCCCCCGTTCGGGCGACACCCGGGGGCGCACGCATGCCGTCGCGGGAATGAACCGGGCCGTGCTAGACTGACTCTTTGTCTGTGCACACTCCTGTGCGCAGTTCGTGCTTCGACAGGCTCAGCAACCGGAAGGTCGCTCAGCAACCGCAAGGTCGGCTCAGCAACCGCAAGGTCGGCTCAGCAACCGCAAGGTCGGCTCAGCAACCGAGCGATAGCTCAGCCGCCGGTCGAGGCGCAGACAAGGGATCTTGGGTGGGGCCGTCCGGCCTCACGGTACAGAAGGAGTAATCACCATGGCAGCAGTGTGCCAGGTGACTGGAGCGGTTCCCGGCT
>MEEK01000018.1 GCA_001724425.1 Microbacterium sp. SCN 70-27
GTGACCGGTGGCTGACCCGAAGGGCTTCCTGAAGACCACCGAGCGCGAGCTCCCGGCGCGCCGGCCGGTTCCCGTGCGCATCATGGACTGGAAAGAGGTGTACGAGCCGGGCGACTCGGCCGTACTCCGCCGTCAGGCGGGACGCTGCATGGACTGCGGCGTGCCGTTCTGCCACAAGGGATGCCCGCTCGGGAACCTCATCCCGGAGTGGAACGACCTCATGTGGCGCGGTGAAGGCCGCGCCGCGATCGAGCGGCTGCACGCGACGAACAACTTCCCCGAGTTCACGGGGCGGCTGTGCCCGGCCCCGTGCGAGAGCTCGTGCGTGCTCGGCATCAACCAGCCCGCCGTCACGATCAAGCAGATCGAGGTCTCGACGATCGACGACGCGTTCGCGAACGGCTGGGTCGAGGCCGAGCCGCCCGCGCGTCTCACGGGCAAGACCGTCGCCGTCGTGGGGTCCGGTCCCGCGGGCCTCGCCGCCGCGCAGCAGCTGACGCGGGCGGGTCACACCGTCGCGGTGTTCGAGCGCGACGACCGCATCGGCGGTCTGCTGCGATACGGCATCCCCGACTTCAAGATGGAGAAGAAGCACCTCGAGACGCGCCTGCGTCAGATGCAGGACGAGGGCACGCGGTTCCGTGCGGGCGTCGAGATCGGCGTCGACATCACGTGGTCGGAGCTGCGCGCACGCTACGACGCCGTCGTCATCGCGACCGGTGCCACGGTGCCGCGCGAGCTCGCGATCCCCGGCCGCGACCTCGACGGCGTGCACTTCGCGATGGAGTACCTCGTCGAGTCGAACAAGGTCATCGCCGGCGACCAGGTGCCCCACCAGATCCACGCCGAGGGCAAGCACGTCATCGTGATCGGCGGCGGCGACACGGGCGCAGACTGCATCGGCACGGCGCACCGTCAGGGCGCGCTCAGCGTCACGAACCTCGCGATCGGCAAGCAGCCGCCGGCCGCGCGTCCCGGCCATCAGCCGTGGCCGATGATGCCGACGCTGTTCGAGGTGTCCTCCGCGCACGAAGAGGGCGGTGAGCGCGCCTACCTGGCATCCACCGTCGAGTTCCTCGGCAACGATGCGGGGGAGGTGACGGGTCTCCGCCTCGCCGAGACGGAGTACCTGCCGGACGGGCGGCGCGTGCCCAAGAGCGGCACGGAGCGCGTGATCCCCGCGGACCTCGTGCTCATCGCGATGGGTTTTACCGGCCCGGAGAGCGCGGAGCTCGAGTCACAGCTCGGTACCGTCTTCACGGGCCGCGGCAACGTCGAACGCGGCGACGACTACCAGTCGACCGCGCCAGGCGTCTTCGTCGCCGGCGACGCCGGCCGCGGACAGTCCCTGATCGTCTGGGCGATCGCTGAGGGACGCGCGGCGGCGGCCGCCGTGGACGAATACCTCATGGGCCGGACGTCACTGCCGTCGCCCGTGCGTCCGACCGACGTCGCGATCGGCCTGCAGCCCGCGTAGGCTGAAACCAACCCCCGAAAACCGAACACAGACCGGAGATCAGTAAGTGAGACGCGCGAAGATCGTCGCCACCCTGGGCCCCGCCACCGAGTCGTATGAGATGATCCGCGCGATCATCGATGCCGGTGTCGACGTTGCCCGTTTGAACCTCAGCCACGGCTCCTACGCCGAGCACGAAGGCCGTTTCGCCAACGTGCGCAAGGCCGCCGACGACGCGGGCCGCGCCGTCGCCATCCTCGTCGACCTCCAGGGGCCGAAGATCCGTCTCGGCAAGTTCTCCGACGGACCGCACGACCTCGCCGTGGGAGACACCTTCCGCATCACGACCGAGGACGTCGTGGGCACCCGTGACCTCGTCGGCACGACCTTCAAGGGCCTCGCCGGCGACGTCAAGCCGGGAGACTTCCTCCTGATCGACGACGGCAAGGTCCGCGTCCAGGTCGAGAGCGTCGACGGCCCCATCGTCACGACCAAGGTCGTCGTCGCGGGCACCGTCTCGAACAACAAGGGCATCAACCTGCCCGGCGTCGCCGTGAGCGTCCCCGCCCTGTCCGAGAAGGACGAGGAGGACCTGCGCTGGGGCCTCAAGGCCGGCGCCGACCTCATCGCGCTGTCGTTCGTGCGCGACGCGGCCGACATCACGCGGGTCCACGAGATCATGGCGGAGGAGGGCCGCAAGGTCCCCGTCATCGCCAAGATCGAGAAGCCGCAGGCGGTCGACAACCTCGAAGAGATCATCGACGCGTTCGACGGCATCATGGTCGCCCGCGGCGACCTTGCCGTGGAGCTGCCCCTCGAGGCCGTGCCGATCGTGCAGAAGCGCGCCGTCGAGCTGTGCCGCCGCATGGCGAAGCCGGTCATCGTGGCGACGCAGATGCTCGAGTCGATGACGCACGCCCCCGTGCCCACGCGCGCCGAGGCATCCGACGTCGCGAACGCCGTCCTCGACGGCGCCGACGCGGTCATGCTCTCGGGCGAGACGAGCGTGGGCGAGTACCCGGTCGTCACGGTGCAGACGATGGCCCGCATCGTCGAGTCGACCGAGGACCACGGCCTGGAGCGCATCCTGCCGTTCACGGCGAAGCCCCGCACGCAGGGCGGCATCCTGACCCTCGCGGCCAACGAGGTCGCGGAGTTCATCGAGGCGAAGTACATCTGCATCTTCACCGAGTCGGGTGACACCGCGCGCCGCATGTCGCGCCTGCGCCCCGCGATCCCGATGATGGCCTTCGCCGCCGACCCGGCGATCCGTCGCCGCATGGCCCTCACCTGGGGCGTGCGCTCGACGCTCGTCGAGCACGTCGCCCACACCGACCTCATGTTCATCCAGGTCGACGAGTTCTTCCTCGGCCAGGGCCTGGCGAAGGAAGGCGACAAGGTCGTGGTGATCTCCGGATCCCCTCCCGGAATCATCGGGTCGACGAACGACATCCGCATCCACAAGATCGGCGACGCCGTCAACGGCAACGCGCCCATCTACCAGAGCGAGAAGTAATCGCGCGGACGCGGACAAGGGGCGGATGCCCGGGAGTTTCATCCCGGGCATCCGCCCCTTCGTTTCGTGCCGATGGTGGGAGTCGAACCCACACGTCCGAAGACAACCGAGTTTGAGTCGGTCGCGTCTGCCATTCCGCCACATCGGCGCACCGGAATCGACGATACCGCAGGCCGGCACCGCACCTGGCTCTAAGATGGATGAGTGACTGAGCAGGAACTGACCCCCGCAACGACGCCCACGGCACCGCGACGGGTCGTCGTCGCCGAAGATGAGTCGCTGATCCGCCTCGACATCGTCGAGATCCTCCGCGACAACGGCTTCGATGTCGTCGGTGAGGCCGGAGACGGCGAGACGGCCGTGCAGCTCGCGACGGAGCTTCGCCCCGACCTCGTCATCATGGACGTCAAGATGCCCGTGCTCGACGGCATCAGCGCCGCCGAGAAGCTCAGCAAGAACCACGTCGCGCCGGTCGTCCTCCTCACGGCGTTCAGCCAGAAGGAGCTCGTCGAGCGCGCGAGCGAGGCGGGCGCTCTCGCCTACGTCGTGAAGCCGTTCACGCCGAACGACCTGCTGCCGGCGATCGAGATCGCCCTCGCCCGCTACGAGCAGATCATCACGCTCGAAGCCGAGGTCGCCGACATGGTCGAGCGGTTCGAGACGCGCAAGCTCGTCGACCGCGCGAAGGGGCTCCTCAACGAGAAGATGGGCCTGTCGGAGCCCGAGGCGTTCCGCTGGATCCAGAAGGCCTCGATGGACCGTCGCCTCACGATGCAGGACGTCGCGAAGGCGATCATCGAGCAGCTCTCGCCGAAGAAGGCCTGACCCGCTCTGCCTCGCGGCGGCGTTCGACAGCCGCTCTGCGACTGCCGCGCCCAACACTCAGGCGACGGGGCGATCCTTGATCAGATTCGTGATGCGGATCGTCGAGCAACGACGGCCCTGATCGTCGGTGACGACGATGTCGTGCACCGTCATCGACCGGCCGAGGTGAAGCGGCGTGCAGACGCCCGTGACGATGCCGGACGTGGCAGAGCGCGTGTGCGTCGCGTTGATGTCGACGCCGACCGCGAGCTTGTCCGGCCCCGCGTGCAGGTTCGCGGCCATCGATCCGAGCGACTCGCCCAGCACGACGTAGGCACCGCCGTGGAGGAGCCCCACCGGCTGCGTGTTGCCCTCGACCGGCATGGTCGCCACGGAGCGCTCGATCGTGAACTCCGTGAAGACGATGCCCATCTTCTCGGCGAGTGCGCCCATGCCGCGCTCCGCCGCCCAGGCGAGACCGTCGGAGATCGGGGGAGTGCGGTCAGCAGTCATCGTCCACCTTCGGATGATCAGGGAGGGAGCGTCCCACCCCACGTCTAGGCTTGCAGGGTGACGGACTCCGGAAAGCCTACCCTCCTCGTCGTCGACGGCCATTCCCTCGCCTACCGCGCGTTCTTCGCGCTCCCGGTCGACAACTTCTCCACGAAGGACGGACAGCACACGAACGGGATCTACGGGTTCCTGTCGATGTTCGTGAACCTCGTCAAGGCCGAGAAGCCGACGCACCTCGCCGTCGCGTTCGACACGTCGCGGCACTCGTTCCGCACGGACCAGTACCCCGAGTACAAGGCGACCCGTTCCGAGTCGCCCGCGGAATTCAAGGGCCAGATCCCGCTCCTGCAGGACTGCCTTGCCGCAATGAACGTCACGGTGCTGACGAAGGAGGGGATCGAGGCCGACGACATCCTCGCGACGCTTGCCACGGAGGGCGCCGCACAGGGCTTCGACGTCCTCGTGTGCTCCGGTGACCGTGACACGATCCAGCTCGTCACCGACGACGTCACCCTGCTCTACCCGAGCGTGCAGGGCGTGTCGCAGCTGAAGCGGTACACGCCTGATGCGGTCGTCGAGAAGTACGGACTGCCCCCGGCGAACTATCCCGACATCGCAGCGCTCGTCGGCGAGACGAGCGACAACCTGCCGGGCGTCCCCAAGGTCGGGGAGAAGACCGCCGTCAAGTGGCTCACGCAGTGGGGGACGCTCGACGCGCTCCTCGAGAACGCCGACAAGATCACGGGCGTCGTCGGCGGGAACCTGCGCGAACACCTCGACGACGTGCGCCGCAACCGGTCCCTGAATGCGCTCCTGCGCGACGTCGACCTGCCGGTCGCGCCCGCCGACCTCGCCGTGCAGCCGATCGACGCGCAGGCCGTCCGCGACATCTTCGCGCGGCTCGAGTTCCGGACGCTCCTGCCCCGGGTCTTCGAGGCGATGGAGGCCGACGCCGACGAGGCGGCCGCGGCATCCGCACCGCTCGTCTCCGCCCCCGCCGCTGAGCAGCTCGACGGCGACGCGATCGCTGCGTGGGTCGCCGACCACGGCGGCGAGCTCGCCCTCACACTCACGCTCGACGGGGGAGTGCCCTCCCGCGTCGGCGTGGCGTCGTCGGATGCCGCGGTCGAGGCGGACTGGACGGCCGACGTCGCCCGTGCCCTCACGCCGTGGCTCGAGGGCGACGAGCCGAAGGTCGTCACGGACGCCAAGCCGCAGGTGAAGGCCCTTCGCCGCGTCGGCATCCGACTGGGAGGCCTCGCGTTCGACCCGCTGCTGGCCGGCTGGCTCCTGCGCCCGAGCTTCCCCGACAAGGGGCTCGGCGACCTCGTCGACCGGTACCTCGACGAGAAGCTCCCCGAAGCCGACCCGACTCAGCTCGTCCCCGAGACCGAGGGCGCCACACCCGGGCAGCTCGGGTGGTACGCACTGCGCGTCACCGAGGCGATCCGGCACGAGATGCCGGCGTCCGTGGCATCCGTCCTCGCCGACATCGAGCTGCCGACCCTCGACACCCTCGCCGACATGGAGATCGCGGGCGTCGCGATCTCGCACGACAAGCTGTCCGCGTTCTCCGCGGAGCTCGCAGCGCGGTCGGAGGACATCGCCCAGCGCGCGTACGCCGAGATCGGCCGCGAAGTGAACCTCGGTTCGCCCAAGCAGCTGCAGGACGTCCTGTTCGAACAGCTCGAACTGCCGAAGACCCGGAAGACGAAGACCGGATATTCAACGGATGCCGCCGTGCTGGCCGATCTGCAGGAGTCGAACCCGCACCCGTTCCTCGATCTGCTTCTCCAGCACCGCGAGGCGACGAAGCTGCGCCAGATCATCGAGTCACTCGACGTCGCGATCGGGGCGGACGGACGCGCCCACACGACGTACGTGCAGACGGGCAGCCAGACGGGGCGTCTGTCGAGCACCGATCCGAACCTGCAGAACATCCCGATCCGGAACGAGGAATCCCACCGTATCCGGGCCGCGTTCGAGGTGGGAGCCGACTACGAGACCCTTCTCACCGCCGACTACTCGCAGATCGAGATGCGGATCATGGCGCACCTGTCGGGCGATGAGGGGCTGATCGAAGCCTTCAACTCGGGCGAGGACCTGCACCGCTTCGTCGGTGCACGGGTCTTCGGCGTCGAGCCCGCGGACGTCGCCCCCGCCATGCGCACGAAGGTCAAGGCGATGAGCTACGGCCTCGTGTACGGGCTCAGCGCGTTCGGGCTGTCGAAGCAGCTGCGCATCGACCAGTCCGAGGCGAAGCTGCTCATGACGGAGTACTTCGCCCGCTTCGGCGCCGTGCGCGACTACCTGCGCTCCTCCGTGCAGCAGGCGCGCATCGACGGCTACACCGAGACGATCTTCGGACGCCGGCGTCCCTTCCCCGACCTCGGCAGCCCCAACCGTGTGCTCCGCGAGAACGCGGAACGCGCGGCGTTGAACGCCCCGATCCAGGGGTCGGCGGCCGACATCATGAAGATCGCGCTGTTCCACATCCACGACGAGCTCACCGCCTCGGGGCTGCGCTCGCGCGTGCTCCTGCAGATCCACGACGAGCTCGTCGTCGAGGTCGCGGCAGGGGAGTGGGATGCCGTCGAGAAGATCGTCCGCACCCGCATGGGCGACGCGGCTGAGCTCTCCGTACCGCTCGATGTCCAGATCGGCCGCGGCGAGAACTGGGACGTCGCCGGGCACTGACGACACGGGGCGGGATGCTCCGGGCGCACGTGTGCGATTAGGCTCGAAGGATGACTGACGCCCCCCGCATCGCCACGCCCATCGACACGATCGCCGAGGCCTGGGTCGACGACATCGCCGAACTCGCCCCCACCGCCGCCACCTACATCGGCCGATTCGAGCACAACGGACGCCTCGACGACCTCTCTCCGGAGGGCCACGCCCGCCGGTACGACGCCGCGAAGGCGACGCTCGCCGCCCTCGAAGCGGCCGAGCCGGTCGATGACGTCGACGTCGTCACGAAGGCCGACCTCGCCTCGACGCTGCGCCTCCAGCTCGAACTCCACGACGCGGGCGATCACCTCCGCGACGTCAACGTGATCGCCTCGCCCGCGCAGGACCTGCGGGCCGTTTTCGACCTCATGCCGACCGACACGGTCGAGGATTGGGCGGTCATCTCCGAGCGGCTGAGCGCGATCCCCGCCGCCCTCGACGGCTACGTGCAGACCCTCCGCGAGGGCATCGCGACGGGCACGGTCCCCGCCCGCCGCCAGGTCACCGAGGTCGTCACGCAGATCGCCCGTTACACCTCCGACGCCGGCTTCTTCGCCTCGTTCGCTCAGGACGCCGCGCCCGCGGAGGGGCATCTCCCCGCATCTCTCGCACGCGGCCTCTCGGAGCACGCGGGCGCCGCCCGTGTCGCGTACGACGAACTGGCATCCTTCCTCTCGCGAGAGCTCGCCCCTGCCGCCACTCTGCAGGACGGCGTCGGTCGCGACCTGTACGCCCTCCACTCGCGCCGCTTCCTCGGTGCCGAGATCGACCTCGACGAGACGTACGACTGGGGCGTGGAAGAACTCGCGCGGATGGTCGCCGAGCAGGAGTCGATCGCGAACGAGATCCTCCCCGGTGCGGGGGTGGAAGAGGCCGTCGCCTTCCTCGAGAAGGATGAGAGCCGGAAGCTCCACGGCACCGACGCTCTGCAGCGCTGGATGCAGGAGACGAGCGATCGCGCCGTGGCCGAGCTCGGCGCGACGCACTTCGACATCCCCGACCCGATCCGGCGGCTCGAGTGCATGATCGCGCCGACAAACGAGGGCGGCATCTACTACACGGGCCCCACCGACGACTTCTCCCGCCCCGGCCGCATGTGGTGGTCGGTTCCCGAGGGGGTCGACTCGTTCGACACATGGCGCGAGCTCACGACCGTCTACCACGAGGGTGTTCCGGGCCATCACCTGCAGATAGCCCAGGCCGTCTACAACCGCGCCGAGCTGAACTCGTGGCGGCGGCTGCTCGCCGGCTCGAGCGGCCACGCCGAGGGCTGGGCGCTGTACGCCGAGCGTCTCATGGAGCAGCTCGGCTACCTCGATGACCCTGCCGACCGTCTCGGCATGCTCGACGGACAGCGCATGCGTGCGGCGCGCGTCGTCCTCGACATCGGCGTTCACCTCGGCAAGCCGCGCCTCGACGGCGCCGGCACGTGGGATGCCGATTACGCCCTCGACTTCATGCGGCGGAACGTCAACATGCCCGACGAGTTCGTGCAGTTCGAGGTGAACCGCTACCTCGGCTGGCCGGGCCAGGCCCCGTCGTACAAGGTCGGTCAGCGCATCTGGGAGCAGATCCGCGACGAGGCGATGGAGCGCGAAGGCGACGACTTCGACATCAAGCGCTTCCACATGCGGGCCCTGCGCCTGGGTGGTGTCGGACTCGACACGCTCCGCATGGCCCTCGCCCGCGGCTGAGCCCTCGGGCGCGCCCGCGGGAATGCCGACGGACGGACGACGGTTCACATTCTCATGAATGAAGTCCAGCTGGGTCTCGACACGTTCGGCGATGTCACGATCGGTGACGACGGCGAACGTGTCAGCGACGCTCAGACGATCCGCGACATCGTCGACCAGGCGGTGCTCGCCGACGAGGTCGGTCTGTCGTTCTTCGGGGTGGGGGAGCACCACCGGCACGAGTTCGCCGTGTCGAGCCCCGAGATCGTGCTGGCCGCAGCCGCCGCCCGCACGGAACAGATCCACCTCGGGACGGCCGTCACGGTGCTCTCGAGCGACGACCCGGTCCGCGTGTACGAACGTTTCGCGACCCTCGACGCCCTCTCGCGGGGCGCGCCGAGGTCATCCTCGGGCGCGGCTCGTTCACCGAGTTGTTCCCCCTGTTCGGCTACGACCTGAGGGACTACGAGGTCCTCTTCGAGGAGAAGCTCGATCTCTTCTCACAGCTGCTCACGGAGAAGCCCGTGACGTGGGAGGGCACGACACGGGCGTCCCTGACGAACGCCGACGTCTTCCCGAAGACGGAGCACGGCATCCGCGCCTGGGTCGGTGTCGGGGGCTCTCCCGAATCCGTCGTACGCACCGCACGGTACGGGTACGGACTCATGCTCGCGATCATCGGCGGCGCGGCGGCGCGGTTCCGGCCGTACGTCGACCTGTACCACCGCTCGCTCGACTCGTTCGGGCGCGACCGGCTGCCCGTCGGCATCCACTCGCCGGGACACGTCGCCGACACCGACGAGCAGGCGTGGGAGGAGCTCTACCCCGCGATGGAGGCGAACCGCAACGCGATCGGCGCGGAGCGGGGATGGCCGCCCTACAGCCGTCTGCAGTTCCAGCAGGACATCGGCCCCGACGGCGCGATCTACGCCGGTTCGCCCGAAACGGTGGCGCGCAAGATCGCCGCGACGGTCAAGGCGCTCGGCGCCGACCGGTTCGACCTCAAGTACGCCAACGGCACGCTGTCGCACGCCAAGATGCTCCGGTCGATCGAGCTCTACGGCACGCGGGTGACACCGATCGTGCGCGACCTGCTGGCCTCCGCCTGAGTAGCATGCATCCATGACGGATGCCTCGCCGCGCACCGAGCAATCGGTGGCCGGCCGCCTCGACGCCCTCCCGTTCACGCGCGCCCACGCGCGCGTGCTCACCGGCTCCGGGGTGGGCTGGGCCCTGGATGCCATGGACGTCGGCCTCGTCTCGTTCGTGCTCGCCGCCCTCATCGCGGAATGGTCGCTGACGGGGGAGCAGGCGTCCTGGATCGCGTCGGCGGGCTTCGTCGGCATGGCGATCGGGGCGAGCCTCGGCGGCCTGCTCGCCGACCGGTTCGGGCGGCGGTCCGTGTTCGCCGTGACGCTGCTCGTCTACGGCCTCGCGACCGGTGCGAGCGCGCTCGTCGGCGGTCTCGCGGCGCTCATCGCGCTGCGCGTCGTCGTCGGCCTCGGCCTCGGCGCCGAACTGCCGGTCGCGAGCACGTATGTGAGCGAGCTCGCACCGGCCCGCATGCGTGGACGGCTCATCGTCGTGCTCGAGGCGTTCTGGGCGGTCGGCTGGACGGCCGCCGCTCTCATCGGCTACTTCGTCATCCCGAACGTCGACGACGGGTGGCGATGGGCGTTCGCCCTCGGAGCGATCCCCGCGGTGTACGCGCTGATCGTCCGTTGGGGGCTGCCGGAATCACCGCGCTGGCTCGAACGGCAGGGTCGGCACGCGGAGGCGGCGCGGGTCGTCGCGACGTTCGAAGCCTCCGCGGCGGTCGCGGCTCCGAGTTCGCAGAAGGCCGAGTCGTCGCCGGCGGCGACCACCGCGCCGCCCGCCGTCGCCGCGAACGCCGCACGTCGCCTGTCGTCCCTCTGGTCGGCCGAGTTCCGCGTGCGCACCGCGGCGCTCTGGGCCGTCTGGTTCTGCGTCAACTTCTCGTACTACGGCGCGTTCATCTGGATCCCGTCGATCCTGTTCGCCCAGGGCTACGACCTCGTGAAGTCGTTCGGGTTCACGCTCATCATCACGCTCGCGCAGCTTCCGGGCTACGCGCTCGCGGCTTGGCTCATCGAAGTGTGGGGGCGCCGCGCCACGCTGTCGGTGTTCCTCGCGGGGTCGGCCGCTTCGGCGCTCATCTTCGGGACTGCGACGAGTGAAGGCGTCATCATCGCCGCAGGGATGGCGCTGTCGTTCTTCAACCTGGGGGCGTGGGGCGCGCTGTACGCTGCGACCCCCGAGAACTACCCGACCTCGCTGCGTGCCACGGGCTCTGGATGGGCGGCCGGTGTCGGACGTATCGCGTCGATCATCGCGCCGCTGTCCGTGCCGTGGCTCCTCCGGGCGGGCGGCACACCGCTCCTGTTCGCGGTGTTCGGTGCCTTCTTCGTCGTCGCTGCCGCTGCGACGTGGGGGCTCGCCGACCGTCGCGGCGTCGCGCTCGACGACCGCTGACGCCGGGACCCGCGCGAGGGTCGTAGGCTCGTCGAGTGGCATCCGTACGCTTCGTCGCCATCGGCGACTCGTTCACTGAAGGTGTGGGCGATGAGCTCCCCGACGGCGCGGTGCGCGGCTGGGCAGACCTCGTCGCCGAGGGATGGGCGGCGTCGCTCGGCGAGCCGATCGAGTACGCGAACCTCGCGATCCGCGGCAAGCTCATCTGGCCGATCGTCGAGCAGCAGCTCGAGCCCGCGCTCGCGCTGAAACCGACGCACCTCTCGTTCAACGGCGGCGGCAACGACATGCTGCGCCCGCGCACCTCGATCGCGCACATCGCCGACGCGTTCGGCCAGGTGCTGCGCCGCTGCGATGAGGAGGGCGTTCAGCTGATCCTCCTCTCGGGTGCAAACCCCTCTGCACAGCTGCCCCTCAGCCGGCTGATCCAGCGCCGCGGCGACCTCATGTCGGCCGCGGTCGTGGGGCGGATCGACGAGCGACCGGATGTCATCCGCGCGCTCAACTGGCCGGATGCCGAGCTGACCGACCCGTCGTTCTGGTCGGAGGACCGACTGCACATGAACAGCCGCGGGCACCACCGGGTCGCCGCGCGCGTGCTCGAATCGCTCGGCGAGCAGGTCCCCGACGGATGGTGGGCACTGCCCGCGCTGCCGCCCGCGGCGGCGCTCGCACGGCGCGAGTACTTCCGGGAGCACCTCGGCCCGTGGGTGAAGCGGCGCCTCACCGGAACCTCGTCGGGAGATGGACGGGAGCCGAAGTTCGGCGGCGGCTGGACCGAGGTCGCTGCGCACTGACGGGCGCTGTCGCGGGCCCGCCGGCGGTCACGGACGGTCGCTGGCGGTCATGACCGACTGCCACGCCGACGAGCCCGGTGTCAAGGGCATCGCCCTGCTGTGGTGGGGTGCGCCAGCATGGTCGCCGTCACCTCTCAACCCGAAGGAGCATCCTCATGAGCATCGGAGCAGGAATCTTCCTCTTCGTCATCGGCGCCATTCTGGTCTTCGCCGTCAACGTCGACACGAGCCAGTTCATCGATCTCCACCTGGTCGGCTACATCCTGATGGGCGCGGGCGTGGTCGTCTTCCTGATCGGCATCGTTCTGCTCTTCCGTCGTCGTTCGACGGAGCAGATCACACACACGGTCGACCCGGTCGCGGGGGAGCGGGTCACCCGCACCGAGTCACGGTCATCGGGTGACGGGGTCGTCTGACCCGTGTCCCGCTTTCCTGGATGACCCGCGGGGCTGATCCCATCCGATCAGCACGCGGGTCTTCCGGCGTTCTATGACGATGAAGACCCAGCCGAGCACCCACAGCGGCACCTGTGTGAGGAAGGCGAGCCGGAAGGCATCCAACCGGTAGGTGTCGGGCGTTCCCGCGCCCTGCAGGTCGAGCGCGAGCCCGATGGCGAATATCGCGACGAGCGCGGCGAGGAAGCCGCCGACGTTCGTGATGCCGGTCGCCGTGCTGAGTCGATGCGCGGGGTTGTGGGTGCGGGCGTGATCGAAGGCGATCATCGAGGCCGGTCCGCCCATCGCGAGCGCAAAGGCGAGCACGTAGAGGAGCCAGAGCGGAGCTGGTCCCGGCCAGACGATGACGAGCATCCACGCGATGAACTGGGTCGCGATCGAGGGGAGCACGAGAGCACGCGAACGCAGGTGCGGAATGCGCCGGGAGAGGTCGCCCATGACGGGACCGAGGACCATGCCGATGACGACATACGTCGAGAGGACTCCCGCCGCATGAGGCTTCGACAGCCCTTCCCCGGCCGTGAGGAACGGCATGCCCCACAGCAGGACGAAGGCCGTGCCTGCGAAGGGCGTCGTGAAGTGCGACCAGAACGCGAGGCGTGTGCCCGGGTGCGCCCAGGCGGCACGGATGCCGACGCCGGTGTCCATCGACGAGCGCACGACCTTGATCGCGCCGGTGTCGGTGTTCACCGAGACATCGGCGGCCCGCTCCGGGGGATGATTGCGGATGAAGACGAAGACGAGGATCGCGAAGAGGATGCAGAGGCCCGCGATACTGCCGAACGCGATCTCCCAACTCGTGGCGTGCAGGAGCGCGGCGAGCGGGGCGAGGGCGAGGAGCTGCCCGCCCTGGCCGACAAGCCCCGTCAGTTGGCTCATCAAAGGCCCTCGCTGCGCGGGGAACCAGGTGGCGATGAGGCGCAGGACGCTCGGGAAGACCGCCGCGTCGCCCGCGCCGATGAGCATACGGGCGAAGATGGCGACGCCGACGCTGGGGGAGAAGGCGAGCGTGAGCTGGCCGACCGCCATCAGCACCATGCCGATCGTCATGATGGGACGCGCTCCGTACCGGTCGAGCAGCAGGCCGATCGGGATCTGCATCCCGCCGTAGACGGCGAGTTGCACCACCGCGAACATCGACAGCGTGGCGGCGTCGGCGCCGAAACGCTCCGCCGTGTCGACACCCACCGCCGACAGGGAGGAGCGGTTGATGACGGCCAGCATGTAGGCGGCGACTCCGACGCTCCAGATGAACCAGCCACGCCACCCCGGACCCGTGGTGCCGACGGGGGCGGGGGCGGGGATCACCCCTCAACGCTACCCCTCGGGGCATGGCGTCGTGACCCACCGGTGAGCGATCATGGAGCATGGTCAGGCTCCGCGCGCACAACATCGCCGTCTCTCTCGACGGGTTCGCCACGGGGGAGGGGCAGTCTCTGGACGCCCCGTTCGGCCACGCCGGCGGGCGCCTCATGTCATGGTTCTTCCCGACGCACACCTTCGTCCGAGCGTCGGGGCACGAGTCCGAGTCCGTCGGCGGCGGCAGCCACGGCGTCGACGACGCCTTCGCCGCCGCCGCCTGGCAGGGCATCGGTGCGGAGATCATGGGCCGCCGCAAGTTCGGCCCGCAGCAGGGTCCCTGGGAGGACGAGTCCTGGACGGGGTGGTGGGGAGACGAGCCGCCGTTCCACACGCCGGTCGTCGTCCTGACCCATCATCCGAGGTCGGACGTCGCAGTGGGGGAGACGACCTTCCTCTTCCGCGATCTCAGCCCGGTGGATGCCCTGTCCCTCGCGGCGGCGGAGGCGGACGGGCTCGACGTACGCCTCGGTGGGGGACCGACGGTCATCCGCGAGTTCCTCGAAGCGGATCTCGTCGACCATCTGCACGTCGTGGTGGTGCCGATCCTGCTCGGGCGAGGGGAGCGGCTGTGGGACGGCCTCGAAGGGATCGAAGAGCGGTTCGACATCGAGGCGACCGCGTCACCGTCGGGCGTCGTCCACTATGTCTGGACGCGGACGCCGCGCGCGTAGCGAGGCGTCCGCCCGCGCTCTGTCGCGGCGCTCAGTCGTCGGCGATGACCGCGTACTCCGAGCCGGACCGGGTCCGCTCCAGCAGCTGGTGGTCGACGAGGTAGCGGCGAAGGACGGCGACGTCTTCGTTGGGTGCGTACGCACGCACGCGGTCGTTCACCTCGGTCTCCGTGAGCACGTCGCCGGGGGAGAAGGCGCGCACCGCGATCCAGGCGAGCAGCGCCCGCCTCTCCGCGGAGTCGGCCGGATAGCGGTCGATCCGTCCCTCGCGGTCGAGAAAACGCTGCGGTCCCGTCGGCCGCGGCGCGGATGCCAGCAACTCCCGGATGACGGTGTCGTCGAAGGTCACGGCGTCGCCCGCGCCACGGCGGACGAGCCCGGCGTTCTCCGCCTGTGCGAGCGCGCGCTCGCGTCGCTTCGGAGTCAGGGGCGCTGACACCGTCTCGGCGATCACGGCGCGCACGTCATCGTTGAGCAGCGCGGCCACCACGCCCCGCCACCGCTCGGTTCTCTGTTCGCTCACGTTGTCTACTCTGTCCAACCGCCCGGAATCTCACGTTGTTCTGACATAATGTGCATTATCAGCGTTATCAGGACGAGGCGGTCAATGATCGACGGATCTCGCGTCCCGGTCGTTGAGCGAGCCGCGCAGCGGCAGACGCTTCCACTCGCTTCGCTCGGTCAACGACCGGAAGACTCCCAACTCCGGTCGTTGAGCGAGCCGCGCAGCGGCGAGTCGAAACGCGACGCCGCACGCCAGACGTTTCCACTCGCTTCGCTCGGTCAACGACCGGAAGATTCCCAACTCCGGTCGTTGAGCGAGCCACGCAGCCCCACAGACGTTTCCACTCGCTTCGCTCGGTCAACGACCGGAAGGTGCCCAACTCCGGTCGTTGAGCGAGCCGCGCAGCGGCGAAGACGTTTCCACTCGCTTCGCTCGGTCAGCGACCGGAAGGTTCCGCATCCCGGTCGTTGAGCGAGCCGCGCAGCGGCGAGTCGAAACGCGACGCGTTTCCACTCGCTTCGCTCGGCCAACGACCGGCCTGCGGCGCGGTGACCGTGCGTTTGTGCGGTCACACCACTAACCTGAAACCAGGCTCCTTTTCAGGAGATACTCGGGAAAGGCTCAGTCATGTCCATTGATTCACTCGCGAAGGACGCGAAGAACGGCATCCGGACCGCCCTCGGTCTCGGCGGCCTGCTTTCGGTGATCCTCGGTATTCTCATCCTCGTCTGGCCGGGCAAGACGGCCATGGTCGTCACCGCGATCTTCGCGATCTACGCGATCGCGGGCGGTCTCGTCTATATCGGTATCGGGCTGTTCACGGCAGGCAAGGGCGGCTGGTCGCGGATCGGCCACATCCTCCTCGGTGTCGTCTTCATCGCCGCCGGCATCATCGCGTTCATGAACCTCGGCGTCACCGCCGCATGGTTCGCGACCTTCGTCGGCATCCTGATCGGCATCGTGTGGATCATGGAAGGCATCGTGGCTCTGTCGACGCTCGACATCGCGCCGTCGAAGGGGTGGACGATCTTCTTCGCCATCATCTCGATCATCGCCGGCATCACGCTGCTGTTCTCGCCGCTGTTCGGTGCCCTTGTGCTCTGGTGGCTGATGGGAATCAGCGCGGTCGTGCTGGGTGTCGTCCAGATCTTCCGCGCGTTCTCGTTCGGCAAGTAACCGCACCGACGCACAAGCGCCCCGGGCATCCATCGGATGCACCGGGGCGCTTCTGCGTGAAGGGATGCCTGCCGCTCAACCCACGGGCAGGTGCCGCTGCCACCAGTCGAGCACCGCGTCGAACCGCTCGACGCGGTGGCGCGGACGGCCGGAGCGCGTCAGTTCGTGATCCTCCCCCGGGAACACCAGCATCTCGGCGGGCGTGCCCTGGCGCTTCAGCGCACTGTAGTAGCGGGTCGCCTGTTCCAGCGGGCAGCGGAAGTCGAGTTCGGAGTGCAGCACGAGCGTCGGCGTGACGACATCTCCGACGACGGCCATGGGGCTCTGCGCCGCGATCTGAGCGGGGTCGACGCCGACGTACTCGTCGCCGAAGAACGAGCCGATGTCGCTCGTGCCCTGGAAGCTCGTCGGATCGAGGAAGCCGCGCTCGACGATCGCGCCGGCGAAGCGGTGCTCGTGCGCGATGATCCAGGCCGTCAGGTAGCCGCCGTACGAGCCGCCCATGATGCCGACGCGGCTGCTGTCGAGCCGCGCATCGCCTGCCACCACCCCGTCCAGGAAGTCCAACACGTCATGGAAGTCCAGCGTGCCCATCGCCTGGCGGATGCTGCGGCCGTGCGCGCGACCGTAGCCCGCACTCCCCCGTGGGTTGCAGTAGACGACGGCATACCCGGCATCCACCAACACCTGCGTCTCATCGAAGGCGTGTATTCCGTAACTGGCATACGGCCCACCGTGGATCTGCAGGATGACCGGGAACGGCCCCTCCCCTTCCGGCGTCGCGACCCAGCCGTGGACGGGATAGCCGTCGCGACCGGTGATCTCGCGCTCCTCGGGAACGACGATGCGGCCGGCCGCGAGCGGTGCACCGAGGTCGGTGAGCACGTCGCCTCCGACGACGACGAGCTCGCCTGCGGAGACAGGCGACGCCACCGAGGCGATGATCCGCTCCCCCGCGGCCGCGTGTCCGCCGACCTCTACATCACCGTCCAGCACGACGGCGACCTCACCGGCACGCGTCACCCGGACGAGCTCCACGCGCCCGCGGGTGCGGTTCTGAAGGAGGAAGTCCGCACCGACGGGGGTGATGTGCGAGCCCGCTTCGCCGACGTCGATCGCGTCGGGGTCGGTGACCCGGCGCGGGCCGCCGTCCTCCAGGAGGTACAGCGCATCACTCGGCGCGATGAAGTCGATACCCGACGGGCCCGGGTCGGATGCCAGGAGGGCCACCGTGCCGTCGTCCGCGACCGCGATCTCCGCGACCGACAATCCTGCGTCCCGACCGAGGAGCTCCCTCGAGCCCGCCCCATCCACACGCAGCGCGAGCACCGGCGTGCGAAGGTCACGACGGTCGGACTCGATCTCGTCGACGATCGTCAGGACCTCCGCCCCGTCACCGGTGAACACGACGCCGTGGTGCGACGTCGGACCGCTCGTGAGCGCGCGCGCCTCCGCCGCGACGATCCGTCGCTCGGGAGCATCCTCCCCCTCGGCACGCACGGCGGCGGCCGGATCGTAGAACGGCTCCCCCGCCGGGTCGGGCGTCTCGACGACGAACACGTGCGACGGCCGGTCGAGCATGTAGCCGAGACCGTTGGCGTGCCACCGCACGCCGGTGATGCGGCGGGGCGACTCGCTCGCGGCATCCAGGCCGTCGACGGTGCCGTACCGGCCGCGCTCGGCGACCCGTGCGGTGAAAGCGATCGTGGCGCCGTCCGGCGACCAGGCATAGTCGCCGACGCCGCTCTGCGCGGCGGTCGCCTGCACGGGCTCCCCACCCGCGGCATCCATCACGAACACCTGCGCCTTGCCGTCCGCATCGCCGCGCACGAACGCGATGCGGGTGCCGTCGGGCGAGACCTGCGGCGCGCGGTCGGCGACGCCGCGGGTGATGCGGCGTGGTACGCCTCCGGGCAGGTCGACGCGCCACAGCTGGCCGACGTTGCGGTTCGCC
This sequence comes from Microbacterium sp. SCN 70-27, assembly GCA_001724425.1. Classification (GTDB taxonomy): domain Bacteria; phylum Actinomycetota; class Actinomycetes; order Actinomycetales; family Microbacteriaceae; genus Microbacterium. The sequence goes on from MEEK01000018.1 coordinate 18,106, forward strand.
GCGATGTCCGGGCGGGATGTCGCGAAGACGGCGAACGATCCGTCCGGGGCGATCGTCGGCCGACCGACGGAGACGAGCTTCTCGATGTCGACGGCACGCATGATCACTCGCCTCCGAACGAGCTCACATCTCCGACCAGGCGCGTGTTGTCCGAGGGGATCGGCTCGACGGCCGCGAGGGCGACTTCCGCCGCGAACTCCGACACGTTGTAGAGCTTGCCCGCCGACTCGCGACGCCCCGCGATCGCGCCCGGGTTCGCACGCTCGAGGAGCGTCGCGGTGATCGTGCCCTCGATCATGTCGCCCGAGACGACGACGAATCCGATCCCGTGCTCCGCGAGTCCGGGGATCCGCTCGCGGAGGGCGTCCTCGCCCGCGCGCTTCGAGAGCGCCACCGGCTCGTACTCCGGCATCGTCGGCGTCGTACGGATGAAGTGCGCCTGGTGGCTCGTGACGAACACGATGCGCGACCCGTCCGGCATGATCGGCACGGCGGCATCCAGCACGTTCAGCTGCGCGTCGCGGTTGAGCACGAGGGCGTAGTCCTCACCCATCCCGCTCTCCATGCCGCCGGACGCATTGAGGACGAGGATGTCGAGGCTGCCGAAGGTCTCCGCGACCTGACGCATCATGGCCTGCACGGATGCCTCGTCGGTGAGGTCCGCGCCGACGACGAGCGCCTCGACGCCGAGCTCGCGCAGCTGCGCGGCGAGCTTCTCGGCGCGCGGAGCCTTGTTGCGGAAGTTGATCACGACGTTCGCACCCGCCTGGGCGAGGTAGGTCACGGTGTCGGCGCCGATGCCCCGCGACGATCCGGTGACGAGGGCGGTCCTGCCGCTGAGGGAACCGGCGGGGATGGGCTGCGACATGACGAACTCCTGCGTTGTGGCGGGTGACGCGTGCCACGTTCGAAGCCGGACACGCTCATCCGACACTACCAATGCACCCCGCCGCGCACGGGCGCCGCGGCAGTCGCATCCCAGTGTTAGGGTGCACGAAGAGAGGACGAGGAGCGGAGCGATGTCGCCGGATCTGACGCAGTATCTGTGGATCGCATGGCTCGTCCTCGCGCTCGTGTTCGTCATCATCGAACTGCTCACCCTCGAGTTCACGTTCCTCATGCTCGCCGCCGGCACGCTCGTCGGCGGTCTCGGGGTGAACCTCCTCGGCGGGCCCTGGTGGCTCCAGGTCGTCGCCGCTGCGGCCGTCTCCGCGCTCCTGCTCTTCACGATCAGGCCGCTGCTCTTGCGCGCCCTCCATCGCTCGAGTGCGCTCCAGCCGACGAACGTCGACGCCTTGTACGGGCTCGGCGGGCGTCTCACCGCCCCCTTCGTCAACGACGTCGCCTCGGTGCGCCTCGACAACGGCGAGCTCTGGTCCGTGACCCCCTCGGCCACGAGCGACGCCGTCGTCGTGGGCGATCGCGTCGTCGTCACGGCGGTGCGCGGAGCCATGGTCGAGATCGCGCCCGAATCCACTTCCCTCTCCACAGACAGGAGCACCGACTGATGGTCGACATCGGCGCCTTCGCGGGACAGATCTTCGTGATCGTCCTGCTCGTCGTCATCGCGATCTTCGTGATCGTCGTGATCTTCCGATCCATCCGGATCATCCCGCAGGCGTACTCGGGCGTCGTGGAGAGGCTCGGCCGCTATCAGCGCACCCTCTCCCCCGGCCTGAACATCCTGGTGCCGTTCATCGACCGGCTGCGCCCGCTCGTCGACATGCGCGAGCAGGTCGTGTCGTTCCCGCCGCAGCCCGTCATCACGGAGGACAACCTCGTCGTGTCGATCGACACGGTCGTGTACTTCCAGGTGACGGATGCCCGTGCCGCGACCTACGAGATCGCCAACTACCTCTCCGCCGTCGAACAGCTGACGACCACGACCCTCCGAAATGTCGTGGGCGGCCTGAACCTCGAAGAGGCGCTGACGAGCCGCGACAACATCAACGGACAGCTCCGCGTCGTCCTCGACGAAGCGACCGGCAAGTGGGGACTGCGCGTATCGCGCGTCGAGCTGAAGGCGATCGACCCGCCCCACTCCATCCAGGACTCGATGGAGAAGCAGATGCGCGCCGAACGCGACCGTCGCGCGGCGATCCTCACGGCAGAAGGCTCCAAGCAGTCCCAGATCCTCGAGGCGGAGGGGCGCCGGCAGGCGGCGATCCTGGGCGCGGAGGGCGAGAAGCAGGCATCCATCCTCCGCGCGGAGGGCGAGGCGGCGGCGATCCAGAACGTGTTCGACGCGATCCACGCCGGCCGACCCGATGACAAGCTCCTCGCCTACCAGTACCTGCAGACGCTGCCGAAGATCAGCGAGGGGTCGTCCAACAAGATGTGGATCATCCCGAGCGAGTTCACGGAGGCGATGAAGGGCATCGGGACGGCCTTCGCCACGGGAGCGGGTGCCGCGGCTGCGAGCGCTCCGGCGGCCCGCGCCGCAGGCGTCGCTCCCGCTCCCGCTCCCGCGCCGGCGACGCGAGCCGAGGCGGCGGCGGCCGCAGCGACGCCCACGGCCCCGCCGGCGCCGACGGATCAGCCCCCGACCGCCTGATGCACGCCTGGTTCCGCGGAACCCCGGCACCGCGCGTCCTCGCCCACCGCGGGTTCGTCCCGCCCGGGTCGGAGGGCGTCGTCGAGAACACCTTCGCGGCCATCGCCGCGGCGCACGCTGCCGGCGCGATCTACGTCGAGTCGGACTGCCACGTGACCGCCGACGGCGTCGTCGTGCTGTTCCACGACAGCGATCTGCGCCGCGTCGCCGGCGACCCGCGGCAGATCGCGCACGTGCGGCATGCGGAGCTCGCCGAGATCATGTCGGCACGCGGCGGGCTCGTGACAGCAGCGGATGCCTTCGACGCGTTCCCCACGGTGCGGTTCAACCTCGACGTCAAGGCCCAGAACGCGGCCCTCCCCCTCGGCCGACTCGTCGCGCGGTACGCCGACAGGACGCTCCTCACGAGCTTCTCGGATGCCCGTCGCACGCTCGCCCTCGAGGCGGCCCGCGCCGCCGGAGGGATGCCCGCGACATCGGGCGGGCAGGAGACGGTCGCCCGCACGCTCGCCGCCGTCGCGACCGGTTCCCGGGCGCTCGTGGCGCGGGTCCTGCGCGGTGTGGATGCACTGCAGATCCCGGAGCGCGCGGGGAGGTTGCGCGTCGTGACCCCGCGGCTCCTGCGGGCAGCGCACTCCGCAGGCGTGGAGATCCACGTCTGGACGGTCAATGATCTGTCCGACATGGATCGACTGCTCGCCCTGGGCGTCGACGGCATCGTGAGCGATCGCACTGATCTCGCCCTCGCGGCGGTGCGTCGCGCGAAGCGGTGACGAAGGCCTCAGAGGGCCGCACGCCCTGAACATCGGCTGTGAATGGTCCCAGCGGATCACCTGTTCGGATGATGCACACAGGTGAGAGCGTTATACCTGACTGGACGAGAGGACCACACAATGGCAGATCGCAGCTTGCGCGGCATCCGACTCGGCGCTTCCAGCCTACAGAGCGAGGAAGGCGTCGTGTTCCACGAGCGCGCCAACCACACGTACGTCTGCACGCAATGCGCACGTGAGACGACCCTGACCTTCGCGGCCGACGCCGAGGTTCCCGAGGCCTGGGAGTGCCGCACCTGCGGCGCCGAGGCCGTTCTGCGGGTCGGCGACGGCGTCGCCGAGGTCGACCACTCGGGCGACAAGGTCGCCCGCACCCACTGGGACATGCTCCTGGAGCGTCGCACAGTTCCCGAGCTCGAACAGCTCCTCGAGGAGCGCCTGGAACTGCTGCGCTCCCGCCGCGGCACGGGCGACGCCGCGGCCTGACCCGCACTATCGCGTCGACGATCCCCCGAACGTCGGCTCCTGAGACTCTTCAGGGGCCGACGTCTCTGTCGTACCCGGACGACGGCGCCGGCTGAGCACACCGACGAGAACGAGCGCGACGACGCTCCCCCACCCCAGGGTGAGCGTGATCGCATCGCCCGCCGCCATCGCAGGGGTGAGACCCGTACGCAGCGGCACCGCCGTCACCATGGCACCCGGTTCGTCTGCGGGGAGGGCGTCGATCGTGGCACCGTCCGGTGCGATCACCTGGCTCGTCCCCACCGTGGACAGATTCACGACGGAGCGACCGGCCTCGATCGCGCGGACGCGCGCGAACGCCAGCTGCTGGAGGTTCTCGCTCGTCCCGCGGAAGTCGGCGTTGTTCGTCTGGAACATGAACACCTCGGCGCCCCCGCGCGCGCCGTCGCGGGCGACGTCGTCGTAGATGACGTCGAAGCAGATGGCCAGCCCGACCTTCACACCGCCGACGTCGACCACCGGCTGGGCAGTGCCCGGCGTGTACTCCCGCTGGATGAGGTCGATGAGGTCGGGAGCGAACATCCGATATAGCCAGCGGTCCGGAACGTACTCGCCGAACGGCACGGGATGCCTCTTGTCGTACGTCTGCGTCGGGTTCCGCGCCCCCGCCTCCCACACGAGCGACGAGTTGAAGTACTGCTCGCCGCGCTGGGTCACGGCACTCACGAGCAGTGGCGCGCCGACGCGTTCGGCGAGGCCGTCGAGCGCGGCGGCCACGGAGGCGTTCCGGGTCGGATCGGCATCGACGCCCCCCTCCGGCCAGAGCAGGACGTCGAGGTCCTCACCCTCGATCGGCACGGTCGCAGCGAGCTGTGCGCGCAGCACGTCGTAGGCAGCGCGTTCGTCGAAGTACCCGGCCGGCCCGTTGCCCTGCACGGCGCCGACGCGCATCGTTCCGGCATCCGTCGTCGGGAACTGCGGGAGCGCGACGAGGGCGATGAGGGCAACAGCCGCGGGGATCACCGTGCGCACGTCGCGCAGGCGTCCGAGCCGCGCCGCCTCGATCGCGGCGGCGCAGCCGAACGCGATGAGGAAGGACACGCCGCTCATGCCGACCCACGACAGCGACTCCGCGAACGGTGAGGATGCCTGCGTGACGCCGAGGCGCGCCCAGGGGAACCCGCCGTAGGGGAACGTGCCGAGCAGCTCCTCGCGGGCGACCCAGAGCCCCGCGACGAGGGCGGGGAGCGCAACGAGGCGCCCCCACGTCCCCGGCGCAATCCTCGGCACAATGCGGTAGGCGAGCGCGATCGGTACGGCCATCGCGGCGGTGAGGAGCGCCTCGAGCAGCGACAGCGCGATCCACGGCACGGGCCCGAGGTACCGCGCCGTGAACGACAGCGTCGGGAAGAAGAGGGCGACGCCGAAGATGAGACCGACGAGCAGAGCCCCGCCGACCCGTCGCCCCACGAGGCTCACGAGCGCGAGCGGCACGGCGACGAAGACGGCCCCCCACCAGGCTAGCTCGGGGAAGGCGGTCATGAGCGCCAGGCCACCCACTGCCGCCGCGATCGAGGCGATCCACAGCGGCAGGATCGGTCGCGGGCGGTCGGGCACGGTATCGAGCCTAATCTCTCGGTGTGAGGAGGTGCCGTGCGGCCGGCTCAGAGCGAGCCGTAGACGACGATGCCGCGACGCACCGCCTCGAGCGCCGCGCGCGCCGTCACCGCGACCGGCGGGTCGGCGACGATGGAGAGCTGATCGAGCAGGTCGATCGTCTGCTTCGTCCACCGCACGAAGTCCCCCGCGGCGAGGTCGGCCTCGTCGAGGACGCGGTCAAGGGTCGCACCCCGCGCCCAGGAATGCATCGCGGTCGACAGGCCCGTCGCGACGGGCTCACTACCGGGCAGATGGTGATCCTGCTCGAGGTCGTCGAGCCGCGCCCACAGCTCCTGCGTCGCACTGAGCGCTTGACGGAAGGGCCCCCGCGGCAGCCCGTGCTCACCGGGCCCGGACTCGTCGCGACGCGGCTCGTACACGAGCGCGCATGCCAGCGCGGCGAGCCCCGGGGCATCCAGCGACGTCCACAGCCCCTGACGCAGCGCTTCCGCGACGAGGAGGTCGCGTTCGCCGTAGATGCGCTTCATCGTGGCGCCCGCGGCGGTCAGCGTCGCCGCCCCGTCCGGGGCGACGCGCACGTAGTCGAGCGCCACGAGGACGTCCACGACGCGGTCGAACACGCGGGCGACGGTGCCGGTCCGGGCGTCGATCTGGCGGCGGGTCTTCTCGACGCGCCGCTGCAGCTTCGCGTAGCGCTCCCCCCACCGGGCGTGCGCTTCACGGTCGGGACAGGTGTGACACGGATGCCGCTGCATCCGTCGCCGGATCGCCTGGATCTCGTGCTGCCGCTTCTCGCGGATCCGCGCCGGCGCGGTGCGGTCGGCGCGGTTCAGCTTCTCGAGGTCGCCGAGGTCGCGACGAATCCCCGCGTACTCGACGAAATCCCCGCGGTCGCACGCCATCGCCTGCTCGTACCCGGCGAGGGACTCCTCGGCATCCTTCACCTCGCGCGCGAGCCCCACGACGGCACGATCGGCCTGGAACTGCGCGAACGAGGACTCGAGGATCTCACGCGCACGGTCGCGTCCGAACTGGTCGATGAGGTTCACGGCCATGTTGTACGTCGGCCGGAAGCTCGAGTTCAGCGGATAGGTGCGGCGGGATGCCAGCGCCGCGACGGCCTGTGGATCGAGCGACTCGGTCCACTGGATGACCGCGTGACCTTCGACGTCGATCCCGCGGCGGCCTGCCCGACCGGTGAGCTGGGTGTACTCCCCCGACGTGATCGCGACGCGGGCCTCTCCGTTGAACTTCTCGAGCTTCTCGAGCACGACGGTGCGCGCCGGCATGTTGATGCCGAGCGCGAGCGTCTCGGTCGCGAAGACGACCTTCACGAGCTTGCGCCGGAAGAGCTCCTCCACGACCTCCTTGAACGCCGGGAGCAGGCCCGCATGGTGCGCAGCGATGCCGCGTTCGAGGTTCTCGCGCCACTCCCAGTAGCCGAGCACCTGCAGATCCTCCTCGTGCAGCGTGCGGGTGCGTTCGTCGACGATCTGACGGATCTCGTCCCGTTCCTCCCGCGTCGTGAGCCGCAGCCCCGAGCGCCGCACCTGCTGCACGGCGCCGTCGCAGCCCGCGCGGCTGAAGATGAAGAAGATCGCGGGGAGGAGGTTCGCACGCTCCAGCAGCTGCACCACCTGCGGCCGGTCGAGGCGCTCGATGCGCTGCGCGTTGGCGGAGCGGACCGGCCGCTTGCCCCCCCGCATCGGCCGACGAGCGGCCCCGTCGCGCGACGCGTTCGAGCGGAACTGCTGCGCCTGCCGGTTGTTCTCGTAGCGTGCGCCGGAACCGCCGCGGATGCGCATGAGCTCCTGGTTCACCTGCGCCGTCGCGATGCCGGCGCGGTCGTCGAACAGGGGCAGCAGGTCGCCGCGCACGAGGACGTGCTGTTCGAGGGGCACGGGGCGCGTCTCGGAGACGATGACCTCGGTGTCCCCGCGCACCGTGTCGAGCCAGTCGCCGAACTCCTCGGCGTTGGAGACGGTGGCCGACAGGGAGATGAGCCGCACATCCTGCGGCAGGTGGATGATGACCTCTTCCCACACGGCGCCGCGGAAGCGGTCGGCGAGGTAGTGGACCTCGTCCATGACGACGTAGCGGAGGCCACGCAGCGCCGACGAGTCGGCGTAGAGCATGTTGCGCAGCACCTCGGTGGTCATGACCACGACGCGCGCGTTCCCGTTGATGTTGGTGTCGCCCGTGAGGAGTCCGACCTCGCTCTCGCCGTACACCTCCTGCAGCTCACGGAACTTCTGGTTCGACAGCGCCTTCATCGGCGTCGTGTAGAACGCCTTCTCCCCCGCGGTGAGCATCGCCAGGTGGATCGCGAACTCGCCGACGATCGTCTTCCCCGCCCCGGTGGGCGCGGCGACGAGGACACTGCGCCCGTCTTCGAGCGCCTGGCATCCGGCGATCTGGAAGGGATCGAGCTCGAAGCGCTGCGCGGCGGCGAAGGCCTGCGTCAGCGGGTGGGCGCGTTGCGCCTGTGCTTTCGCGTACCGCGTCGCCGGATCGCTCATGCGAGCGGTCCGAGTTCGGCGGCGACGCGTTTGGCCCGCCGCCGGTCGAACAGCATCGACAGCCCGGCGGCGGCGAAGAACAGGACGATGAGGATGCCGGCGAGCAGGAACGTCGAGACGATGTCGGCCGGCGGGGTCGCGATGGAGGCGACGACGATCGCGATCACGACAGCGATCCGCCAGGAGCGCATGATGGCCTTGCCCGACATGATGCCGGCGAAGTTGAGCGCGACGAGGAACACCGGGAGGACGAACGCGATCCCGACGATGAGGAGCAGCTTCAGCACGAAGTCGTAGTAGTACTTCGCGTCGTAGAGCGCCGCCGTTCCGTCGGGGAGGAACTCGGCCATGAGGCGGACGATGTTGGGCATGACGACCATGCCGGTCACGACGCCCGCGAAGAAGAGCGGGATGGCGGCACAGACGAACCCGACCGTGTAGCGGATCTCCTTGCGGGTGAGCCCCGGCATGATGAACGCCCACAGCTGCCACAGCCACACGGGCGCCGACAACAGGAGCGCGATCGCGAAGGACATCCGCAGCTTGAGGTCGAACGCACCGGTGACGGTCGTGTACATGACCTCGATCTTCGCGGTCTCGCCGCGCTTCGCGGCGAGGTCATGCACGGGCTGCGTGATGAGCGCCATGAAGGGGTCGGTGAGGAAGTACGCGACGACCATCGCGATCACCAGGGCGATCGCGGCGATGACGAGGCGCTTGCGCAGCTCCCGCAGGTGGTCGCCGAGCGACATGCGCCGGTCGCGCCTCTCGTCCCGGGTGACGCCGCGCTGCGCCGCGCTGGACGTGGTCACCGACGTCAGGTGGAGGGCTTCGACGACTCGTCGGTCGTGCGCTGTGCCACCGTGGCATCCGGAGTGACGGCGTCGGCGCCGGGCGTCGCCGCGGGGGCGTCGTCCTCCTTCATCGCCTTCATCTCACCCTTGAACACGCGCGCGGACTGGCCGAGGCTCTTCGCGAGAGCGGGAAGCTTGGCGGCGCCGAACAGCAGCAGGATGACGGCGAGGATCAGCAACCACTGCCAACCATGAGGTCCCATGATGATCCTTCCGAAGGGAGTCGGGATGCCGCCAGTCTACCCGCCTCGGTGAAGACAGCGGGGATGACCGCCTCGAGTGTTCTGAACGCCCGTCAGCCCGCGGAGTGCTCTCCCGGAGTGTCACCGAGGTACTGCTCGAGCCCGGCGCGCGCCCACGCGATCGTCGCTTCGCGCACATCGGCCGGGCCGAGGACCTCGAACGCCCCGCCGAGTCGGGCGGCGACGCGCTTGAGACTCCGGGCGTCGCCGAGGTGGATGACCGCCGTGCGCAGATCGCCGGTCTCGCCGCGCACCTCCCGCACGAAGTCGGCGAGGAACGGCTCCTCCCCTGCGCGGTAGCGCACGTCGACTTCGACATCGGTGTCACCGGGCTGGAAGAGATCGGGCGCGGCGTCGGCGCCGTGTGTCGAGGGGATGTCCGTGATCTGCACGTCCGAGACCCGGTCGAGGTGGAACGTGCGCATCGCCTCGCGCAGGTGGCACCACCCCTGCAGGTACCACTGGCCCCCCGCGATGTGGACCTTGACGGGGTCGACGGTGCGCGTCGTGACGGGGGCGTCGGGCGCACGATAGGTGAACGAGACGGCGCGGCCGCGCTCCACCGCCTCGGCGACGGCGAGACGGACGCCGTCGACCTCGCCGGGAGCGACGATCACGTCGGCGGGCGCGCTCGACGCACCGCGGGCGAGTTTGGCGAGGAGCCCCTGCACGACGCCGGAATCGCGGACACCCGGAAGGGATGCCGAGAGCTGGAGGCCCGCCAGGAGTGCCGCCGCCTCGCGAGCGCTCAGTCGCGGGGTGCGCTCGAGGCCGACGGAGTTGGTGATGACGATGGTGTCCTGCTCGTCGAGGAGTCCCCAGTCGATGTCGAAGAGGTCGTTCGCCATCTGCCAGAACCCACCCGAACCGGGCAGCCCGATCACGGTGAGCTTCTCCACCATCGCCCGCATCTGCTCGGGCGTCACCTCGAAGTCCGCGGCCGCCTCGGTGACCGTGACTTCGCCCTTGCCGATGAGATACGGCACGAGCTGGAGGATGAGTGCCGCCCGATCGGTCGCGAGCAGCGGACGGGGCGCCGTCATGCGTTGCTCCTCGAGGGCAGAGCCTCACTGTGGAGAGCCAGGACGCGCTCCAGACGGGCGATCACCTCGTCACGAAGGGCGACGGGCTCGACGACCCGCACTTCGGGGCCGTACGACGCGAGCTCGTCCGCGAAGATCGCCGCGTCGACGTACGGCACGTGGAAGCCCTGCCCCGCGGCGCGGGCGCGTCGGTTCAGCCGGAGCGCCGCCTCCGTCCCGGGAGTGATCTCCAGAAGCGCCTGCTGGCGTTCGGCGAGGGCTTCGAGCCCCGCGAGCGCGCGCTCACCGGCACCGTCCCGCTCGGCGAGGTCGAAGGACGTCTTCGTGATCTCGACGTCGGAGACGATCCGCGACAGCAGGAACGTCCGCACGTCCTGCTGGTCGAGATCGAAGCCGTAGACGTGCCACCGCGCCTCGTACTCGACGAGGGCGAGCGGGCGCAGCCGCCGGCTGTGCGCGGCATCCTCACCGGCTTTGAGGTACGCGAATTGCACGACCCGGGCCTGCTCGATCGCGCGTTGAAGGGGCACGAACGCCGCCTCGCGGAGGTTGATCCGGGGCGAGTACCCGATGATCGGCGCGTCGACGTCGATGCCGAGCGCGCGGATCTTCCGCAGGCCGCTGCGGGCGTCGGCGGACATCGAGCTCTCGCTCCAGACGCCGCTCGCGAGGTTCAGGACGGCGAGCTCCGCCGGCGTGAAGTCGATGTCGGCCGGCAGTTCGTACTCGGCCGTCGGAATCCGGTAGCGCGCCTCGCGCAGATCGTCCGGATCGGCGTAGTCCCCGATCGTCTCGACGTGGATCGCGAGGGAGCGCAGCGTCTGCTTGTCGCGCTCGAACATCTTCTCCAGCGCATCCTTCGACGCGCCCGATTCGCTCTGTTCGCGATACCCCGCGACCGACGACAGGATGGCGTCCTTCGTGAGCCCCTGCTCCGTCGCCATGAGCGCCACGACGAGGTTCACCAGACGCTCCTCCGGTGCGGCGCGGGTCGACTCGTGTGCCACCCGCCCATCCTAAGCGGCCGCTGTGAAGCGGGCGCCGAGGACGGTCACCGTGTCGGCGTCGAGGGAGGGTCGATCCCGAGGATGTCGACGACGTAGACCGTCGCGGAGCCCTTCCCGCCCGACGCGGGCTCGACGATCAGCAGCTGCGATCCGACGGTGGCGCCGGCGAGCTGCGAGGCGAACGCGACGTTCGAGCCCTTTCCGACGCCAGCCGAGGTTCCCGCATCCCAGGTCGAGTTCGTGACGGTCCGGGTGTCCCAATCGACGCCGGTGTACTGCACGCGCGCGGTGTCGGAGTCCGAGATGACGGCGCCCGAGCCCTTCTTCAGGGTCTCCACCGTCAGTGTCGTCGGTGCGGCGCTGTCGGGGATGACGACGCCGGGCTGCCCGTTCGGAGCGAGCACGACCGCCGGCATTCCGCGGCGGTCGTTGTACTGCGGCGCGCCGTCCGCCGCCGCGAGGTAGACCTTCGTGAGGTCCACCGTGACGACGATCGACTGCTTGCCCGTGAGTCCCAGCTGGGAGGTGATGGACTCACCGAGATCGCTCGCCGGGATCGCGCCGACGATGCGGGAGCCCTCGGTCGCGCACATGAGCATGTCCGAGAGGCCGGGGTAGGTCTCGCGGAAGCTGTCCACGGCCGCAGGCGGCGTGCTGCCGGAGGGGACGAGGATCTCGCCGGAGGATCCGTTCGAGATGACGATGTCGAAGGTGACGGGCTGCTGGCCGCTCGTGATGCGCGGGCCGTCGCCGACCGTGCGGTCGGTGAAGGTGGTCTCGGGGACGTACACCGGTGCCGACTGGACGAGCGTGGGCGCGCCGAAGCCGCCCGTGGTCTTCACGACGTCGAGCACCGTGCTGTCCGTGTCGTGGCGCTCGCACGACTGTGCGGACGGCGCCGACGCGCAGGCGACGAGGGTCAGGGCGGAAAGTCCGAGGACGGCCAGGGCGGCGGGGATCCGATGCACCGGATCAGTCTACGTCGGAGACGCTGTCGTCCCCGACCTCTCCGGCGCCGGATGCCTGGCGCGCCCCGTCGACGGCGCGCTGCGCCTCGCGTACGCGCTTGCGGAGGTTCTTGTCGGTGATCTGGCGATCCCCGACGGCCCCGGGGGTCCAGGCCTCGACGTCCTCGTCGGCGTAGCTCGGCTTCTTGAGCGCACGCTTCCGGACATCCGGCGGCACCGCGCCCGGCGCGAGGCGGCGCGCGGTGATGAGGAATCCCGTGTGCGCGACCATGCGATGGTCGGGCCGGACGGCGAGGCCCTCGACGTGCCAGCCGCGGACCATGGTCTCGTTCGCCTCAGGGTCGGTGAATAGTCCCGTCCCCCGGATGTACTCCGCGACGCGACTCAACTGCGTGGCGGTCGCGACGTAGCAGAGTACGACGCCCCCGGGAGTCAGGACGTCGGCGACGGCATCGATGCACTCCCAGGGCGCCAGCATGTCGAGCACGACTCGGTCGACGGACCCCGGTTCGACAGCGGCCGGGAGTTCTTCGACGAGATCGCCCACGACGACGGACCACGTGTCCGGGTAGTGCCCGAGGAAGGTCTCGACGTTCGCCTGGGCGACCTGGGCGAACTCGTCACGGCGCTCGAACGATACGAGCCGGCCGTCGGCGCCGAGGGCGCGCAGCAGCCACAGCGACAGTGCGCCCGAGCCGACACCCGCCTCGACGACCGTCGCCCCCGGGAAGATGTCGGCGGATGCCAGGATCTGCGCGGCATCCTTCGGGTAGACGATCGCGGCGCCGCGCGGCATCGACATGACGAAGTCGCGCAGGAGGGGCCGGAGCGCGAGGTACTCGTGGCCCCCGGAGTTCGTGAGGACCGAGCCGTCGGGCTGCCCGACGATCTGTTCGTGCTTGAGGACGCCGTGGTGGGTGTGGAGCTCACCGCCTTCGCGGAGGGTGATGGTGCTGAGGCGGCCCTTCGGGCCGGTGAGCTGCACGCGGTCGCCGAGGCGGAACGGGCCGCTCGGGCGCAGGTCGGTGTTCATGAGCGGCCTTTCGCGCCGGTGGGACGGTGGGCGGTGTGGACGAGCCCGAGGTCGGCGGGCGTCCGCCCCTCGAGCGTCGGCCAGAGTTCGTGGGCGCCTGTGCCGACGAGCGAGACCATGAGCGGAACCCCGATCGTGGTGACGCCGGCCGAGACGGCCGCGCGCACTCCCGTGGGAGAGTCCTCGATCGCGACCGCGCCCGACGGGTCGACGCCGAGCACGGCGCACGCCTGCAGGTAGGCGTCCGGGAAGGGCTTTGGCCTCGTCACCTCGTCGCCGGCGACGATGAGCTCGAACGGCGCGCCCGGGAGCGCGTCCACGACGACCTCCGCCATCCGCCGCAGCGACATCGTCACGAGCGCGCAGCGGACGCCCTGTGCGCGCAGCTGGGAGAGGAGCTCGAGGGCTCCGTGGCGCAACGGCGGGCCGAGTTCCTCGAGCGAACGCATGACCTCCTCCGTGAGATGGCCGACGATGTCGGGTCCCGACATGCGGACGCCCGCGTTCTGCAGGATCGCGGCGGAGGTGTCGAGCCCCGCACCGACGAGCCCCAGCGCCTGCTCATGCGACCATGTGCCGCCGAACCGCTCCACGAGCGCCGTCTCGGCGGCCATCCAGTACCTCTCGGTGTCGACGAGGGTGCCGTCCATGTCCCACAGGACCGCGTCGGGAAGGGTCGGACGCAGGCCGGGAGAGGTCATCCGTCCATGCTACGGCGTCGGCTCACCCCGCCCCCGCGCTCGGGCGCGTAGGGTGGGGGGATCGGTTCGCGGACGACAGGAGCGGTGTGGACGAACTGGGTCGGCGGGTTCTCGTCGTAGCCTTCGACGGCTGGAACGACGCGGGAGAGGCCGCGTCGGCGGCCGTCGCCCACATCCGCGAGTCCGGTGCCTATCGCGAGGTGTTCGCGGTCGACCCGGAGCTGTACTTCGACTATCAGTACACCCGCCCGCAGGTGCGGATCGATCCCGACGGCTCACGTCGACTGGTCTGGCCGGACGCGACGCTGTGGCGGCCGCTGCACCCCACCGACAACGCGCAGCTGTGGCTCCTCTCCGGCTACGAGCCCGCCCGCGCGTGGCAGGCATTCGTCGCGGAGCTCATCGACGCGGCGCTCCGCGAGGACATCACCGGGATCGTCGCGCTCGGCTCGATGATGTCGGATGTCCCGCACACGCGCCCCATCTCGATCTTCGCGGGCAGCGAGAACGACGCCCTGCGCACCGCGCTCGGTCTCGAGAAGCCCACGTACGAGGGGCCCGCAGGCATCCTCACCGTCCTCTCGACCGCGGCGGAGGCCGCCGGCATCCCGTGCGCCGCCCTGTGGGCGAGCGTGCCGCACTACGTCGCGGGGCACACGCCCTCGCCGAAGGCGACGCTCGCACTCCTCGACAAGCTGAGCGAGCTCACCGGCGCCGTCATCCCCCGTGGGGAGCTTCCCGCCGAGTCGCTCGCGTGGGAGGCATCCATCGACGCGGCCGCGTCGGATGACGAGGAGATGACCGAGTACATCCACCAGCTCGAGCAGACCCGTGACACGTGGGACTCTCCCGAGGCCTCCGGCGACGCGATCGCGCAGGAGTTCGAGCGGTACCTCCGTCGCGGCGGAGACGGTCCCAAGGGGATCGGGCCGAACCGCGACGACCCGCGGCGGCCCTGAGTCGTCGCGCCTGAGACGGCGTCCCTGAGTCGTCGCGCCCGAGTCGACGCACTCGAGCCGTCTCGCCGCTGCGCGCGCGGCTCAGTACGCCTGGAGGATGCCGAGACTCAGCAGGATGATGAGCACGATACCGAGCACGACGCGGTAGATCACGAACGGCAGGAAGCTGCCGCGCTTGAGGTACTGCATGAGGAACGCGATGACGGCGAGGCCGACGGCGAAGGCGATGCCCGTCGCGACGGCCGTCTCGAGCCCGTTGAACACGCTCGCGCCGGGATCCTTGATGGCCTTGACCAGCTCGTAGAGACCGCTGCCGAACACCGCCGGCACGGCCAGCAGGAACGACACCTCGGCGGCGACCGGTCGCTTGTAGCCGAGCGCGAGCCCCATCGTGGTCGTCGCACCCGATCGCGACACCCCGGGAACGAGGGCGAGGGTCTGGGCGAGACCCAGCACGAGGCCATCGCGGTAGGTGAGGTCCTTCTCCTCCCGGGTGCGACGGCCGAGCGCATCTGCCGCGCCGAGCAGCAGACCGAACACGATCAGGACGATCGCGACGAGCCAGAGATTCCGGAAGGTGTTCCGGATGACGTCCTGCAGGAGGAACCCCACGATGCCGATCGGGATCGTGCCGATGATGACGATCCACCCCATGCGGGCATCCGGGTCGTTGCGGGGCACGGCGCCGGTCAGCGACCGGAACCACTGCCCGATGATCCGGACGATCTTCTTCCAGAAGTACACGAGCACCGCAAGCTCGGTACCCAGCTGGGTGATGGCGGTGAAGGTCGCACCCGGATCGACCGCGGACGGCAGGAACTCTCCGAAGATGCGCAGGTGCGCGCTCGAGGAGATCGGCAGGAACTCGGTGAGTCCCTGCACGATGCCGAGGATGATCGCATCGAGCAGCATGGGTGCCTTCCGTCGCGGAAATGAGGGTGGGTGGAGATCAGTAGGTGCGGAGCAGATCGGTCAGCACGCGCTGGCCGAACACCAGAGCGTCGATCGGCACCCGCTCGTCCACCCCATGGAACATACCCGTGAAATCTATGTCTGAGGGAAGACGCAGCGGTGCGAATCCGAAGCCTGCGATGCCGAGTTCGGCGAGGGCCTTGTTGTCGGTCCCTCCCCCCATGAGATAGGGCACGACGGGGATGCCGGGGTCGTGGCGTTCGAGGGCGCCCACCATCGCCTCGACGAGCGCGCCGGAGAAGGGCACCTCGAGCCCGATGTCGCGGTGCGAGATCTCGATCTCGATGTCATCGCCGACGATCCGCTGGATCTCCGCCAGCACGGCGTCCTCCTGACCGGGCAGGGTCCGCACGTCGATCGCCGCCGAGGCCGCGTCGGGGATGACGTTGTGCTTGTACCCGGCCGTGAGGCCCGTCGGGTTCGTCGTCGTGCGGAACGTGGAGCGCAGGAACGGGGCGGCCTTGCCGGTGGACTCGGCGATCGCATCAGGGTCCGCCGGGTCGCCGCCGCACAGGGCTGCGAGGTCTGCGACGGTCTGGCGCGTCGTCTCGGTCAGCGCGATCGGCCACTCGGTGCGGCCGAGTGCGGCGACCGCTTCGGCGAGTCGTGTGATGGCGTTGTCGGGGTGCAATCGGCTGCCGTGGCCCGCCGTGCCGCGCGTCTTGAGCCGCAGCCACACGAGCGCCTTCTCCCCCACCTGCAGCAAGTAGGCACGCTTGTTGCCGACGCCGATCGAGTAGCCGCCGACCTCACTGATCGCCTCGGTGGCTCCCGCGAACCACTCGGGCCGGTCGCGCACGACCAGCTGCGACCCCTCGACGCCGCCGTTCTCCTCGTCGGCGAAGAAGACCACGATGATGTCGCGGGCAGGCTGCTCCCCCGCCCGGAGGAGCTCGGCGACGGATGCCAGGATCATGGCATCCATGTCCTTCATGTCGACCGCGCCGCGGCCCCACAGCATGCCGTCGCGGACGACGCCCTCGAACGGGTCGACGCTCCAATCGTCCGCGACCGCGGGGACCACGTCGAGGTGGCCGTGGAGGACCAGGGCGGGCTTCCCACGATCCCGCCCCGGCACCCGCACCATCAGATTGGTGCGACGCGGGATCGGCTCGTAGTACTCGGGGACGAGTCCCAGGGATTCGAGGAATGCTCCGACGTACTCGGCCGCCTCGCGCTCGCCGTGGGCGCGCCCCTCTCCGTAGTTCGTCGTGTCGAAGCGGATCAGGTCTCGCGCGATACGGGCGACTTCGGGCAGGTTCTCGGGGTCTGTGGCGTCGGCAGGCATGGCCTCCACGCTACTCGCGCTCCGGGGGCTCTCCGCGGTCCCTGTTGGCCCCCAGCGCTCCGGACGCGGAAGACCCCCGAGCCTGAGAATCAAATCCCAGGTCGGGGGCCATTCCATTCTGTGCGCGAGGGGGGACTTGAACCCCCACGCCCTATACGGGCACTAGCACCTCAAGCTAGCGCGTCTACCTATTCCGCCACCCGCGCAGGTGATCGGAGCTTTCGCAACCGAAGATCGACACTACCACGTCAGGGCCGCGATCGACCAATCCGTCGGCGCCCGGGCGCGTCAGCCCGCCGTCACTCCGAAGAGGAGGCCAAGAGCGTACGTCACGGCCGCCGCGCCGTAGCCGATCGCGAGTTGGCGGAGGCCGCGCTTCCACGGCGATGCACCGGAAAGGAGCCCGACCATCGCCCCCGTCGCCACGAGCGCGATGCCGACGAGGACCAGCGCGACGATGATCGCCGTGCCACCGCTCAACCCGAAGATCCAGGGCAGCACGGGGATGATCGCGCCGGACGCGAAGAACAGGAAGCTGGATGCCGCCGCCCCGAACGCACTCCCGACGACCTCATGATCGGCACCGACCGGGACCGCGGCGGTCACGGGCGCCTCCTCGACGGAGCGCGCCGCCTCGAGCACGCGTCGCGCCCGCTCGTGCGCGTCCTGCTCGCCCATCCCCCGCGTCCGGTAGACGAGTGCCAGTTCGTTCGCATCGAGGTCGAGGTGCGGCAGGGCATCGTCGGCGTAGTCGCTCGGCTCCGTGGCATCCAGCATCTCGCGCTGCGACCGGACCGACACGTACTCGCCCGCCCCCATCGACAGCGCGCCGGCGAGAAGGCCCGCGACGCCGCTGAACAGCACGAACTGGGGAGCAGCCCCCGTCGCCCCGATACCGAGGACGAGGGCGAGGTTCGAGACGAGGCCGTCGTTGGCGCCGAACACGGCGGCGCGGAACGTGCCCGACAGGCGGCGCCGACCACGCGCCGCGAGACCGCGCACGACTTCGTGGTGGATCTTCTCGTCGGCGGCCATCTGCGCCGTCGCATACGGCTCGCTCTCGTAAGGGGAACGCCCCTCCGCGTTCTGCGCGAGGGCGAGCACGAAGATCGAGCCGAACCGCCGCGCCATCCAGCCGAGCGTCCGAGAGCCGAGACTCGGCGCGGGGAGACGCTTCGGCTCGCCGCCGAGCAGTTCCAGCCAGTGCTGCTCGTGACGCCCTTCGGCGTCGGCGAGCGCGAGCAGGATCTCGCGCTCCTCGCCGTCGCGGCGGCGCGCGAGGTCACGGTAGACCTGCGCCTCGGCGCGCTCCTCGGCGAGGTAGCGCGCCCAGCGACGGCGATCGGCGGCGGTGGGTTGACGCGTGGCGGTGTCGGTCACGGGGGCTCCTCGGTTCGCTCAACGGTACCCAGCGAAAAGAGCCGGAACGCTCGGTTCCCGACGATTGCCAGCATTTCGGATCTCCGAACACCGACCGCGCTCAGGAGCGCACGCGCCCCCGGAGCAGTTCGATCCGCGCCTGCAGCTGTGCGACCGTCGCCCTCGCGACCTCCGGCCCCCCGCAGACCCGGCGGAGCTCCGCGTGCACGGCGCCGTGCGGCTCACCGCTCTGGCGGGCGTAGAGGCCCACGAGGCTGTTGAGTAGCTGCCGCTGCTCGCGGAGCGTGCGGTGCAGGGCGGGCGGCAAACCGGCATCCGGCGCCTCGGCCGAGCCTCCGGACTCACCCTCGCGCGCCTCGCGCACCTTCCGGTGTCGCGTCTGCCGCGCCTGACGCTGCATCAGCAGCTCGTGCACGTGCTCGGGTTCGAGGAGCCCCGGAAGTCCCAGGAACTCCTCCTCCTCGGGGGTGCCGGGCACGGCGAGCTGGCCGAACTCCTTGCCGTCGAACAGCACCCGGTCGAAGTGCGCGACCGACCCGAGCGCCTGATAGGTGAACTCCTGCTCGAGGTCGTCGGATGCCTTGTCCTCGCGCTCCGCCTCGGCGAGGAGCGTGTCCTCCAGCCCGTCGTCGTCGCCCGACTCGCGGTCGAGGGCGTGATCGCGCTCACGCTCCATCTCCCCCGCGAGCCCGAGGAGCACCGGGACGTTCGGGAGGAACACGGAAGCCGCCTCGCCGCGGCGGCGTGCCCGCACGAAGCGTCCGATCGCCTGCGCGAAGAACAGCGGCGTCGACGCGCTCGTCGCGTACACGCCGACGGCGAGGCGCGGCACGTCGACGCCTTCCGACACCATCCGGACGGCGACCATCCACCGCGTCGTCGACTGCGCGAACTGCTCGATCCGCCCCGACGCGGCCTTGTCGTCGGAGAGCACGACGGTGGGCGCCTCCCCCGTGATCTCGCGGAGGATCGCGGCGTATGCCCGTGCGGCGGTCTGATCCGTCGCGATGACGAGCCCACCGGCATCCGGGATGTCCTGCCGCACCTCCGCGAGCCGACGGTCGGCGCTGCGGAGCACGGCCGGGATCCAGTCGCCCTCGGGGTCGAGCGCCGTGCGCCACGCCTGCGCCGTGACGTCCTTCGTGTTGTCCTGACCGAGATGCGCCTCGAGTTCGTCGCCGGCCTTCGTGCGCCAACGCATCTTGCCCGCATACACGAGGAAGAGCACGGGCCGCACGACGCCGTCTTCCAGCGCACGCCCGTAGCCGTAGTTGTAGTCGGTGCGCGAGAGGCGGATGCCCTTCTCGTTCGGGTGGTACTCGACGAACGGGATCGGCGCGGTGTCGCTCCGGAACGGGGTGCCGCTCAGGAGCAGTCGCCGCGTCGCTCGTCCGTACGCCTCGCGCAGCGCATCGCCCCAGCTGAGCGCGTCGCCGCCGTGGTGGACCTCGTCGAGGATCACGAGCGTCGACGCGTCGTTCACGAGGTGCTGGTGGACGGATGCCTTCACCGCGACCTGCGCATAGGTGACCGCGACCCCGTGGAACTGGCGGGCGTGCATGCGCTGCCGGTTGCTGAAGCGGGGGTCGAGCCGGATGCCGACGCGTGCCGCGGCGTCCGCCCACTGGGTCTTCAGGTGCTCGGTCGGCGCGACGACCACGATGCGCTGCACGACGCCGCGACGGAGGAGTTCGGAGGCGAGTCTCAGCGCGAACGTGGTCTTGCCGGCGCCGGGGGTCGCAGCGGCGAGGAAATCGCGCGGGCCCCTGCCGACGCCGTCCGGGCCGTCGACGCCGAAGTACGCCTCGAGCGCCTCCGCCTGCCAGGCGCGGAGGTTCTGCGCCGTGCCCCACGGGGCGCGCTGCGGGAACGAGGGTGACAGGTGCTCGGCGGCGAAGCTGCCGAAGTGGGCGTCGCCGCCACGCTCCTGCTCCGTCTGCGCCTCCGCCCGCTCGTCCGTCACGAATGACCACCCTAAACGACCCCTGGGACAGGTAGCCTCGAAGCCGAACACGTCCGAGGAGAGCCATGCGAAGGAACGAAGCGACCCCCGACGAGCACCGCTCGCCCTACGTACCGAACGATCAGGCGCACCCCTGGCGGCGCATGGTCTCGATCGGCGATTCGTTCACGGAGGGCATCGGCGACCCGATCCCGGGCACGGCGGACGAGCATCGAGGCTGGGCCGATCGCGTCGCTGAGGTCCTCGGCGCGCAGGTCGACGATTTCGCGTACGCGAACCTCGCCGTGCGCGGAAAGCTCATCGGTCAGATCGTCGCCGATCAGGTGGAACCCGCCCTCGCCCTCGCCCCCGACCTCATCACGTTCTCGGCGGGCGGCAATGACGTCATCCGTCCCGGAGCCGACCCGGACGCGGTCGCCCAGCAGTTCGAGGACGCCGTTGCGCGGTTGAGCTCACAGGGAGCCACGGTCGTCGTCTTCACGGGGATCGACACGAGCTTCACGCCGGTGTTCCGCGGCATCCGCGGGCGCGTCGCGATCTACAACGAGAACATCCGCGCGATCGCCGACCGATACGACGCGATCGTCGCCGACCAGTGGGCACTCAAAGAGGTCCAGGACCCGCGCTTCTTCGACGACGATCGTCTGCACTACAACGCCCTCGGCCACCACGAGGTCGCCCGCATGGTGCTGCGCACGCTCAACGTCCCGAACGACCTTCAGCCGATGCAGCCCGACCCGCTGCCGAACCTCACCTGGCGCGAGGCACGCACCAACGACCTCGTCTGGGCGCGCACACACCTCGTGCCGTGGGTGCTGCGGCGCGTGCGTCACCAGTCGTCGGGCGACAACGTCACCGCAAAGCGCCCGGAAGCCCTCCCCGTCATCGTCGAGGCGCCGGCGCGGGATCGGACGGCCGGCCCCGGTCACGAGGCCTGATCAGCGCAGCGCCCAGAGCGCGACCGCGGCGGCGGATGCCACGTTGAGGGAATCCACCCCGCCCGCCATCGGGATCGTGACGACCGTGTCGGCCGCCTCCAGCGCCCGACGAGACAGTCCGTCGCCCTCCGTCCCGAGAACGAGCGCGACCCGTTCGGGCCGATGCCCGGCGAACACGTCGAGCGGCACGGCCCCGTCGGCGAGTGCGAGGGCGGCGACATGCACTCCGGCCTCCTGCAGCTCGGCACGGCTTGCCCCCCACGGCCCACCGAGACCCTCGGGCATTCGCGTCCACGGCACCTGGAAAACGGTCCCCATGCTCACCCGGACGCTTCGCCGGTACAGCGGATCGGCGCAACGCGGCGTCACGAGCACGGCGTCCGCACCGAGCCCCGCGGCAGCGCGGAAGGCGGCCCCGACGTTATGCACCTAGTCTGCCGCGTGTCGCTCACCGGGAAACGAGGATAGGCAAAAAGCGTCCTGTATTCTGCGGTCGTCGAATGGAGCCCACATGGTCGAGAGTACGTCCTATCCCAAGGTGTCATCGAATGCGTGGCGCGCTCTCAGAGCTCGCGCCGCCGCCGCGCCGTCGACCAAACTCACGCCCGCATCTGTAGCCGCCATCTTGAACATGTCGAGCCCCAAAAGCGCGGCCGATAATGTCGTGTACCCCATGCGTCGGCTCGGCCTGATCGACGAGGAAGGATCGTTGACTGAGCGCGGTCAGAAGTGGCGCGTCGACGGCACATATGCCGCCGCTTGTGACGAGATCATCGACGAGATCTATCCGGCCGAGCTTTCGTCCCTCACCGACGATGAGGGAAAGCCCGACAAGGCGAGCGTCAAGACCTGGCTTCAGCACAAGGGACTGGGCGACTCGAATGCGTCGAACATGGCATCGACCTACGTGATGATTGCCGAACGTCAGGTGCCGGAAGCGCCGACTACCAATGGCCAGGCGAAGCCCCGTCCCAAAGTCGCCCCGGCTCCCAGTAGTAAGGCATCGCCCAGTAGATCAGCGGCCGCGAGTGAACGACTGCCCGCGGCGGAGTCAACCGGGCACCGCGAGCCGGTGGCGCCGATCCAAGGCACCGCGAATGGGCCCGAGGTGCGCCTCGACATCCAGATTCACATTCCGGCGACCGCGACGGCCGATCAGATCGATCAGATCTTCGCGAGTATGGCCAAGCATCTCTACAAGAACTGATGGAGCGCAAAGCCTGGGCGGCCACTGTCGATCTTGCGCAAGCGATTCAAGCGGATCTCGTCGAGTTCTCTGTTCCCGATTCCGATCAGCAACGGGACAGCGGCACCGTAGTGGAGACGATCCTCGCTCCGGAAGCACCGTTGCTTGCTCAGTTCGATGCACGGATTCAGGACGAGGATCTTCGGACGGCGACGCGTACAAGATTTGCGTCTGGACACTATGCCGACGCCGTCGAGGCAGCGGTCAAGGCGTTGAACGAGCTTGTTCGTTCTCGCACCGGACGCACGGAGGACGGAGACGCTTTGATGACTATTGCGTTCTCACCGAATCAGCCTCTGTTGCGGATCGGCAAAGGAAAGAGCAAGTCAGACGAGAGCCGCCAGCGGGGCCACATGCAACTGTGCCAGGGAGTAGTTGGGGCTTGGAGGAATCCCCGCGCGCACAGCCTCACCGAGGACGACCCGGAACGGGCTCTGTCGATGATCGAGACGATCTCTGACCTGATGGACGTAACCCGTTCCGGCACCAAGACCCGAAAGCGAAAGTAGAGCGGCGCCGAGGCTCGGATATGCCTTGATTTTGGTCAAGCCGACGTCGCCCACAGTGCCACCGCAGAAGCCGCCGCAACGTTCAGCGAGTCGACGCCCCCCGCCATGGGGATCTTCACTACCGTGTCTGCCGCGGCAATTGTGCGGCGCGATAGGCCATCCCCCTCAGAGCCCAGAATCCATGCCACTCGGTCAGGGAGGGTTGTCGCAAAGCGGCTCAGATCAACCGCGTCAGGGGCAAGAGCAAGGGCCGCCGTGTGGAAACCAGCTGACTTCAACAGTTCGATGTCGGCGGGCCAGGACTCTAGTCTGGCCCACGGTACCTGAAACACGGTTCCCATCGAGACCCGAATACTCCTCCGATAGAGCGGATCGGCGCATCCAGGAGTAACGAGAACGGCGTCGGCGCCTAGCGCCGCGCAGTTCCTCATGATTGCCCCGACGTTCGTGTGGTCGACGATGTCTTCGAGGACGAGCACGGTGCGCGCTCCCGCCACGACGTCTGCGACGCTCGGCAGGACCGGTCGGTGCATCGCCGCGAGGGCTCCGCGATGCACGGCGTACCCGGTGAGCTGCTCGGCGACCTCGTCGGAGACGAGATAGATCGGCGCATCGCCGGCGAGCGCTTCCGCATCGGGGAGCCACTTCTCCTGCACGAGCACCGACCGCGGTGTGTGACCTGCGGCGATGGCGCGGGCGAGGACCTTGGCGGATTCGGCGATGTAGAGACCTTCGGCCGGCTCGGTGCGGCGACGCAGGGCGACGTCGGTGAGGTCGCGGTAGTCCGACAGTCGGTCGTCGGACGGGTCGTCGATCCTCAGTACGGGCACCGTTCCATCGTGTCATGCACGTGCGACCCCCCTCACGTAACATCCCCGAAAACCGACGGGCGTAGGCTCGGCGCGTGAGGGGGTGGCCATGACGACGCTGCTGGATCTCGATGCGACGACAGCCGCCGGTGTCGGCCGCGCGATCGACGCGCTCGCGGGGCGCCGGATCGCCGTGCTCACGGGCGCCGGGGTGTCCACCGATTCGGGCATCCCCGACTACCGCGGCAAGGGCGCACCCACCCGCACGCCCATGACGGCGCAGCAGTTCCTCGGCAGCGACGCGGCGCGGCGCCGCTACTGGGTGGGCAGTCACCTCGGGTGGCGCTCATTCGCGGCATCCCACCCCAACGCCGGCCACGAAGCGCTCGCCGAGCTCGAGCGGCAGGGCCTCGCGACGGGCGTCGTCACGCAGAACGTCGACGGACTGCACGTGCGCGCGGGGAGCCGCCGCGTCGTGGAGCTCCACGGCACGATGCGCCGCGTGCTGTGCGTGCACTGCGGCCAGGTGTTCGACCGGCGCGACCTCGCCGTGCGCGTCGAGCGCGACAACCCGTGGATCACGGTGCCGGATGCCGTCGAGCTCGGCCCCGACGGCGACGTCCTGCCCGCCTCGAGCGACGGCTTCGTCGTGCCGGAGTGCAGCGTATGCGGCGGGATGCTGAAGCCGGACGTCGTCTTCTTCGGCGAGTACATCCCGGTGACGAAATTCCAGGAGGCCGAGCAGCTGGTCGCCGCGAGCTCGGCGCTCCTGATCGCGGGCTCTTCGCTCGTCGTGAACTCCGGCATCCGCCTCCTCGAACGCGCACGGCGCCGGAAGCTCCCCGTCGTCATCGTCAACCGCGCCGAGACGCGCGGCGATCAGCGGGCGACCGTGAAGATCGATGCGGGCACGAGCGAGGTGCTGCAGGCGCTCGCCGCGGCCCTCCCCGCCGCGCGGTGAGCTTGCGCCTCGATCGCGCGGTTAGGCTCGTTGGGTGACGACCCTTCTGCTTGTGCGCCATGGCGAGACCGATTGGAACGCCGCGCGGCGCATCCAGGGATCGGCGGACATCCCCCTCAACGAGGTCGGACGCGCGCAGGCCCGCGAGACGGCCGCGGTCCTCGTCGAGCGCCTGCGCGGCACGACGCCCGCACTCGTCTCGAGCGATCTCTCCCGTGCTCGCGAGACGGCGCAGATCATCGGCGCGGCGCTCGGGCTCCCCGAGCCCGAGCTCTACCCGCAGCTGCGGGAGCGCGCCTATGGCGTCGCAGAGGGGATGACCGACACGGAGTATCGCGCAGCTTTCGGAGAGTTCAACCGCGACAACGTGCCGGATGCCGAGACGAACGCGCATCTGCGCGCGCGTGCCGTCAGCGCCGTGCGACGCATCGTCCGCGACGCGCGTCGGAGTCACGCCCCGGTCGACGTGCCCGTGATCGCCGTCGCGCACGGCGGCCTCATCGCCCAGCTCATCCGCCACGCGAGCGGGGGCCAGCTGCCCCTCTCCGGGGAGCGGATCGCGAACGCGTCGACGCACACGTTCCTCGTGGAGCGCGACCGCCTCGCCGTCGTCGAGTACGCCGCCGTGCAGATCGAGCCGACCGTCCCCGTCGGCTGACGCCCTCAGCCGCCCGCGCCGGCGCGGGCGATCGCGGCGCGCGCATGCCGGAGGACCGGCTCGTCGACCATGCGACCCTCGAAGCGGAACACGCCGCCTTCCGACGCGGCGTGCGCGAGGACGCGCCGAGCCCAGTCGAGCGTCTCGTCGTCGGGGCGATACGCGGCCCGGATGACCTCCACCTGGTCGGGATGGATGCAGGCGGATGCCGCGAAGCCGCTCGCCACGGCATCCTCCGCCTCGCGGCGAAGCCCCCGCACATCGGTGATATCGAGGTGCACGGCGTCGATCGCGACCTTCTCCGCGGCTCCCGCGGCCAGCAGCACGCGCGAGCGGGCGTGGCGTGCGACGTCACGGTATCCCCCCGACGCGGTGCGACTCGCGGTCCCGCCGAGGGAGGCGACGAGGTCTTCCGCCCCCCACATGAGCGCCGTGACCGACGGGGTCGCGGCGATCGCCTCCGCAGCGACGACACCCCGCGCGGTCTCGCACAGGGCGATGACGTCGAACCGCGGGTCGAGGAGCGCGATCTGGTCCGCCGACTCCGCCTTGGCCAGCATGACCCGCCGGTAGTCGGTCTGCGACAGCGTCGCCATGTCCGCGTCGTGGTCCGCCGTGCCGACCGCGTTGACCCGCACGATGACGCGCGCCGGGTCGAGATCCGCATCGACGAGCGCATCCCGCGCTGCCACGCGTGCGGCCGGGGCGACGGCGTCTTCAAGATCGAGGATCACGGCGTCGGCGCGGCTCAGGGCCTTCGCGAACCGCTCCGGTCGGTCCGCCGGACAGAACAGGAGCGCGGGGCCCAGGGTGAACATCACTCCCCCTTCGGGACGCACCACATGAGGGCCACCCGGGTCGCTGTGGCGACGACCGCGCCGTCCTGATTGCGCCCCGTATGCCGCATCGTCACGATGCCCTGCCCGGGGCGCGACGCGGACAGGCGCACATCGACGATCTCGGTCGACGTCGTCAGGGTGTCGCCCGCGAACAGCGGATGCGGGAACGAGACGTCCGAGAGCCCCAACTGCGCGACGAGCGTTCCCTGCGTGAGCTGCGAGACCGACGCGCCGACCATCGTGGCGAGCGTCCACATCGAGTTGATGAGACGTCGCCCGAAGGGCTGCGTGGCAGAGAACGCCTCATCGAGGTGCAGCGCCTGCGTGTTCATGGTGAGCGAGGAGAACAGCACATTGTCGGCCTCGGTCGCCGTCCGCCCCGGGCGGTGGTGATAGGTCGCCCCCACCTCGAACTCCTCGACATAGAGGCCGCGCTGCACGATGTCGGTCACGGTGTCACGGTACCCGCGTCAGGCGCCCGCGGGGAGGCCCAGAGCGCGGGCGATGACGAGGAGCTGCACTTCGGTGGTGCCCTCGCCGATCTCGAGGATCTTCGAGTCCCGGTAATGCCGCGCGACGGGGTATTCGTTCATGAACCCGTTGCCGCCGAAGATCTGCGTGGCATCCCGCGCGTTGTCCATCGCCGCGTCGGATGCCGTGAGCTTGGCGATCGCGGCCTCGGCGCCGAAGGGCCGCCCGGCGTCGCGCAGGCGCGCGGCGTGCAGCCACGCGAGCCGCGCGTTGTGGACGCGCAGCTGCATCCGGGCGAGCATGAACTGGATCGCCTGACGCGAACCGAGGGGGCTCCCGAAGACCTCCCGCGACCCGGCGTAGTCGAGTGCCGCCTCGAGGCATCCCTCCGCGGCCCCGGTCGACAGCGCCGCGATCGCGACACGCCCCTCGTCGAGGATGCTGAGGAAGTTCGCGAACCCGCGGCCCCGTTCGCCGAGGAGGTTCCCCTCCGGTACGCGGACACCCTCGAACGACAGGGGGTTGGTGTCGGAGGCATGCCACCCGACCTTGTCGTACGCGGGTCCCACCGTGAACCCCGGCGTGCCGCTCGGCACGATGATCGTCGAGATCTCCTTGCGGTCGCCGCGCATTCCGGTGACGGCGGTCACGGTCACGAACCGGGTCACCGCGGTGCCGGAGTTCGTGATGAACTGCTTCGCCCCGTCGATCACCCACTCCCCGTCCTCGAGCCGTGCCGTCGTGCGCGTGCCGCCGGCATCCGACCCCGCCTCGGGTTCCGTGAGTCCGAACCCGGCAAGAGCACGCCCGGCGAGGAGGTCCGGGAGCAGTTCGTCTCGCTGCGCGTCGGTGCCGAAGCGGTGGACGGGCATCGCGCCGAGGCTCACCCCCGCCTCGAGCGTGATGGCGATCGACTGGTCGACGCGGGCGAGCGCCTCGATCGCAAGCCCCAGCGCGACGTAGTCGCCGCCCTGCCCGCCGACCTCTTCGGGGAACGGCAGACCGAACAGGCCCAGCTCCCCCATGCCGGCGACCACATCGAGTGGCAGGGTCTTCGTGCGGTCGGCCTCATACGCCCGTGGGGCGACCACGGTCTCGGCGAAGTCCCGCACCAGGGCGGCCAGTTCGCGCTGCTCCTCGGTGAGTCCGTAGGCGGACAGGTCCAGCACGGCCATGACATCTCCTTCGATGCGCGCGCGGTCACGATCCGATCACGGGTTGCCGCCCGCGTGGGCGAGCGCCGACGCGGTTGGGTTAGTGTTCCATAACCGAATGCACCCAGGTTAGCGAGGATTAACCGGAATGGCAACGCACTCCCCTGCCGCATCTGCGACCGGGCGCGACCGCGCGAAGGCCGAACGCCACGACTCCCTGCTGCGCGAAGCCGCGCGCCTGTTCGCGGCCCAGGGCTTCGACGGGGTGAGCCTGGAAGACCTCGGCTCCGCCGTCGGGATCACCGGCCCTGCCGTCTACCGGCACTTCTCCAGCAAGCGCGCGATCCTCGGCGCGATCCTGCTCCGCGCGAGCGAGCGACTGCTCGCAGGCGGGCAGCGCGTACTCCAGTCCGATGCGGCCGCGGGCGACAAACTGCGCGACCTCATCGATTTCCATGTGGAGTTCGCGATCCACGGGTCCGACGTCATCCGCGTGCACGACCGGGATCTCGCCCGCCTCACCGACGACGACCGGGCCGAGGTGCGTCGGTTGCAGCGCGCCTACATCGAACTGTGGGTGGGCGTCCTCGCCCGGCTGCACCCGGGCCGCACCACCGCCGACCTCCACATCCGTGCGCACGCCGGGTTCGGTCTCATCAACTCGACGCCCCACTCCGTGCGCTCGATGCGCACGGTGCCGAACGAGGCCGTCGTGAGCGACATCCTCGCCGACATGGCGTACGCCGCGCTCTCGGCGGACTGACCGCGCGTCAGCGGAGCAGCATCGCCCGCCCGGGCTCGCGGAGCACGTCGCCGACGGAGGCCAGGAAGCGCGACCCCTGTTCGCCGTCCACGAGCCGGTGGTCGAACGACAGGCTGAGCGTCATGACGTCGCGGAGGGCGATCTCACCCTCGTGCTCCCACGGCCGACGCCGCACGGCGCCGAGGCCGAGGATCCCGGCCTCGGGCGGGTTGAGGATCGGGGTCCCGGCATCCACCCCGAAGACCCCGAAGTTCGTGAGCGAGAACGTCCCGCCGGTGAGGGATGCCGGGGTCGCACGGCCGCTGCGCACGGTCTGCGTGAGCTCGCGGATGGCGTCGGCGAGCTCGGGCAGGGTCATCGCGTCGGCATCCGCGACGTGCGGGACGATGAGCCCGCGCTCCGTGGCGGCGGCGATCCCGAGATGGACGTAGTGGTGCTGGACGATCTCGCCCGCCTCCTCGTCCCACCGAGAGTTCAGCGACGGCTCCGCGCGCAGGGCGAGGCACACCGCCTTCGCGACGACGGCGAGGATGCCGATGCGATGCTCTGCAAGACGCGGATCGGACCGGAGCGAACCGACGAGCCGCGTCGTCTCCGTGACGTCCACATCGAGGAAGCACGTCACGTGCGGTGCGGTGAAGGCGCTGCGGACCATCGCCGCCGCGGTCGCCTTGCGGACCCCGCGGACGGGGATGCGCGTTTCGCGGGCATCCGTCGGTGCCGCCGGCGTCTCCGCCTCTGCGGCAGGCCCGACCGTATCGCGTGCGGCGAACCGCTCGACGTCTTCGCGCCGGATGATGCCCGTGACGCCGGATGCCTCGACGAGAGCCAGGTCGACGCCGAGCTGTTTCGCGAGCAGCCGCACGGGCGGCGTGGAGCGCGGGCGCTCGTGACGCGCGTCGGCGGGGGGCGCCTCCTCCACGATGTCGTGCGGGGCCGCTTCGCGCACGGCCGTGTCGGTTTCCGCCGCCGCGGGGCGTCCACCGCGCGCTCGCCGCTGCGGTCTCCCGGCTGCACGGGGCGCCGCACCGTAGCCCACGAGGTTCGGCACGGCGCGCTCCGGCTCGGCCGCAGGCACGGGTTCCGCGGGGTCCGGTTCCGCGGGCGAGGCATCCTGCGCGCCGTCGCCTTCCTCGGCACCACCCGGTACGTCGATCTCGATGAGCGGGCTCCCGACCTCGACGACGTCTCCGGCGCCCGCGTGCAGACGCTGGACGACGCCGGCGAACGGCGAGGGCAGTTCGACGATCGCCTTCGCGGTCTCGACCTCTGCGATCGGCTGGTTGAGGCGCACCTCGTCGCCCTCGGCGACGAGCCATTGGACGATCTCCGCCTCGGGCAGTCCTTCACCGAGGTCGGGCAGACGGAACTCCGAGATCACAGCGCCACCTCCGAGAGGCTGTTCGGGCGGTCCATCACCCGGTCGACGGCATCGAGGACGCGGTCGAGGTCAGGGATGTGGTGCTTCTCGAGCTTCGCGGGCGGATAGGGGATGTCGTGTCCCGTGACCCGTACGGGAGCCGCTTCGAGATGGTGGAAGCACTGCTCGGTGACGCTCGCGATGATCTCGGCACCGACGCCCGCCTCACCGCCCGCCTCATGTGTCACGACCATCCGCCCGGTCTTTCGGACCGACGACGACACGGTCCGATAGTCGACCGGCGAGAGCGAGCGGAGGTCGATCACCTCGATCGAGATCCCTTCGTCCTCGGCGGCGGTCGCGGCATCCATCGCCACTCCGACTTGCGCGCCGTAGGTCACGATGGTGACGTCACTCCCCTCGCGAAGGACGCGCGCGAGCCCCATCGGCGGCGCGTCCGACACGTCGGCGTCGAGGTCGACCTCACCCTTGGTGTGATAGAGCCGCTTCGGCTCGAAGAAGATGACCGGATCGTCGCACGCGATGGCCTGCTGCAGCATCGTGTAGGCATCCTGCGGATTCGACACCGCCACGACGCGGAGCCCCGCCGTGTGCACGAAGTACGCCTCCGGCGATTCGGAGTGGTGCTCGGCCGCGCCGACTCCTCCGGCCCACGGGATCCGGATCGTGATCGGCATGTTCACGCGGCCGCGCGTCCGGTAGTGGAGCTTCGCGACCTGGCAGACGATCTGATCGAAAGCCGGGTAGACGAACCCGTCGAACTGGATCTCGACGACGGGCCGGAAGCCACGGTAGGCGAGTCCGACGGCGGTCCCGACGATCCCCGACTCCGCGAGCGGCGTGTCGAGCACGCGCTGCGCGCCGAACTCCGCCTGCAGGCCGTCGGTGATGCGGAAGACGCCGCCGAGCTTGCCGATGTCCTCGCCCATCACGAGCACGCGGTCATCGCGCGCCATGGCGCTCCGGAGCCCCGCCGTCAGCGCCTTGCCCATCGTGAGCTGCGCCATCTCAGGCCTCCTCGTCCGCGAAGCCGTCGAGGTAGGCGGCGAAGCGCTCGCGCTGCCGCTGGATGCCGGAATGCGGTTCGGCGTACACATCGTCGAGCACCTCGATGGCGGGTCGCGTCGTCACCGTCAGCACGGCCTCGCGCATCTGCGCCGCGAGGGCTCCCCCGGCAGTCTCCACGTCTGCCGCGAACGCGTCGTCGAAGGCGCCGATCGCACGCAGGTGCGCTTCGAGTCGCAGCAGCGGATCACGGCGGCGCCACCGTTCGACCTCGTCCTTGTCGCGATAGCGCGTGGGGTCGTCGGAGGTCGTGTGCGGGCCCATCCGGTAGGTGACCGCCTCGAGGAAGACCGGCCCCTGACCGCTGCGCGCGTGATCGAGCGCCCAGCGCATCGCCGCGTTGCACGCGATGGCGTCGTTCCCGTCGACACGCATGCTCGGGATGCCGAAGCCGGGAGCCCGGCCCGCGATCGGGAACCGGGACTGCACCGTCACCGGCTCGGAGATCGCCCACTGATTGTTCGAGCAGACGAACACGACGGGAGACTGGAACGACGAGGCGAACACCATCGCCTCGTTGACGTCGCCCTGGCTCGTCGCGCCGTCACCGAAGTAGGCGACCGCGACCTGGTCTCCGCCGTCGCGCTGGATGCCCATGCCGTACCCGACCGCGTGCAGTGACTGCGCGCCGATGATGATCTGGGGCGTCGCGAGGTGGAGTTCGCGCGGGTCGTAGGTGCTGTGGAACTCGCCCCGCCACGCCATGACGAAGTCTTCGGCGCGCCCGCCGCGCGCAACGAGGACGCCGACCTCGCGGTAGGACGGGAAGAGGAAGTCGTCGCTTCGGGCGGCGCGCGCGCTCGCGACCTGGATCGCCTCCTGGCCCTGCGCGGGCGCCCACAGGCCCAGGTGACCCTGACGCTGCAGGGCGACGCCCTCGGCATCCACGCGGCGTGTGATCGCCATGTCGCGGTAGAGCCCGCGGAGGGTGTCGACGTCGATGCCCTCCGCCCAGTGGTCCAGCCGGGGGTCGCTGACGCGCGCGCCGTCTTCTGTCAGTAGCTGTGCGATGTCGTCGGTCGCCGTGAGCGGCGTCGCGGGGGTGGTCAGGGTGTGCATCATCGTCATCCCTTCGGGGTGCGTCCGGAGTCTTGTGGACGGGACGCGTCCGGTCGTCGGCCTCGTCGCCGACTGCCCCGAGGGTACGTCGGCATCGCACCTCGCTCAAGCATTCGACTCCTTCTTGAGCATGTTGCTCAGAAGGGTCGATCAAGGCCTGCTACGGTTGTGCACTATGGGATCCCTCGACCGCGTCGACCTCGAGTTGCTGAACGCCCTCGCCGACGATCACCGGGCGACCGTCGTCGCACTCGCCGAGCGCCTCGGGCTGTCGCGCAACACCGTCCAGGCCCGCATGCTGAGGCTCGAGCGCTCCGGAGTGTTCCACTCCTTCGAGCGGGCGATGTCACCCGCCGCGCTCGGACTGCCGATCGAGGCGATGGTGAGCGTCACCGTGCATCAGGCCGAGATCGCCCGCATCACGCGCGAGATCGCGGCGATCCCCGAGGTGATCCAGGCGCACGGCATGAGCGGTCCGGTCGACCTCCTCGTGCGCGTCGCGGCGCGCGACACGCAGCACCTCTTCGACGTCGATGCACGCATCCTCGCGATCGACGGCGTCGAGCGCACCGAGACCTCGCTCGTGATGGGCGAGGTCATCGGCTATCGGGTGAAGCCGATCCTGGAAGAGGCTCGACGGGATCCGTGACCGCCTCGGCGATCTCGCGGTCGTTCTCCCCGGCATCCAACCGCACGAGCACGACCCCCGCGAGCAGCACCGCTCCCCCGACGAACTGGATCGGTGCCGGCGTCTCACCGAGGAGGAGCCAGGCGAAGCCGAGCGCGAACAGCACTTCGCTGAGGCCGATGAACGAGGCGAGGCGCGAGCCGACGCGCGGCACGGCCATGACGCCGAGGGCGTAGCCGAGCGTCGTGCCGATCGCGCCGACCCAGAGGATCGCGAGGATGCCGGGCACCTCCACACCCCGGAACACGACGGACACCGGCGGCGCGGCGAACGGGATCGCGCCGACCGCGGCGACGACACCCATCGTCATCGCGCCGACGAGGAGGCCGCCGGAGGCGAGGGCGAGCGGCGGCAGGTCGTCCCCGGTGCGCTCGCTCATGACGAAGTACACGCAGACCGTGACGGCGGCGCCGAGCGCGAGGAGGGTGCCGATCAGGTCGAATCGCGCTCCCGAGATGTCGACGACGAGGACGAGACCGACCACGGCGACGATCGAGCCGAGAATCACGAGGCGCGACGGGGCGCAACGCGTGCGCAGCCACACGAACGCGACGAGGAGGACCGGCGCGAGGTACTGGATGAGGAGCGCGACGGCGACAGGCATCCGCTGCATCGCCGAGAAGAACAGGAGCTGGCACCCCGCCACGGGGATGAGCCCGAAGGCGAGGAGGGAGAGCCAGTGGCGGCGCAGGAACGTGCGCTCGCGACGGACGGCGACGACGAGGCGGGCGAGAGGATGAGCCCCGCGAGCCCCATACGCACGATGAGCGCGGCCGACAGCGACCAGCCGGCTTCGAGCAGGGGTTTGACGAGCGGGCCGGACGACGAGAACGCCAGGGCCGATGCGACGGCCATGACGATGCCGCTCGTGCGAGCGGTGGCCCGACGACTTCGCGAGGCGGCCGGGAGCGCGGCCGGGGTGAGGATCTCGAGCGGAGCGGTGTGCGTCACCGGCGGTCCTGTCATGAGTGTCGAGTGTTTACACTGGTGACAGTAGCGCCCGCATACGTCAGGAGTCAACATGGTCTTCATCCATGACACGGAGATGTCCCTTCGCGCCGCGGCCGCGCTCGTCAACACGCTCCCCACGGTCGGGGTGGATGCCGAGGATCGTCTGAGCACCCAGGCCGACTTCGACGCCTACCTGGACGAGTTCTCCTACACCGGCACGTTCCACCGCGACGACGACGAACTCGCCGCCGTGCGCGCCAATCGCCCCCGTCTGCGCGAGCTCTGGCGCGTCGGCCGCGACGAGGCGGTGCCGCTCGTGAACGCGATGCTCCGCGACGGCAGGGCGCTCCCCCAGCTCGTCCGGCACGACGAGTTCGACTGGCACATCCACGCGACAGAGCCCGATGCGCCGCTGTCGGTGCGGATGCTCGTCGAGTCGGCGATGGCGTTCGTCGACGTCATCCGCGCCGATCAGTGGGACCGCGTGCGCGTGTGCGCCGCCGACGACTGCGACGCCGTCTACGTCGACTTCTCGAAGAACGGCTCGAAGCGCTACTGCGACACCGGCAACTGCGGCAACCGCATGAACGTCATCGCGTACCGTCTCGTAGTGGATGAGGTGCCCCACCGCGGGGATCTCGACGAGTTCGGCATCCGGGAACAGCGTCCGCAGGTGGCGTTCCGCTTCGATGGGGGTGATGTCGTCCTTCTCGGCGGCGAGGAGGAGCGTCGGCTGGGCGATGTCGGGCGCGAACCGGCGCACGTCGTTCGACACCGACGTCACGAAGCCCTCGTGCAGCACGTCGCGGTCGTCGAAGAGGGAGAAGTAGGTGTCGTGCTGGTCGTGGATGAACCGGCGCAGCTCGGGGTCGCGGGTCTTCGCCATCGACACGCTCATGACGCGCACGATGGCCCGGTTGCGCAGGAGCGCATCGCCGAGCCGTTTCGGCAGCTTCGCGCCGGCCCAGTAGTAGAAGACCGCGAGGCGCGTGAGGATGCCGCGCGGCCCGTCCAGGGCGGGTGCGCCGATCGGATTGACGAGGATGACGCGCGGGGTCTCGAGCCCGCCCGCCACGGCTGCCGAGACGACGATCGACCCGAACGAGTGGCCGAGGATGGGCGCGCCCGGTGCGACGGCGGCGGCGAACTCCGTGAGCCACCCGGCGTACGCCTCGAGCGTGTGCTCCGCGACCGTGCCGTCGGGGCCGTGCAGGGGCGGCGTCTCCCCGAATCCGGGCAGGTCCGGTGAGATGACCCGGATGCCCTCGAGGTACGCGACGACGGGCTCGAGCCCGTGGTGGTCGCCGCGGTAGCCGTGCACCATGAGGAGCGTCTGCGGCGCCGCGGCATCCCCGTACACCCAGTAAGCGGTCGTTCCGCCGGAAAGTGTGACCTCTCGCCGCTCGACGGGCACGGCCGACAGGCGCTCGGCATAGGGCGAGGTCACAGGCACCCGTCGATTCTACGAGCGACGCCGCGTGCTCCACGCCCGCGTGGCGTCGCGTCCGTGTCGGAGGGTGCGCATACCGTCGGAGGCATGGATGACGGCCTGCTCCCCCTCTGGGACGACGACGATGTGCCGGCGGCACGCCCCGCACAGGCGTCGTGGGCGGATGCCGTCGGCGTGTTCGACCTCGAGACGACGGGCGTCGATGTGGCAGGCGATCGGATCGTGAGCGCGCACGTCGGGCTCTTGGGCGCTGACGGCACCGTGATCCGCGCCCGGTCGTGGCTCGCCGATCCGGGTGTCGAGATCCCGGAGGGTGCGACGGCCGTGCACGGCATCACGACCGAACATGCCCGCCAGCACGGCGCGCCGGCGCGCGAGGTCGTCGGCGAGATCGTGGCGGCGCTGCAGGAGCTGTTCGCAGCGGGCATTCCCGTCGTCGCCTACAACGCGCCGTTCGACTTCTCGCTGCTCAAGCACGAGGCCGTCCGTCACGGGGTGGCGCCGATCGTCGATCCGTCGCCGGTCGTCGACCCGCTCGTCCTCGACAAGGCGCACGATCGGTACCGCAAGGGAAAGCGCACGCTCGAGGTCGTCGCGGCACACTATGCCGTGCGGCTGGAGGGCGCGCACGACGCAGCGGCCGATGCGATCGCCGCCGGACGGGTCGCGCAGGCGCTCGCGCGGCGCTACGAGCTCGACGGTCCTGTCGAGGAGCTTCACACCGCCCAGATCGGCTGGGCGCGTGCGCAGGCCGACAGCCTGACGGAGTACTTCATCCGCATCGGCCGCATCGACCCCGCCGACCGCCTCGACGGCAGCTGGCCCATCCGCTGACCCCCACTCGCCCCGCCCCGGTCGCTGAGCGAGCCGCGCACCACCCGGTCGTTGAGCAAGCCGCGCGCTCCCTCCGGTCGTTGAGCGAGCCGCGTAGCGGCGAGTCGAAACGGAGCCGTGCTCGGGGACGTTTCCACTCGCTGCGCTCGGTCAACGACCGGAGGGTTCCGCATCTCCGGTCGTTGAGCGAGCCGCGCAGCGGCGAGTCGAAACGTGCCCCCGGCGCCGCAGACGTTTCCACTCGCTTCGCTCGGTCAACGACCGGAGGCAGGCATACTCCGGTCGTTGAGCGAGCCGCGCACCACCCCCGGTCGTTGAGCGAGCCGCGTAGCGGCGAGTCGAAACGGAGCCGTGCTCGGGGACGTTTCCACTCGCTCCGCTCGGTCAACGACCAGGGGCCGCACCTCTCCCCCGGTCGTTGAGCGAGCCGCGCAGCGACGAGTCGAAACGCCCCCGGCGCCCACCGACGTTTCCACTCGCTTCGCTCGGTCAACGACCGGAGACACCACATCTCGGTCGACGACCGGCGGGCCCCGCCCCTCCCCGGGCGTTGAGCGAGGCGCGCAGCGGCGAGTCGAAACGTGCCCCCAGGGGCCGCAGACGTTTCCACTCGCTTCGCTCGGTCAACGACCGGAGGGTTCCGCATCTCCGGGCGTTGAGCGAGCCGCGCAGCGGCGAGTCGAAACGGGCCCCAGGGCCACAGACGTTTCCACTCGCTTCGCTCGGTCAACGACCGGGGGGACACCAACCGCCGCGGAAACGACAAGAGCCCCGCCGAAGCGGGGCTCTTGGGGCGC
Organism: Microbacterium sp. SCN 70-27; assembly: GCA_001724425.1. Taxonomy (GTDB): domain Bacteria; phylum Actinomycetota; class Actinomycetes; order Actinomycetales; family Microbacteriaceae; genus Microbacterium. The sequence continues at coordinate 55,020 of MEEK01000018.1, forward strand.
GAAGGTTACTTCGAGCCGAAGTTCTTGAAGCGCTGGTTGAACTTCTCGACGCGACCGGCCGAGTCCATGATGCGCTGCTTGCCCGTGTAGAACGGGTGCGACGCCGACGAGATCTCGACGTCGATGACGGGGTACTCGACGCCGTCGAGCTCGATCGTCTTGTCGCTCGTGACCGTCGAACGGGTCAGGAAGGTCTCGCCGGAGCCGAGGTCGCGGAACACGACCGCCTGGTACTCGGGGTGGATGTCAGTCTTCATGGGGTTCCTTACGTGGTGCCCTGGATTTTGCCAGCGCGAGGGAAGTCTGCGGTGCGGAGAGCACCAAAGGACTATGTTACCAGCCCGCGGCCGGCTGTGCGGACCGGGGATCAGAACGCGCGAGCTGCGAAGCGGCCGTCGGCCTCGCTCAACGCGATGGGCATCCCGAATGTCGTCGACAGGTTCTCGGCCGTGAGTGTCTCGGAGATCGCTCCTGCCGCGACGACACCGCCGTCACGCAGCAGCAGGACGTGGGTGAATCCCACCGGGATCTCCTCGACATGGTGCGTCACCATCACCATCGCCGGGGTCGTCGGAGCCTGCGCGTATCCTCCCAGCAGGCCGAGGAGCTCCTCGCGGGCCCCGAGGTCGAGACTCGCCGTCGGCTCGTCGAGGAGCAGCAGCTCGGGGTCGGTCATCACCGCGCGGGCGATCTGCACCCGCTTCTGCTCCCCGTCGGAGAGCGTGCCGAAGGTGCGCTCGGCGAGGTGCTCGAGCTTCCACTCCGCCAGCACGCGACGCGCGCGGCGCTCGTCGATCGACTCGTACTGCTCGTTCCAGCGTCCGAGCACCGAGTATGCGGCGGTCAAGACGACGTCGAGCACCGTCTCCTCGGGCGGCACGCGGCGTGCCATCGCCGACGACGCGAACCCGATGCGGGGCCGCAGCTCGAACACATCCGAACGCCCGAGGGTCTCCCCCAACACCTGCACGGTTCCCGACGTCGGATGAAGGAGCGTCGCCGCCAGCTGCAGGATCGTCGTCTTGCCGGCACCGTTGGGGCCGAGGATCACCCAGCGCTGGTCGTCATCGACACGCCAGTCCACGTGGTCGACGATGTTCCTCGCGTTGCGGCGGACGACGACATCGACGAACTCGAGCACCTGGGGCATGCGTCCAGCCTATCGACCTTCCCCCGCTACGCCTCGTGCGACGCGACCTCTCGGTAGAGCGCCGCCGTGGCATCCGCGATCGCCGCCCAGCTGAACTCGGTCGCGGCGCGTTCACGCCCCGCCGCACCGTATTCGCGCGCCCGCTCAGGGTCGGAGACGACCTCGGTCAGCACCGCGACGAGGTCCGCGACGAACTTGTCCGGATCGATCGGGGTGCCCGTGCCGTCCTGCATCTGCTCGATGGGGACGAGTCGGCCCGTCACACCGTCGACGACGACTTCGGGGATGCCTCCGGTCGCCGTTCCGACGACCGCGGCTCCGCACGCCATCGCCTCGAGGTTCACGATGCCGAGCGGCTCGTACACGCTCGGGCAGACGAACGTCGTCGCCGAGGTCAGGATCGCGCACAACTCGTCGCGCTGGAGGAACTCGTCGATCCAGACGACCCCGTCGCGCGTTGTCTGAAGGTCACGCACGAGGCCTTCGACCTCCGCCATGATCTGTGGCGTGTCCGGGGCGCCCGCGCACAGGATCACCTGGACGTCGCGCGGCAGATGCGCCGCCGCCCGAAGGAAGTACGGCAGCCCCTTCTGGCGCGTGATACGGCCGACGAAGACGACCGACGGCTTGTTCGGATCGATGCCGAAGCGCTCCAACAGGGCGTGATCGGTGCGCGGATGCCAGGCATCCACATCGATCCCGTTGTAGATCACCCGCACCTTGTCGGGGTCGAGGCCCGGGTAGCTGCGCAGGATGTCGCGCCGCATGCCGTCGCTCACGGCGATCACGGCCGCGGCGTTCTCGTAGGCGGTCTTCTCGATGTAGCTCGACACGGCGTAGCCGCCGCCGAGCTGCTCGGCCTTCCACGGGCGAAGGGGCTCGAGCGAGTGGGCCGTCACGACGTGCGGGATGCCGTGCAGGAGCGAAGCGACGTGCCCGGCGAAGTTCGCGTACCACGTGTGCGAGTGCACGACATCGGCTCCCGCGACATCACCCACGATCTCGAGATCGACGCCGAGGGTCTGTACGGCGGCATTCGCACTCGACAGTTCGGCCGGCACGCCGTAGGACGTCGTGTCCGCTTCGTCCCGACCCTGACCGAAGGCGCGCACCTGCACCTCGATGCTCTCGCGGAGGGCCTTCACGAGCTCCGTCACATGGACGCCTGCGCCTCCATATATCTCCGGCGGGTACTCCTTCGTGACGATGTCGACGCGCATGTTTCGAACGGTAGTACATCCGCGTGCAGGGGGCATAGTGTGGTGCTATGCCTGCAGCGCCGAAGGTCTTCGGAATCATCCTCGCCGGGGGCGAGGGAAAGCGCCTCATGCCTCTGACGGTGGACCGCGCGAAACCCGCCGTGCCCTTCGGAGGTCAGTACCGCCTGATCGATTTCGCGATCTCGAATCTCATCAACTCCGGCCTTCGCCAGATCGTCGTGCTGACGCAGTACAAGTCGCACAGCCTCGACCGCCATATCTCGCAGACGTGGCGCATGTCGGCGTTGCTCAGCTCGTACGTGGCATCCGTGCCCGCGCAACAGCGCCTCGGCAAGCGCTGGTTCTCGGGCTCGGCCGACGCGATCCTGCAGTCGCTGAACCTCATTCAGGACGAGAAGCCCGACATCGTCATGGTGATCGGGGCGGACCACGTGTACCGGATGGACTTCGAGCAGATGCTCGACGCGCACATCGCGTCCGGCGCGAAGGCCACCGTGGCCGGCATCCGCCAGCCGATCTCGCTCGCGAACCAGTTCGGCGTCATCGATCTCGACCCGGCCGACAACGTCACGATCCGCGAGTTCCTCGAGAAGCCGCAGAATCCGACCGGACTGTCCGACAGCCCCGGTGAGGTGCTCGCCTCGATGGGCAACTACATCTTCGACGCGGATGCCCTGATCGCCGCCGTCGAGGCCGACGGCGAGCTGTCGACGTCGAACCACGACATGGGTGGGGATATCATCCCCTACTTCGTGAACCGCGGCGGGGCGGCGGTCTACGACTTCAAGCGCAACGACGTGCCCGGGTCGACCGATCGCGATCGCGACTACTGGCGCGACGTGGGGACGATCGACTCGTTCTTCGACGCGCACATGGACTTGATCTCGACGCTGCCGATCTTCAACCTGTACAACATGAGCTGGCCGATCCATTCGCAGGCGGTCAACTCCCCGCCGGCGAAGTTCGTCCGCGACAGTGTGGGGCGCATGGGGAACGCGATCGACTCGATCGTGTCGCTCGGCTCGGTGCTCTCGGGAACGCATCTCGAGCGCTCGGTCGTGGGCCCTTGGACCCTGTCGGCGGGTGGATCGACGATCACGGACTCGGTGCTGTTCGACCATGTCGATGTCGGAGCGGGAGCCCGCGTGCATCGCGCGATCCTCGACAAGAACGTCGTGCTCGAGCCCGGCGCGACAGTCGGGGTCGACCGCGAACTCGATCTCTCGCGAGGGTTCACGGTCACCGAGAGCGGCATCACGGTCGTCGGGAAGAACGCGCGCGTCGCCCGCTGACACGACGTCGGAGGCGCCGGACGACGCCCGGTAGGTTGGTCGGGTGCCTGACGCCCGCTTCCTCGTCGTGTTCGATGCCGATTCGACCCTCCTGCGCAATGAGGTGATCGAGCTCATCGCCGACGAGGCGGGGCGCGGCGCCGAGGTCGCCGCCGCCACCGAGGCCGCGATGCGTGGCGAAGTCGACTTCGCGACGAGCCTCCGCACGCGCGTGGCGGCGCTGAAGGGCGTCCGCACCGCGGCATTCGCCCGGGTGCTCGCCCGCGTGGAGCCGACGCCGGGTGCGGCGGAGCTGATCGCGCAGATCCACGCGCGCGGCGGGATCGCGGCGGTCGTGTCGGGCGGTTTCCACGAGATCCTCGACACCGTGGCGCCCTCGCTCGGCGTCGACCGTTGGCGTGCCAACCGCCTCGCCGTCACGGACGGGGAACTCTCGGGCGAGGTCGACGGCGCGATCGTGGATGCCGCGGGCAAAGCGGCGGCCCTGCGGGAGTGGGCGCACGACCTCGGCGTCCCGACGCGCCGGACGATCGCCGTCGGCGACGGCGCGAACGATCTGCTCATGATGGCGGCTGCAGGCCTCGGCGTCGCGTTCAACGCGAAGCCGGCCGTGCGCGCTCAGGCGAATCTCGTCGTCGGCCCGGTGGACCTCCGCGAACTCATCCCGCTCCTGCCCTGAGCTTCGGTCCGTCAGCCCGTCAGCCCATCAGCGCGTCAGGTATCCGGCTCTGCTGCGGGATGCCTCGTTCGTCGCGGCGGTCAGTGGCCCATGCCGAGGCCGCCGTCGACCGGGATGACGGCGCCCGAGATGTATGCGGCGTCGTCGGAGGCGAGCCACGTCACGACGCCCGCGACCTCGTCGGCCGTCGCGAAGCGCCCCGCCGGGATGCTCCGCTTGTAGTCGGCCTGCGTCTCCTCCGGCAGTTCGGCGGTCATGTCGGTCTCGATGAAGCCCGGCGCGACGACGTTGGCGGTGATACCGCGACTACCCAGCTCCCGCGTGAGCGAACGGGCGAAGCCGACGAGAGCGGCCTTCGATGACGAGTAGTTGATCTGCCCGGCCGAGCCGTACAGCCCGACGACGCTGGAGATGAGGATGACGCGGCCCCACTTGGCGCGCAGCATGCCCTTCGACGCCCGCTTGACGACGCGGAAGGTGCCGCCGAGGTTCGTCGCGACGACCGAGTCGAAGTCGTCCTCGGTCATACGCAGCAGGAGCGTGTCCTTCGTGATGCCGGCGTTCGCCACGACGATCTCGACGGGACCGAGCTGCTGTTCGACCTCGGTGAAAGCGGCGTCGAGCGACGCGGCATCCGTCACGTCGGCGCGCACCGTGAGCGTCCCCTCGGGGCCTTCACCCGACCGCGCCGTGACGGCGGTCTTGTACCCGGCCGCGACGAAGCGCTCCGCGATCGCGCGGCCGATGCCGCGGTTTCCACCGGTGACGAGGACGACGCGGTCCGAGGACATGTTTCTCCGATCGTTCGAGGACCGCACCAGCCTAGCGCCGGGCGCTCAGGCGGGTAGGCTGACCGGAGGCGAGAGGAGCCCCCCGTGACCGACCCCGCAGGCCCCCAGAACGACCAGACGGCCTCCGTACCTGGAGCGACCTCCGAACCGATCCCCGGCGCCGAGCCGATCGCGCCGGCGGCCCCGATCGTGCCGCCCGAGCCGCCCGAGCCGCCCGCGGCGGGCTACGGCGCGCCGTACACACCGCCGGCCGCGGCGCCCGCGTACGAGCCGCCGACCTACCCCGGCTCGCCGTACGCCGCTCCCGCGAGCCCCTACGGCGCCCCGTCCGCGTCATCGAGCCCCTTCGGCACGCCGCAGCCCGGCGCGTACGGAGCGACGCCCTCGAGCCCGTACGGTCCTCCCCCGCCGAACGCCTACGGTGCGGCGAATGTCTACGGCGCCGCCCCGGCGAGTGCCTACGGCGCGGCTCCGGGCAATGCGTATGCCGCCCCGCCCACCACTGCATACGGCGCGACGCCCGCCCCGTACGGCTACGTCCCGGCGCGCAAGACCAACGGGCTCGCGATCGCCTCGTTCGCCTCGTCCCTGGGCGGACTCGTCCTCTCCTGGACCGGGGTCCTCGCACTCGGGCTCATCGTGGGGATCGTGCTCGGCCACGTCTCGCTCGGTCAGATCAGGCGTACGGGCGAAGGCGGCCGCGGGTTCGCGCTCGCCGGTGTCATCATCGGCTGGGTGTGCGTGGGCATCGCCGTGCTGTTCCTCCTGCTGGGGGCCCTCCTCTGGGGCACGAGCTGGCGCAGATACTACTGAGCGGTGGGCCGCTCGGCGGCATCCCGCTGACCCGTGGACGGGGCGGCGGCGTAGGCTGGGACGACCGTGAAGAACCGTCCCGCCCAGTCTGCGACCTCGCTTCCGCGCGCTCCGCGCGACGACGCGAACCACCGCATGACGCTGTACTTCTCGATGATGGCGGTGCGGGTCATCTGTTTCGTCTTGATGGTGGTCGTGCAGCCGTACGGCTGGTGGACGGTGCTGTTCGCTGCGGCGGCGATCTTCCTGCCGTACATCGCCGTGGTGTTCGCGAACGTCACGTCGGCACCGGCCGAACGCGCCGTGCCGCCGGAGCGCGCGATCACGGCATCCACTGCTCCCGTCGAGCCCGGCGCGACGGGAGTCATCCGCATCAGCGAGTCGAACACCACTCCACCGCCACCGGACGCGGAGGACGCCCCGTGAGCGACGCGATCTGCTCCCGGGCCGGATGCCGCGAGGACGCGCGGTGGCAGGTGATCTGGCGCAACCCCCGCATCCACGCGGCCGACCGCCGCAAGATCTGGGCCGCGTGCGACGCCCACGTCGACTATCTCCGCGACTACCTCGCGGCGCGGGACTTCCCCGTCGAAGTCGCACCCCTGCCCGTCTCGGAGATTCCCTCATGAACCGCACCGCGTTGCGCTGGTCCGGATACATCGCGTTCGCCGTCGCGTTCGCGATCGCGTGCGCATTCCTCTCGCACTGGCAGTTCAGCCGCAACGAGGAACGGGAGCGCCAGCTGGCGCTCGTCGCCGCGAACTACGACGCCGCACCTGTCGCGCTGGCGGATGCCATCGCCGCCGACGGATCGTTCGACCCTGGTCAGCAGTGGCAGCCCGTGCGCCTCGAGGGACGGTATCTCGCGGACGACACTCTGCTCGTGCGCAACCGTGCGCACGGCGGTACAGCCGCCTTCGAGGTGCTCGTGCCGTTCCAGACCGATGACGGGCGCATCCTCGTCATCGATCGCGGCTGGGTGCCGCCGGGTCAGCACCAGCCCGACCCCGACGAGGTGCCCGCGCCGCCTGCGGGAGCGGTGACCGTGATCGCCCGGCTCCTCCCCGGTGAGCCGCTGCGCAACGAGACCCAGTCGGCGCCCGCCGGCCAGATTCCGACGATCAACCTGCCGCTCATCGCAGCGACGACGGGGCACGACGCGATGATCACCGGGGCGTACGGCCTCATGGCATCCGAGGATCCCGCTCCCCCGACCCGACCGACGGCGCTCGAATCACCCTCGGAGGACCCGGGCCCGCATCTCTCCTACGCGATCCAGTGGATACTCTTCGCCGTGATGGGCTTCGTGTTCATCTGGTACATGATCCGCACGGAGTTGCGCCACCGCCGGGAGGATGCCGCGGATACCGCCGCTGGGTCGGATGGTTCTGCGGGTTCGGGCGACGGCTCGAGTGGTTCGGGGGGGTCCGGCGGTGGGTCGCGCGACCCCGGGGCATCCCCTGCAGCGCGCACGCCACGCGGACGGCGACCCGCGCGGACCCCCGACCGCGACATGGCCGAAGAGGACGCCCTCCTCGACTCCCAGCGCTGAGGCATCCTCCCGGTTCGACCAGTCACTCGGCATCGCGGACATTCCGAACGTCCGTGGCGGCCCGGACACAGGAGTAGTCACCGACACAGGAGGTGTGAGCGCTCACCCGTCCTGTCTCGGCGAGATGTCCTGCCTCGGTGACGCGCCGGAGGCGCGTGGATGCCTCAGCCGAGATCGATCACGTCGGGAACGCACCCACCGGCATCCGCGCCCACGCAGTAACCCCTTGGCATCCGCGCCCGCGCATCGAACTCGGACATCTCAGACATCCCCCACACAGGAGAACTCACCGACACAGGAGGTGTGAGCGCTCACTCGTCCTGCCTCGGTGAGATCTCCTGCCTCGGTGATGCGCGACGGCCCGCGGCCACCGGATGCACCCGCCGGTCAGGCGAGCTCGATCAGGTCGACGTAGTCGCGGCCCCAGATGTCCTCGACACCGTCGGGCAGGATCAGCACGCGCTCGGGGTTAAGCGCTTGGACAGCTCCCGAGTCGTGCGAGACGAGCACGACGGCGCCCTCGTAGTGCGCGAGCGCGCCGAGGATCTCCTCGCGGCTGGCGGGGTCGAGGTTGTTGGTCGGCTCATCGAGCAGCAGCATGTTGGCGGATGACACGACGAGAGTCGCGAGGGACAGCCGTGTCTTCTCCCCACCCGAGAGCACCCCGGCCGGCTTCAGCACGTCGTCACCCGTGAACAGGAACGACCCGAGCACCTTGCGCGCCTCGGTGGCCGTGATGTCGGGGGCAGCCGACATCATGTTCTCGAGCACCGACCGGTTCACGTCGAGGTTCTCGTGCTCCTGCGCGTAGTAGCCGATCTTGAGGCCGTGCCCGGGTTCCAGGATGCCGGTGTCGGGCTTGTCGACGCCCGCGAGGATCCGCAGCAGCGTCGTCTTGCCGGCACCGTTGAGCCCGAGCACGACGACCTTCGAGCCGCGGTCGATCGCGAGGTCGACGTCGGTGAAGATCTCGAGCGACCCGTACGACTTCGAGAGGTTCTTCGCCATGAGCGGCGTCTTGCCGCACGGCGCGGGCTTGGGGAACCGCAGCTTCGCGACGCGGTCCTCCTGACGGACCTCCTCGAGCCCCGACAGCATCTTCTCGGCGCGCGCGACCATCTGGTGCGCGGCCGCGGCCTTGGATGCCTTGGCGCCGAACCGCGCCGCCTGCAGCTGCAGTGCGGTGGCCTTCTTCTCGATGTTGGCGCGCTCTTTCTTGCGGCGCTCCTCGTCGGCCACCCGCTGGCGCAGGTAGTTCTTCCAGTTCATGTTGTAGATGTCGATGACCTGGCGCATGGCATCCAGGTAGAAGACGCGGTTGACGGTCTCGCCGACGAGTTCGACGTCGTGGCTGATGACGATGAGCCCGCCCTTGTAGTTCTTCAGGAACTCGCGCAGCCAGACGACGCTGTCGGCGTCGAGGTGGTTGGTCGGCTCGTCGAGGATCATCGTCTGCGCGTCGGAGAAGAGGATGCGCGCGAGCTCGATGCGGCGGCGCTGACCGCCGGAAAGCGTCTTCAGCGGCTGGTCGAGGATCCGGTCCGGCAGGGAGAGGTTGTGGGCGATGGATGCCGCCTCCGCCTCCGCCGCATAGCCGCCGAGCCCCTCGAAGCGCTCCGTCAGGTTGCCGTAGCGCCGCATCGCCTTCTGGGCGACCTTCTCGTCGGCATCCCCCATCTGCAGCGACGCCTCGTGCATCTGCAGCGCGAGCGTGCCGAGGCCGCGAGCGTCGAGGATGCGGGTGCGCGCGAGCATCTCAGGGTCGCCGGACCGCGGATCCTGCGGCAGGTAGCCGAGCTCGCCGGAGCTGTCGACCCGGCCGTCGGCGGGGATGAGGTCTCCCGCGAGGACCTTCGTGAGCGTCGTCTTGCCGGCGCCGTTGCGCCCGACGAGTCCGATCTTGTCGCCGTCGGACACGCGGAATGAGACGTCCGACATCAGGGTGCGCGCTCCCACGCGGATCTCGAGGTCGTGCACGGCGAGCACAGCGGATGTCCGTTCTTCGGAGGGGAGGGTCTGCGGCGGATGCCTCGGCCGCGCGTGATCGCGGGCAGGACGGATGCCGAACCTCCAGTCTACCGGCCCCTTGTCGGGAGCATCGTCGGACGGTGCAGCCGATGTCGGAGGCCTCCGGCATAATCGAAGTTATGTTCGATAGCGCGCCTCCGGCACCGCCCCCGTCGCTCACGGCGACGGATGCCGCGATGCTCGACGCGCTGACTGCCTCGATCGTCGAGACGCGTCGTGCGATGGCCTCGCTGGAGGCCATCGAGGAGCAGATTCTGCACGCGGCGAATGCGCTCGCGCTCGCGCACGTCGATGCGGCCCGTGGTGACGGCGATCTCCCCGTACGCGAGGTGGCCGCCGAACTCGCCGCGGCGCTGCGGGTCTCCGACCGGACGATCCAGCGTCGTCTCGGGGAGGCGAGCGTCCTGGCAGAGCAGTTCGCCGCCACGCACGATGCACTCGCGCAAGGGCTCATCTCCCGTGCGCACGCACGGGTCATCGTCGAGACCGGTGCGCGCATCGACGATGCCGCGCTGCGAGCGCGATACGAACAGGCCGCCCTCGCGGTCGCCGCCAGGGAGACCCCGGGACGTCTCCGGTCGTTCGCGCGCGTCGCTGCGGAGCGCGTGCTCCCGCGCGGACTCGACGAGCGGCACCGCGACGCGGCGGAGGGGCGCTGTGTTCGGGCGGCAGACCTCGACGACGGCATGAGCGAGCTTTCCGCCCTGCTTCCCACAACGCTCGCGCACGGCATCCTCGACCGCCTCACGCAGCAGGCGCGCGCGGTGTCCGCCGCCGCGACGGACGAGGAGCGGACGCTCGACCAGCTGCGCGCCGATCTGCTGTGCGATGTCGCTCTGACCGGGATGCCTGTGGCGCATGGCCCCGCTGAGCTGCTCGGGGCGATCACGGCGACAGTGAGCGTGACGGTGCCGGTGCTCACTCTGGGCGGCGCGTCCGAGGTGTCCGGCGGGGCCCCTGGGGACGGCGATCCCGGCGGGTCCGGCCACCCCGGCGGGGCGCGCGATTCCGGCTCACCCCGCGGTTCCGGCGGATTCCGCAACTTCGACGCGCCCGGCGTGCCCCGCAGCCGCTTCGAGCCGGCGATGCTGGACGGCGTTCAGCCGGTCGATGTCGCGACCGCACTCCACCTCGTGGGTGCGGCACCCGGATGGGATCGCGTCCTGACCCACCCCGTGACGGGCGCGGTGCTGGCGGTGGACCGGTACCGCCCGAGTTCCGACCTGCGCAGATACCTCCGGGCGATCGACGAGCGCTGCCGGTTCCCCGGGTGCATGTTGCCGCCGCGACGGTGCGATGTGGACCATATCGACGACGCCGCCCTCGGCGGAGCGACCGCGTCAGACAATCTGACAACGCTCTGTCGCCGACATCACGTCCTCAAGCACGGCACCCGGTGGGCGTATGCGAAGGCCGACGACGGCACAATCACATGGACGTCACCGACGGGTCGTAGCTACCCCGATCGGGTGATGCCGCGGGTGGCCTTCACCCCCGCCCCCAGCTCGGTCTCGGACGCGGAGCCGCCGCCGCCGTTTTAGCAGTCCTGCCCCTGCGTCGCGCTCCGCATGGAACAGAGCGCAAGCGAGACGACCGCCCCGCCGAGCACTGCATGAGGGGCGGCACTTCCCGCACCCGCCGCTCGCGACGGGCCACCGGAAGACCGCATTCTACGCGGCGTACCGCAGCAGGGAGCAGGGAGCAGGGAGCAGGGAGCAGGGAGCAGGGAGAGTCCGCCGCAACGCGCAATGAGCGCAGATCACCACCCACAGCCCACAGCCCTCCACGCACAACGCACAACGCACAACGCACAACGCACCACGCACCACGCACGAAGCTGTGACCACCGACCACTGTGCACCGCGCACAGCGATGTGCGCGTTCTTTCGTGGACGGCGTCCATAAAGACGGCGTCGACCACCCCTAGGCTGAATCGCAACCGGCCACGCGCCGGCACCTCGAAGCCTTCACACCCCCAAGGAGTCCGCATGTCTCTCGCTGTTTCGCCCCGGCGCCCCGTGCTCGCAGACCTCATCGCCCACCCCTCCGCGCGTGCCCGCGCGTTCGCGCTCGATGCGGGCCTGGTCGTCGCAGGCGCCGCCGCCGTCGCAGCGCTCGCGCAGGTCGAGGTGCCGCTGTGGCCCGTGCCGATCACAGGCCAGACCCTCGGCGTCGTCGTCGTCGGGGCCGCCCTCGGCGCCCGACGAGGCGCAGCATCGCTCGCGACCTATCTGTTCGCCGGCCTCGTAGGCCTTCCCGTGTTCGCCGGGTTCACCGGCGGCATCGCGACGGTCCTGAAGCCGAGTTTCGGCTTCATCATCGGATTCGTCGTCGCGGCCTTCGTCGCGGGATGGTTCGCCGAGCGCGCGTGGGATCGCCGTCCGGTGCTCGCGTTCGTCGGGTTCGTCGCCGCGAGCGCGATCCCGTTCGCCTTCGGCATCCCCTACATGGCTTTCATCCTCAACGTCGTCGGCGGCGGGACCTTCGGCCTCTCCGAGATTCTGGCATTCGGCCTGTGGCCGTTCGTCGTCGGCGGCCTCGTGAAGGCGGCCCTCGCCGCACTGCTCATCCCGGGAACCTGGGCAGCGGTCCGCGCGATCGATGCCGCGAAGAAGGCCTGATCAGCCACGCTGTCTCTGCCTTCGGCCCCGCCGCCCGTCTGGGTGCGCGGGGCCGCTGCATATGCGGCGACGACCTTCAGCCGGCCTGCAGCGGAGTTGGCATCGGCGACCTTCATCGAAGTAATGTAAGCCTGTCCTAACTTCTCGATCGAAGGATCTCGTCGTGCACCGACCTCGCCTCGCCGCCGCTCTTGCCGTCGTCGCCGCTCTCGCCCTCAGCGGCTGCGCCGGCGCCGCCTCGCCGTCCGGAACGTCTGCCGACGCCGGCCCTTCGGCGGGCGCCGAACTCGCTGACGGCACCTTCCCGGTGACGATCCACCACGTCTATGGAGACACCACGATCACGAAGAAGCCCGAGCGCATCGCGACCGTCGCATGGGCGAACCACGAGGTTCCCCTCGCACTCGGCGTCGTCCCCGTCGGCATGAGCAAGGCGACGTGGGGCGACGACGACGGCGACGGCGTGCTCCCGTGGGTCGAGGACAAGCTGACGGAACTCGGCGCGGACACCCCGGTCCTGTTCGACGAGACCGACGGCATCCCCTTCGAGAAGGTCGCCGACACGAAGCCGGATGTGATCCTCGCGTCGTACTCCGGCATCACGCAGGAGGACTACGACACCCTGTCCGCGATCGCGCCCGTGGTCGCCTACCCGGACGTCGCGTGGGGCACCTCGCTCGACGACATGATCACGATGAACTCCGAAGCGATCGGCCTCGCCGCGAGCGGCCGGATGCTCATCGAGGATCTTCACACCCAGGTCACGACGGCCCTCGACGCCCACCCGCGCCTGGCCGACTCGCGCCTTCTGTTCTCGTACATCGACCAGGCCGACCTCAGCCAGATCGGCTTCTACACGGCCGCCGACACCCGCCCGGGCTTCCTCAAGAGCATCGGGATGCCGATCCCCACGATCGTCCAGGAGGAGAGCGCGGCGAACCCCGACAAGTTCTACGTCAGCGTCAGCGCGGAACAGGCGGACCGGTTCGCCGATGTGGACCTGTTCGTGACCTACGGCGAGAAGGACGGCTCGACCGTCGCGACCCTGCAGGCCGACCCGCTGCTGGCCAAGATCCCGGCGATCAAGGAGGGACGCGTCGCGATCCTGGAGAACAGCACTCCCCTGGCCGCGTCGGCGAACCCCTCCCCCCTGTCGATCCCGTGGGGCATCGACCGCTACTTCGCCCTGCTCGCCTCGGCCCTCGAGCCCCAGGCGTGACCAACGCCACGCTCGACGCACGACCGTCGGACATCGCCTCGCTGCGACGCCCGACGGTCGTGCGTCTGGCGTGGTTCGGGGCGGCTATCGCCCTCCTCGTGGTGCTGTGCGTGGCATCCGTCGCATTCGGCGTCCGCGACGTGTCCTTCGCCGACATCGTCGCGGGCGTCACGGGCGACACCTCGACGATCTCCTCGGCAGCGGTCGCCGCGCGGATGCCACGCACGGTCCTCGCCCTCCTCGTCGGCGCCAGCCTCGCCCTCGCGGGCACATCCATGCAGGCCGTGACGCGGAACCCGCTCGCCGATCCCGGGATCTTCGGCGTCTCGGGCGGCGCCGCGCTCGCCGTCGTGGTCGGGCTCACGTTCTTCTCCCTCTCCGGCGCCTACGCGACGATGGCGATCGCGATCGTCGGCGCGGCGATCGCGTCGGTGTTCGTGTACGCCGTCGGCTCGCTCGGTGCCGGGGGCGCCACCCCGCTCAAGCTCGCGCTCGCGGGCGCCGCGACGACCGCTGCGATGACCTCGCTCGTGAGTGCGATCCTGCTGCCGCGCGTCGATGTCATGGAGAGCTTCCGGTTCTGGCAGATCGGCGGCGTCGGCGGGGCGACGTGGGACCGCATCGGCGTCGCCGCCCCCATCCTGCTCGTGGGCGCGGTGATCACCGTCGTGTGCGCGCGGGGGATGAACTCGCTCGCGCTGGGCGACGACGTCGCGACGAGTCTCGGCGAGCGCGTCAACCGCACGCGCCTCGTCTCCGCCCTCGGCGCCGTGGTGCTGTGCGGTGCGGCCACCGCGATCGCCGGACCCATCGGGTTCGTCGGCCTCGTCATCCCGCATCTCGTCCGACTGCTCGTCGGCACCGATCACCGCTGGCTTCTGCCGGGAGCGGCGCTCGGTGGGGCCGTGCTGCTCGTCGCCGCCGACGTGCTCGGCCGACTCGTCGCCCGCCCCGCCGAGATCCAGGTGGGCGTCGTGACGGCGCTCGTCGGTGCGCCCGTATTCATCTGGATCGTGCGCCGTCAGAAGGTGCGGGAACTGTGAGCGCCGCGACCGTCCTCCGCGGGGCGCACGCGTACCCGTCGGCCGCCGACGACACCTCCGCTGACGCCGTCATCGCCGGGCGGCGGCGGCGCGCACGGCGACGCATCTGGGTCGTCGCCGTACTGCTGATCGCGGTCGTCGCCGTTTACACGACGACCCTCCTGGTGGGCAACACGTTCTACTCCCTCGGAGACGTCGTCCGCGTCATCTTCGGGGAACAGGTGCCGGGCGCCTCGTTCACGGTCGGCCGCCTGCGCCTGCCCCGCGCGACCATGGGCGTCCTCGCCGGGCTCGCCTTCGGAATGGCGGGCGTGACGTTCCAGTCGCTCCTGCGGAACCCCTTGGCATCCCCCGACATCATCGGCATCTCGTCGGGCGCGAGCGCAGCCGCCGTGTTCGGGATCGTGTTCCTCTCCCTCTCCGGCGGCGCCGTCTCGGCGCTCGCTCTCGTCGGCGCCCTCGCCACGGCCCTCGCGATCTACCTGCTCTCCCACCGGGGCGGGTTCGCCGGAACGCGCCTGATCCTCATCGGGATCGGTGTCGCCGCCATGCTCAACGCCGTCGTGACCTACGTCCTCTCGCAAGCCGCGGCGTGGGACCTCCAGGCGGCGATGCGGTGGATCAGCGGATCGCTCAACGGAGCGACGTGGGAGGCCGTCCTGCCCCTCGCGGTCGCCGCGGCCGTGCTCGTGCCGACGATGCTCCTGCAGGGACGGAGCCTCGACGCACTCCGCCTCGGCGACGACACGGCCGCAGCGCTCGGTGTTCGCGTCGGCGCGGTGCGACTGATCCTCATCGTGGGCGCGGTCGCTCTCCTCGCGTTCGCGACCGCCGCCGCAGGACCCATCGCCTTCGTGGCATTCATGGCAGGACCCATCGCCGCGCGGCTCGTCGGCCCCGGCGCCGGGCTGCTGCTGCCGTCGGGACTCGTCGGGGCTCTGCTCGTCCTGCTCGCCGACCTCGCCGGGCAGTTCGCCTTCGACGGCCGCTACCCCGTCGGCGTCGTCACCGGCGTGCTCGGCGCGCCGTACCTCATCTACCTGCTGATCCGCACGAACCGCGCGGGAGGCGCGCTATGACCGACACCCACACGCTCGCGACCGAGGATCTCACCCTCGCGTACGGCGACCGCACCGTGATCGACACCCTCGGACTCGAGATACCCGCAGGGCGCGTCACGGCCATCGTCGGCGCCAACGGCTGCGGCAAATCGACGCTGCTGCGCGCGCTCGCACGCCTGCTGACTCCGCACGACGGGCGCGTGGTTCTCGACGGCGCCGATATCCGCGCGCGTCCCACCAAAGAGGTTGCGAGACTCCTCGGTCTCCTTCCCCAGAGTCCCGTGGCTCCCGAGGGGATCGCCGTCGCCGACCTCGTCGGGCGGGGTCGCCACCCGCACCAGCGGCTGCTGTCGCGGTGGAGCGCCAACGACTACCAGGTCGTCGCCGCGGCCCTCGCCGCGACCGGCACGACCGACCTCGCCGATCGGAGCGTCGACGAACTCTCCGGAGGCCAGCGCCAGCGGGTGTGGATCGCGATGGCGCTCGCTCAGGAGACGGACATCCTTCTGCTCGACGAGCCGACGACGTTCCTCGACGTGGCACACCAGGTCGAGATCCTCGACCTCCTCCACGATCTCAACCGCGACCGCGGCACGACCGTCGTGATGGTGCTGCACGACATCAACCTCGCCGCACGCTACGCGGACCATCTCGTCGCGCTGAAGGACGGACGGATCATCGCCGCCGGCGCGCCGCGCGAGGTGGTCACCGCCGAACTCATCGGCGAGGTGTTCGACCTCGACTGCCAGGTGATCGACGACCCCGTCTCCGGGACGCCCCTCGTCCTCCCCCGTGGCCGTCACCGCGTCCTACCCGATCCGTCCGTCACCGAGAGCCGACCAGGAGCCGACGAATGACCTCCGCCCGCCCGCACAGCCGCTTCTTCCGCGCCCGCGTGACCGCGATCACCGACCTCACCCCGAGCTTCCGGCGCTTCACCTTCGGCGGCGACGATCTCGCCGACTACGGTGACCCGGGCCTCGACCAGCGCATCAAGGTGGTCTTCCCGACGGAAGCCACCCCGATCGACGCCATGCCCACGGGCGAGGATTGGTGGACCCGGTGGCGGGAGATGGACGAGGCATCCCGCCCGCCGTTCCGGACCTACACGACCCGTTACGTCCGCCCGGCGGCGCGCGAAGTCGACATCGACATGGTCTCGCACGACGTCCTCGGCCCCGCCTCCGCATGGATCGCGCGCGCCCAGGTCGGCGACGAGGTCCTGATCTTCGCGCCGACGACCGCGCACGAAGGCGTCAGCTACGGCATCGACTTCGTGCCGCCGGCGCAGACCGGCGACATCCTCCTCGCCGGTGACGAGACAGCAGCGCCGGCGATCGCCGTCATCCTGGAACAGCTCCCCCGCGAGGCGCGCGGCGTCGTCGTGCTGGAGGTGCCGGATGCCGCCGATGCCGCCTACCTCCCGGTCCACCCGGGGTTCTCGTACCACGTCGCCGGGCGGGGCGTCGCAGGCGGCCGCCGACACGAGCACCTCGTCGCGGCCGTGGAGGTGTCGGCCGCGACGTTGGTCCCCGCCGGGCGTGGTGCCGAGGTCGAGGAGATCGATATCGATCGCGACATCCTCTGGGAGGTCCCTCGCACGGCGAAGGGCGGCGCGGCCCTGAAGAGCGCTCCGCTCTACGCGTGGCTGGCCGGCGAAGCAGGTGCGATCAAGACGCTCCGCCGCCACTTGGTCGCCTCCCACGGCGTCGACCGCCGCGCCGTCGCATTCATGGGCTACTGGCGCCTCGGTCGCGCCGAGGTCTAGGAGCCGGCGCGCGCGACCGCCGCGATCCGCGTCACCGCTTCGGTGAGCAGGTCGGGCGAACAGCCGAAGTTCAGGCGCACGAACCCGATGCCCTGCGGGCCGAACTGCGGGCCGTGGTGGAGGGCGACCTTGGCGGCGGTGCGCAGAAACACCGCCGGGTCGTCTCCCCACCCGTAGGCGGACACGTCGATCCAGGCCAGGTAGCCCGCGTCGGGCGCGCGGTACACCGCGAGCGGGAGGTGCTCTGCGAGCAGGTCCCCGAGGAGCGCGCGGTTGTGGTCGAGGGCCGCTCGCTCCGCATCGAGCCACGCATCGGATGCCTCGTCGAAGGCCGCGACACCTGCCATCGCCCCGAAGAGTCCCGTCCGCCACTCCACCTCGGGGTTGAGGTCTTTGACGATCTGCGTCGTGGCATCCGACGCCGTCACGATGAGCGCGCACTTGAGCCCCGCGAGGTTGTAGGCCTTCGATGCGCTCGTCACGGCGTACCCGACGCGCGCGGCGGCCTCGGACGCCGCGAGGAACGGCGTGAACGCCACCCCGTCGTGCACGAGCGGCGCGTGGATCTCGTCGCTGATCACCGTCGCACCGTGACGCTCCGCGATATCGGCGAGTGCACGCAGCGACTCCGCACTGTGCACCGACCCGGTCGGGTTGTGCGGGTTGCACAACAGCACGACCCGCGCACCGCCCGCGAGGGCCGCGTCGATGCCGTCGAGGTCGAGTTCCCACGCGGCGCCGGTGTCGCGAAGCGGCACGGGCTCGACGAGGCATCCCGCCTCTTCGATGCACAGCACGAAGGGCGGGTAGACGGGCGGTGTCGTCACGACGCGGTCGCCCGGAGACGTCGTCGCCCTGAGCAGTTCGACGACGCCCATCATGACGTCGGCGGTCGTGCGGATGCGGTCGCGATCGATCGCCCACCCGAACCGGCGTTCCGCGAACGCCGCGAAGGCCGTGCGGATGCCGGGGTCCGGCGGCGTGTAGCCCGTGTCGCCGATCGCGACGGCCTCGGCCAGCACCTCGGTGATCCGCGGAGCCAGCGGGAAATCCGTCTCCGCGACGAACATCGGGATGACGTCCTCGGGGTAGGTTCGCCATTTCGTGCTCGAGCGACGCCGCAGCGTCTCGATCGGCAGGGTCTGCAGGGCTTCGACGGGCGCGGTGCTCACCCGTCGAGCCTATCGACCGCGACCGGCACCGAGCGGAAACGTGTCAGATCGCGAAACCGAGGGCGCGCATCATGTCGCGCCCGTCGTCCGTGATCCGCTCGGGCCCCCACGGCGGCATCCACACCCAGTTGATGCGGAACCGCTCGACGACCTCATCGAGCGCCTGCGCGGTCTGCTCTTCGAGGACGTCGGTGAGGGGGCATCCCGCCGACGTGAGGGTCATGTGGATGACGAGAGCATCGTTCTCGTCATCCCATGAGAGGTCGTAGATGAGTCCGAGATCGACGACGTTGATCCCGAGTTCGGGATCCATGACATCCTTGAGCGCCTCGGTGACGTCGTCGTACTTCTCAGGGCTGAGAGTCGCGGTCATGCGTCGATCCTAGGCTTCGATCGGGGCGGCGGGGTCGAGGTAGCGGTCGTAGCCCTCGTTCTCGAGGCGCTCCGCGAGCTCCGGACCGCCCTCTTCCGCGACGCGACCCTTGACGAGCACGTGCACGAAGTCGGGGGTGATGTACCGCAGGATCCGCGTGTAGTGCGTGATGAGCAGCACACCGAGGTCGGTCGCCTCCTTGGCGCGGTTGACACCCTCCGACACGATCTTCAGCGCGTCGACGTCGAGGCCCGAGTCGGTCTCGTCGAGCACCGCGATCTTCGGCTTCAGCAGCTCGAGCTGCAGGATCTCGTGGCGCTTCTTCTCGCCGCCCGAGAAACCCTCGTTGACGTTGCGCGCGGCGAACTTGGGGTCCATGCGGAGGTTCTTCATGGCCTCCTTGACGTCCTTCGTCCACGCCCGGATGGCGGGCGCTTCGCCGTCGACGGCCGTCTTCGCGGTGCGGAGGAAGTTCGTCACGGTCACCCCGGGGATCTCCACCGGGTACTGCATCGCGAGGAAAAGACCCGCGCGCGCCCGCTCGTCGACGGACATCGCGAGGACGTCCTCGCCGTCGAGCGTGATGGAGCCCGACGTCACGGTGTACTTCGGGTGCCCGGCGATCGTGTACGCGAGCGTCGATTTGCCGGAGCCGTTGGGGCCCATGATCGCGTGGGTCTCGCCGGTGCGGACGGTGAGTGTCACACCGTTGAGGATGGGCGTCGTGCCCTCGTCGGTCTCGACGGTGACGTGCAGGTCGCGGATCTCGAGAACAGCCATGTCAGTACCTTCTTCAGTTCACTTCTTTGGTCACGGTCGGGTCGATGAGGACGTCGTCCCCGTCGATCGTGACCTCATAGACGGGCACCGGCTCGTACGCCGGAAGATTGAGGGGGCGGCCGGTGCGCAGCGAGAACGCCGAACCGTGCGCCCAGCACTCGAGGGTCTCGCCCTCGACGAAGCCGTCGGCGAGGGAGACGTCGCCGTGCGTGCAGGTGTCGCCGATGGCGTGCACTTCGCCGTTCGAATCGAGCACGACGGCGATCGGCACACCGTCGACCTCCACGCGCACGGCGGTGTCCTGCTCCAGATCGCTGAGATTCAGCACCTTCTGCGCGGTCATGCGGATGCCTCGCCGTCGGCGACCGTGGCAAGTCCTTCGGTGAGGGCGAGCTCCGCCTCGATCGCGTCGACGAGCTCCGTCTGGAGGTCCTCGACACCGATCTTCTGGACGATCTCGGCGAGGAAGCCGAGCACGACGAGGCGTCGCGCCTCGTCCTCCGCGATGCCACGCGCCTGCAGATAGAAGAGCTGCTCGTCGTCGAAGCGTCCCGTGGCGCTCGCGTGGCCGGCGCCGAGGATGTCGCCGGTCTCGATCTCGAGGTTCGGGATCGAGTCGGCGCGCGCCCCTTCGGTGAGCACCAGGTTGCGGTTCGCCTCGTACGAGTCGGTGCCCGTGGCATCCGGTCCGATGAGGACGTCGCCGATCCACACGCTGTGCGCGCCGGCGCCCTGCAGTGCCCCCTTGTAGAGGACGTCGCCCACGGTGTGCGGGCCCTTGTGGTGCAGGTACACCTGGCTCTCCAGGTGCTGGCCCGAGTCGGCGAACGACAGTCCGTACAGCTTCGCGTCGGCGCCCGCGCCCGCGAGTTCGACCGACGGGTTCACGCGCACGAGGCCGCCGCCGAGGCTCACGACGACGTGCGTCAGCGACGCGTCGCGATCGACGCGTGCCTGGTGCGACGCGAGGTGCACGGCGTCGTCGTCCCAGCGCTGCACCGACACGACGGTCAGGGCGGCACCGTCGCGGACGACGATCTCGACGTTCTGCGCCTGCTGCACGGTGCCCTCGTGGCGGAGGATGACCGTGGCGCGCGAATGCGGCTGCGCCTCGATGACGACGTGCGCGTGCGCGACTCCGCCCGTGCCGGTGAGGCGGACGACGACGGGCTCGATGAGCTCGGTCTCCGCAGGGATCCGGATGAGCGGGGCGTCGGCCTCCTGCGACCAGGCGATCGCCGCCGGCAGGTCCTCGGGGCGGAAGACCTCGCCGCGGGGTGCGACGCCGACCGCGAGACGAGCCTGCTCGACGGATGCCGGCGCGCTCACCTCGACCTCGACGACACCGTGCGGCGCGGGCTCGTTCACGAACAGCGGAGCGAGCTTCGTGAGCGGCGTGTGCTTCCAGTTCACCTCACGGCCCGTGGGGGTGCCGAAATCGGCGGGGTCGAAGGACGTGAGTCGCTCCGAGCGCGTCTGCACGGGGACGAACGCGGCGGCAGGGTCGATGTGGCCCTCCGCCGAGGCGGGGGCCTGAGTCGCTGTCGTCATCAGCCGACGGATCCTTCCATGCCCATCTCGATGAGCTTGTTCAGTTCGAGGGCATACTCCATGGGCAGCTCGCGCGCGATCGGCTCGATGAAGCCGCGGACGATCATGGCCATCGCCTCGTCCTCCGGCATTCCTCGGCTCATGAGGTAGAACAGCTGCTCCTCGCTGACCTTCGAGACCGTGGCCTCGTGGCCGAGCTGCACGTCGTCGACCCGGATGTCGATGGCGGGATACGTGTCGGAGCGCGACTTCGTGTCCACCAACAGCGCATCGCAGCGCACGGTGTTCGCGGAGTGGTGCGCCTTCTCGTCGACGCGCACCTCGCCGCGGTAGCCGGCTCGGCCTCCTCCGCGGGCGATCGACTTCGAGACGATCGAGGACTGCGTGTACGGCGCCATGTGGATCATCTTCGCGCCGGCATCCTGATGCTGGCCCGGTCCTGCGAACGCGACCGACAGCGTCTCGCCCTTCGCGTGCTCGCCCATGAGGAAGATCGACGGGTACTTCATCGTGACCTTCGAGCCGATGTTCCCGTCGATCCACTCCATCGTCGCGCCCTCGTGGGCGACGGCGCGCTTCGTGACGAGGTTGTAGACGTTGTTCGACCAGTTCTGGATCGTCGTGTAGCGCACGCGTGCGTTCTTCTTCACGATGATCTCGACGACGGCCGAGTGCAGCGAGTCGGACTTGTAGATCGGGGCCGTGCAGCCCTCGATGTAGTGGACGTACGAGCCCTCGTCGGCGATGATGAGCGTCCGCTCGAACTGGCCCATGTTCTCCGTGTTGATGCGGAAGTAGGCCTGCAGCGGGATCTCGACGTGGACCCCCGGCGGCACGTACACGAACGATCCGCCCGACCACACCGCGGTGTTGAGAGCGGCGAACTTGTTGTCGCCGGCGGGGATCACGGTGCCGAAGTACTCCTCGAAGAACTCCGGGTGCTCGCGCAGCGCCGTGTCGGTGTCCATGAAGATGACACCCTGGCGCTCGAGCTCCTCGTTGATCTGGTGGTACACGACCTCGGACTCGTACTGCGCCGCGACGCCCGCGACGAGGCGCGCGCGCTCCGCCTCGGGGATGCCGAGCTTCTCGTACGTGTTGCGGATGTCTTCGGGGAGGTCTTCCCAGCTCTGCGCCTGCTTCTCGGTCGAGCGCACGAAGTACTTGATGTTGTCGAAGTCGATGTCCGACAGATCGGCGCCCCACGTGGGCATGGGCTTGCGTCCGAACAGCTGGTGACCCTTGAGACGGGTCTTCAGCATCCACTCGGGCTCGGCCTTCAGCGCGGAGATGTCGCGCACGACGGCCTCGGAGAGGCCGCGTTTCGCGCTGGCGCCCGCGGCGTCCGGGTCATGCCAGCCGAACTCGTAGACACCGAGTCCATCCAGCTCCGGTCGGTCGATGAGCACATCCGACATGGCCTTGCCTCCTTCGCGCCCACGCGGTGTCATCCGCTCCGGCACCCCCCTCCCCTCGGGAGTTGGCGAGGGGTGGGATGCCGCTGTTCTGGGCCGTCTGCGTCTTCG
This sequence comes from Microbacterium sp. SCN 70-27, assembly GCA_001724425.1. Taxonomy (GTDB): domain Bacteria; phylum Actinomycetota; class Actinomycetes; order Actinomycetales; family Microbacteriaceae; genus Microbacterium. The sequence goes on from MEEK01000018.1 coordinate 77,659, forward strand.
TTCGTCGCGCGCGTCGCGCGCCTAGACTGTGAGTGGTCCATCGCCCTTGCGGAGCGACCCGACCCACACCCCAATCCTACAGGCAACGCCCGACGCGGGCGCGGCCTGCGCCCGCCGGGCGCATCCTCAGGAGGCGACAGCCATGTCCGACGCGCCCACCTCCGTGGCGTCCCACCCGTCCATCGCGAGCACCCTCCTGCCGGACCGCATCACGCGCTACACGCGAGTGCTCGCCTGGCTCGTGCTGATCACCAACATCGTGATCGTCGCCACGGGAGGCCTCGTGCGGCTGACGGGCTCCGGCATGGGCTGCGAGACCTGGCCGTACTGCACGGAGGGCTCGCTCGTACCGACCGCTCCCCTCGGCGTCCACGGCCTGATCGAGTTCGGCAACCGCACGCTCACGGGCGTGCTCGTCGTGGTCGCGCTCCTCGCCTTCCTGTCGGTCGTGCGACTGTGGAAGACGCGGCCGGAGCTCCCGCGTCTGACCCTCGCGGTCGGCATCGGGATCATCCTGCAGGCCGTCGTGGGCGGCGTGATCGTGTGGCTCCACCTGCCGCCGAGCCTCGTCGGCATCCACTTCTTCATCTCCGCCGCGCTCGTCGCACTCGGCGCCGCCTACGTCGTGCGCGTCTACGCGGCGCCCGGCCCGCGGCGCCTGGGCGTGCCGACGCGATACGCGATCCTCGTGCACGTGACGAGCGCGGTCCTCGTGGTGACGGTGTCCATCGGCATCCTCCTCACCGGATCCGGCCCGCACGCCGGCGACGACGAGGCCGCGCGAAACGGGCTGGATCCGATCTTCTGGCAGCACGTGCACAGCTGGCCCGCCTACGTCCTCTTCGCTCTGAGCGTCCTCATCTTCGTCGGATCGCTGCGGATGCCGAAGATCCTGCGCCTCCCGCTGTGGACGGGCCTGCTGCTCGCGGTCGAACTCGTCCAGATCGTCATCGGCCTGTGGCAGGCCCGCACCGGCCTGCCGATCGCACTCGTCAACATCCACATGGTGCTCGCCGTATGCCTCGTGGCCGCGATGACCGCGGTCGTCCTGTACCTGAAGGCTCCCCTGGCCGTTCTCACCACCGACGGCGGTTCCACAGCCGGCTCATAGGGAGATCATCGCTCCCTCCGGGGCGCCACCCCGATAGTCGAAGGGCCGTTGCGCACGCACCGGCACGATCGAAGGAGTCCGAATGTCCACTCACCGCCTCAACCGCAGCACCCCGTTCTGGGTGCTCGTGGGCGGGTCCGCCGTCGCGACCGCCGGCGGCGCCTATCTGCTGATCACGAAGCTCGCGTCGATGGATGCCGGGCTCACGAGCAACACGGCGACGACCTCGGATGTCTACGTGGGTCAGATCTGGGCCGTCGCCGGCGCGATCCTCACGGGGATCGGCCTCATCGGGTTCGCCCTCGCGCTCACGGTGGGCGCCCTCGCATCGCTCGCTCCGGCCCAGGCCGACGTCGTCGAGTCGCCTGTGTGGGAAGAGGATGTCGTCGTCGCCGCGGAGCCCGCGGTCGTCGAAGCCGCAGAGAGCGCGAAGACCGCCGACACCGTGGAGAGCGTCGACATCGTCGAGGCCGCACCGGTCACCGAATCCGAGACGCCTCGCGCCTGAGCGGAACCGTCGCACTGAACGGGGGTCCGTCGTCTCCATCGGAGATCGACGGGCCCCCGATTCGTCGCGGCCGGGGCTCGACGGCCCGGCGTCAGAAGTTCAGCAGCGGATCGACCGCGATGGCGACGAACAGCAGCGTGAGGTAGGTGATCGAGGCGTGGAAGACGCGCATCGGTCGGATCTGCTCACCGCGCACGGCACGGTTGTACAGCACGTGCGACTCCACGATGAACCAACCGCCGAGCACGACCGCCGACACGCTGTAGACCAGACCCATGCCCGCGACCGGGATGAGCAGCAGCGACGAGGCGACCGTCGCCCACGCGTAGAGGATGACCTGGAGCCCGACCTGCAGCCCGTCGCGCGTCGCGCCGAGCATCGGGATGTCGGCCTCCTGATAGTCGCCCTTGTACTTCATCGAGAGCGGCCAGTAGTGCGGCGGCGTCCACAGGAACACGAGGAGGAACAGGATGAACGGCGTCCAGGCGAGCGAGCCCGTGACGGCGGTCCATCCGATGAGGACGGGGAAGCATCCGGCGATGCCGCCCCACACGATGTTCTGCTCGGTGCGACGCTTCAGGATGATCGTGTAGATCACGACGTAGAAGAAGATCGCGGCGACGCTGAGCGCGGCGGCGAGCCAGTTCGTCGTGACGTAGAGCCAGACGGTGGATGCCACCGCGAGCGCCCACGCGAACACGAGCGCGGCCCGCGGCGAGACCTCGCCGGTCACGATCGGGCGCTTCTCCGTGCGATGCATGTGCGCGTCGATGTCGCGGTCGAGGTACATGTTGAACGCCGCCGCGGATCCCGCGCTCATGGCACCGCCGATGACGGTCGCGAGCACGAGCCACAGGTTCGGCACACCGCCGTGCGCGAGGATCATGACCGGGACGGTCGTGACGAGGAGGAGTTCGAGCACGCGCGGCTTCGTCAGGGCGATGTACGCCTTCAGGGTTCGCGAGAAACCGGGTCGGGAGGTGGTCTCTACGCTCCCCTGCATCGTCGTGATGTCCATCGCTCCCGCCGCTGTCCGCAAAGTCGCGACAAGTCTACGACATGGCCGGAAGATGCCGCGGGCCGGCCATTTGTTGTGAGCGGTAACACTATTTGTCACACACCGCCGCACATGGCCCCCGTGGCATGCGATTTCGCTATGCTGAAGACATACGCGCGCGTCGCGTCGCTCCCCCGATCGGCCTCATTCGAGAGGCTACGCGAGCGGCCCGAGCGCTTCACTCTCGAAAGGCGACCGAGTGTCTGAGCTGGTATGGGATGAGATCGATCGGCGCGCGGTGGACACCGCCCGCGTGCTGGCAGCGGATGCCGTGGAGAAGGTCGGAAACGGCCACCCCGGCACCGCGATGAGCCTGGCTCCGGCGGCCTATCTGCTGTACCAGCGTGTGCTGCGCCACGACCCGGCGGACACGGATTGGCTCGGCCGCGACCGCTTCATCCTTTCGGCGGGGCACTCGTCGCTGACGCAGTACGTGCAGCTGTACCTCGGCGGGTTCGGCCTCGAGCTGTCCGACCTCGAAGCGCTGCGCACGTGGGGATCCCTCACGCCGGGCCACCCCGAGTACGGCCACACCAAGGGTGTCGAGATCACGACGGGCCCGCTCGGCCAGGGTCTCGCCTCCGCCGTGGGCTTCGCGTACGCGGCCCGCTACGAGCGCGGCCTGTTCGACCCGGAGGCCGCAGCGGGCACATCCCCGTTCGACCACTTCGTGTATGTCATCGCGGGTGACGGCGACCTGCAGGAGGGCGTGACGTCCGAGGCATCCAGCCTCGCGGGCCACCAGGAGCTCGGCAACCTGATCGCGATCTACGACTCGAACCAGATCTCGATCGAGGACGACACGAACGTCGCGTTCACGGAAGACGTCGCGAAGCGCTACGAGGCCTACGGCTGGCAGGTCCAGACCGTCGACTGGAAGAAGACCGGTCAGTACGTCGAGGACGCCGCCGAACTCTACGCCGCGATCGAGGCGGCCAAGGGCGAGACCTCGAAGCCGTCTCTCATCATCCTGAAGACGATCATCGGCTGGCCGAGCCCCGGCAAGCAGAACACGGGCAAGATCCACGGTTCCGCGTTGGGCGCGGACGAGCTCGCCGCGACGAAGAGGGTCCTCGGGTTCGACCCGGAGAAGTCGTTCGTCGTCGCGGACGACGTGATCGCCCACACGCGCGGTCTCGCCGAGCGAGCCGCCCAGGCGCGCACGGCATGGCAGGCGGACTTCGACGCGTGGGCCGCCGCGAACCCCGAGCGCAAGGCGCTCCTCGACCGCCTCGAGGCGGGGGCGCTGCCCGAAGACCTCTCCGCACCGACGTTCGAGTCGGGCAAGGACGTCTCGACGCGTGCCGCGTCGGGTCAGGTCATCAACGCCCTCGCCGCGCAGCTCCCCGAGCTGTGGGGCGGGTCGGCGGACCTCGCCGAGTCGAACCTCACGACGATCAAGGATGCCAAGAGCTTCATCCCCGCCGAGTGGTCGACGCACGAGTGGTCGGGCGACCCCTACGGACGTGTGCTGCACTTCGGCATCCGCGAGCACGCCATGGGCGCCATCGTCAACGGCATCAAGCTCCACGGCCCGACCCGCCCGTTCGGCGGCACGTTCCTGATCTTCAGCGACTACATGCGCCCGCCGGTGCGCCTCGCGGCGCTCATGGACATCCCGTCGGTGTTCGTGTGGACGCACGACTCCGTCGCGCTCGGTGAGGATGGACCCACCCACCAGCCGATCGAGCAGCTGTCGACGCTGCGCCTGATCCCGAACTTCACGGTCGTCCGGCCCGCGGATGCCAACGAGACGTCGGCCGCCTGGCTCGAGATCGTGCGGCGCACCTCGGGCGGCCCCGCCGGGATCGCGCTCACGCGCCAGAACATCCCCGTGTTCCCGCGCGGCGAGGACGGCTTCGCCACGACCGACGGTGTCGCGAAGGGCGCGTATGTGCTCATCGACGCCGAGGGCGGCACGCCCGACGTGATCCTCATCGCCACCGGCTCCGAGGTTCAGCTCGCCGTCGCGGCGCGCGAGACGCTCGCCACCGAGGGCATCCAGGCGCGTGTCGTCTCGGCCCCGTCGCTCGAGTGGTTCGCCGAGCAGAGCGCCGAGTACCGTGAGTCGGTCCTCCCGGCATCGGTCACGGCGCGCGTCTCGGTCGAGGCCGGGTCGACGCCACTGTGGCGCGGACTCGTCGGCGACCGTGGCCGCACCGTCGGCATCGACCACTTCGGCGCTTCCGCCGACTACAAGACCCTGTTCGAGAAGTTCGGCATCACCGCCGACGCGGTCGTCGACGCGGCCCGCGCAACCGTCAAGGAGAACGCATGAGCACCCCCACCCAGGACCTCGCCGCCGCGGGCGTCAGCATCTGGCTCGACGACCTGTCCCGCGCACGCATCAACTCCGGCAACCTCGCCGAGCTGATCGAGACCCGCAACGTCACGGGCGTGACGACCAACCCGTCGATCTTCCAGGCCGCGATCGGCGGCGCGAGCGACGACTCGTACAGCGGCCGCATCGCCGTGCTCGCGCGGCGCGGTGCCGATGTCGACGACGCGATCTTCTCGCTCACGACGGACGACGTCCGTGACGCCGCCGACATCTTCCGCGGCGTCTTCGACGCCACGGGCGGCGTCGACGGCCGCGTCTCGATCGAGGTCTCCCCCGACCTCGCACACGACACCGAGGCGACCGTCGCCGAGGCGAAGAAGCTGTGGGCGAGCGTCGACCGGCCCAACGCCCTCATCAAGATCCCGGCGACCAAGGCCGGCCTCCCCGCGATCACCGAGGTGATCGGCGCGGGCATCTCCGTCAACGTGACGCTGATCTTCTCCCTCGAGCGCTACGCGGAGGTCATCGACGCCTACCTCGCCGGCCTCGAGCGGGCGAAGGCCGACGGCATCGACCTCTCGACGATCCACTCCGTCGCGTCGTTCTTCGTCTCCCGCGTGGACACCGAGGTCGACAAGCGTCTCTCGGCCTACGAGAGCGAGCAGGCCGAGGCTCTGAAGTCGAAGGCCGGCGTCGCGAACGCCCGCCTCGCCTACGAGCTGTTCGAGAAGACGTTCGCGGCCCCTCGCGCGCAGGAGCTCGTCGCGGCCGGCGCGAACGTCCAGCGTCCGCTGTGGGCGTCGACGGGCGTCAAGGACCCGGCCCTCCCCGACACGCTGTACGTCACGGAGCTCGTCGCCCCGGGCACCGTCAACACGATGCCCGAGAAGACCCTCGAGGCGACCTTCGACCACGGCGTGATCACGGGTGACACCATCACGGGCGGCTACGAGGACGCACGCCTCGTGTTCGCGCAGCTCGCCGAGCTCGGCGTCGACATCGCCGACGTGACGCAGCTCCTCGAAGACGAAGGCGTCGCGAAGTTCATCGCATCGTGGCAGGACCTCAAGCAGACCGTCGCGACGGCGCTCGCGGACGCTCCGGAGATCGCCCGGTGAGCTTCGAGATCCACGTCTCGGGCCGCGCCGAGGACGTCGTCGACGCGACGCTCCCGCGGCTCGTGGACGACCTCGTCGCCAGCGGGATCACCGCCGGCGACGCGGATCTGTGGGGCCCGGCGGCAGCCGCCGAGGCCTCACGACGTCTCGGCTGGGTCGACGCCGTCTCGGTGTCGCGGCCGCTCGTCCCCGAGATCGAGGCGCTGCGCGCGGATCTCGTCGCGCGCGGCATCACGCGGGTCGTCCTCGCAGGCATGGGCGGTTCGTCGCTCGCGCCGGAAGTGATCGCCGCGACTGCGGGGGTTCCGCTCGTCATCCTCGACTCGACCGCGCCCGGCCAGGTCCTGGCCGCGATCGAAGGCGGGGAGATCATCGACGACGAGGGGACGACCGCGGGAGGCCTCGCCGAGACCGTCCTCGTCGTGTCGTCGAAGTCGGGATCTACCGTGGAGACCGACTCCGCACGGCGCGCCTTCGAGGCCGCGTGGGGCGATCTCGGGATCGACCCCGCCGAGCGCATCGTCGTCGTCACGGACCCGGGCTCGCCCCTCGACGAATCCGCGCGTGCTGCCGGATACCGTGTCTTCAACGCCGACCCGAACGTCGGCGGACGCTACTCCGCACTGACCGCGTTCGGCCTCGTGCCGACGGGCCTCGCCGGGGTCCCGATCACCGAGATCCTCGACGAGGCGGATGCCACGCTGCTCGAGGTCGCCATCGACGACCCGCGGAACCCCGCGCTGGTCCTCGCCGCGGCGATCGCGGGCACGGCGGACGGTGTGCGCCGTGACAAGCTCGGCCTCATCAGCGACGGCACCCACATCGTCGGGCTTCCCGACTGGATCGAGCAGCTCGTCGCGGAGTCGACCGGCAAGGAGGGCAGCGGTATCCTGCCGGTCGTCCTGCAGCCGCTCTCGCCCGAGGCGGACGTCGAGCGGACCCCCGCCGACATGCAGCTCGTGCGCCTCGTCGACGACGCCGTGCACTTCCGCCTGATCGAGCAGCACCCCGGTGAGATCCTCGTCAGCGGATCGCTCGGCGCTCAGTTCGTGGTGTGGGAGTATGCGACCGCGATCGCGGGCCGCCTCCTCGGGATCAACCCGTTCGATCAGCCCGACGTCGAATCCGCCAAGCAGGCGACCTGGGAACTGCTCGACGCGCGCCCGGTGATCGGCGAGCCCGCGTTCCGCGCGGGGTCGGTCGAGGTGCGCACCTCCGATGACGCCCTCATCGAGTCGAAGACGCTCGAGGGCGTGCTGGAGGCGCTGCGCAGCCGTCTCGGTGAGACCGGCTACGTCGCCATCCAGGCCTACGTCGACCGCGTCGAGTTGCCGCAGCTCGCAGGCCTCCGGGAGCTCATCGCCGCCGACAGCGGACGCCCGACGACGTTCGGCTGGGGCCCGCGGTTCCTCCACTCGACGGGCCAGTACCACAAGGGCGGTCCCGCCGAGGGCGTCTTCCTCCAGATCATCGGATCGGATGAGGTCGACCTCGAGATCCCCGGCCGCCCGTTCACCTTCGGCCAGCTCATCGCGGCGCAGGCCGCCGGTGACGCGGCCGTCCTCACCGCCCACGGACGCCCGGTCGTGACGCTGACGCTCACCGACCCGCAGTCCGATGTCCTGGCGCTGTTCGAAGCCGCCCAGTAGGAGCACCATTCCATGACCGTGGAGATCTCGCGCGGGAACAACCCGCTGCGTGACAGTGAAGACCGTCGCCTGAATCGGATCGCCGGGCCGAGCGCCCTCGTGATCTTCGGCGTGACGGGCGACCTGTCCCGCAAGAAGCTCATGCCCGCCGTGTACGACCTCGCCAACCGCGGCCTGCTGCCGCCCGGGTTCGCCCTCGTCGGCTTCGCCCGGCGCGACTGGGAGGACCAGGACTTCGCGCAGGTCGTGCACGACTCGGTGAGCCAGTACGCACGCACGCCGTTCCGCGAGGAGACGTGGCGGCAGCTGCTCCAAGGCATCCGCTTCGTCTCCGGCGAGTTCGGCGACGACGACGCCTTCCGCCGCCTGCGCGAGACGATCGAGAAGCTCGACGTCGAACGCGGGACGATGGGCAACCACGCGTTCTACCTGTCGATCCCGCCGCGCGACTTCCCGATCGTCGCGAAGCAGCTCAAGCAGTCGGGCCTCGTCGACGACAAGTCCACGAACCCGGATGCCTGGCGCCGCGTCGTCATCGAGAAGCCCTTCGGCTCCGACCTGCAGACGGCGCGGGAGCTGAACGCGGCGCTCGAGGTTGCGTTCCCGGCGGACTCGATCTTCCGGATCGACCACTACCTCGGCAAGGAGACGGTTCAGAACATCCTGGCGCTGCGCTTCGCGAACGAGCTGTACGAACCCATCTGGAACTCGAACTACGTCGACCACGTCCAGATCACGATGGCCGAGGACATCGGCGTCGGCGGGCGCGCCGGCTACTACGACGGCATCGGCGCCGCGCGCGACGTCATCCAGAACCACCTGCTGCAGCTGCTGGCGCTCACGGCGATGGAAGAGCCCATCTCCATGTCGGCGTCGGATCTGCGCGCCGAGAAGGAGAAGGTGCTATCCACCGTACGCCTTCCGGACGACCTCACCACCGCCACGGCGCGCGGACAGTACGCGGGCGGCTGGCAGGGCGGCGAGGAGGTGACCGGCTTCCTCGCGGAGGACGGGATGAACCCCGACTCGACGACCGAGACGTACGCCGCGGTGAAGCTCGAGATCGCCACGCGCCGCTGGGCGGGCGTGCCGTTCTACCTGCGCACCGGCAAGCGGCTCGGCCGCCGCGTCACCGAGATCGCGCTCGTCTTCAAGCGGGCACCCCAGATGCTCTTCCAGCGCAACCAGACACACGAGCTCGGCCAGAACGCCCTCGTCATCCGCGTGCAACCCGATGAGGGCGTCACGATCCGCTTCGGATCCAAGGTGCCCGGCGCAGGCAACGAAGTGCGCGACGTGACGATGGACTTCGGCTACGGCCACGCATTCACCGAGTCGAGCCCCGAGGCTTACGAACGACTCATCCTCGATGTCCTCCTCGGCGACCCGCCGCTGTTCCCCCGTCACGAGGAGGTCGAGCTCTCCTGGAAGATCCTCGACCCCGTCGAACAGTACTGGGCACAGCTCGGCGGTCCGCTCGAGCAGTACTCCCCCGGCTCGTGGGGTCCCCCCTCCGCCGATGAGCTCTTGGCCCGTGACGGCCGCGTCTGGAGGCGCCCGTGATCGTCGATCTGCCCGACACCACCGTCTCGAAGATCGCCCGCTCCCTCGTGAGCGTGCGCGAGGAGGGCGGAGCCGTCGCGCTCGGACGCGTGCTCACCCTCGTCATCGTGACGACACACGGCCTGCACGAAGAGGCGATCGAGGCCGCGAACGACGCCTCGCGCGAACACCCGATGCGCGTCATCGTGCTGATCGCGAACCCGGAAGGCGACGCGAAGCTCGATGCCCAGATCCGCGTGGGCGGCGACGCCGGGGCGAGCGAGGTCATCGTGCTGCGTGCCCACGGCCCCGCGGCGGACAACCAGGAGGGGCTCATCACGGGCCTCCTGCTCCCTGACGCCCCCGTCGTCGCCTGGTGGCCGAACTACCCGCCGGCGGTGCCATCGGCGTCCGACGTCGGCCGCATGGCGCAGCGCCGGATCACGGATGCCTCGACGAAGCCGTTCACGAAGGATCGCCTCTCGCAGCTCGGCACGTCGTACGCGCCGGGCGACACGGACCTCGCGTGGACGCGTCTGACGCATTGGCGCGAGCAGCTCGCCGCCGTGCTCGACCAGCCCCCGTACGAGCCGGTCACGGCCGTCGAGGTCGTCGGCGCGGGCAGCTCTCCGTCGACGGGGCTTCTGGCGGCGTGGCTCCGGTTGAAGCTCGACGTCCCCGTCGTGTGGCGCTATTCGGCGCCTGAGGAGTGGGAGCACGGCATCCAGCGCGTGCGTCTGACCCGCGCGAACGGTGACATCCTGCTCGAGCGCAGCAACGACATCGACGCAGCGCTCACGCAGCCCGGACAGCCGGAGCACGACATCGTCCTCCCCCGTCGCACCCTGCGCGAATGCCTCGCCGAGGAGCTGCGCAGGCTCGACCCGGACCTCCTGTATGGTCGAGTGATCACGGAGGGTTGGGCCCTGCTGGGACCGGCCACCACGACCGAGACGTAGGAGTCCCGATGACGCAGTTGTGGACGGAGAAGCGGGTCGTGATCAGCGCGGACGCGGCGACCCTCGCCTCCGACGTCGCCGATCGGCTGCTCGTCCGGCTCATCCGCCGATCCGGTGCGGGCAAGACCTCGCACATCGTGCTCACCGGCGGTGCGATCGGCACCGAGGTGCTGCGCGCCGCGGGCTCGCATGCCCGGCGCGGCGACGTCGACTGGTCGACGGTGCACTTCTGGTGGGGCGATGAGCGTTTCCTCCCGGCCGGAGACTCCGAGCGCAACGACGCGAGTGCCCGCGCCGCCCTCCTCGACCGCATCGATGTCCCGGACGAGAACGTGCACGCGATGGCGACGACGGGCGACGTGTCCGACCTCGAGGCGGCCGCGCAGGCGTATGCCGCCGACCTCGCCCGATTCGGCACGGAAGAGCACCCCTGGCCCGAGTTCTATCTCTGCTTCCTGGGCGTCGGACCCGACGGACACATCGCCTCGCTCTTCCCCGACCGGCCCGAGATCCAGGTGACCGATCGCTCGGTCGTCCCGGTGTGGCACTCCCCCAAGCCGCCGGAGAACCGGCTGACCCTCACGCGACCGGTCATCAACTCGGCGCGGTGCGTGTGGCTCGTGCTGTCGGGCGTCGACAAAGCGTCCCCGCTCGGGCTCGCGCTCGCGGGCGCGAGCTACGAGACGGTTCCCGCGGCGGGAGCGAAGGGGCGCAAGCGCACGCTGTTCTTCGTCGATCAGGATGCCGCGGCGAGCGTCCCGCCCGAGCTCATCGACCAGGAGTTCTGACGCGCGACGGATCGTGCCGTGCGGGATCGGCCCCGTTCGGCATGGGGCTCGATCCGCGACGCGGAAGAGGTCAGGCCTGGCCGCGCCGGTCGCGCAGCTGCTGCAGCGCGTCGTCGAGGAGGGCGTCCGCCTCTTCCTCGGTGCGACGCTCCTTCACATAGGCGAGGTGCGTCTTGTACGGCTCGGTCTTCGCGAGCGCCGGCGGGTTCTCCTTGTCGCGCCCGGCCGGCAGCCCCGAGTGCGGGGAGTCGATCGTCTCGGGGATCTCCTCTTCGGCGATCCCGGCGGCGAAGTAGCGCACCGTCTCGTTGCCGAGGGCATCCCAGTACGACACAGCGAGGCGGTCGGCGTGGTGTCCGTGGTCCTGCTCGCCCATGGGGCCGGCACCGACGCGGGTGCCGCGGATCGCGTTTCCTCCGGTAGCCATCAGAGACCCTGGAACTTCGTGATGAGCCCGAGGGCGACGATGGACAGGAACCAGACCAGCGCAAGGACCACCGTGAAGCGGTTGAGGTTGCGCTCGGCGAGACCGGACGATCCCATCGCGGAACTCATGCCGCCGCCGAACATGTCGGAGAGGCCGCCGCCGCGTCCCTTGTGCAAGAGGATCAGGAGTGTCAGCAGGAGGCTGGTGATTCCCAGCACCACCTGGAGCACGAACTCGAGGATGTCCACAGTCGATGAAGCCTTTCGCAGCGCCCACCGCAGGGCGCACAAGGGTCGAGTATACCGGCTGCGGGGCGCGCCCCCTCGTGGGAACGCACCCCGCAGTCAGGCGGCGTCAGACGCCGACGTGCTTCTGGTAGCGGATGATCGCCGCGAACTCGTCCGCGACGAGGCTCGCGCCGCCGACGAGTGCGCCGTCGACGTCGGGCTCGCGCATGAAGCTCGCGATGTTGCCGGACTTCACCGAACCGCCGTACAGGATGCGCGTGCGTGCCGCGGCATCCGCTCCGAGCTTGTCGGCGACCACTGCCCGGAGGGCAGCGCAGACTTCCTGCGCCTGCTCGGGGGAGGCGACCTGGCCGGTGCCGATCGCCCAGACGGGCTCGTAGGCGACCACGATGTCGGCGTCGGCGGGCACGCCCTCGAGCGCGACCTCCAGCTGACCGACCGAGACGGCCGTGGGGCCGGACTCCTCGCGCTGCTCCAGCGTCTCGCCGACGCAGATGACCGGCACGAGGGAGTTGCGCAGAGCCGCCTGGACCTTCTCCGCGACGATCTCGTCCGTCTCGTGGTGATAGTCGCGACGCTCGGAGTGACCGATGATCACGTACCGGCAGGCGAGCTTGTTCAGGAAGACACCCGACACCTCACCCGTGTACGCACCCGAGTCCTTCGTCGACAGGTCCTGCGCGCCCAGGGCGAACGGGATCTTGTCGGCGTCGAGGAGCGTCTGGACCGTACGAAGGGCGGTGAACGGCGGGAACAGAGCGACCTCGACGCTGCCGTCCTCGTGGGCGGCATCCTTCAGCGTCCAGTGCAGCTTCTGCACGAAGGCCACCGCCTGCAGGTGGTCGAGGTTCATCTTCCAGTTGCCGGCGATAAGCGGTGTGCGCGCCATCAGCTCTCCCATCCGAGGATCTCCAGCCCGGGGAGCTTCTTGCCCTCCAGGAACTCCAGGCTCGCACCGCCGCCGGTGGAGATGTGACCGAACTGGTCGTCCGCGAAGCCCAGCTGCCGCACTGCGGCCGCCGAGTCGCCGCCGCCCACGACCGACAGGCCGTCGACCTCGGTGAGCGCCTGTGCGACGGCACGGGTGCCGCCCGCGAAGGCCGGCATCTCGAACACGCCCATGGGGCCGTTCCAAAACACCGTCGTAGACGATCGGATCGCCTCGGCGAAGTTCGTCGCGGTGTCCGGACCGATGTCGAGGCCGAGACCGTCGGCGCCGAAGGGGGTGTCCTCGAGGGCGTCCGCCGCGGCGACGACGTGGTCGGCGTCGGCTGCGAAGCCGGATGCCACGACGGCGTCGACGGGAAGGACAAGCTCGACGCCGCGCTCGGCGGCCTGAGCGATGTAGCCCTTGACGGTGTCGATCTGGTCGACCTCGAGGAGGCTCTTGCCGACCTTGTACCCCTGCGCGGCGAGGAACGTGAACATCATGCCGCCGCCGACGAGGATCTTGTCCGCGCGGGGCAGCAGGTGCTCGATGACGCCGAGCTTGTCGCTCACCTTCGAGCCGCCGAGGACGACGGCGTACGGGCGGGCAGGGTTCTCGGTCAGTCGGTCGAGCACGTCGACCTCCTTCTCGATGAGGAAACCGGCCGCGGACGGCAGGATCTCCGCGAGTTCGTACACCGACGCCTGCTTGCGGTGCACGACACCGAAGCCGTCCGATACGAGCGCGTCGCCGAGGGCCGCGAGCTGCTCGGCGAAGGCGCGCCGTTCAGCGGCATCCTTCGCCGTCTCGCCCGGGTTGAAGCGGAGGTTCTCGATCACGGCGACATCGCCGTCCTCGAGCGCCGCCACGGCGTCCTGCGCGGACTGGCCGACGGTGTCGCCCGCGAACGCGACCGGCTTGCCGAGGAGCTCCGCGAGCCGCTGCGCCACCGGCGCGAGGCTGTACTTCGCATCCGGCGCGCCGTCGGGCCGCCCCAGGTGCGAGCACGCGATGACGCGTGCGCCCTGGTTGATGAGGTGGTTCAGAGTGGGAAGTGCCGCCCGGATACGGCCATCGTCCGTGATGACGCCCTCTTTCAGAGGGACATTGAAGTCAACACGGACGATGACACGCTTACCGGCCAGCGAACCCAGTGAATCGAGGGTACGCAGAGCCATGGTGTGAACTCAGAGCTTCTCGGCGACGAGCTCGGTGAGGTCGACGAGGCGGTTCGAATAGCCCCACTCGTTGTCGTACCAGGACGACACCTTCACGAGGTTGCCCGAGACGTTCGTCTGGCCGGCGTCGAACACCGACGAGTGCGGGTCGAGCTGGATGTCGGTCGAGACGATCGCGTCCTCGTTGTACTTCAGGTAGCCCTTGAGGGGACCCTCGGCGGCGGCCTTCTTGTACGCCTCGTTGATCTTCTCGACCGTCAGGCCCTCGGTGGGCGTGATGATCGTGAGGTCGACGATCGAGCCGGTGGGAACCGGAACGCGGTACGACGAGCCGGAGAGCTTGCCGTTGAGCTCGGGCAGCACGAGGCCGATCGCCTTGGCGGCACCGGTCGACGCGGGGACGATGTTGATCGCCGCGGCGCGGGCACGGTGCAGGTCGCCGTGCGGGCCGTCCTGCAGGTTCTGGTCGGCCGTGTACGCGTGCGCGGTCATCATGAAGCCGCGCTCGATGCCGAAGTTGTCGTTGAAGACCTGCGCGAGCGGCGCGAGGCAGTTGGTCGTGCAGGACGCGTTCGAGATGATGTTCATCGTCGCCGGGTCGTAGTCGCCGTCGTTGACACCCATGACGAACGTGCCGTCGACGTCGGTGCCGGGAGCGGAGATGATGACCTTC